>NZ_JAJFCK010000021.1 GCF_020709055.1 Ruminococcus callidus
TCTGCAAAAAAATTTGCTCGAAAATCCGCATATATTTCCTATGAACACAAGCTCTGAGAAAGGATTTTTGAAAATGAGCAACGAAAAAAATGTTTTGGATGGACTTGCAGAGAACATCAACGCAAGCAGCGAGATCCCGGAGGACACAAAGCGTCAGCTGATCTCCAACATCATGCGGGCAAAGGAAGAACCTGTCAACATTCTGATCACCGGTCCGACGGGCTGCGGAAAAAGCTCCACGATCAACGCAATGTTTAACATGGAGGTGGCAAAGGTTGGCGTCGGCGTGGATCCGGAGACCATGGAGATTCAGGAGTACCAGCTGGACAACCTGAGAATTTTTGACAGTCCGGGACTTGGCGACGGAAAGGAGCGGGACATTGCGCACTCCAAGAAAATCGTGGAGCTGCTGCATCGCAGAGATGCGAACGGCAATGCGCTCATCGACCTTGTTCTGGTCATTGTGGACGGAAGCACCAGAGATTTGGGAACGACATACGAACTGATCGAGAACGTAATCATTCCCTCGCTGGGGGAGGAACGCCATAACCGGCTGCTGATCGCTGTCAATCAGGCGGATGTTGCCATGAAGGGCAAGCATTGGGACAGCGTGAACTGCCGTCCGGACGAGGTGCTCACGGCATTCCTCAACGATAAAGTCCGTTCCATCAGGGAGCGTATTCAGACAAACACCGGCATCACAGTCAATCCGATTTTCTACAGCGCCGGATATAAGGAGGAGGGAATCGATCAGGCACCGCCGTATAACCTCTCGAAGCTGATGCTGTACATCCTCAAGGCAATTCCGCCGAAGAAGCGTCTGGTGGTGGCGCAGCACGCCAACTGCGACGAACAGATGTGGAAGAAGTCGGACGAGCTGGAAAACTATCAGGAGGAGATCAAGAACTCGCTCATCGACTCGGTGTGCGAGGGCGCTTCCAGCGGCAGTGCCCGTGGCGGAGAGATCGGCGGTGCAATCGGCAGCATCTTTGGCTCTGCGGGCGAAAAGGTTGGCGAAACCGTAGGCAAAATTGTCGGCGGTATTCTCGGTGGTATTCTCGGCGGCATTGGCGGATTGTTCCGCAGATGATCGGATTGGCATAGAATGACAAAGACTTGAAAAATCGCCTTCTGTGTGATATAATGAATCCACAGGAGGCGATTGCCATGAAGGAAAAACCGGAAGCCTATGAGGCGGACATCTACGAAAACAGCGGAAGCTATACGGAGCAGATTTTAGAGGATAAGATTTTTGGTTTTGCCGGAAGCGGGACGGTCGGGGATGCGGATTATCAGGCGTGCAAAATTGGCGGGGCGATGCTGACCGATAGGGAAATCGCCCGCCAGTTCTGCGACAGCCTGCGAAAACTCATGCAGGACTGCGGCTATACGGGTGCGACAGGAACGGATAAGGATGCGCTGCGGCAGATGAAAGCGTTTTTGCGCAGGGCATTCCAGGGACTCGGCACAGACGATGTCATCACAGACAAGACTCTTGGCAGATGGCTCAGCGGAGAGAGCAGTCCGGATCACTCTGAAAAGTCACGGGAATCGGTGTTTCAGCTGATGTTTGCGCTGAATGTGACACTGGAACAGGCGGCTGCATTTTTTCAAAAGGCATACTATTCCCAGCCGTTCAATTTCAGGAGCATCCATGAGTGCATCTACTACTGGTGCCTGAAAAACCGGTGTCCGTGGGAGACAGTGCAGGCAATGAAAGCGCAGATCGCCGAGATGCAGCGCACCTTGCCGGAGCTGCACTCGTTTTCCGGAGAGACGGTTCGCCTTGGAAAATCCCTCAGCGAGATCGAAACACAATCCGAAGCCGTCATTTACATCGCCAACAACGTCCTGCCGGATGAGGTGTATTTTCACAGGGCAAAGGAAGCTTTTGCAGATTTGCTGGAAGAGGCAAAGGAAAAAGCGGAAGCGGAGTATGAACTGTACCGCAATCGGGAGATGCAGTGTTTCACCGGCGAGATCGAGGACGGCATCAAAAAAGATGATAGGGAGAAAAAGGATTCCCTTGGTTATCGGCGGCAGAAAAACTCCATTGATTTTCTCCTCCTGATGATTTTTGGCGGGAGCGAAGCGCTGAAACCCAAAAAGGATTGGGAAGTGCTCATTCGGGAGAATTTCCCCACCAAGGAGCAGTTCCGCCGGTGTGCCCACGATGCGGTCACCAACGGTGACATCCTGAGAAAGTGCCTGATTCTGCTGATGTTTTTCAACACCTACGCTGGCGTGGAATCGAATCCGATGGAGTTCGACACGTTCTATGAGAACGTTAGCTTTCAGCTGGAGGAGTGCGGATTTCCCATTCTCTATGCGGCAAATCCTTATGATCGCCTGTTCCTCACGTGCGTATTTTGCAGTGAGGATGGCTATTCTCCGCTGGACTGTTTTCGGGAAATTTTTAGCTGAATCCGGTACATATGGCTTCCGCAGGAAAGGAGTAGCAGATGCTTGGCATTGCAAATATGACGGAGATTTCCAGACACTACACCCATTCCATCTACACGGATTCCCACCGCTTTTTCACGGTCTTTGCGCCGGACGATCTGGTGCGGCGGTGCGGCGGACAGTTTCAGGTGATCCGTGGACTGGAACATGTGCTGGAACATCGTATGGCAGCATGCCTGAATAATCTCCGGACACTTGCAGAACTGCGGCGCACATCCTCTGCGGGTAATACACTGCCGGATTATGTGGAGATTCACGAGGAGGGCGGCGTGCTCTGCGGTGAGAGCCGGTATTATTCCTATGAGGTCTTGCAGACGGAGGACGACATGCGGTTTTGCCGGAAGCTTGCGGCGGTCTGCGACTGGATGAAGCAGCTGATCGCCGAGCTTGGAAAAGAGCCGGTTGCGGAGTGGGACGACATCATTTTTGAAAAGGGGAGCACAGAGGCACTGCACGTGCTGCATTTGGATGTGGTTTCGGCGGAAAAATCGCCCCTCTGTTTCCAACTCAGGAATTTGGTGGTCCGGCAGTTTTTCGGCAGAGCGCCGAGAATCTCCGACCATATCTTCGAATTGGCATCCGGTGCTGTTCCGAACCATCACCCCAGGTTTTCTGTGCTGGTGTGTCAGCTGATTCAGGAACTTGCGCCGGTTCGCAGCAATGCGCAGCGGTGGGAAACGCTCTCTGCCATAGCTCGTGCACTATGCGATCTGCTGGAATCCGATCCGGACTATTTTCTCCGGCCGTGTGTGCCAAAGCGGACGGCATCGTTTCCGATTGCAGAGGAGATCAAACGGGAATTTCAGTCCGGCAATCATGTGGTGTTTCTCTCCGGTAAGAATGTGCTCCGGCTGCGGCAGGCGGCGGACAGCTACCGTTTTCAGAATCGCAGGCGGTATCTGCACACTGCGCAGGGAACGGCAGAAAATGGACTTTCGGCGATGCTGGAAGGGGAGGCGTTTGCGCTCCACTCCGGCGCATCGTCTGCCGCCGCACGAATTTCCGCCATGAGAGGCATGTGCGCCGATGGAATGCTGCTGGTTGTGGAAAACTGCGACATTGAGAACGATCCGCTGTTCCGCCAGATGCTCCGGCTGCCGGCAGACATTTTGCTGCTCACACCGCAGGACTACGGGGAGTATGGATTTCCGGTATTTGAAGTTTAAGAACCTGTCTTCACAAGCGTATACAAGTGTCTTTTCGGCAAATTTTGCTGCATCCTGCGTGAAAAATACTTGCCGGGCGACAGCCCGCCTGCGTATTTTTGCCTTGCCTGCAACAAAATTATGCTCGAAAATCCACATATATTTCTTGTGAAGACAAGTTCTAAGAGTCTGTTTGTGAATGAAGCTTTTGGAGAGGAGAACTCGCTATGAATGACAATCGTCTGCCGATTCCGGCGGGAACGGAGATCACGGATTATCATGCGGGAAAAGCAGTCACGTTTTCGGTGGCTGATGTCATCGGATGCGGAGGAAGCTGCATTGCTTATAATGCGTTTTATACCGATGCATACGGGATTCGCCACGATGGTGTCCTGAAGCAGCTCCATCCCCTTGGCACGGAGTCGCCCTGCAGGTGGGACGAGGTGCAGGTGTCGGAGGAAATGCTGAAGCGGTTTCTGGATGCAGCGGCATTACAAAAAAATGTGGGACAGCATGCCGAAACGGTCAATGCCACCTCCATGCTGCGCACCGTCTTTTCCTATCGGGATTCCCTCTATTTTCAGTTTTCGGAGAAGCTCTCCGGCACATCTCTCGATCACATTCATTTCGACACCCTCCACGGCTTCCTCTCGGTTTTGTCGCAGGCAGCGGAAATCGTCTGCGCCTATCACGCACAGGGCTGGCTGTATCTGGATCTCAAGCCGTCTAACCTCTTTTGCCGTTCGGAGGGCAATGGCAAGTATGCCGTGTCCATGTTTGACTTCGACAGCATGATTCCGCTGGAACAGGTTACCGATCCGGCGCAGGTGCTCTCCTGTTCCAAAGAGTATGCAGCGCCGGAACTGGTGCGCGGCAACCGCAGCCAGATCGGCATCTCCTCCGACTTCTTTTCCTTTGGCTGCATGCTCTTTGCGTGGGGGTTCGGACGGCTGCCGAAATCCACGGAGATCTCCGGCTTCTGCCGGTATCGCTTCGAGGAGAGCCGGTTAAACGATTGCCGGAATCCGGAGCTTCTGGCTGCCTTACAGGACTTTTTCAAGCACACCCTCACGGTCAATGTGCGCAGCCGGTTTTCCTCCGATGCGGAATTTCGGCAGGCGCTGGACAATCTCTGTGCCCTCTCTAAGGAAAAGACACGGAGCATCATCTCCAATTTTACTACGCCGGCAACGTTCTTTACCGGACGTGCCGCAGAGACCGAGGCGATTCGCAGCAAGCTTTCGGAGTGTGGACGTGTGATCTTGCAGGGCGTCGGCGGTATCGGAAAGAGTTCCCTTGCGCTGCACTATGCCGATGCTGCCAGAAAGGCGTACCAGACCATTGTGTATCTGGAATACCACGGTTCCTTTGCGGATATGGCGGAGGACATCGCCATAGACGGCGTTCCCCAGAATCTGTCTGCCAAAGAAAAACTAAAGATTTTGCGGGAGCTTTGCAGCGAAAAAACGCTGGTGATTCTGGACAATCTGGACGGCATGGAGCACGCAGAGCTGGAAGCGGACTGGCTCTCTCTGCCGTGCCATCTGATCATGACCGCCAGAGGCAGTGCGGAAAAATACCGTGACATTACACTTTCGCTCTCCGGTTTGCGGGAGGCGCAGACGCTGTTCTATCACTATTACACGCTGCCCTGTACAGCGGACGAAAAGAACATCGTGGACGAGCTGCTCTATACCATTAACAGCCATACCATGATGACCGAGCTTCTCGGCAAGTTCTGCTGCCATTACGGAGCAACACATGAGCACTCTAATCTGGCGGAGGTGTGTGATGCCTTTCGGCAGATGCGCACGGCGCATGTGGGGGCGGAACGTGTCAGGCAGGTAAAGGACTGGATGCCGGAAAATCATTCCCTCCAGATGCACATGGACATTCTGTTTTCCGTTTTTTCGTTCCAGCCGGAGGAAAAGTATCTGCTGAAATTCCTTTCCCTGACGGCATTGAAATCGGTGTCCCGTGCGTTTCTGGAAACGTGGTGCAAGGCAGATTGTACCTCTGCGCTGGAAAAAATGAAAGCGCTGGGCGTGATTCAGTCCGGCGGTGAGGAGAGCTATCGTCTGCACCCGCTGATTGCGGACAGAGTGCTCTTCAATTACCCGCCGCAGGCAGGGGAATTTTCCTTTCCTACGGAAAAACTGACAGGGGCACTGCTGAATGCCGATAGCCACAACCGGCGGACACTTCTCGCTATGGCAACCCACTATGCTGCCCATCTCCAGGGAACGAACCGGAGTCTTGTTCTGCTGTATCAGACGCTTGCGGCTCGTCTGCCGAGAAAACAGGTGCAGCCGTGGATGGAAAAGGCGGAGGAGATGTTCTCCGCAGTGATGGGAGCAGATGCAGTTCCGTACTTTTTGCAGCTGAAAGCAATTGCAGTGCGGTTCTCCGGGCTGATGTGGTTTGACGACGAAGAGGCAGCGGAAAAGGAACAGCTGATGGATCAGTTCGCTGCGATTTGCGAGGCTGCACTTCGGAAGCTGCCGGAATACGGGCTGACCTTGAACTGCGAACTGATCGCCGAAGTGTGCGAAACGCTTTTCCACGAGGACATGACATGTGCCCACTCGGAAAAATCCGTCATGTTCCCGCAGTATCAGGTGAAGTTTCTGGAAAAGGCATTCTCACAATGCCACGAGGATACCGAGAAAAAGCGCATTGCCGAAAAGCTGTACCGCTGTTATAACGAGTGCTTCAGTCCGGTGGAAGATGCCGTCAAGGCGGAGCAATACCGAAACATCGGCGAGATTGGCATTCGAATCGGCGGGAAACGTGTAGACAGCGATCCGCAAGAGCAGGATGCCAACCTGATCTCTGCCATGCGGATAGAGCACCAGTATTGCGATGCGCTTGCCATTGCAAACAAGTGGTATCAAAAATACCAGAACGAATCCATCCCCCTGAATGCCTACCTCCATTTCCAGATGGAACAGCTGTACGGGGAAACGCACTGGTGGACGAGACATCTGCGTCTGGTGCAGGATGACGGGAAAATTGAGGGCTACTCCAATTTGCTCTCGCTGGGGAAAACATATTATCATATGAAGAATTACCCGAAAGCAGCTGCCACCTTGCAGGAGGCTGTCCGGTTCTACGCAAAGGACAAAAGCGAAGAGCTGAACCGACAGACGGAAGATTACCTGCTCTCTCTGGGCTATCTGGCTGCCAGCCAGCTAATGGGACATACGGCGGAAGAATCGGAGCAGACGTTTTTCACCCAGGCGGAAAAGTACTACGGATGCAGTCTGATGCAATCATCCGATGAGCTGGCGGAATTTTGCCGTTCCATGTGTCAGAGATATTTACGGAAAATATCGATCTCACAGGCCGTGTCCTTTCTGGGGCAGTATCTCAAGTGGACGAATCAGACCGCCGGAGAGAAAGCAGCACGGTTCCTGAAGCTGTATGCCAGATTTCGGGATGTGGATTTCGTAGAGGCACAGGAATATGAGAAATTCGCAGATACGCTGGAACAGTGCGAAACGGCGCAGAATTTCTTCTGGATCAGATTCTATCAGGCGAGATATTGGCAGAGAACCGAGCGGGCAGATGCAGCGATGCGGTGGTATCTTGCCATGCTGTCTGCACTGGAAACGCAGAGGGACATTCCGCCGGAAACCAAGGCGTGCTATCGCCAACTGGTGTATCAGCAGGTAGAGAACTGCGACTTCGCCTATTTCCTGGAACATTTCCGTTCGAAGATCGACTATGAACTGCTCAGCCAGATGGAACAGCCGGGCGGTGATGCATCGTGCACCTTTGATGAGATGGTGAGAGAACGGCTCAGCGTTGCACGGAACTACCAGAGAATCCATTCGCCTCGTGGAGAACAGATTCTTCAGCAAGTGCGTTCTGATGTGGCGCAGTTCAGCGGAGATGCTGCGGTGCACGAAAATGCGCTGCTTCAGCTGGAACGTTATTTCTCGAAGGATGTGGACACGGCACTGGAGTACGCCAGGAAGCGGTACGAGGTGTGCCAGAAGCTGCACGATCCGGTGAAGCATATAGAGATCTGCACCGATATTGCGCACGATTATTACCGGAAATCGGACAGAGCAGCGCAGCTTCGGTGGCTTCAAAAGGCGCAGGAACCGCCCACGCTTCCCGGCGAAAAAGAGAAGCGCCAGTACGCCGAACAGATGGTGATGGTGCATCAGAGTCTGCTCGCCTTTTACGAGGAGGGCGGAGATCTGGAAATGCAGATACAGGAAAACCGCTGTCTGGAGAAACTCTGTACCTCGCTGCAGGGAAAGCGGTACGAACGGGAACTTGCCAAGGTCTACGGCAACCTGAGCCGTCTGTTCCTCGAATGCCACAATCCCACGCAGGCGTATTTCTATAAGGCGCTGGAGGAGGAAACGGTACAGCGGAGTTTTGTGTGATGAGAGCTTTTCCATCAACTGCTCTGCGGAGATTCCGGCGGATGTGGACAGGGGCTGGTTCATGTTCTTTGTGACCCTGCCGCCAAGCAAATCGACAAGGCATATACCCGTATGGATTACAGCAGGGTGTGCGATCACGTGTTCTATTGTGAACTGGATGATCTGGATCTGGATGTTCTGGAACGGCGTGGCGTTTCTTACAAGGCGTATTTTCCGGAGGCGGATGATCTGGCAAAATTCATTCTGACGGCGCACGCACAGGGAATGGACATCCTCTGTCAGTGCGAGTACGGGCAGAGCCGCAGTGCCGGATGTGCAGCTGCGATTCTGGAATATT
The DNA here is from genome assembly GCF_020709055.1 of Ruminococcus callidus. Lineage (GTDB taxonomy): Bacteria > Bacillota > Clostridia > Oscillospirales > Ruminococcaceae > Ruminococcus_C. Next base: position 8,346 of record NZ_JAJFCK010000021.1, read on the forward strand.
TTTATCATACGGGAATTTCGGTTTTTGCCGATTACAAACGCTATCCCAATCAGGTGGTATATCATAAGGTGCTGGATGCACTGGAACGAAATGAGAACGGAGGAACATAAAATGCTGCACTATATTCTGGTGAAATGGAATCCCGATGTGGAAAAGCAGTCCGCTGCACAGGCGGTTCGTGCCCTGTACGCCAAGGCAGCGGAAATTGCCGGCGTGCGCCGTCGGAACTGACGCAGGAGAAAATTCACGAGATCTACCAGTCCAATGCCCAGGATCTCATGCTGGATATGCAGGGAGAGGCCATATGAACGCACAAATTCAAGCTGTATTTCGCAGGCGCAAGCTCACCTACACGCTGCTCATTGCGGCAGTGGTTGGCATCTACTTTTTTGCCTCCGCTATTACAAAATTTCATTTGACCGAGGGTGTTTTGTCGTTTCCCAAGGCGTTTGTCTGGATCGGGGAGAATCTGATTCCGGATGAGCTGGCGATTCGCCGCTTTCCGAAGATTCTGGACAAGCTGCTGGAAACCGTGCTGCTCTCTGTGGCGGTCACTGTCATTGCTGCTGCCGCAGCGTGCAGCACAGACTCACGCCAAGCGGAGCAGGAACGGAAAAATCAAGGTCGGGGCAGTCAACCGGAGTGCAGTCGTCCTGAAGATTCTGGTGAGCGTGCTGCTGTTTCTGACCGTCTATGCATTCTGGTCGTTTGACTGCAAGGAAATCCAGCTGGGCGAGGCAATCGCAGCGACGCTGCACAACATGAAGACCGTCTTTCTGGAACCGAAGCTCTCTACCGACACCATCCAAAATGTACTGTACCAGCTTCTGGTCACCTTTTGTCTGGGAATTTTGTCCACGATTTTCGGCGCTGTGCTGGCGGGAATCGAGGTTTCCGCATACGACTACAAGAACGGTTTTCGGGTGCACATGCTGGGATACAGCATTGCCAGACCAGAGGTGACGGAATGTCTGGTGCATCCCACATTGGAGGCACGCCACGCCAACTCCCTCCGGCAGATCGAGATCCTGAACCGGCACGGTTATGATATTGATGCGGACAGGCTGCACCGTGCCGACGGCAAGTATATCTACAAGCAGCACATCATGGACCATCTGGTGCAGCGTGGAAAAGCGCCGGAGATGTTCGGCACATTCTATCAGACAGTGTTCAAGCACGGCGGTATCTGTGATTTCGACATTCGCTATCCCTCACCGCTGGAAGCGCTCCGTGCCATCAAGGACGCCGGCGGTCTGGCTGTACTGGCGCACAGCGGACAGCAGCAGAATTTCTGCATCATTCCGGAACTGGCAAAACAGGGTCTGGACGGACTGGAACTGAACCACCACGTCAATCACGCCAAAGATCATATCATCATCCGGCGGTATGCGGAGGAGTACGGGTTATTCCTGACTGGCGGAAGCGACTTCCACGGCAGATATGAGGGCGTTTCTGTGGATGTGGGGGACTATCTGGCAGAGCCAGGCGGTGTGCGTGCCATTTTGGAGGGTGTAAGCTAATGATTCGACAGGCAAATGGCACAGATGCGCTGGCACTGCGGAACGAGTGCGTGCAGTTCGAGGTGACCAGCAATCAGAAGCGAAAAAATGCCCACCGCTTTTATCAGCGTGAGGGCTTGGAACAGACACATGTGAAGCTGACGGAATCGCTTTCGTCAGTAGGGAAATTCTGCGAAGCCGTTGCATCTCTCAGGGAAATATGCTATAATCATGCAGAAAGACGAGTGCAAGGAACAGCAGAGAGGTGCAGTCACTGTGGATATATTGGACGATGAGATCAATCGGTATCTTGAGACGCAGGCGGATCAGTATGTGTCGCTGCCTGCTTTTTTGAAACAGCATCATTTGACACTTTCCGAAGCACGAAAGCGTGTGCGTGCATTTTGGGAGAATTACTGCAAGCTGCTTTCACGCTATCACATTCGGTATCAGCCCCTTGCAGAAACCTGTGAGGATCTGCTGGCGCAGATCTATCAGCATCCGGAGAATCCGGAATTGCAGCATTTGTATTTCTGCGTGGTAACAGACAACGGCTTGCTGCAAAGCGGCAGAGAGACGTTTGACGAAAAGCAGAACGTCCGCAAGGGAATTCAACAGGAGGCGTGCGTGCAGGAACTGACGGAGTTCCTCCGGCAGCAGCAGGCGTGTGCGGAAAAGCTGCACGATCTCCGAGCCTACCTGAAAAAGCCGGTGCAGCCGAAACTGCTGGATTGCAGCGAGGAGGCGGACTGGCTGTACCGCCTGACCATTCAGCACACATTTTTATACGGCAGTGTGGGAAATTCGGTGTACCGGAAGAATCTGTACGCACTGCTCGCCTGTCTGAACGGCAATGTGCAGCTGAAAGCCGTGAAACCGTATCTGCTCTTTGCCGTGCTCGCAAGGAAAACCGGCATGATGCAGACACGAGCGTATTTCATGCCGAATTTCAAGGCAGTGTTACAATATCAGGAGTATAACATCCTCCACGACAACGGCAAGAATTTCAATCAATATCAGTCCAATCTGGAATTATACTACCACCTCCGGCAGAGTTATCTGGACGGGGAGGGGGTAGACATGGCGCTCTGTGACTATTGCTTTGCTGCGCTCTCACCGCTGAGCGAGTGGTATTACTTGAACTGCCGGCCGGATTGGGAGATTCCCATGACGCTGGAACGAAAGATACAGTTTTTGATGCCGGATACATTCCCCATGTTGCTCAGCTATGAGGCATACAACGAATTGGGGGAAGAGGAGCTGGAACAGTACAACCAGCAGGAACTGCTGCTGTGGGAGCGGATGCTGGATGCTGCATCGCTGTTTTTGCCGAAGTGACAAAACCGTTTCGAGATCTTAGAGCTCGTGTTCATAGGCGTCTATCTACGTCTTTTCGGCAAATTTTGTTGTATACTGCGTTAAAAATTCTTGCCATACGAAAGTATGCCTGCAAATTTTTGCCTTGTCTGCAAAAAAATTTGCTCGAAAATCCGCATATATTTCCTATGAACACAAGCTCTTATTCCATCTCGAAACGGTTTTTGATGTCAGCGATAGTCGCATTTCTGGTTATACAGGAGCGATTCTTGAATTTCAAGTGACTATGAGAGAGCCTGCTTGTGCAATTGCCGCAAGCAGGCTCTTTTTGGTGATATCGGGAAAAAAGAGTTACTCGATCAATCCGCTCTCTTTCAGCAGGATCTCAAGATCCGTTCCCTTGACTTTTCGCAGAACGATACGGAGCAGCTTCTTTTCTATGAAGGACAGCTTCTCATCGGTGATGGGCTTCTTGTCGATGGCGTAGTAGCAGGCACGCAGCAGCTCCCGCACATCGTACTTGCTGCCCCAAACCTCCGGCACGCCACGGTCGATGTCCAATAGGGTGTAGACGGATTCCATGCCAGTCCGCATGGAGTATTCTGTGGTAAAGATGGTGTCACGGGGAGTCTCGGCGAACTGTCCGATAAAGGCAAAGTTGACAGCACCCTCAGGAACGACACGGGGACGGTCCGACTCTTTTCTCGGCTGGAAAAAGGCGTTGATATACGGCATGAAGCAGGTGGTCGTGTTGCACGCTTCCCTGGCGAGAGAGGCGATCTTTTCCTCCGGTACACCGATGTGGTAGAGCCATTCCTGGCAAACCTCTTCGCCGGTGCAGTCCCGCATGGCCTTTTTCACATAATTTCCGGGGCGGTTGGTGTTCAGGGAGTACAGCCATACCAGCACCATGTTCTTGTCCTGCGATTTGAACTGGGGCTGGCGGTTGATGGTCCATGAGAGATACCAGTTCTCCGTGCTGTCCTTGACCGTGACGATACCGCCGGTTGTGACCTTGCCGGTGCGGGGGTCACGCTTGCAGATGTTGATGATGTGCTGGATAATCTCCTCGTTGGCAGTGGCAACGGTGGCGCTCATCCAGTTGGTGGCGTCGATGTCGCTGCAAAATACCTCCGGCTTGCCGTATTCGCCGTGCTTTGCCTGCGATGCAATCGCTTTCCAGAGATCCCACGATTCCCCGCTGCCGTTTTTCAGGTGCGACAGATCGGGCGCATGGGTCTGGTCGCCGTAGCAGGAGGTGTCGGTGCAGCAGCCGTTGGTGATAAACACCAGATCGTCCTCGATCAAGTCGATGGTCTGTTCTCTGCCGTCTTTGCGGTATACGATCTGCTTGGCAATTTTCTTGCTGCCAACGGTTTCGATGATGACATTTCTCACATCCATGCCGTATTCGATGCGGACGCCGTGAGCTTCCAGATATTTTACCAGCGGCAGAATCATGCTCTCGTACTGGTTGTACTTGGTGAAACGCAGGGCACTGAAGTCCGGTAGACCGTCGATGTGGTGCACATAGCGGCACAGATACCGTTTCATTTCCAGTGCGCTGGACCAGCGCTGGAAAGCAAACATGGTCTGCCAGTACAGCCAGAAATTTGTCTGCCAGAAGGAATCGGGGAGCACATCGGAGATCTTCTTGTCCTCCAGATCCTTCTCCGGTGTCAGAAACAGCTTGGACAGCGCCAGCGCAGAATCCCGATCCAGTTCGAATTTTTTATCGGTGTGTGCGTCCTTGCCCCGATCGATGGAGGCACGGCAGAGGGAATAGTTGGGGTCGTGCTTGTTGAGCCAGTAGTATTCGTCAAGAACGGACACATTGGGCGTTTCAAGAGATGGGACATCCCGGAACGTATCCCACATGACTTCAAAGTGGTTGTCCATCTCTCTGCCGCCACGCATAAAGAAGCCCTTGGTGACATCCTTGCGGCCGTCGCAGCTTCCGCCGGCAAGCTCCAGCTTTTCCAGCAGATGGATATGCTCGCCTTTCATCTGACCGTCACGAACCAGATAGAACGCTGCCGTCAGACCGGCAAGTCCTGTGCCAATGATATACGCCGATTTCTTGTCCACATCTTTTGGCTTTTCGGGGTGTGCAAACGATTCATAAGTTCCTGCGGAATAATACATAACGATGCCTCCTTGTGTAAGAACCCGTCTTCACAAGCGTATACAAGTGTCTTTTCGGCAAATTTTGCTGCATACTGCGTGAAAAATTCTTGCCATACGAAAGTATGCCTGCAAATTTTTGCCTTGTCTGCAAAAAAATTTGCTCGAAAATCCGCATATATTTCCTATGAATACAAGCTCTAAAATCTAAGAGCCGGCTGACTCTGGGTGTTTGTTGCTGATAATTCTATTATATCCGAATTTTCAGGATTCACAATAGGCAAAAAAAGCTCCGTGATAAGATTTTTATCACGGAGCGGGAAAGTGTCAAAAATTTTATCAAATGCGCCGGATTGATAAACCGGAGCTGCGCTCTAGAGTCGGAACCGCCGGAGAGCTGCGGTGACCGAACCGCGGAGCAGCTTGACCAGACGTGCAACGATTTCCTGCGGTGCTTCCCGCATATCGTCTTTGATCCAGTCCAGCATCACGCCAATGAAAATGTAGGCGTAGATCTTGGCGATGAACTGTTTGTCCTCCTCCCGAATCACCATGCTGGCGGACTCCTCCTGGATGACATCCAGCATCAGCTGATCCACCAGCGGCTGGAGGTACTTTTCCACCTGTTCCCGATGCACACAGCGGTAGACGTTCAGGATAAAGGGCTTGTTCTCCTGTACCGCCTCAAAGATTTGCAGAAGCCCTTGCTGCCATGTGTCATAGGTCTTTTTCTCATCGAGGGCACGCTTGGCATCCTCCAGACACGCCCATTCCACCAGATCGTAAATGTCCTTGAAATGATAGTAGAAGGTCATGCGGTTGATGCCGCAGTCCTCTGTGATGTCACTAATGGTGATCTTGGTCAGCGGTTTTTTCAGCAGCAGATTTTTCAGCGATTGTTCTAAAGCTCGTTTGGTCACTTGGGACATGGCGTTCCCTCCTTCCAAAAATCACTGCATCAGGCTCTTATGCAGTGTCTTTTGTTATTGTAGCACAGCCGCACCGCTAAATTGTAAACGAAAATAAAACTTTTGCATTTTTGTTCACAGATCACTCGCCGGAACGCTCCGCCGCCATGGGCATCAGCTTCCAGAGAATCCCCACGATTCCAGCGGCAGCAAGTGTCAGGAACACCACGAGCGCCGGAAGCGGCAGGCGATTGACAATGGTTTCCTGAAGCTGATGGAGGAATGGAATGTACGGCAGCACGCCTCTTCGCACGATGGCGAGCACCAGGATCAGATTGCTGAGACTGTGGCACACCATGGCATACCGCAGCCGTCCCGTCTGGTGATAGACAAACGCCATGATCACTCCCATGGGAAGCGTTCCCAGGAACTGCGGAAGATTCCGGTGCCAGATTCCGAAGATCACTGCGCTGAAAATGGCAGCAGCCCAGACCGGTACAAACTTTTTGGACATGCCGAAGATAAGTCCACGGAATGCGGGTTCCTCCACCAGCGGTGCGGCAATTGCCAGGATGACCACACCGCCGACGGTGGTGTTGGAAACGGAAAACTTGTGAATGATCCCGGACGCTGCATTTTTCTCCACCGCATTCAGAATGCCCAGCGCCATGCCGTATATCAACGACATGAGTGCTACAATCACAAGGCACATGCCATATCTTGCTGCCCCTTTGGCAATGGAACGTCTGGAAAACAGCTGCTTCCGATTCTGAAACAGGGAGGGAAGATAGACGGCGAACAGGATGCCGAGCAGTTCTGCTGCAACAATGCCGAGGATGACATAGCCGCTTGTCAGCTGGAAGAGTACGGCGTAAAAAATGGGGATTGCGGCAATGAGCGCAGCCAGACACCAGTACTTTTTCGTGTTGCTTCCGGAGAACGGGTACTGCCGTGGCAGAAGCGCCAGACAGCCGTATGCCAGCAGCACCGGCGGAAATGTGGGCAGATAGCACGTCAGCGTGATGTTGTTGAGCATATCAATTCGCCCTTTGCCGAAGAGGTCGATGAAGGGCTGCGCGTTGTCATAAAAGAAAGCGTTTCCTGAGTTCCAGAGGCGGATCTGAAACAGCAGCCAGAGAATTGCGGCGATTGCCACACAGAGTGCGCCGGCAATTCTCTGGGGAAGTGAGAGGGTAGAAGTCTTGTTCATGGTATTTCTCCTTTGAAATAAGATTGGTTTACTTCTATTTTACCACATATCACCAGAAAAAGAAATCCCTCACTTCAAAAAAGCTGTACAAAACCAGCAAGAAAAACGTAACGTTTCTTTGAACGGACAGCCGTCTGTCTTGGAGAAATGCTACAATAGAGGAGAAAAACGTGACGCTCGCCGTCAATCTTTTTGGACGGCTACGGGAATGGCGGGGTCGATGAGGTCGGTGATCTCCACCTGTAGCACCTTCGCCAGCGCCACAAGCTCGATGTCGGTCACGAAGCGCTCGCCGTTTTCAATGTGGCGGATGAAGTGGTGGTCCACATCATATCCGGCGATCTGCATGTTTTTCGCCAGCTGCCGCTGAGAGATGCCTCTTTCGTGGCGGAGCCGGATGAGATTGGCACCGCAGATGTTGTTGGTGCCGAGTGTAGTTTTGAGTTTGAACATAATATCACCTCGAAGGGAGTCGTGCGGAATGAAACGAGTATGGAAAGATTCGGCGGGAAACTGCCGCTGTGAAAGCTGCGGGCGCATTGTGCCGAGGAAACAGCTTTGCTGGGACGGGGAACTGGGGTATTGTCAGGACTGCTACACCGAGATTGAGGAATACCGCCGAAATGCTGGCACATGCGATGCAAGCCATCCGGATGCACCGCAGGAATGCCATCGTACATGATATTTATTATAGGATATAATACCGTTTCTATTGGTATGCAGTGTTTACCAGCCAAAAAAGATTTTCAGCAAAAACACATTTCGCCCACAGGATTCCTCTGAATTCTGCGGGCGATCTTTCGTTTCTAAAATATTTTCAAGATTTATAGAAAATATTGACATATAAGAGCCGAATGTGGTATGATAAAGTCAAATCATAAGGATTTCACATGAGAGGAGAAACAGATGATGGAAATTGCAGCACACATTCGGGAGACGGACGGCAGAGAGCAGTCGGTGGCAGAACATGCGAAAGGCGTAGCGACGCTGGCGGAGCGGTATGGCGCAGTCGTTTCGCTGGGCAATTTCGGGAAACTGCTGGGGCTGTTCCACGATGCCGGAAAGCTGAACGCTGACTTCAATCGCTATATTCACGGCGTGGGAAATTTCCGGCGTGGCGAGATCGATCACTGCTACGCCGGTGCCAAGTATCTCTGCACATTTTCCGATGAGAATTTCCCCAAGAGAAAGAACCCGTCACGGCTGGCAGCGAGAGTGATTTTATCGCACCACGGTCTGCACGACTGGCTGACGGAGGAGGGCGAGGATTATTTCACCAGGCGCACCGGAAAAACGGAGCGATATGGGGAGATTTCCGAAAATCTTTCCGACATGCTGGCGGAGCTGGGCAATACCACAGAATCGCTGAAAGATCTGATGCAGTGTGTCATTGCGGAGTACACGGCGGTTGTGGAGAAGATCAAGGCCATCCTGCCGCCCAAAGGGCAGGACGGAAAGCCGGACAGCCACGCCTTTGAAACCAAGTGCTTTTACTTTGGGATGCTGGAGCGGTTGCTGGAGTCTGTGCTCATGGATGCCGACCGAGTGGATACGGCGGACTTCATGCACAATTGCCAGACCGAACAGCATTTTGACACAGAACCGCTCTGGGAACAGATGGCGCAGAATCTGGAGAAGAAGCTGGCGCAGTTTGCCGATCGGACGGATCCGGTTTCGAAACAACGGCAGGACATTTCGGAGCGCTGTTTCCGGTTTGCTGACCGTGCAGCGGAACCGGTTGGCGCATGCCGGCTTATCGTGCCCACCGGCGGCGGAAAAACGCTGTCTTCCCTGCGGTTTGCGATTCACGAGTGCCGGAAATTCAAGATGGAGAAGATCGTTTATGTTGCGCCGTTTATGTCGATTCTGGAGCAGAACAGTAAGGACATTCGGGAAATTGCCGGCGCCGAGAACTTTTTGGAACACCACTCCAATGTGCTCGCACAGAAAAAGTCGGCGGAGGAACTTCAGGCGTACGAACTGCGCACGGAGAAGTGGGATGTTCCGGTGCTGGCAACCACCATGGTGCAGTTTTTGCAGGCGCTATTCGACGGAAAAAACACCTCGGTGCGTCGGATGCACCGCCTTTGCCGGTCGGTGATCATTTTGGACGAGGTGCAGTCCATTCCCATGAAATGCACGCATTTGCTGAATCTGGCGGTGAATTTCCTGACGAAAATCTGCGGCTGTACCGTGGTGCTCTGCTCTGCGACACAGCCTCTTCTGGAAAACTCGGAATATCCGATGCTGCTGGACGAGAACAGCAGCATGACCGGGGCATATCAAAAGGATTTCGAGGTGCTTCGGCGAACCGAACTGATTCCGGTTTCCGGAACATTCTCTTACGATGCAGCAGCGGAATTCTGCTGGGAAAAGTTCTTGGAGCACCAGAGCCTGCTGGTCGTGGTCAACACCAAGGCATCGGCGCAGGAGCTGTTTCAGCGATTGCAGATGGAACAGGAGCAGTCGGGGCAGCCCATGCAGCTGATCCATTTGAGTACCCATATGTGTCCGGCGCACCGCAACAAGGTCATCGAGCAGATGCGCAAGGCGCTGAAACAGCATCGGCCGATTCTTTGTGTGACCACGCAGCTGATCGAAGCCGGCGTAGATGTCTCCTTTGGTTGCGTGGTGCGCTCCATGGCGGGGCTTTCCAATGCAGCACAGGCAGCCGGTCGCTGCAACCGAAACGGGGAACTGAAGCAGCTGGCACCGGTGTACCTGCTGGAACTGTCTGAGGAGAAGCTGGGCAGTCTGGCGGAGATCTCTCTGGCACAGAGCGTCACCAGAACGATTCTGGACAGCGGGAATTTTGCAGATCTGCTCTCAGTGGAGGCGATGTTCGCCTATTTCAGAAAGCTGCACCACGATTTTGAGAAAGATCACAAACTCTCGTATCCGGTGGGAAAGCACGGGGAGGTCACTCTGCTGGAACTTCTCTCCACCGACCGATCCCGTGTGCGGAAGCCGTACCCCTGTTCCAAGTATGCCCTGCAGGCGTTTGCCACAGCCGGCGCAGCGTTTCAGGTCATTGATGACACGGCGGAAACCGTGATCGTGCCGTATGATGACAGTGCGGAAGAAATGATCTTGCGGCTGAATGGGGATATCTCGTTTGCAGAGATGCATCAGCTTTTGCGGCAGGTGCAGCAGTACACCATTTCCGTCTATGCCGGAGAACGGAAAAAGCTGGAGGAGTCCGGCGGACTGTATCCGCTGCGCTGCGGTGCACTGGCGCTGGAAAAACGGTTCTATGATACAGCAGCGCTTGGTTTGCAGATCGAGGGCGGTACGCACGAGTTCCTCGGACTCTGAGATTTGTCGAATCTTGTCGAAAAAATTGTTCGTGAAAATAGCTATATTTTGTCATTTTTACTTGACTTTTTTGTCGAATTATGATATGATGCAGAAGAAAGTGAAAGGAGGTGTTGTCCATGGTTCAGAAAATGGTTCATCGAAATACCATTGAGTTTCATGTGTGGGGAGATTATGCCTTATTTTCCGACGTGCTCACCAGAGCATCCGGAGAGAAGTGTTCCTATGACATCCCGACCTATGAAGCGCTGAAAGGAATCACACACAGCATTTACTATAAGCCAACCATTGTATGGAAAATCGATGCGGTTCGCATTATGAACCGCATTCAGACGGAACGAAAGGGAATCCGTCCCCTCAAATATGGAGAGGGCGGAAATGATCTGGCGTACTACACGTATCTTCGCCAGGTCAGCTATCAGGTGCGGGCGCACTTTGAATGGAATGAGAATCATCCCGAATTGGCGTGCGACCGCAACGAGAACAAGCACCATAACATTGCAAAGCGTATGGTGAAGCGTGGCGGAAGACGGGACATCTTTCTGGGAACCAGAGAATGTCAGGGCTACGTAGAACCGTGTGTCTTTGGCAGCGGAGAGGGCTACTATGACAACAGCGGGGAGATTCCGTACAGCTTTATGTATCACGGAATCACCTATGCAGACGAGGCGGTGCTTCCGGAGGACAAGGATCAGATGACGGTGCGGTTCTGGAAGCCGGTGATGCAGGACGGCGTGATCCAGTTTCTTCCGCCGGAGGAGTGCACGTTTAAACGTCACATCAAACCCATGGCAATCAAGAAGTTCGGCAGAGATGAGGGCAATTTCATCGGGCTGGACGAGTTCGCAGGAGGTGAGGCAGATGAGCTGGGCGAATGAACTGTATCAGATCTTTGAGAATTTCCATGACCGGACAGATTTTTCAAAGCGAATGCTGCCCATTTCACATTCTACCGCAAAAGCGCAGATCGAAATCACGATTCGGGAAGACGGAACATTTTCCAGTGCAAAGCTGGTTGAAAAGGAAGATTCCGAAACTGTGATTCCTGTGACAGAAGATTCCTGTACAAGAACGAGTGGTGTAGTTCCTATGCCATACGCAGAGAAGCTTCCTTATATCGCCGGGGATTACGGTGCATATACCGGAAAATCCAACCAGGACAAATACAAGGCCTATGTCAAACAGCTGGCGTCCTGGGATGCCAGCGAGTATACCCATCCGTCGGTGCATGCGCTTCTGCTGTATGTTCAGAAGGGCTGCATCATACACGATTTGGTGAACAGCGGTCTGCTGAAACAGAATGAGGATCGCACAAAGCTGTCCGATGAAAAGATCAATGGCATTGCACCGGAGGACGTGTTTTTACGCTTTCGAGTGGACTATAAAAATCTGGAGTGTGAGAACTGTACGTGGCGGGACGAGACGCTGCAAAAGTGCTTTATCGCATACCAGCGCAGTCTGCTGCACAATCGGCAGATGTGTTATGCAACAGGCGAGGAGTGCCTTGTCACCTATAAACACCCTGCCAAAATTCGCAATGCCGGAGATAAGGCCAAGCTGATCTCTGCCAATGATGAGCGGGGGTTTAGCTACCTCGGACGGTTTTCCACCAAGAACGAAGCATTCTCCATTGGCTATGAGTATTCCCAGAAGATTCACAATGCTTTGAAATGGCTGGTGCAGCTCAATCGGGGCTTTTTCTGCGGGGATTTGACGGTCATCGTCTGGGCGAGTGCAATGCAGCCAATGCCCAAGGTGGACGCTGCATTTTCTCAGCTGGAGGATGCATGGGAGGATGAGGACGACGATGACGACTGCGAAGCAATGAAGCCGCTTCCCACCACAGAGCCGATTTATGCCGACTTGGTGCAGAAGATGGTGTTCCATTATCAGAAGCAGCTGGACATTCACGCCAAGGTCATGGTGATGGGCTTGGATGCGGCAACTGTCGGACGGCTCTCCATTGCCATGTATTCGGAGCTGGAGGGCTCGCAGTTCCTGAAAAATCTGGAAAACTGGCATCGTTCTGTGGCATGGAAACAGTATGATAGCGTGAAAAAATGCGAGGTGATCGATTCGTTTCCGCTGTATGCCATTCTTTCCTATGCCTTTGGCGGTGAAAGTGATAATGATAACAAAAAGTTATTGAATGGTCAGATGGTACGATTGCTGCCGTGTGTGACGGAGGGGAGAGCAGTGCCGCAGGAGCTGGTGCGCCGTTTGGTGCTGCGTGCATCCAATCCGTATTCGTATCGCAACTCGAAAAAATATGAGCATCAAAGAGCGCTGGCAATTGCCTGTGCAATGATTCGAAAGAAGAACTTAGAACGAGGGAAAGGAATGACGGCGATGGAACTGGATAGAAATTGTGACGACCGGAGCTATTTGTTCGGACGGCTTCTGGCAGTGGCGGACAAACTGGAACGTGACACTTATGATAAGGGCACAGAACGTGAGACCAATGCCATGCGGTTTTGGAATGCGTTTTCTGTTCGTCCCTGCCGGACTTGGAAAACACTGCGGGAACGGCTGATTCCCTATTTCAACAAGCTGAGTGTGAATAGTTCGAGAGATTATCAAGAAGAAATTCAGAAGATTTGTGAAAAGATGACACCGGAGGTGTTCTCCAGCGGTGCACCGCTGGGACCGCTGTATCTGTTGGGGTACGATCACGAGATGTTTTATCTTAACCATAATCATCAAAATGCAGAAACGAAAAAGGAGGAAGAATAATCATGTGTTTGGAACATAAAATTGACTTTGCAGTATTGGTAACCGTCACAAACGCCAATCCCAACGGCGACCCGCTGAATGGCAACCGTCCCAGAGAAAACTACGATGGGTATGGCGAGATTTCAGATGTCTGCATCAAGCGAAAGATCCGGAATCGCCTGCAGGATATGGGTGAAAAGATTTTTGTGCAGTCGGATGACCGCAAGAAGGATGAGTACAAGAGTTTGCGTGATCGTGCAGATCATCATGAAGTTTTGAAAGCACTAAACAAGGGAAAGAAAACAGACCGCAAGGCATACAGAGAAGCTGCTTGCAAGGAGTGGATTGATGTCCGCAGTTTTGGACAGACATTTGCTTTTAGCGGTGGTATGTCAATCGGAATTCGTGGCCCTGTCACAGTACAGCAAGCGTTTAGCGTTTCGCCGGTGGATATCGTTAGCATGAAAATCGTAAAGAGCGTAAACGGAGACGGCACCGAACTAAGTAAATCTCCGGACACCATGGGCACGAAGCATATGGTGGAGTTCGGGCTCTATGTCATTAAGGGCAGCATCAACTGTCAGCTGGCAGTTGATACCAGCTTTACGGAAGAGGATGCGGAGAAGATCAAGGAGGCGCTGCGGACATTGTTTGAAAATGACTGCTCCTCGGCTCGTCCTGACGGCTCCATGGAAGTTTGCCAGCTCTACTGGTGGAAGCACGACTGCAAGATGCCCAAGTACTCCTCGGCAAAGGTACACCGTTCGCTGCACGTGGAACTGAAAGAGGGCGTGGAAAAGCCGGCTTCTTTTGCCGATTACAAGGTGACACTGGATTCGCTGGACGGTCTGGAGCCTGAGATCATTGACAACATGGCATGAGTTACGCAGAAGAGGAGTACCTGCAACTTTCCGGCATCCAGCACTTTCTGTTTTGTCGGCGGCAGTGGGCGCTGATTCATATGGAACAGCAGTGGAGCGAGAATTACCGCACCATAGACGGTGATATTCTGCACCGCAATGTCCACGACAGTGACAAGCGGGAAAAGCGTGGGAATCTGCTCATTGTGCGGGCGATGAAGATCTCCTCGGCACGTCTGGGACTGAGCGGCGAGTGCGATGCCGTGGAGCTGCGCCGAAGCGCCAAGGGTGTTTCCATATTTGGACAGGAGGGGACGTTTTCTGTCACACCCATTGAGTACAAACGTGGCGCGCCCAAAGAGGATTTGTGCGATCTGGCACAACTCACGGCGCAGGCCATGTGTCTGGAGGAGATGCTCTGCTGTGAAATACCGGCGGGCTATCTGTACTACGGCGAAACCAGACATCGGCTTCGGGTGGAACTGACGGAAGAACTGCGGCAAACTGTGGAATCCGCAGCAGCCGAGATGCATGCGCTCTATGCACGGCGACATACCCCAAAGGGAAAACGTACTAAGGCGTGCAATGCGTGTTCCATAAAGGACCTCTGTCTGCCGGTGATCTGCGGAAAGAAAACTGCGACTGGATATTTGCAGGACATGCTTGGGACAATGGAGTGATGCAAATTGAAAAAGCTGTTGAATACGCTTTATGTCATCAACCCGAACTCCTATCTTTCGCTGGACGGCGAAAATGTTGTTGTTCAGCAGGAAGAGGGACAAAAGCGTGTGCCGCTGCACATCTTAGAGCGAATCATCACATTTGGATACACAGGTGCCAGTCCGGCGCTCATGGGCAAGTGTGCGGAGGACGGGCGGGAACTGGTCTTTCTGACCAGTTCCGGACGGTTTCTGGCGAGAGTGCAGGGAACTGTCAACGGAAACGTGCTCCTGCGCCGGCAACAGTACCGGACGGCGGATGATGCCGATGCCAGCTTGAAGATTGCACGGAATATGATCGCTGCAAAGCTGTTTAATAGTCGGTGGGTTTTGGAGCGTATGATTCGGGATCATGGACCGAGAATTGATGCGGAACGATTCCGGCAGAAGTCACTGCTCTTGAAAGAGGCAGTTTCTCTTGCGGCGGAAGCAGACAGTATGGACACGCTGCGGGGCATTGAGGGCGAGGCTGCGACGGTTTATTTTTCGGTACTGGATGAGATGATTTTGCGGGAGAAGGATACGTTTTTCTTTCACGGCAGAAATCGGCGTCCGGCGCTGGATTGCGTCAATGCGATGCTGAACTTTGCCTATACGCTGATGACGAGCATGTGTACCTCTGCGCTGGAATCCGTGGGACTGGATCCTTATGTGGGAATGATGCACACTGACCGTCCGGGGCGGCCATCGCTGGCGCTGGACCTGGTGGAGGAATTCCGTGCGCTGTGCTGCGACCGGTTTGTTCTGACGCTAATCAATCGTGGTATGGTTCAGAAGAAGGACTTCGAACAGCAGGAGGATGGTGCAGTGCTGATGACTGATGACGGACGGCGCACTTTTTTGCAGGCATGGCAGAAGCGAAAGGATGACGTGATTCGCCATCCGTTTTTGGAGGAAAAGGTGGAATGGGGATTGCTGCCCTATGTGCAGGCGCTTCTTTTGGCGAGGTATTTGCGTGGCGATCTGGACACCTATCCGCCGTTTTTATGGAAGTGATTGCATGCTGGTGGTTGTGACCTATGATGTCAATACGACGAGTAAAGAGGGGCAGAAACGATTGCGCCGAGTGGCAAAGATTTGTGTGAATGTCGGGACAAGAGTGCAGAATTCTGTGTTTGAGTGCCACGTGAATGCAGCGGAATGCCGTCTGCTCAAACAGCGGCTGACGGATGCCATCGATACCGAGAAGGATAGCCTCCGGTTCTACTATCTGGGGAATCAGTATCAGACAAAAGTGGAACATATCGGCGCAAAGGAAACCATCGATGTGGAGGAACCGCTTTTGTTCTAAGAAAACGCTCCGGTGCGAACCCTAAGCGCACAAAAAAAGCAGGAGGGATTCGCACCCGCTTTTTCGTAAAAAAATCAGAAAAAAAGTATTTTTTCTGACATGGAGAAGTGTATCTGTGTTCTTTTTTGTCAAAATTGCATTTGCTCTGCTGAGTTTTAAGCGGAAAGCTGTGTAATTTTGCTGTCTCCCTCCACACGGAGGGAGTGGATTGAAATCCTGAAATACCATGTCATAGTTCTTGTCCATCCATGTCTCCCTCCACACGGAGGGAGTGGATTGAAATCTTGCCGAAGATCATCAGCAATCCAGCACCGATACGTCTCCCTCCACACGGAGGGAGTGGATTGAAATATTGCTACAAACTATCAAGGTGTGGGTGTGGGAATGTCTCCCTCCACACGGAGGGAGTGGATTGAAATATCCTGTGCAAGCGCGGCGTCGATGGCGTCAAAAAGTCTCCCTCCACACGGAGGGAGTGGATTGAAATGGCATCGTTATAACTGGGGGGTCGTGCCGTGGGGGTCTCCCTCCACACGGAGGGAGTGGATTGAAATTTCCGGCGTAACTGCGTAAGAATACCAGTACGCTCGTCTCCCTCCACACGGAGGGAGTGGATTGAAATCGCAATCCAAATTGGAGGATTCCGACGACTGGAACGTCTCCCTCCACACGGAGGGAGTGGATTGAAATTTTTTCCTCCTGTTCTAAGTCGAGTTGCTCCGGATGTCTCCCTCCACACGGAGGGAGTGGATTGAAATTTTTTGCTCCGGAAGCCAAAGTTGTGAAAGGAACGGTCTCCCTCCACACGGAGGGAGTGGATTGAAATACTTTTTTTTAGCTCAATAAAAAAGAATATATATGTCTCCCTCCACACGGAGGGAGTGGATTGAAATAGCATCCACAAGGCATAGTAGCACGCCAACGCGGTCTCCCTCCACACGGAGGGAGTGGATTGAAATACAATTGTTTTGGTGTCTGATAATGTAGATGACATGGTCTCCCTCCACACGGAGGGAGTGGATTGAAATCTAAGCTGTATAAGAATAAGAAAATTGCTGAACGTGTCTCCCTCCACACGGAGGGAGTGGATTGAAATAAGCGTCAATTTAACTCGATCTGCAATTTCCGACAGTCTCCCTCCACACGGAGGGAGTGGATTGAAATTCTATGTTTTCATCATGTCCCTGACGAACTTCCAGGTCTCCCTCCACACGGAGGGAGTGGATTGAAATGGATTTGTTGCTGAACTCGTAATAATGGACGTTGTCTCCCTCCACACGGAGGGAGTGGATTGAAATTCAACGTGTACTAAAAATTGCAACAGGACAACAGCGTCTCCCTCCACACGGAGGGAGTGGATTGAAATCGAGCAAAAATTCCACATTGCAGAGCCGCAGCATGGTCTCCCTCCACACGGAGGGAGTGGATTGAAATCAAAGACTGCGGGTCAATGTAGTGAATGGTATTGGTCTCCCTCCACACGGAGGGAGTGGATTGAAATCTCGATTCATCGCCAATGTTGCCGCGGTACGTCGTCTCCCTCCACACGGAGGGAGTGGATTGAAATCTTTTCCGTGTAGGATTCTGTGCCAGTGTCCTCTGTCTCCCTCCACACGGAGGGAGTGGATTGAAATCTAAAATGGACGGCTCCGGCGTTTATCAACGCCTCGGTCTCCCTCCACACGGAGGGAGTGGATTGAAATATTTTGTGCAAATAGACGAAACGACCGACACAAGTCTCCCTCCACACGGAGGGAGTGGATTGAAATACCGCATCCAACAAATCGGATACTATTACATTTGGTCTCCCTCCACACGGAGGGAGTGGATTGAAATCTGCGATATAAGCGGCTCGTGCAGCCCTCTTACGTCTCCCTCCACACGGAGGGAGTGGATTGAAATTTCGTGCAAGCCCTCTGCAACCCTGCGAAAGAAGGTCTCCCTCCACACGGAGGGAGTGGATTGAAATGCGCTTGATTAGATACCCGTGATCCCGCAGCCATGCGTCTCCCTCCACACGGAGGGAGTGGATTGAAATCGCGATACCATCGAGCCGGCCTTGCCGCATTGCAAGGTCTCCCTCCACACGGAGGGAGTGGATTGAAATCTGCGATATAAGCGGCTCGTGCAGCCCTCTTACGTCTCCCTCCACACGGAGGGAGTGGATTGAAATCCGTTGCTGATCTGCGCCACAAATCCGCCGCAGCGGTCTCCCTCCACACGGAGGGAGTGGATTGAAATAGGATGCGTTGCCTGCCATCATTCCGGCGGGCAGTCTCCCTCCACACGGAGGGAGTGGATTGAAATTGCCTTCTGGCGTGGGGTGTCGCCCTCTGGGGTTTCGTCATTCCTCAAACAGCTCCTCTTTGCCACCGCTTTTCACGCAAGAAAGCGGTGGCAAAACCATATCCCGTCCATTTCATCCGCCACACTTCAAACCACCTTTCCCTACATCCCCAGCATCTGCAACCGCCGGATCAGCAGTGCAGCATCCAGCACATCGTACACATATTCATTCGGAACGCCCGTCTCTGCTGTTTCCAGCACAAGAGACGGGTATTTTTTATGGTAGACATCATACAGGAATTTCCCCACGGCTTTGGAACGTGACTGTCCGGCATAGCAGTGTACCAGCAAGGTATCAACCTCCTGATTCGCATCGGCGAAGTCGAGAATGCGGTCTGCCATCGCGTCCTGAAACAGCACGGTGCCCTCTACCTCTGTCACAATATCATCGAAAAGCAGCGTCAGCACGTCTTTGCAAAAGACGTTTTTCTGGAACTGCACGCCGAACCCTTTGGTGTGGCTGTCCTGAATGGAGATGACCGCATAGCAATCGTTCTTTGCGCACACATCCTCCATGCCGTAAGGGTAGTAGTGATCCATGACGTATTCAAACGCATCGAAAACGGAACAAACTATGATTTTTTTCATGGCAATTCTCCTTAAATTTGAAGTTATTTCCATTATATCATGAAATCGTGAGAAACACAACAGCTTGCAGAAAAATCAAGGCAGTGCAGTCTGGCATCCTCTGTTTTTACCGGAGCAGTTCATGCGGTATATTTTTCAAAAATAGGATATATATTTCGACGCATCCTGAAATGTGTCAATATTTCCCGAAATTTACGAATGAGAAATATTTTATTCACTGTTTTTTTTTTTTTTTTGAGGTAAAATGTAAGAGAAAGTCCCAAATCAACAAGAGATAAACGAAAAAATACAATTTATGATGACAAGAAAAAAGATTTTTCAGTGCGGATGACGAAAGAAAACGATGGAAGAGCGCCTGCGGGGTTGGCGCTGTTTAGGATGGGATAATGGAAAGGAAGATGTCATGCAACTCAAAAAAATTGTGGCGTTGGTCACGGCTTTTGCGATGCTCATACCGGCGGCAGGCTGTTCGGAAAAAGAAAAATCCAGCAGTTCTGTGGCGGAGCGCAGCTTGTCCGGCGTCAGACCAAAGGGGCAGTCTGCCAATCAGGGCAGGCAGTCGGAGAGTGATTTCGAAGATCCGGAAAACTATGACGATGAGTATTATGACGACGAGTACTACGATGATGCGTACGACGACGATTACGCCTATGACGACGGCGACTCATCGCAGACAGCGGACAGCGGGGAGTTCTCCCTGGATGCCATCGCCGACCAGTGCAGTGCTTGTCGGGAACTGCTGGAGTACCGCATTTCCCTCATTAAGGCGACAGAGCGCATTGTGAATTACGATCCGGAGAGAGCGACTTACATTGAGGCAGCGGACGAACTCCAAAGCCGGATCTACAACGGGATGCAGCACAGCTGTACCGCCTCCTCTTATTATGTGGAAAATTTTCCGGTGCTGATTGGAAGCCGTGAGGGCGAATACACCGGCTACTGGAAAGGTGCAGGGCCGTCCGGACAGGGCACCTTTGTGGGAAAAGACATTTACACCAATCATCTGGACAACATCGTATATCAGTACACCGGCGAATGGCAGTATGGCCTGCCCTGCGGTTCCGGCATGCAGATGTTTTCGAGAAATGACGAGCTGTACCAGTTCGCCACCGTATACGCCGGCGATTTTTCGGCGGGTGAGCCCAATGGATACGGCACGCTCTACCGGAAATCGTGGGAGGGCAACGACGTTTACTATGAGGAAGCCTATTTTCAGGACGGCGCACTTGTGGGGCAGACGAATTTTGTGGAATACGATTCCAATGGAAAATATCTTGGGGCAGGAATTGCCGAGGACGGCGGCGGCGATCAGATGGAACTGAACGTTGTCAGCTATTACAAGTCCGTAGACGTCAAGGAAGCGCTGGCAGTGGCGGGGATTTGTGCTGCTGCGGTGCTTGGCGGTGCATATCTTCTGGGAGGTGGCTCCTCCTCGTCATATGGAACATCTGCGGAACAGCAGATGGCAGAATTGCAGAGATGGCGGGATGACCAGACGGCAAGCAATGAGGCAGAATATGCTGCCCAAGAGGAGCGGGAGGAACAGTACAAACAGTACTGTAGATCACGGTATGAGGAACTTCACAAGGCCGATTCCAGCGACTGGTCTTTGGATTCTCAATATTATAAGGCAAATATGGATTAAAGGAGTTTTCGGGATGAAAAAAGCAATTGCAATGCTCGCAGCACTCACCATCTGCTGCACGGCGCTTACCGCCTGCGGTTCTTCTGATTCGAAGTCGAATGGAAGTGCATCGAAGTCGGGCAAGGGTGCTAAGAACAAGAGTGAATCCTCATTTACCCTTGGCGAGGATGGAGAAGAAATGCCTGTTGCGGAAAAGGTGTACAAGGCGAAAAAAGGGAAAACGAGATTTCTGGACATTTTGAATCAGATCGCAGACGAAGAGAAGATCACCATCACGCAGGGCAGTGAGGGGCTTACGTTTGCCCGTGATGTGAAAGGCGAAAAATATCTGCATGCAACAGCTGAAGTGATCGGTAATTCACAAGAATACAATACGGGTACGGCCTGGTGGATTTCTACCTATGAACTTGTTGAAAAACGTAAGGATATGAAAGGGGATTTTGGCGGTTTGCTGGTCAATCTTGAAAACATGACCAAAACATATCGGTATGTGAATGGCTGGGATGAAAACGGCGAACAGCGTCGCATGAATCCTGTGGGTTATCCTGCGGAAAGTATTCCGGAAATTCCGCAAAATCTCTCGCCGGAGAAGTGGAGCTTTGTATCTTCCGGTGAGGATACCATAAACGGAAATGATTATTACTGCGAGACCTATTCTGTTTCCGCTGATATATATAGCGAAGAAACGGAAGAAATGAGCGACAAGGAAGAAATGAGCATCAATGTTTTGTTTGACAGCAACGGCGATGTGGCATTTATGGGCAGTGCGGTTCCGTATACAGTTCAGGAATTTGAGGATTATTTCTATTCGAGCAATACGGGACGGGAAATATGCGTTCCCATTGCAAAATTGTTCTATGATGCGTGGGATAAAACGCAGTATCATATGAATTGCATATCTCTTTGCTGCTTCACCGCATATGGGGAATATACCGAGATCTTGATTCAGCCGGAATACAATGATGCCTATAGCCTGGACAACTTTACCATGGTCGAGGATATCGAGGAATTTGCATCGAGAAACGACAAAAAGGAAGAGATCTACGACGATCTGGGACTGTAAGAGCCGGTGTCGGTAAAGCAGTTTCATTTGACATTTCGCCGCTTTTGTGGTATACGAAAGTGTCACCGATTGGTGAAATGTCGTCTCTCCCGTTTGGAGAGCGTGGATTGAAATTATGCGATAATGGAGTTTGGGCAAATACCGCCCTCCGTGTGGAGGGTGCAAAAAGCAGGAGTACTTTGAGAAAAGTGCTCCTGCTTTTTCGTGTATCATAAAATAGAGAAACAATCATTCCGCTTCCATCGTAATGACATTATCGCTCTGGTAGACGCTGCGGAACTGCTGCTTGGTGTTGTGCGTTTCGCCGATGCAGAATTCCTTGGACCACGTCATGAAATACGCCCACGGGATATGGCTTTCAGCGAGCATGGCAGTATCCGGCGCAATGCCCACTTCCGCCAGGGCAGCAACTTTGTGGGAACTGGTGGCTGCGATGAGCTGCCGGTAGTCCTCGGCGTAGTCGGTGGCACGGTATTCCGGCAGGTAGATGTCCACGGATACCACGTCCACAAAGTCATCTCCGGGGTATCCCTCCGGCAGCCGGCAGTTCCAGACCCAGAGCAGATTGTTCAGAGCGTGGCGGTTGGTGTAATAGTCATACATCAGCAGGTACAGTTCTTTGGCAACCACCGGTCCCTTGGCACCCCACCAGAACCAAGTGCCGTCCGACTCGTGGAATGGCCGCCACAGCACGGGGATGTTCTCCGCCTGAAAGCGCTTCAGCTGAACTGCGATGGCATCCAGATCGTGAAAGAATGCAGCACGCTCCGGCGTGCCAGGTTGCAGGATCTGTTTCGCATCGAAATCGGTGTTTTCGGCGTAAAAGCTCTTGTCCTTTCCACCGATGGGGGAGAACCAGTGGAAAGACAGTGTGACGATGCCGTTTGTCTCCTTTGCCCAGCGCAGTGCCGTGTCTACTGTGCCACGATTCTCCCGAATTTCCGTCAGGCACGGTTCGGATGCAGTGTCGTCCGGAAGATTGGGAGAGTAGGAGAGCAGCTCAAACCCGCATAGTTTCGGTGTGCGTCCTGTAACCTCTTTGAGATAGGCGACTTCCTCCATGGGATTGGTCTGCGTGTGCTGTCCGGCGATGATTTTGGTTCCGGCGGTCTGGCAGAGACACCGGAGCAGGGCAGCTGCTTCTGGGGTTGCATGCGGATTGACAGGAATTTGGTGGGTCATTGCAGATACCTCCCTTATTTTGTGGAAAGATAGAATTCGTACAGGGCGGTTGCCTGATGAATGGCGTAGGTGGTGTGGAATCGGTGCTCCGCCAGATCGGACTGCATTTGTGCAATGGCTGCTGCGACTGCGCCGGGCTTCTCCAGCTCCTCCTCATAGAAAGAGACGTAGTCGCCCTCCTTGCTCTTGTCTGCCTGTACCCCGATTTCCAGATTGCAGCCGTTCTTCTCGTTGTAATACAGGGCGGAGTTGTCAGCGTTGGTCTGGGTTTCCGCCACCAGTTTTTCCACGGCAGCCGGCGTGTCCCGATATGCCATGAGAATGGTGCTGGTTGCAATGCTGGTGATGGCATCGTAGACGTTTCGGGTGCTGCCGTCATCATCGGTATAGTCGTACCGCGCGATCCAGAACGGCAGACAATAGGAAACGGAGAGGTTCTTGGAATCGGCGTACTGCTGTGCCGTTTCGATGAACCTGACCTGCTGTTTTCTGGAATCGCTGTTGTTTTTCCAGTCGAAGCTGGAGTTCGTCCAGACCTCCACGTCATAGGATACGCCGGCAAGTCTGGCGTCGGCATCTACCATGCTGTTGTACTCCTCCACACGGTCAAAGACACGATAGATGGCGGTATCATAGGTGTCCTCGTACAGCCATGTTTTTTCGCCGGTCAGCAGGTAGACTTTCATGTTTCTGGCATAGGCGTTCTTGACAAAGGTTGCCACCGTGTCCGCCCGATTCACCAGCTTGTTGGCACCGCTGGAATAATAGATCTCCGTGACGCCGTAGAACTCCATGGCGTCGAGAAATTCGTTCTGTACTTCCTCGTTGTCGTCGATACCGTAGAGCGCAGCCTTGCTGCCCTTCCAGTACCAGGTGGCGCAGTTCATTCTGGTTTCCTCCGTGATGGGGAACACCGTCCCCGTGCCGGAGTGGTACAGGTATCGGGTGCTGTCGTCCAGTCCGAGGGCATTGTTGCTGACGAGGTAGAACCGGTCGATGGAATAGTCCAGCGCACGTCCCAGCGCCTCCTCTGCGGTCTGTTTGAGTGCGCCGGAGATCTGGTAGTTGTACTCCGCTCTTGCGATATAGCCCTTGGCAACCGCCGTCTCGTAGTCCATGCCACGCAGCTGTTCCAGTGCGTCGGGGGTGTCCGGTGTTTCCGGCGGTGCAGCGGTCAGCGCCTGCCGCATCGCACCGAGATCGAGCGCATCCAGCTTGCCGTCTGCGCAGAGGTCGCCCGCCTGCCAGTCCGCCAGCGCCGTATCCGGCACTGTCAGCAGCTTTTTCTGGAGCAGCACCACGTCAGCGATGGAAAATTCGCCGTCGGCGTTGAGGTCGCCGGATGCTGCGGTGGTCGTTTCCGCAGCGAACGCCGTGGTCTGGGGGAGGGCAGCCGTGGACAGGAGCAGCGCACAGAGCAGTGCAATTCCTTTTTTCATAAATCAATCAACTCCAATTGTCGTGAGTCAGCGTAGACTCTTTGTACTTTCATTATATCACATGGTGTGGAAAGAATCAAGAAAGCGGGAATATTTTTTCGGAAAATGCTGTGCGCCGAAAAGCCAAAAGCTCCCAGCGGGGAGGGACGCCGGGAGCTTTTTGGAATGGGGAGTCGGGGTTAGATGCGGATGATTTTGGTGTCAGGAGGGAAAGCGTCCTTTCCGATGTGCGTAACGCTTTCGGGGATTTTCACGGATTTGAGTGATTCGCACCGCTCAAATGCGTCATCTCCAATGCTGGTGACACTATCTGGAATTTCAATTGAGGTGAGTGATTCGCACCACGCAAATGCGCTATGTCCAATACTGGTGACACTATCTGGAATTACGATTGAGGTGAGTGATTCGCAGAACTCAAATGCTTCATTTCCAATACTGGTAACACCATCTGGAATTACGATTGAGGTGAGTGATTTGCATCCACAAAATGCGTCATCTTCAATGCTTGCGACACCATCTGGAATTACGATTGAGGTGAGTGATTTGCAGAATTCAAATGCGCTATTTCCAATACTGATGACACCATTTGGAATTACGATTGAGGTGAGTGATTTGCAGTCCAAAAATGCTTTATCTCCAATACTGGTGATACCATCTGGAATGACAACCGAGTTAGACTTTCCAAGATATCGTTTTAATGTGTTGTGCTCTATGTCAAAATCAGAGATGGGAGGAATGATGACCGAGGATTTGTTTCGGATTGCAGTATTGGAAGGAAATGCGTATTTTCCAATTTCTTCAACGCTGTCGGGAATTTCGATTGAGGTGAGTGCTTCGCATCGCGCAAATGCGTGATTTCCAATGCTTGTGACACTGTCCGGAATTTTGATTGAGGTGAGTGCTTCGCATCCACAAAATGCGCCATTTCCAATACTGGTGACACCATCTGGAATATAAATTGAGGTAAGTGATTTGCATTCCCAAAACGCATAATTCCCAATACTCGTTACCACTCCCTCTGGAATGACAACAGTTTCAGATTTTCCGAGGTACTTCTTTAATACACCGTTTTCGATTTCGAAGTCGGTGATGGGAGAGACTGGTTCACAGGGAGGTTCAGGAATGGCAGGCTCGTCATCTGCTGTGTGTTCTTGGATGTCCTCATGTTCCTCACTCCACGCCTGATTCATGGGTTCGGATGCTGGTGTGGGCGTGCTGGTTCTGGTGTTGGTGTTGAACGCACATCTTCCCAGATACATGACGCTTTCCGGAAGGTCGATTGCAGCAAGTGCGTCGCATGCCTGAAATGCGCCGTCGCCAATGCTAGTCACGCCGTCGGGAATGTAGACCGAAGCGAGGGCACCGCATCCCCAGAATGCGAAATTGCCGATGCTGGTGACGCTGTCTGCGATCTTGACCGCAGTGAGGGACTCGCAGTTCTGGAACGCAAAGTCTCCGATGCTTGTGACCCCGTCCGGAATTACCACGGCATTTGCATCGCCGTGGTATTTCTTGAGCACGCCGTTCTCGATCTCGAACGCATTGTCTGCGGCATCGCCGGAATAAAACCGGATGCTCTGCGATTTGCAGATGTCAATTCCGTCGCTGTGGAACAGCTTGTCATAGAAATACGAGATGTCCGGATACCGGTATTTCAGAATTGCCTGCTGCCGGCTCAATCTCATTTCCGGCCCGGGTGGCAGAGTCGCCTCTTTCAAATAGATCATCAGCCGCTTTTTGTCCTTGCTGCGTGCAAACTCCAATTCGTCCATACAGTTGGTGGATTCCAGATAATTTGGAGACAGCATTGCAATGAAAAATTCGGCATTCAAAATGCGGTTGGCGATGTGGTCGTCCCACTCGCTCGCTGGCGTGATTTCCTCATCAAACCAAATATTGTACCCGTTTTCCTGCATCGCACGGATAACGGGGAATACTTCGCCCTTGTCTTTGTGAGAATAGCTGATAAAGGCGTAGGGTTCGCTGCCCTGATAGGCGCACAGGATTTTTTCCATTTTTCTCGTCCTTTCTGTCGAATTTGGATAAATTGATTATACCATATTTTTCAAGGGATTTCAAGAGATTGCTCAAACACGGATGATTTTTGCATCAACGGGAAAAGCGTTCCTTCCGATGTGTGTGACGCTTTTGGGAACCTCGATGGATTCGAGAGAGTCGCATCCAAAAAATGCCTCATCTCCAATACTTGTGACGCTGTCCGGAATATGAATTGATTTAAGGGATTCGCACAACGTAAATGCTCGCTCCTCAATAATGGTAACGCTATCCGGAATTTCGATCGAGGTAAGCGCTTTGCAGCCGAAAAATGTACTCATATCAATTCTAGTGATGCCTTCTGGAATGCGAATGGAAGTAAGCGAACAGCATCCGTCAAACGCACCATATCCAATGCTTGTGACACGATCCGGAATTTTAATTGAGATGAGTTTATGGCAGTTTGAAAATGCCATTGGTCCAATGCTGGTGACACCATTTGGGATTTCAATTGAGGTGAGTGCGCTGCATTCAAAAAATGTGCTTTTTTTAATGCTGGTGATACTGTTCGGAATTTTAATGGAAGTGAGCGCTGTGCAGCTGCAAAATGCGTAATTTCCAATGCTTGTAACACTGTCCGGAATTTTGATTGCGGTAAGGGCGAGACAGTCCTCAAATGCATAATCTTCAATCCGTGTGATGCTGTCTGGAATGATCGGTGAATTAGACTTTCCAAGATACCGCTTTAATGTGCCGTGCGCTATGTCAAAATCAGAGATGGGAGGAATGGTGACCGAGGAGTTGTTTCGGATCGCAGTATTGGAAGGAAACGCATATTCTCCAATTTCTTCAACGCTGGCAGGAATTTCAATTGAAGAGAGTGCATAGCATCCAAAAAATGCTTTATCTCCAATAGCTGTTACGCTGTCCGGGATATGAATTGAAGTAAGTGAACGGCATCTGCAAAACATCATGTCCCCAATGCTAGTGATACCATCGGGAATATGAATTGAGGTAAGTGCTTCGCATCCCAAAAAAGTATGGATTCCAATGCTTGTGACGCTCTCTGGGAGATGAATTGATTTGAGGGAGTCACAAAACATAAATGCGCAGTCGCCAATGCTTGTAACACCATCCGGAATACGAATCGATTTGAGGGAGTGGCAACATGCAAATGCATTCTCCCCGATGCTGGTGACATGATCTGGAATTTCGATTGCGGTGAGTGCTTCGCACCATCCAAATGCATCATTTCCAATACTTGTGACGCTGTCTGGAATATGAATTGATTGGAGA
Source organism: Ruminococcus callidus (assembly GCF_020709055.1). GTDB lineage: Bacteria > Bacillota > Clostridia > Oscillospirales > Ruminococcaceae > Ruminococcus_C. The sequence continues at coordinate 35,855 of NZ_JAJFCK010000021.1, forward strand.
GATTTGCACCACTCAAATGCGCTATCGCCAATGCTTATGACACCATCCGGAATATCAATTGAGATAAGCGATGAGCAGTTCCAAAACGCATTATCCCCAATACTAGTGATACCATCCGGAATCGCAACAGTTTCAGAACTTCCGAGGTACTCCTTTAATACGCCGTTTTCGATTTCGAAGTCGGTGATGGGGGAGATTTGATTGCGGTTTTTGCGGGCGGAGTTTTCGCCCATTTGGCAGGGACGTAGGGGTTCTGTCATATTTCTCATCCTTTCGACTGGATTTTCATATGTCTATTTTGTCGGCGGCAGTGAAAGCGTCCTTTCCGATGTGCGCACCTATGTTGGAAAATTTAATGGGGATAAAGGGTGCGCAGCCGGCAAATGCCCGATCTCCGATGCTTGTCACGCTGTTTGGAATCTGAATCGAGGTGAATGCGGTGCAGCCGTAAAACGCAAAATCTCCGATGCTTGTCACATGAGGCGGAATCTTGATGGAGGTAAGGGATTTGCACGCATAAAATGCACTGCGTCCAATTGTCATGACATGATCTGGAATGCGCACGGATGCGAGCGATTCGCAATTTGAAAAAAGTCCGAGAGGCAGCTGGGTGATATACTTCGGGATTCTGGCAAAAACAAGTGATTTGCAAAAATTGAATGCGCAATTTCCGATGGATGTTACGCTGTCTGGAATCTGAATCGAGGAAAGTGCTGTGCACGCATTGAATGCATAGTTTCCAATGCTTGTGACGCTATCAGGGATGTAGATAGAGGAAAGTGACTGGCATCCACTGAATGTATAGTTTCCAATGTTTGTGGCGCTATCTGGGATGTAAATGGAGGAAAGCGATTTGCATTCGCTGAACGCGTAGTTTCCAATGCTTGTGACACCATTCGGAATATAAATTGAGGTAAGTGCTTCACATTTCAAAAACGCCTCATTTCCGATACTCGTTACCGCACCTTCCGGAATCGCAACAGTTTCAGAATCTCCGAGGTATTCCTTTAGTACGCCGTCCTCGATTTCGAAGTCGGCGATGGGGGAGATTTGTCCGCAGTCTTTGCAGGCGGAACTTTCGCCCATTTGGCAGGGACGTAGGGATTCCTTCATATTTCTCGTCCTTTCTGTTGAGCTTGGAGGGGGATTACGCCGTGTTTTGCAAAGGGGGTTCCACGGGGAGTGCTTAAACACGGATGATTTTGATGTCAGAAAGGAAAGCGTCCTCTCCGATATGCGTAACACTTTTTGGGATTTTGACGGATTTGAGGGAGAAGCACTTCCAAAATGCATAATTTCCAATGCTTGTGACGCTATCTGGAATTTCGATTGAAGTGAGTGAGTAGCAGTCCGTAAACGCTTCATTCCCGATACTAGCGACACTATCCGGGATTTCGATTGAGGTGAGCGATTTGCAGCATGCAAATGTGCCCTCTCCAATACTAGTGACACCGTCTGGGATTTCAATTGAGGCAAGTGCGTAGCAGCACGCAAATGCGTCATTTCCAATGCTAGTGACACTGTCTGGGATTTCAATTGAGGGGAGTGAGAAGCAGCATGCAAATGCGTCATTTCCAATACGGATGACACCATTTGGAATTTTGATTGAGGTGAGTGATTTGCAGAACTCAAACGCTTTCTCTCCAATACTGGTGATGCCATCTGGAATTACGATTGCGGTAAGTGTGTTGCATCTGGAAAATGCGTTATTTCCAATGCTGGTGACACCGGTTGGAATGACAACCGAGTTAGACTTTCCAAGATATCGCTTTACTGTGCCGTGCTCTATGTCAAAATCAGAGATGGGAGGAATCATGACCGAGGATTTGTTTCGGATTGCAGTGTTGGAAGGAAACGCATGTTTCCCAATTTTTTTAACGCTGGCAGGAATTTCGATTGAAGAGAGTGCATAGCATCCAAAAAAAGCTTCCTCTCCAATCTCTGTTACGCCGTCTGGAATATGAACGGACGTAAGTGCTTCGCATCCAAAAAACGCTTGATCTCCAATACGTATGACACTATCTGGAATTTCGATTGCAGCGAGTGATTTGCAATCAGAGAACGCCCAACTTTCAATGTTAGTGACACTATCTGAAATATAAATTGATTCGAGGGAATCACATCCATCAAATGCGCTATCGCCGATGCTTGTGACCCCGTCCGGAATATGAATGGAGGGAAGTGAACGGCATTTATAAAACGCCAAATCTCGAATGCTAGTGACACTATTTGGAATATGAATTGATTCGAGGGATTCACACCACGAAAATGCAAATTCCCCAATGCTAGTGACACCATCCGGAATATGAATTGATTTGAGGAATCCGCAATACCCAAATGCGTCAGACCCAATATCTGTTATCACCCCCTCCGGAATCACAACGGTTTCAGAATCTCCGAGGTATTCCTTTAATACGCCGTCCTCAATTTCGAAGTCGGTGATGGGGGAGATTTGTCCGCAGTCTTTGCGGGCGGAGCTTTCGCCCATCTGGCAGGGGCGCATGGATTCTGTCATATTTCTCATCCTTTCTGTTGCGTTTGAATGGGGCTTATGCCGTGTTTTTGCAAAGGGAGTTCCACGGGGATTGCTGAAACACGGATGATTTTGGTAGCAGGAGGAAAAGCATCATCTCCGATGTATGTAACGCTTTTGGGGATTTTGACAGATTTCAGCGAGTTGCATCCCCGAAACGCTTCATCTTCAATGCGGGTGACGCTATCCGGAATACGAATTGCGGTGAGTGCTTCACAGTTTAAAAATGCATCATATCCAATGCTGGTGACGCCATCTGGAATTGTGACTGCGGTAAGGAATGTACAGTCCCAAAATGCACCATCCCCAATATGGGTGACATGGTCTGGAATGACAACCGAATTAGAATGTCCCAGATATCGGGTCAATGTGCCATGTGCTATCTCGAACTCGGGAATAGGCGGGATAGTGAGCGATGATTTGTTTCGGATGGCAGTATTGGAAGGAAACACATGTTTTCCAATTTCTTTGACGCTGGCAGGAATTTCGATTGCGGAGAGCGCATAGCATCCCCAAAAAGCCTCATTTTCAATTACTGTCACGCTGTCCGGAATGTGAATCGAGGAAAGTGCTTCACAGCCATAAAATGCGGAGGGGTTGATACTGGTGACGCCATCTGGAATGCGAACTGAGGTGAGTGCTTTGCAGTTGTAAAATGTATCCACATCAATTCTGGTGATCCCTTCCGGAATGTGAATGGAAGTAAGTGCACGGCATTCGTAAAACGCAAAGCATCCAATGCTTGTGACGCTGTCCGGAATTTTGATTGCGGGAAGTGCATGGCATCCGGAAAATGCATCATATCCAATGCTTGTGACACCGTCCGGAATATGAACAGAGGTGAGCGCAGAGCAGTGATAAAACGCAGATTCCCCGATGCTTGTCACGCCGTCCGGAATCTCAATGGAGGTAAGTGCTTTGCATTCAGAAAATGTTTCATCCTCGATCCTTGTTATCCCGTTCGGAATATGAATGGAGGAAAGTGCAGAGCAATGATAAAACGCATTTTCCCCAATGCTTGTGACACCGTCTGGAATATGAACGGAAGTAAGTGCACAGCATCCGGAAAACGCATTTTCTCCAATGCTTGTTACCCTGTCCGGAATGTGAACTGAGGGAAGTGCTTTGCAGTCTTGAAAGATATCCGCATCAATTCTGGTGATCCCTTCTGAAATATGAATGGAAGCAAGTGCACGGCATCCGGAAAACGCACCATATCCAATGCTCGTGACGCTATCCGGAATTTCGATTGCGGGGAGTGCTTTGCAGTCGGAAAATGCCTCATATCCAATGCTGGTCACACCATTCGGAATATAAACGGAGGTGAGTGCGGAGCAATGATAAAACGCAAACGCCTCAATGCTTGTTACCCCATTCGGAATATGAATTGATTTGAGGGATTCACACCGCGCAAATGCACCTTTCCCGATACTTGTTACTCCCGCCGGAATCACAACAGTTTCGGCATTTCCGCGGTATTCCTTTAATACGCCGTCCTCGATTTCGAAGTCGGCGATGGGGGAAACTTGTCCGCAGTCTTTGCAGGCGGAGCTTTCGTCCGTTTGGCAGGGGCGTAGGGGTTCTGCCATATTTCTCATCCTTTCGACTGAATTTTCATATGTCCATTGTACCATATTTTACAAACGGTTTCAAGCGCCAGTTCAAAAATAAAAAGAACCGACAGGATGCTTCGTTCTGCCGGGCTACCATTGCCCCTAGAGAACACATCCCATCGGTTCTAATTGGATTGGTTTTATGCTTCGCTGCCTCAGCTGCCGCTTCCGTAGGTGAGCAGGTTGCAGTTGTAATAATCCCACTGGTCGTCTTCGTTATCTATGGAGAAAAGTTCACCCTCGTAAGCCATGAAGTTGTCCCAGACAGTGGCGGAGCAGTCCCATGCGTTTAAGAAATACATTTTCTTGCCCAGCGCATTGGTCGCAGTGTCCATATAGACCTTGTTGCCGTATACCGAGGCATTCTGTCCCCAGCCATCCACCACATTGTTCTGTTCGAATGCACGCTGGATTGCGGTGCAGCCATTTCGATAGCCGACGTTGTTTCGGATGATGCAGTCGTTGCCCTTGATGTTGACGAAGCTCTTGGCGTAATTTTCCCCGCTCATTCCCGTTCCGTCAAAGGTGCAGTTTTCCACCGTTGTTCCAATGGTGTATTCCTTGATGTCAACGTGTTCCGCTGCGACGTTTGGCCCAAGCTTGCAGTCTCTTATGGTGTTGTAATGACAGTCGTGGCCGTATTCGGTGGTGCTCTGGGCGCTGCCGACGTAGATTGCCTCGCCATATCCCGGAGAAACTACCCCCGTATCATGGACGCTGCAATTTTCAATCAGACAATAGGAACTGTTATCTCTCAGGTGAATGCCCTCGGAACCAATATTGTACACCTCACAGTTCAGAATCTTTGTGTGATTGGCGTTGTCCAGCATGATGCCTTTTTGGGCATTCGTGACCTTTAGATCCCGAATTTCCCACCAGTCGCCGGAGATGGAAAACACATAGTTTTCCGCAGTGGAGGAGCCGGAGAGGACAGCAGGTTTTTCGGGATTCTCGGAGCGGATCACGATCGGCTGTTTTTCGGTTCCATCTGCGGAACTGGTGAACATGTATCCCTTTGGCGTTGCGCCACTGTAAACATAGTCGCCTTCGGTGAGAATGATCTCATCGCCTGCTTTTGCAGTTTCAAGAGCAGTTTTCAGCTCCTCTGTATTTTTCACATAGACCTGATTGGCGGGAGGTGTGTTACCGGAAGTCAGTTCCTGCCGCATGGCACAAAGGTCAAGACCGTTCAGATTCCCGTCTTCGCAGAAGTCCGCAGCTTTCCAGTCGGAGGGCTTTGTATCCGGAACAGCGAGAAGCCATTTCTGGAAAAGCACGATATCTGTAATGTCAAATGTTCCGTCGGCATTGACATCGCCCTGCACCAAAGTGCCGTGAGAGATATCTTCAAGGCTGCCCCAGCCGTCCTCCGGATAGGTCTCATTTTGCGCCGTGTCGCCACTCTCGTGAAACGGCGTGATCTTTACGGAATCGATCTCAAAATCGGAGGTGTCAAAGTCCGGCGTTCCTGCCCAGCCGTTCGGGAACCACAGCCCGATCCACAGTCTGCCGGCGTTGGTGGGAATGGATTCTTTTGCGGTGTAGGTCAGCACATCGTCGAAATAAAATTCCACTCTTGGCTCTTCGTTTTCGTTACCGGTATGCCAGTCAAACCGATATTTGTGAAATGCGCCGTCTGCCTGATTGACGCCAATGTCCGTGTAGCCGGTTTTGTATTCGCCCTCATTTTCGCCGACCCAAGTGTTGCACAGCGCATACCGGTAACTTTGATTTGTTTTTTCCGCACTGGGTCTGCCAGGCATCTCAATGTCAATTTCGTGGTTGGTGATCTCGCCAGTGTCCCAATCTTCCTCGTATTCAAACGTCCAGATTGCAGAGCAGGCGCCAAGCTTCGGAGAAACCTTTGCCACGACTTCATAACTTCCCGAGGCGTAGTATTCCTTCGTCGCAATCGCTGCCCCCGTTCGCTTTCCGTCTGCACGCTGGGAGCCATCTTTGTTGACGCCTTTGAGCGCTCCCTGGTAGAGGTTTCCGTTTCCGGTCAAAATCAATTTTCCGTTCTGCACAGAGACATTCTGGGGGAGGACACCGCCGTTATAGTCGACTTTTTCCCCGTTCTCTGTGACCTCCCCGCCCCAGTTCTTGTATGCAACAAGCCACTTGTCAGGATCCAGTGTTCCGCTGGAAAAGTCGTCGTAGAACACAGCATCGGTCGCCTGTGCTGTTTCTGCGGAAATGGGAATTTCGCTGGCTGCCAATGGGGAAAAGGCAAGGGAAGTGCATGCGATTGCTGTCGCTGCCAGAATGGATATCAATGGTTTTATCTTCATCGGTTTATCTCCTGTTTGAGCCGTGATTTGTGATTCACAAATGATTTAGAACCTGTCTTCACAAGCGTATACACGCGTCTTTTCGGCAAATTTTGTTGCATACTGCGTGAAAAATACTTGCCGGGCGACAGCCCGCCTGCGTATTTTTGCCTTGTCTGCAACAAAATTATGCTCGAAAATCCACATATATTTCTTGTGAAGACAGGTTCTTATTATGATTATAGCATAACATGTGGAAAAGCGCAAGCGTGGCACCTTACTTTTGGAAGAAAATCAATCTGTGGAGAGTAATGAAAAACGTTTTCATTGCAATCAAGCAAATGTTGAAGTTATATATTCCTTGAATTCTTCAATACTTGTATAATAGCGGTAACCATATTTGCTTACTGTTGCCTGGACATCTGCTGTTTCATTTAGCAATATGGCAATACGCTCGCTCAGTCCGTTTTGTATTCCCTGCGGCCATGCCAAATCCAAGATTCCTATCACGTTGCCGGATTCATCTATCAGTTCATGGTTTGGAACTCCTTCATTCAGTCCGCGTTTTTTCATCCATAGGCAGAGCCGCTCAATCTCATCGGTTGCTTCTGTTATGGAAACATAATTTCTCATTGCACAGCAATCTATTGCGGTTTCTGCGATTTCGCCGCTGTATAATGAATCCAGTATCGTATTTGCAGCTGTCGCTAAAAGTTTGCGGCGTTCTTTCAAAAAATCCTCATAATGTTCAATTTTCCATAAGTTTGAATCCATTGGAATCCAATGACTTTCCATAGCACCAGGACATTTTGCAATATAGTGTGGAAAATATTCTTCTGGTTTCTGATTAGAGATTTCTATATTTGTGTCCTTGGTGAGAAATGCGTAATTTGCCAAAGAATTTACAACAGCCTTTGACTTTCCAGCCTTATACAGAAGATCTTTCGGGAAGATGTGATGTACCTCAAGAGATGAATTGCTGCCCAATAAACAACAATTTAATTCCAGATTTGAACCCCAGTCACGAGAACGGTTCATACGTGTCAATAGGTAGAGTAACGGATAGAATCTTGCGCCAGTGCTCCATCCCCAGAAATCTTCTTGTCGAATTGTTAGATTTCCGCGAGATTGTTTCAGCATAGTGATGAGTCCGTCCGTTCCTTTTCCGTCACTAATTAGTTTTAAATCCTGCGCAAGGGCGCTCTCTGTAGAACTAGCATATCTGCCCCAAAGGAAGGCATGGACATACCAATATAAGAGCTTATCCCATTCTTTACTGTTCGCAAGCTTCCAGTTTTGCGATTTGAGATAGCCGAGCATGGTAATAACTGCAAAAACATTGCCGAGCACACGTCCATGATTTAATCCCAAGCGAGAAGCAATATGATCTAAGCAAGTCCCGATCCGTTTTTTTGTTTCAGGAATTGCATTTTTTATAGCTTCTATCGGCATTTGACTCATTGCATTATAATATGGCTGACCAGTCAGGTATACTGTGATTGCTCGTAAGAACCACTCTGTTGTAAAATCATAGCCAGCTCTATGAAAATCATCCAAAACGCTTTTGATCTCTTCTCTTGCTTCTGGCCATTCGCTGCATATCTTTGCAAGCGTTAAATCGCCTTTGCTGAGTTTGGTTCCGCCGCTGTTGACATTGTTTGTAGCCTGCCACGCAAAACGCAAAAAACTGACACGCAAAACGAAAAAAACGCTCCTGAACACCACGTTCAAGAGCGTTTTTTACTACCTATAAACGGCGTTTCACCGCTGTTTTATCTGTTCAATTTCTCGTCAATACTGGCAACGTGCTGCAAGATCTGTTTGAGTGTGTCATTATTGTTAGTGTCTTTTTCCGTGTCCTCATTCGGCTTGTCTGTGGTAGTTGTTGCATTTTTTGAAAATCCATTCAGCCCAGCAGCCTTGATGATCGCCGGATAATCCTGATACGCATAGTCTAGATCCACCTCGCCGACAATGCCGGAAACGCTGCCTTTCCAGCTGTACTGCCACA
>NZ_JAJFCK010000022.1 GCF_020709055.1 Ruminococcus callidus
TTGCCTTGTCTGCAAAAAAATTTGCTCGAAAATCCGCATATATTTCCTATGAACACAAGCTCTGAAAAAGCACAGGCTTCAGTGTGTCTTTCGCTCCTGCAAGTCCTTTTCCGCCTTTACCTGCTGCAAATAACTGGGCAAAAGCTGCTCCGGAGGAATCCACGCACCCCTGGCAGCAGCAGCCAGACAGATTCCGGCGCCGTTCTGCAGCTGCTGCACCGGCAGGACACGGGGCTGCTCCAGCAGGTTTCCCACGCTTTCTGCGCCGTCGCCCACCAGCAGCACCGGCTCGCCCAGCGCATTCAGCTGCTGCGCCAGTTCCTGCTGCTCCAGAATCCCGTCCGCCTGTTCACAGGTGACGGCAGCGCCGCTGCTGCGGTAGATGCCGGCATAGACCAGGGTCTGGCGTGCCGTCATCACGGGGCAGATCAGCCCCATGTGCGCCATGCCCTGCCATGCCAGACCCTCCAGCGTGGAGATACCGGCACAGGGAACCCCCAGCGCAAATGCCATTGCCTTTACCGCAGCCACGCCGATGCGCAGACCGGTATATGAGCCGGGACCGACTGCCACGGCAAAGCCCTCCACCTGCTGCCACGTCATTTCCAGATCCGACAGGATACGTTCCGCCAGCGGCAGGATCACCTGCGAATGGGTGCGGCGGGTGTAGAGCGTCTGCTGCGCCTTGATGCAGTGCTGTTCAGTGTCGTACAGGGCGGCAGCTGCCACCTTGCCGGAGGTGTCAATTCCCAAGATCTGCAAAGCGCTCATCTCCTTCTATTGTGATCTTCCGCTGTTCCTCTGCGGTGCGCTGAATGGTGATGCGGATGCAGTCCGCCGGCAGTTCCGACCGGATGTTTTCCGACCACTCAATGGCGAACACGCCCTCGTCCAGCGGATAGTCATAGAACCCCGTGGACTCCAGATCCATGGCGCCGTCAATGCGGTACATGTCAAAATGGTAGAGGGACAATCCGCCGCCGTGGTACTCCTGCACAATGGCGAATGTGGGAGAGGACACCACATCGGGCAGCCCCATGCCTTTCGCCAGCCCCCGGGTAAAGGTGGTCTTTCCGACGCCCAGTCCGCCGAAATAGGCGATGACATCGCCGGCATGAAGCCGTGCGCCGATCTGTTCCGCAAGCGCCATCGTCTCCTCAGCGGAATTGGTGGTCACTGTAATTTTTTCCACGTCCGTGCCATCTCCTTAGAACAGACCCGTGATATTGCCCTCGTTGTCGCAGTCGATCTTCAGGGCAGACGGTGCCTTCGGCAGTCCCGGCATGGTCATAATGTTGCCGGTGAGCACAACGATAAAGCCTGCACCGTTGGAGAGGGTCACGTCACGAACGGTCACGGTGAAGTGCTCCGGCTTGCCCAGCTTGGCGGGATCGTCGGACAGGGAGTACTGGGTCTTTGCCATGCAAACCGGCAGGTTGGACGCACCCAGCGCCTCGATCTGTGCCAGCGCTTTCTTTGCCGGTGCAGTGAATGTCACGCCGTCGGCACGGTAGATCTCTTTCGCCAGGATCTCCACCTTTTCTGGAACGCTCAGCTCAGTGTCGTACAGCACGCGGAAGTTGGAGGGCTTGGTTTCGATGGTCTTGCAAACCTTTTCCGCCAAGTCCATGCCGCCCTCGCCGCCCTTGGCGAATACCTCTGCCATGGACACCTCTGCACCCAGCTCCTCGCAGAAGCTCCGGATAAAGTTCAGCTCTGCGTCGGTGTCGGTGTGGAAGCGGTTGATTGCAACAACGACCGGCACGCCGTACTTCTTCATGTTCTCGATGTGCACCTGCAGGTTGACGATTCCTTTTTTCAGGGCATCCAGATTCTCGGCGGTCAGCTCGGTCTTGGGCACACCGCCGTTGTACTTCAGGGCACGCACCGTTGCCACCAGAACCACGCAGTCCGGCTTCAGACCGCCGTACCGGCACTTGATGTCAAAGAACTTCTCTGCCCCCAGATCGGAGCCGAAGCCCGCCTCAGTCACGCAGAAATCGCCCAGCTTCAGCGCCAGCTTGGTGGCACGCAGGGAGTTGCAGCCGTGGGCAATGTTAGCAAACGGGCCGCCGTGGATGAGCGCCGGTGTGTGTTCCAGTGTCTGCACCAGATTCGGCTTCAGCGCATCCTTCAGCAGTGCGGTCATTGCGCCGTTTGCGCCCAGATCCCTGGCATAAACCGGATTGCCGTCCAGATCGTATGCCACCAGAATCTTGCCCAGACGTTCTTTCAGGTCTGCCAGATCAGAAGCCAGGCAGAGAATTGCCATCACTTCGGATGCTACCGTGATCTGGAAGCTGTCGCTCCGGGGAATGCCGTCTATCTTACCACCAAGACCGATGACGATATTCCGGAGGGCACGGTCGTTCATGTCCAGCACACGCTTGATCATGACACGGCGCTGGTCGATGCGCAGCACGTTGCCCTGCTGCATGTGGTTGTCCAGCATTGCGCAGAGCAGATTGTTGGCGGAGGTGATGGCGTGCATATCGCCGGTGAAGTGCAGGTTGATGTCCTCCATGGGAACGACCTGTGCATAGCCGCCGCCGGCTGCACCGCCCTTGATGCCAAAGACCGGCCCCAGAGACGGTTCCCGCAGCGCCAGAACGGACTTCCTGCCAATGCGGCGGAGTGCATCCGCCAGACCGACGCTGATGGTCGTCTTTCCCTCGCCGGCAGGGGTGGGGTTGATGGCAGTCACCAGAACCAGCTTGCCGTCCGGCTTGTCCGCCAGCTTCTGGAACAGGGATTCCGAGAGCTTTGCCTTATAGTGGCCGTAACACTCGATGTCCTCGTCTGCAATGGCGAGTGATGCGGCAACCTCGCCGATGGGGTTCATTTTAGTCTGCTGTGCGATTTCGATATCCGATAACATAAATACGCTCCTTTTCTCGATTTTCTTCCGAAAAACATACTTTTATTATAGCATTTTTCCAAGCGCAATGCAAGAAACTTTTCACTTTTCGGCTGATTCGCTGAATTTCAACATGTTTTGCCTGCCACATTTTGCACTCTGCCATTTCTCCCGATTTTTCCATTGAAATTCTCTGCGAAAATTGCGGTTTTCCCTTGACACGGCTCGAATCTTCGGGTATAATAGAAACGGTAGCATTTTGCGATCCGTATGGCAGGAACAGCGGGACTGCCGAAAGACGGCACGCTGATAAATTTTCCTGAGAACCTGTTCCGTATTTTTCGGAAAAAATACCGAACAGGCGTTTATATACCTTATCAAGAGCGGCGGAGGAACAGGTCCTGTGAAGCCCGACAACCGGCTGATTGCAAGCGTCAGCAGCGGTGCCAAATCCTGCGGTATATCCGAAAGATGAGGGTCTTGTACAACACACAAAGGTACCCTTGCGGTACCTTTTTTTGTTTGTCCCCAAAGGTTAGAAAGGAACAAAACTATGGCAAGAAATCTTTTCACTTCCGAGTCTGTCACAGAAGGTCATCCCGACAAAATCTGCGACCAGATCTCCGACGCTGTGCTGGATGCGATTCTGGCACAGGATGCACAGGCACGTGTTGCCTGCGAAACCATCACAGCAACCGGCATGGTGCTGTGCATGGGCGAAATCACCACCACCGCAAAGGTGGACATTCCCCAGATCGCCCGTGACGTTGTGGTAGACATCGGCTACGACCGTGCAAAGTACGGCTTCGACGGCTACACCTGTTCTGTCCTGACGGCGCTGAACAAGCAGTCCCCCGACATTGCAATGGGTGTCAACGATGCCTGGGAGAGCCGTGAAAGCGAGTCCCACGAAACCGGCGCCGGCGACCAGGGCATGATGTTCGGCTATGCCTGCGACGAAACGCCGGAGCTGATGCCGCTGCCCATCTCTCTGGCGCACAAGCTGGCAATGAAGCTGACAGAGATGCGCAAGAACAAGACCCTGACCTACCTCCGTCCGGACGGCAAGGCACAGGTGACCGTGGAATACGAGGACGACAAGCCCCTGCGCATTGACACCGTTGTGGTTTCCACCCAGCACGCACCGGATGTTTCCACCGAGGTCATCCGCAAGGACATCATGAACTACGTCATCAACACCGTTCTACCCAAGGAACTGCTGGACGAGAACACCAAGTACTTCATCAACCCCACCGGCCGTTTCGTTGTGGGCGGTCCGCAGGGCGACAGCGGTCTGACCGGCAGAAAGATCATCGTAGACACCTACGGCGGTATGGCTCGCCACGGCGGCGGCGCATTCAGCGGTAAGGACCCGACGAAGGTAGACCGTTCCGCCGCATACGCTGCACGGTACATCGCCAAGAACATCGTGGCTGCCGGTCTGGCAAAGCGCTGCGAAGTGCAGCTCGCCTATGCCATCGGCGTTGCCAATCCGGTTTCCGTTCGGGTAGACACCTTCGGCACCAGCAAGGTTTCGGAACATGTTCTGGAGGAGGTCATTCCGGAGATTTTCCGTCTGACCCCTGCCGGCATCATCGAGATGCTGGATCTGCGCAAGCCGCAGTACCGTCAGCTGGCTGCCTACGGCCACATGGGACGGGAAGAACTGGGCGTTGCGTGGGAGCGCCGTGACAAGGTAGAGGCACTCCAGAAGGCAGTTGCCGGCAAGTAACCCATCCCTGATCTTTTCGTAAAAGAAGCGCATCTTCGGCGTAGTTCCGAGGATGCGCTTTTTGCGTCAGCGGCGAAGCAGTTCCTGAATTTCTTCCACCTGCTGCTGCATGGCCTCCACGGCGGTTTCCGGCTGGAACGTGGTGGCGTAGTCGTAAATCGCCACGCCGTGCACCTGCGCCATGGAGAGAATCAGTTCCACCTGCCGTGCAGGGATATCGCTGTGCTTCAGCCACTCCTGACTGCCGCTTCCTGCCCAGGTGTCCTCCCGTCCCATCTTGTGCGTTCCGATGCCCACGACGAGGGACACCGCCGGACATGTGACCGTTTCCGCCCACATGGCTGTCGTCTCGGCAAACGGCGCAACTTCGTTCTCGAAGCCGAAATACACCTGCGGAATCAGCACATCGCAATAGCCCGCCTCCGCCGCCCAGCGCCGCACATCGGAGAACTGGCTCTCATAGTTGCCGTGCATGGTTCCCTGCGGACTGATACTCACTTGCAGCGCCGGATTCACAGACTTCACCGTCTGGTAAATCTGCTGCACCATGGCGTTGGTCTGTGCCAGCCGAAACTGCGTCAGATCCGACTCCCCGCTCGCCCCAAATGCTGCCGCATCGAACGCTGCATCGGCGGTCGGATAGAAATAGTCGTCCAGGTGAATCCCATCCACGGGATATTGCGCCACGATTTCCCGCACGCCGTCCGCAATCAGCCGGCGCACCTCCGGATACGCCGGATTCAGCCACCAGAGCACACCGGATTTTACCAGATATGTCCCCCGCTTTTCCGTGTCCTCATACCACTTTTTCACTGGAAACTGCGTGCTCATCTGCTGCATACCCTCGTCGGTTTGTCCGCGCATGGGGTTGATCCACGCATGCGCGGACAGCCCCAGTTCATGCGCCTCCTCCAGCATGATCTCCAGCGGGTCGAAGTCCAGCGTTTCTCCGGCATACTCCCCCACGGGAAAGAGCGCCGAGGCATAATAGGCATCCCAGTAAGCCCGCACATGAAGATAGACCGTATTGATGCCCATGTCCGCTGCCTGCTGAAAGCGCCGGCGCATCTCCGCACGAAACGATTCCGCATCCTTGCCTTGCAGGGTTTCCGCATAGTCCATCACCGGAAACCACATGGCATAGGTCGGATCGTACTGCACACAGGCGGTTTCCTCCGCCGGCGGCGCAGTGGTGGTAGTGAGGTGCAGCTGTTCCAGACTCTGCACCCGATCTGCCAAATTGTCGCAGAACTGTGCATTTTCCGGCACAGCACGTCCCGTGTGAAACGTGCATCCGCACAGCAGCAGCACCGCTACAAAGATTCCAGCATAACCCGTCCGCATTGCTCCGCCTCCTTTTTCCATTATCCTATGCGGATGCCAGCGGACTTATTCCAAAAACAAAGGACACCGCACCCCCATTCGGGAGCGCAGTGCCCTTTTCAAAACGAACTGAAGCTCTAAATCAGCCCGTTTTCATGTTGTACAAAAGTTGTACGAATCGCTTCGCCTTACTCCGGCAGAGCGTCGATCAGGTGTACCAGGAACTTCAGCAGGCTCATGCTGTCGTCAGCAGTGATACCAACGCCTCTGTTGCAGTCTGCATTCAGAGTAGCCTGTTCGTTCAGCTGAACTGCACCTGCAACTGCCTTGTTCAGCAGAACTGCGTCAGACAGATCAACATCGCCATCCAGATTTACGTCGCCCAACAGAACGCCAGCCGGTGTGCTGAATACGGTTGTTGTGGTAGTTGCACCCTCAGAAGTGGTTGCAGTTGTCTCATTGCTGTTGCTGGTAGTAGTGCTATCGCTGTCAGCAGTGGTAGCAGCAGTTGTTGTGGTGGTTTCGTTTTCGTCAGTTGTGGTAGTAGTGGTCGGCTTTGTGCCATCACGCTGAATGTTCGGAGCTTCGTCCTCGATGAAGGATACAACCCAGCACAGAGGAGAGTTCCAGTTGATGGTGCACTCGTTTACGGACCATGCCTCTACGTTATCCAGGTAGCACTTCATCGGAGCCAGAGAACCGACCTTGTAGCCCATACCCTGAATCATCGGGTCTTCCATGTTGGAGTTCGGACCGCCGGACAGAACGCCTGCCGGTGCATACGGGAAGTCGTTGCTATTCAGCTGACCAGACCACCATCTGTGGTGCGGATACTGTGTGGAGTGTTCGCCATAACCGGTTACATAAGACTGCTCCAGCGGGTTGCGGCCCATCAGGTAGTCAAATGCGGAGGTTACACCGTCGATGTACTTCACATCGCCAGTTGCATCGTAAGCCAGAGCCAGAGCCATTGCGTTGTTGATTACCATGGAGTTGGAACCCCACTCGTAACCATCCTCAAGCTCCAGACCAACCAGGTTGCCTGTGCCGCTTGCGCTGTCGTACTTCCAAACTTCGGTGTCATAGTTGTGACCTACATACGGAATGTCATATGCAGACTTGGACTGGATATCCAGATAGTAGTCACCAGCTCTGATGATGCTTTCCTTCATCTTGTCAACTTCGTCCTGAGTCAGCAGGCCCTTCTTCAGCATATCAGCCGAATTCTCATACATAGAGATGGTACCTACGCTGTTCAGAGTACCCCAAGTGAACAGAGAGCATGTGTTGTTGTTTTCGCCGCCGGCCAGAACACTGGAAACCTCGAAAGCCTTACCGTTGTCCTTGCCGTATACGTTCTGACCGTTGCCATACTGGCTCAGTACATCATAGTAAGCCTTATCGCCAGTAGTGATGTACAGTTCGCAAGCTGCCCAGTAGAACTCGTCGCTGACGTTGTCGTCACCGTACGGGCCACCGCCCTTGTTTGCCAGTACCATCGGCGCATACAGACCAGTGTCTGTGAAGCCGGTGAACGGTGCGTACTGATCCTGTGCTGCCTTAAATGCCTTGACTGCTGCGTCCTTCAGAGTCTTTGCATAAGTAGAATCAGAATCTTCGAACAGACGAGCGCCCTGTGCGCATGCTGCTGCGAAGTTCAGAGTTGCTGCATAAGTAGCCGGCTTTACGATACGCTTCGGCTGTCCCTCCTGAGACGGAGCAACTGCCAGACCGGTCCACTTGTAGTCGTGCATCTTGTGGTATACCATACCATCCTCACGCTGCATCTTCAGGAAGAAGTCCAGCTCAACCTTGCACTCGTCGAGGATGTCCGGTGTGTTGTTATTGGTTTCCGGAATAACAACAGTACCGGTGCCGTCTGCCCACTTGTCAGCCTTGCCGACAGCCACAGAACGCTCATACATATTCATGAGAGTCCACAGAGAGATACCGCCGTTTACGATGTACTTACCGTAGTCGCCGGCATCGTACCAGCCGCCGGTTACATCAATGCTCTTGCCGTAGCTCGGCTCTTCGGTGTAGATGTAAACCCACTCGTCTGCAACCTCAGCCTTATCCGGGTTGTGGCCAGCCTTACGAGCCAGAGTTGCGGAGCTGCCGTCAACAACCTGATTGGAAGTGATGTACTCAGCCTTGGTATCTATACCAGAACGGTTCTGGTAGAAGTAGTTGATTGCGTTGGTCAGCATGCTTGCGGAAGATCCGTCGCCGGACAGCAGGCTGCTGCTGATATCGAACGGAATGGAGGTCTTGCCAGCAACTTCCAGAGTGTAGCCCTTGCCCTCTGTGGTGAAGTCGGTGAAGTCGATCACCTGGTTGTAGTTCCAGCCGCCGTTATCGTAGATAACCTTGCCATCAGTTGTGCCGGTGTAAACAACGTTGCCGCCAGAATCCTTGATGGAGTAGTCATACTGCTTGGTGTCGCTCTCGCTGTCCAGGATCAGAGTAGCCTTCTTGGCAGCGTTCGGATAGTAACCAACCTGGTTTACTTCAACGCCGGTGATCTTATAATCCGGAGTGGTAACATAGTCGGTCTTGTCGTCGGTCATATCAACCAGTGCCAGGTTGTCGAACCGAACGATTGTGCCAGCCGGGAAGCACTCTTCCTGAGTGTAACGGCCAGTACCGCCCATGTGGAATGTCCACTCACCGGTACCATCTGCGCCGTCGGTCTGATCTACAACGAATTCATAAGCATAAGTAGACCACTGGTTTGCCGGAATGGTAACGCCCTTCCAAGCGTCCCAGCCCTGACCGTAGTCAACTCTCTCGCCGGTCTTGCTAGCGCTCTTCAGCTTGTTAACCAGCTCGTCCGTGCTGATGCCTTCCTCATAGGTCATGCTCAGCTTTTCGCCGTTGCCGTGCCACATTTCCTTGTCATCGTTGGTCATGTCGCCCAGCTTTGCATACATATGACCGGAGTTGGTCGGGTTTACACTATAAGTTACACGATAAGTGTGACCCCTCTCGATGGTCAGATTTCTATGACGGAACTGGCAGTCCCAACGGTCCTCACCGCCGTAACCAGTACCGCCGGGAGTTTTGATCAGGATCGCATAAATGCCATCTGTGATGTCGAACTTCATTTCACCAGTTGCGTTTTCGCAAATGTGCCACGGCAAGCCCTTGCCGTTTTCGAAAGTACCTTCTCCAAGCTCATTGCCAGCAGAGGCAGTCAGTGCGATTGCGCCCAGACCGGTCGCAGTCGCAGAGGTTGCCATAACAGCAGCCGAGAGCACGGAGATGACCTTCTTGCCGAGAGTTTTCTTCAGCATAAGTATCCTCCTTGAAAATTGAAAAAAGTTTTTGTGATGGACATGGGTACGCATGTCCAAATACAACGATTCTTTCCCGCCGGCGAACCGGACGTGTTATGCGGTTGATAAGATATGCAAAATAGCGCAATAATCCCCTTACAAGCGCATAATTTTCTCGTTTTAAATATTATAGCATATGCGATTTTTGTTGTAAAGAGATTTTTCAAAATTCAGTAGAATTTACCGAACAGTTCCATTAGAATTTGGGCACTTTGACGAAAATTCAGCTTTTCTCCATGGAAATTCAAAAAGGGTGCAGAAGTCCTCAGACCTCCGCACTCTTTTTATCGGAAAATATTGCGCATCTTACTGCACGTTTTTAGTCGGTCGGCAGGTTATTTACCAGACGAACCAGGAACTTCAGCAGTGCCATGGAATCGTTTGCGCTCAGACCAATGTCAGTGCAAACGTTTGCATTCGATTTCTGCTGGTCGCTCAGCGAAACAGAGCCAGCGATTGCCTTGTTCAGCAGAACAGCATCTGTCAGGTCGATTGCGCCGTCCAGATTTACGTCGCCGTACAGGGTAGCTTCCGGCCAGTTCGGCTGTGTGCCAGTGGTCTTGGTAGTCGTGGTAGTTGCCTTGGTGGTAGAAGCGGTAGTTCTTCTTGTGGTAGTTGTCTTGGTAGTAGAAGCAGTGGTAACGGAGCTGCTGTTACCGGTGTAAACCTTGATGGAGTCAATGGTGAACTGTGTGCAGTCGATCCACCAGATGCCGAACTTCAGCTGACCGTCATAGTCCACCTGAATGATGGAGGAGGTTGCTGCGTCTACGTCCCATGTGATGGTACCGCTCTTGCTGTTGATGGTCTGAGTCATGTCATCGCTCTGTGTCCAGTAGCCCGGTGCCACGCTGGTGGAGGAGCCGAATGCGCCCTGCCACTTGCCGATCTCACCGTTCTTTGCAGTGATGTTGATCTCTACCTTAGAAATCTTGTCGCCGGACTTTACGCCCAGATCCTTCCATGCCCAGCCGATCATACGATCAGTAGACGGCAGCTTGTCATAGTCTACAGCCTGGTTGATATTCTTCTCGTATACGCCGCTGTTACCGGAAGCGGTAGAAGCAGTGGTAGTCTTGGTGGTTGCCTGTGTGTTCCTGGTGGAAGCAGTGGTAACAGAACTGCTGTTGCCGGTATAAACCTTGATGGAATCAATGGTGAACTGCGTGCAGTCGATCCACCAGATACCGAACTTCAGCTGACCGTCATAGTCCACCTGAATGATGGAGGAGGTTGCTGCGTCTACGTCCCATGTGATGGTACCGCTCTTGCTGTTGATGGTCTGAGTCATGTCATCGCTCTGTGTCCAGTAGCCCGGTGCCACGCTGGTGGAGGAGCCGAATGCACCCTGCCACTTGCCGATCTCACCGTTCTTTGCGGTGATGTTTACTGCTACCTTGGTAACCTTGTCACCGGACTTTACGCCCAGATCCTTCCAAGCCCAGCCGATCATACGATCAGTAGCCGGCAGCTTGTCATAGTCTACAGCCTGGTTCAGGTTCTTTTCATATGCGCCGCTGCTGCTGGAGCCGTTGGTAGAAGCTGTGGTAGTCTTGGTGGTTGCCTGTGTTGCTCTGGTGGTAGCGCCAGTAACCGTAGGACTGCCGTTGCTGGTGTAAACATCGATGGAGTCAATGGTGAACTGCGTGCAGTCGATCCACCAGATGCCGAACTTCAGCTGGCCGTCATAGTCCACCTGAATGATGGAGGAGGTTGCAGAATCTACGTCCCATGTAATGGTACCGCTCTTGCTGTTGATGGTCTGAGTCATGTCATCGCTCTGTGTCCAGTAGCCCGGTGCCACGCTGGTGGAGGAGCCGAATGCGCCCTGCCACTTGCCGATCTCGCCGGACTTTGCGGTGATGTTTACTGCGACCTTGGTAACCTTGTCGCTGGGCTTTACGCCCAGATCCTTCCAAGCCCAGCCGATCATACGATCAGTAGCCGGCAGCTTGTCATAATCTACAGCCTGGTTCAGGTTCTTGGAGTAGGTTGCACCGCCGGACGATGTGCTGCTCGACTGTGTGGTAGCCTGAGTTGCCTGAGTTGCCTTGGTGGTAGTTGTGGTTGCACGAGTGGTGGAGGCGGTGGTTGCCTGTGTTGCCTCGGTGGTAACTACAGCAGAACCGTTGACACCCTCGATAGTAGAGTCGATAGAACCGGTCTTATAAATAGAGTACAGACCTGCTGCTGCGCCGACAATGCCTGCATTGTAGTCCAGCGCAACTTCGTTTGCCTCATAATCGTTGACCGAGTCGGTGTAAGTAAAGTTTGCATCTGCCGGACCGCCGACCAGTGCGCCGACCAGTGTGTGGCCGTTTGCGCTATAGCCGGTCTGCTTCTTCATCTCGTCAAAGCTGCTGTAGCCGGAAGCTGCTCTGTGATGCGGATACTTTGCGGAGTTGGAGTCCATGCCAACGACAAAGTTGACGTTCTTGGGGTTGTTGCCCAGGATCATTGCCATCTGTGCCTTGCACCAGCCGGAATAATCCTTTCCGCTCTGTGCGGAATACTTGGAGGTAACCAATGCAGCCAGCTGCATGGTGGTGTTATACCGTGCGCTGCCCCAGGAAGCTTCGCAGTAGTACTGGCTCTCGCTGGTGCACTTGCCGTTCAGGTAAGTGGTGACCTTGGACCAGTCAGAACCGCTGCCGGTGATCTCACTCTGGAGAATGGCAGCACCCAGGCTGACATTGTTCCAGCTCATGGGAGAATATACGCCCCACTGGCAGCCGGACTGTCCAGACTTGCCGGCGTTTGAGGCATTCATAAAGGTGTTCAGGAATGTCTTATAGGAGCTGTCGCCGGTTGCCAGATACAGCCAGCCAGCTGCCCATGCCTGATCGTCATAATAGTCATAGGAGCTGTAGAAGTTGCCAGCCGCCGGGCACTCTGCCTTATTGGTGCGGATGGAATAGTTGTACAGTGCCTTTGCATAGGTCAGGTCTTCCTCGTTGCCGAAGTTGACATAGTTTGCTGCCAGTGCTGCGGCATATTCTGCTGCGATGTCGCTGGCATCATCCGAAGTCCAGTATGCGGTACGCAGGCTCTGGTCGGTCTGAGATTCCGGAGAGCACCAGACATCGTGGTCTTCCTGACCCTTGCCCACCTGGTAGCAGATGCTGGAAACGTCATTGCCGTTCAGCTTTGTGCTCGCCTTAAAGAAGTCGCAGAAACGGTCTGTGAGCGCCTTCAGGTGTGCGGTCTGTCCCAGTGCGTCGTAACTGTCCTTATACTCATAGTAGCCCCAGCCCAGTGTGGAAGCGGTGTAGCCTGCCGGCAGACCAAACTTTACGTGGTCGCCTGCGTCGTGGTAACCGCCGTCCACCTCATCGGCAGTGTGGCAGTTATCTCTCCATGTGAACTGCGAAGCACTTCCCACATCGCTGCCGCACATATTTCCATCATAGAAATACATGGTGTACTGCAGCAGCTTTGCATAGTTGTCATAGGATGCAGCCGATGCGGTCAGCGTCTGCACCTGCATTCCCACTGCAGAGAGTGCCGTCGTTCCGGTCAGCAACGTTGCGGCACTTGCAACACAGGCAAGCACCCGTTTACCGAGCCCAATTTTCTTCATAAAAATACTCCTTTCGCAAAAAACGAATCCGATTTGTCCTGTCCGTTCCAAGAATCGGATGCGCCGCCTGTTTTTCCGGCTTTTGCCAAAATCCAAGCAGCTTTCAGTCCTTTCCGCATCCGGACACGATCCAATACTCATTTTATCACATTGGTGAAAAAAATGCAATATTTTTTTCTTTTCACATCAAATTTCTATGGAAACCAAACAAACCGCGCCTGCCGTTTTTGTGCAGTTTGATAAATTTTTCCAGAGTTTCCGGTTTTTTCTGATGAAATGGTGCTCTAGAGCCGTGTCTGCACCTGCCGCAGCTGCATCTCCAGCTGCTTCCAGTCCGGCAGTTCCTGTGCCACAAACCCGTAGAAGTTCCCGGAGTGATCGGCGTAGAGGAAGTGGGTGAATTCGTGCATCACCACGTATTCAATGCAGCGCACCGGTGCTGCCAGCAGGCGGGTGTTGAATGTGAGGATTCCCCGCTGCGGCCGGCAGTTTCCCCACTGGGACACCATGGCACGGAAGCGGATCTCCGGAAAGGCGATACCGTGGGGTGCAAAGACGGGATAGACTGCGCGGCAGAGATTCCGCACCGCTTTTTCACAGGAGCGCTCCCACCAGTCGTCGAACGTCTTTTTGCGAAGTGGCTCCTGCTCCGGCTGGCGCACCAGCAGGCGGATGGTCTCTCCCTGCACCTGTACGCTGTCCCGGCTGCCCTGCTCCACCGACAGACGGCAGTATTTTCCCAGATACAGCACCGTTTCGCCGGCGGTGTAGTGGATGGGGTACTGCGGCGGCTGTTCTGAGACAGTATCATACCGGCGCAGTGTCTGCAAAATCCGCTCCCCATGCTGCTGCAAAATCTGCTCCACCAGCGCCAGCGGCGCATCGTTTGGCGCAGAAACCAGCAATCCCGTTTCCGGGCGCAGCCGCAGATTGACATTTTTCACTGCCTTGCGCTCCAACGTATAGGAAATTTGCGTTCCGCCGAGGCAGATGCTCCGCTGTTCTTTCATGGAAACCATTCCTTTCTGGAATACTTGACAGATTCCGCAATTCATTGTAGCATAGAAGCGCTGTCGGGTTTTGCTTACAGTTCACAATTCAAGATCGGGAATGATGTTCTCCCCTGGGATTCCAAAACCGCTGTTTCGCTGATGACGTCTGCTTTTTTACGCAGATGCTGTCGGCTTTTTTATTTTTATGGAGATTCTGTTTATGAAATCAATCAAACTGCAATCCATTCTCCCCACGCTCCTGCTGCCTCGCTCCGCCGGCGGTGTAATGAATGGGATACTGCCGCTGTTCCGAGTGCTGTTCCTGTATATTCAAAAGCTTTTGTCCGTTGCTCCGGAGCACATGCTCCACCGCCCAGTGTGATGCGAAGCTGCTCTTCCATCTGTGTTCCCCCTGTTTTCACACTGCAAAGAGCCAGCGGTGCAGCAGCTTTCCCAGAAGCACACCGCCAAAACAGCCGGCGACACTCAGCAGCACATACAAACTGCCCAGACCCCACTTGCCTCCCTGAAACAGCGTCACCGCCTCCAGAGAAAAGGTGGAAAACGTGGTAAAACCGCCGCAAACGCCCGTTTTCCAGAAGAGTGTGCTCCGGGCGGAGAGCTGCTGTCCCGCAGCCGTCTCCGCAATCAGTCCGATTGCTGCAGCACCGAAAAAGTTGATGCAGAGGGTGAGCACCGGAAATTCGCTCCGAACCGGAATCAAGCCGATGGCATACCGCAGCACTGCACCCAGCGCACCGCCGCAGCCCACCAAGAGAAAAGATAGCCATGCCATAAATACGTCCTCCTTTTTCGAAAAAACCGCACACGATTTCTCATGTGCGGTATTGCCTGAATTTTATCCGGAAAAGCGATGGTTAAAGCGGCTGGTTCGAGAAACGCTTCAGGAACGGGATCAGAATGCCGCCCACCAGATTGCCCAGAATGACCACCGGGAAATACAGCAGCGCACGGCCGGGATCCGGACAGCCTGCCAGGAAATAGTAGAAGATATCTGCAACGCAGTGGTTGAAGCCGGAGAGAATGAACACCATAATGGGCATTACGATGACAAACAGTCCGGCAACGGTGTTCTTGCTCTCCTGACAGCGGCGGGAGCCCTCCACGGCGGAGAACATCATGATGCCGCAGAAAATCGCCAGCACAAATGCGCTCCAAAGATGGTCACCCATTTTCGCCGACATGGATGCCTGCGCCCGATCCATCAGCGTCACATCCATTCCCGTGACCGCTGTGTCCCGTGCGAATCTCGTCAGGTGCACCAGTCCTGCCATGGCAGCTGCGCCGACGGCATTGGCGAGCAGTGTGAAAAAGGTCTCCGCCAGATAGGGCAGATCCCGATCCAGAATATAGCCCACCTTTCCGGTGTACAGTCCGTACCGGAACTGCACAATGCAGAACAGCCCCAGCGAGAATAAAAATGCCCCCAGATACCGGTTGTCACAGGACAGACTGACAATCCCGCCTGTGCCGATCATCAGACCGGACAGCACGCCGTCTACGAAAAAAGAGAGCCACCGGTTTTTCTTTTTTGCTGTTTCCATACCAAACTTCCTTCCATATATATTTAATCCACAAAATACTTTAATCCGCAAAATACGCTGCCGGATCCCCATCGTTTACCGAGAGGATGTCCAGCTTGTCCTGCAAGTCCGGCAGAAGAAATCCGCCCTCGATGCAGGCGCAGCTGCAAAAAGCAAACATGGACGGATAGGTATCCTCATCCATATAAAACGGTTCTCTTGCGTTGCCGGGATCTACGCCGACCTTATAGAGTCCCTGCGCATAGTGAAACAAAATCGAAACGCCGTCATTCCGGTGCTTCCGCATCAGGGCGATCACTGCCGATGCCGGCACGTGCACGCTCGCCCAATCAAAGCAATACTCTGGCTGCATGTTTTTTCCTCCTGTATGCACACAAAAACAGCACACCCCCAAGGCGGGCATGTGCTGCTGCTATGCTCTTGTGATTAGTCCTCCAGCTTTGCGCCGCACTGGCCGCAGAATGCGAAGGCATACTTTTCGTCAAACCGTGCACCGCACTTGCTGCAGACCCGAACGCCCTTCATGGAGGTGAGGTCGCTGCGCATGCTCTCGATCCGGCGCTTTCTGTCGTCGATGTCTGCGCAAACTTCCAGCTCTGCCTTGTGGTCGCCGTCCGGATTCTCGTAGAACAGACGGCCGATTTCCTGCAGCTGCTCCTGAATCCGCTCCTGCTCGTAGGCGATCTTCTTCTTCAGGTTGCTGGTTTCTGCTGCATTCTTGGAGCTCTCAGACACGCTGCGGCTCATCTGGTTGACTTTGTCGAATAATCCCATTTCTATGATTCTCCTGTTTCCGGGCTGCTGATATCGTCATCATAACAAGCCCTTGATAATCTCGTTATTTAAATTATACAGGATGAATTAATTTTTGTCAAGGGAATTTTTCTCAAAAATTTCCGCCGGATTATTTTTCCACCGGTTCGAACCGGATGCGCACCTTGGGCAGGCTGGTGAGGGTGGTGTCGCAGTGGAACATGCCATCCTCCTGCGAGAGGTCGTTCTCCCCCGTTGCCGGCGGTGCGAAGATCTTCAGTGTCAGGTCTGTCTCACCCTGCAGCGGCTTCTCAAAGAACGCAGCCATCATATCCACAGTTCTGGTGCCCGGCGCCTTATAGAACCACTTGCCGTTCAGCTCCAGCATCAGGTTGCTCTCGTCCTCAAAGACCGCCTCGCAGAAGGTAGGATTCTTCTCGAAGTGCAGCGGAATCGCCACGCCCTCGGCATCCTCGGAATTGCTCCAGCGCAGGGTCAGCGGCAGTGCAGCTTCGCCCTCCTGACGGGTGATCTGCGGGCTGAACCAATCCCGGTGGATGATCTCCTTGTAGGTTTCCAGCACCGGCTGCGCAATGCCCACCTCGGCATTGTTGGGGTCTTCGATCTCCAGTCCCAGTCTGCCACGGTCACGGAACTGGTAGAACGTAAAGGCGCTGAACCAGTCCGCCTGTTCTGTCTCCAGCTTATCGCAGAATTCCCGCACCATGTCTGCCTGCTCATAAGGGCCGGTGACATCGCCGTCTGCGTTGAACTCCGCCATGGTCATGGGCTTTGCCGCACCGCCGTTCAGGTGGCGGAAGCGCTCGAAGCTGCGCTTGGTCTTTTCGTAGGTGTCGGCAACGGTGCCGCGGCTGTGGGAGTTTCCGCCGTGTTCTGCCACATCATACGGCCAGCCCCAGTGGAGCGCCATGTACTTGTCCACCGACCAGATGTCCGCTGCCGGAATGGTCTGGGCGAACTCTTGCTCCTTCTCCATCTCCTCCTTGGCGAGGTCTTCGATGCCGCCGATACAGATGATGGTCTGGACGTTGGGCGCATGCTCCTTGATGATACGGCTGGCACGGACAAAGAAATCCGCCACTTCCTGATAGGTGCAGCGCTTGTTGAACGAGAACCAGTTGCCGGTCGCCTCGTGGTTGATGCGCAGGAACACCCGTCCGAACGGGCGCAGATCCTCTCCGATGGCAGCGAGGTGCTCGTCGGACACGTGGGGGTCGATGGTCAGCGTCAGGCTGACATCCTGTCCGTGGCGGCGGATCTCCCGCATGTACTCGAACGGCTCGCCCTCAGTGCTGCCGCCCAGTCCGCCCTTATAGGTGAAGTAATCGTCATAGGGAAAATCCCATGCGAAGCTGACATCCGGACTGGCGTGCACCACGCTGGCACGTCCCGGCCAGCCCGCATCCAGCGGATAATAGCAGTACATCAGACTGATGCTGCGGTGGGGTCTGCCCAGCTTGGACAGAATGTAATCCTGATTGACGTATTCGCCACGCTCGCTGCCGTCCCCCAGATCGACGGCGCACTTGGCTTTTCCCATATGAATTCGATAGCACTCCATGTGTTTGTTGCTCCTTCCGGAAATATTTTTTCACGCTGAAAGCTCGTGTTCATAGGCGTCTATCTACGTCTTTTCGGCAAATTTTGTTGCATACTGCGTTAAAAATTCTTGCCATACGAAAGTATGCCTGCAAATTTTTGCCTTGTCTGCAAAAAAATTTGCTCGAAAATCCGCATATATTTCCTACGAACACAAGCTCTGATTTCAAGCTCTGATTTTGAAATAGCAATGGGTATTGCCTCTATTATATGGGAAACACCGCCGGCTTGTCAAGCGCTTTTGTGTAAACGTCCAAAATTTTTGGCAGTTTCCGCAGCGGCTGCGCCGGGGCAGGCGATACAGACACAAAAAGCGGAACAGGCGTTCGCCCATTCCGCTCATTGTTTTGTGGTTTGTGAAATTCAGAACCGGATCTCTGAAGCTTATGCCTTGTCGATAGAGCCGAACAGGTTCATCTTCTCCTCAACCTTTGCCATGATTGCCTCATAGCCCGGCAGGAGCAGCTTTCTCGGGTCAAAGCCCTTGCCCTTCAGATCCTTGCCCTCTTCGATGTACTTTCTGGTTGCTTCTGCAAATACCAGCTGGCACTCGGTGTTGACATTGATCTTTGCAACGCCCAGGGAGATTGCCTTGGTGATCTGGTCGTCCGGAATACCGGTACCGCCGTGGAGTACCAGCGGCATATCGCCAACGGCTTCCTTAACAGCAGCCAGTGTCTCGAAGCTCAGACCTTCCCAGTTTGCCGGATATACACCGTGGATGTTACCAATACCAGCAGCCAGAATGTCTACGCCCAGATCAGCGATGGTCTTGCATTCCTGCGGATCTGCGCATTCGCCTCTGCCGATGACACCGTCTTCTTCGCCGCCGATTGCGCCAACCTCTGCCTCGATGGACAGACCCAGATTGTGTGCAACTGCAACCAGTTCACGGGTCTTTGCCAGGTTCTCTTCGATCGGGAAGTGAGAGCCGTCGAACATGATGGAGGTGAAGCCAGCCTTGATGCAGGCATAGCACTGATCATAGGTACCGTGATCCAAATGCAGTGCAACCGGAACCGTGATGCCCAGAGATTCGTCCATTGCCTTTACCATATCTGCAACAGTCTTGAAGCCGGTCATGTACTTGCCGGCACCGCCGGAAACGCCGAGAATTACCGGAGAGTTCAGCTTCTGTGCTGTGTTCAGGATTGCCTTTGTCCATTCCAGATTGTTGATGTTGAACTGGCCGACTGCATACTTGCCGTCTCTTGCCTTGTCCATCATATCCTTTGCCGATACTAACATAAGTGAGTGCCTCCTAATAAATTTCTGCAACAGGGTCCGAACCGCATGATACGGCCGAGTTCTCTGCTCTTTTATTATACCCCATCTTCTGTCAAATTGCAATGGGTTTCCGAAATTTTTTTCTTTTTCTCCAGTTGGCAGTCTATTTCTCATCATATATTCGATGATGTGTCGAGAATGCAACGGTATTTTTCAATCTGGCGCTTGCAGTATACGGCAGGTTTCCTGTATAATGAATAGGAAAGAGAAATAAATTCAGCAGAAAGTGACAAACTGCGGAATTGAGAGGAGTTACAACGTTCATGGATATCCATCAGTTTTTTCTGGGAAATTCCTTTGATGCACATACCTATTTCGGGGCGCACATCACCAGGGACGGCGTGGTGTTCCGCACCCTTGCGCCAAATGCCAAAGCTGTCGCCCTGATCTGGGAGGGCGGCGAGTGGGAGCCGATGCCCATGACACGCATTCATGACGGCGGTGTCTATGAGATCACCGTGCCGGATGCGCTGCCCGGACAGATGTACAAGTACCGCATCACGCCGCAGAACCCCGACGGCGAGACCATCGACCACTGCGACCCCTACGGATTCGGCATGGAGCTGCGCCCCAGCAACGCCTCCATTATCCGTGATCTCTCCAGCTACACCTTCCACGACAGCAGCTGGATGAAACAGCGCAGCGACCACCGGCACAAGCCCGTCAACATCTACGAGGTGCACCTTGGCTCGTGGATGACCAATCCCCACGACGAAAACGGCTGGTACACCTACGAGGAGATCGCACCGAAGCTGGTGAAGTACGTCAGGGAAAACGGCTACAACTACATCGAATTCATGCCTCTCAGCGAGCATCCGGCGGATTGTTCGTGGGGCTATCAGAATACTGGCTTTTTCAGCCCCACCGCCCGTTACGGCACAGCGCACCAGCTGATGCAGCTGGTGGACACCTGCCATCAGGCGGGTATCGGCGTCATCATCGACTTTGTTCCCGTACACTTCGCCGTGGACGGCTACGCCCTGAACCACTACGACGGCACGACCCTCTACGAATACCCGGAAAAAGAGGACACCTACAGCGAATGGGGCAGCTGCAATTTCATTCACGCACGGGGCGAGGTGTGCAGCTTCCTCCAGTC
This sequence comes from Ruminococcus callidus, assembly GCF_020709055.1. Classification (GTDB taxonomy): domain Bacteria; phylum Bacillota; class Clostridia; order Oscillospirales; family Ruminococcaceae; genus Ruminococcus_C. Next base: position 20,147 of record NZ_JAJFCK010000022.1, read on the forward strand.
CAACGCCTTCTACTGGCTGGATGTCTTTCACTTCGACGGCATCCGCATGGATGCGGTCAGCCGGCTGATCTACTGGGGCGGCGAGGAATACCGTGGCACCAACCCGTCCAGCATCCAGTTCCTGAAGCGCATGAATCAGGGGCTGCACCAGCGGTATCCGGATGCCATGCTCATTGCGGAGGACTCCACCAATTACAGCGGTGTCACCAAACCGGTGGAATACGGCGGACTGGGCTTCGACTATAAGTGGGACATGGGCTGGATGAATGACACCCTGAACTACTTCCGCCAGTACCCGTGGGAGCGGAAAAACGAGTACCACAAGCTCACGTTCTCCATGATGTACTTCCCCAACGAGTACTATCTGCTTCCCCTCTCCCACGACGAAAACGTCCACGGGAAAGCGACGATTCTGCAAAAGATGTTCGGGCAGTACGAACAGAAGTTCCCGCAGGCACGGGCGCTCTACCTCTATATGTACGCCCATCCGGGGAAAAAGCTGCTCTTCATGGGCAGCGAGCTGGGACAGCTGCGGGAGTGGACGGAGACCCAGCAGCAGGATTTCGACATCCTGAAGTTCCCCATCCACGATGCGTTCCACCACTTTATGATGGAGCTGAACCGGCTCTATCTCACAGAACCAGCGCTGTATGAGGGCGACTATGAGGCGGACGGCTTCCGCTGGCTGGACTGCCATCAGGAAGAGCGGTGCATCTACGCCATCCAGCGCCACGCTGCCCACGGGGAAGATCTGGTGATTCTCCTGCACTTCTCCGACGAGGGCACACAGCACTATACGTTCACCCTGCCGGACTGCACCGCATTGCAGCCGCTGCTGCACACCGACTGGGAGCGATTCCACGGAAACACCGTGGAGGACACCAAACCCATCGTTGGCGAGATGACCCGAAACGGCTGCCAGTTCCAGATTGACCTGCCGCCGTTTAGCGGAATCCTGCTGAAAAAGACACCGCAGCAAAAGAAGCCTGCAGCAAAGCCAAAAAAATCCGCAGGGACGAAGAAAAAGTAAGAACCTGTCTTCACAAGAAATATATGTGGATTTTCGAGCATAATTTTGTTGCAGACAAGGCAAAAATACGCAGGCGGGCTGTCGCCCGGCAAGTATTTTTCACGCAGGATGCAGCAAAATTTGCCGAAAAGGCACGTGGATACGCTTGTGAAGACGGGTTCTAAATCCCTATTGGAAGCGCCGGAGCAGTTTGGAACCACTCCGGCGCTTTTTATCGGATAGCAAAAATTTTCGTAGAGTGCTGAAACCAACGGACACTACACAAAAAGCATCGTGCAGAAACGAGAAGATTTCAGGACTGTTTCCCCGAAAAGGCTGCTCCAGCTGAGCGCAGCTGGCGAGGTGTTCTTAGAGGGCACGTGCCCTCTAAGTCGCTGTCCGCAGACAGCGAAATTCTCCGCGCCATGCTTCTGGCGCACGGGGAAGCTGGGTGAGAAAAGCGGCAGCTTTTCGAGGGCGGAGCGAACAAGACCGCTCCGCCCTGTGTCCCGCTTGCTGTACCATATTTTGAAAACATTCCGGTGGAATGTTTTCAACGGACTTTACCCTTGTTGAAATGGGCGGACACGGCACGCCGTGTCCCTACAGGAACGAACACAAGAGCCATCGTATTTTACAGCACCACTTTCACCTGATACTTCTCCATCCAATAGTTCATCTGGACAAAATAGGCGATGATCTGCGGGCGTGTCATGAGCTGTCCGTACCACTGCACCGACTCCTCCGATTGCAGCAGCTGTTCCAGCATCTCCCGCCGCACCAGCTGCAATACCGGTGCCTGCGGATTCTGCAAGACCTGTTCCAGCATCTGGCAGACCGTCCGCAGATAGCTGGGGTTATGGGTCTTGGGATAGGGGCTTTTTTTCCGCCACAGCACTTCCGGCGGAAGATAATCCTGCATCGCCGTGCGCAGCAAGCCCTTTTCGTGTCCCTCCCAGTCCTTGTACTCCCACGGGACATTATAAAGGTATTCCGCAATGCGGTAGTCGCAGAACGGCACACGCACTTCCAGCGAACTGTACATGCTCATGCGGTCTTTTCGATCCAGCAGCGTCTGCATGAACCAGTCCAGATTGAGCTTCATCATCTCCCGCATCCGCTGTTCCAGCGGGGAGTCCTCCGGCAGCTTTTCCGCTGCCTGAATGGTCGCCTCATAGGCTCGCTGCACATATTGCTGTGCGTCCAGTTCCGTCGCCAGCTCCGGCAGCAGAAACTGACTGCGGTAGGCGGTGCTCTGCGCCCAGGGGAAGCCGTTGATACGGCGCACCTCCGGATCCCGATACCACGGGTAGCCGCCGAACAGCTCGTCGGCGCACTCGCCGGACAGTGCCACAGTGACCTCTTTCCGGATCTCCCGGCAGAACAGCAGCAGCGAACTGTCCACGTCCACCATCCCCGGCACATCTCTGGCATCTACTGCTGCATACAGCGCCTCGGCAAGCGCCGGCGTATCCAGCACCGTCCAGTGGTGGCGGCTGCCTAGATACTGCTCCATACAGCGGATATAGGCGGGGTCGCTGGTAGGCTGGAAGTGGCTCTTTCGGAAATACCGGTCGTTGTCCCGATAGTCCACGGAAAACGTGTGCAGCGTTTTCCCCTGCTCCTGCAAAAAGCCGTTTGCCAGCGAGGACAGCAGGCTGGAGTCCAACCCGCCGGAGAGAAATGTCCCGATGGGCACATCGGAAACCAGCTGCCGCCGGACGGCGTCTTTCACCAGCTCCCGCACATGCTCCGCCGTCTGTGCGAAGCTCTCCGTGTGGGGCGCTGCCCGCAGCTGCCAGTAGGCGGAGAGGTGCAGAGCATCGCTGGTATAATATCCGCAGTGCGCCGGCTTCACCTCCCGCACGGTTCGGAAAATGCCGTGTCCGGCGGTTCTGCCCGGCCCCAGAAACAGCAGCTCCGAGATACCGGTGCGGTCGATCTCGTGGGGCACCTCCGGATGCGCCAGAAGCGCCTTGATCTCCGAGCCAAAGACCAGACCGTTGGGGATCTCCGCATAAAACAGCGGTTTGACCCCGATTCTGTCCCGTGCCAGAAACAGGCGCTGCGCCGTGTGTTCCCAGACGGCAAACGCAAAGATTCCGTTCATCTGGGTGACGCAGTTCGGTCCCCAGCGGGCGTATGCCTGCAAGATGACCTCCGTGTCGCAGCGGGTGCGGAACACTGTCCCCGCCCGTTCCAGCTGTTCCCGAAGTTCCGGCGTGTTATACAGCTCGCCGTTGTAGACGATGGTATAGGTTTCTCCGCCCACCTCTGCCTCCATGGGCTGTCTGCCGTTTTCCACGTCGATGACCGCCAGACGAGTGTGCGCCATGGCACAGCAGGGCGACAGAAAAACGCCCTCCTGATCCGGCCCACGCCGCTGCAAGGTCTGCTGCATGGCACGGAGCAGCGGTTCCTGTTTCCGCAAATCCTGTTCCCAATGTACCATTCCCGTGATTCCGCACATAAAACGTGCCTCCCTCTTCGGTTTCTTCATACGCAAAGGCGCATGCTCTATCTTATGCGGGAAACCGGAAATCTTGCACGTTTTTCAAACGGGATGTGGCAGGTTTTACTCCGCCGGCACAAACGGCAGTTCGATCACGCTCTCCTCCGCCGGTGCATCGGTGTTGGGTTTTGTCTGTTTAGACGAGCTGCCGGAATTCTTCGCCGCATCGGTCAGAACCGGCAGTTCGCCCTCCTCCGCCTGCACGCCGGCAGGTGTCTGTGCCTCCTCTGCTTCGCCGGCATGTGCCGCATCCTGTTCTCCCGACGGCGCAGCATCATTCCGGCTGCTGCTCTTCGCCGGCTTCGTTTTCGACGGGCTGCCGGACGCAGCTGCGGCAGTCTTTTGCGTGGTGCTTGTCTTTTTGGATGCCGTGGCAGTAGCGGTTGTAGTTTTCTTGGTGTCTGACTGCCTGCTGTCCTCTTCGGCTGTTGTCACGGCGGTGCTGCCGGACTCCGTTTTCTCCGGCGCATCGGAAGCGCATCCGCCCAGAGCCAGCGCTGTCTGCGCACAGAACACTGCCAGCAGCAGCGTCAGTCCACGGCGTATTCCTCTTTTTTTCTGCATCTTCAATTCCTCCTGTCCGGAAATCTGCCGTGCATGGATTGGCACGCAGACTCCTGCTTTCCTCCATTATAACATATTTTGCGAAAAATAGAAATCGCTTTTTCAAAAAAATCAGAAAAAAATTTGAAAAGAGCGAGTCCCCCTTTTTTTCCGGAGAATGACGGGGCGCATTTTGTAGAAAGCGCTCTGCCGTTTTTGAACCTGCGTTTGACAACACCCCCCTGATATGCTATACTAGAGCATGTTCCCATAAAAATAAAATGTACGCCTTTTCGGCAAAATTTGCCGAAAAGACACGTAGATACGCTTGTGAAGACTGGTTCTTATAGAGATACGCCTGATGCAAACCAGCGAAAAAAGGAGGGCGTGGCGCATGGAATTTGATAAACTGTTGAATATGCTGCAAGAGCTGCTTTCTGAAAAGGGCTGGCAAACGCCATCTCAAGGCGGCACCTATCAGGACGAGCCGATTCTGCGCCCTGCCGCCAAGATCGCCCGCCCCAAAACCGCAAAGTTTCGGGAGCTTCGCCAGATCCAGCGCAGTCCGGAGGCATACTGGCGCTCCGGCGACTGGCTCTTCTACCAGCAGGCAAAGTGCATGGAGGATTACACCGAGACGGGCGATTCCGACATCAGCTTCACATGGGCGAGTTCCACCCATGCTTCCTACGCCTCCTATGCGACACTCACCGACAAACAGCTGACCGCCTATTTTATCTGGCGCACCAAGGTACGGCAGGGAAACTATCCGTTCGCCATTCCGGCGTTCATCGCCATTTACGCATTCGAACTGCTCAACCAGATCGGCGTTTCTGACAGCATGGACGGGCTGCAAAAGCTACAGGCACTGAAAAATGCCTATTGTCACGAAACCGACGATTCCCTGGCGTATCTTGTCATTCGTCCGGCGCTTTTCCAGCAATGGATCGACAGCTACATCATCTGCTACGGGCTCTCCCCCGACCTGCTCAGCGAGGCATACCGCAGCGAGAGGTCGGATGCCATGCTGACGCTGCTGCACTGGGACGAGCACACACCGGCGGAACTGTGCGACACCCTGTCCATCTGCGCCTCTTACGCACTCAACCACTCCAAGTTCTACCAAGCCTATCCGGAGGACGTGCAGACGGTCACCTGCCGCATTTTTCGGGCGCTGTGGCAGTACTACGAAAGGTACCGGAAAAACGATCTGTTTCATGCACTTTTTCCAAAAAAGGTGCATGAGAATATCTCAATGTTCCCTGAGGCGTACTTCTACCCCTATCGGGACGAAAACGCATGCCCCGACCGCACCTATGTCGTCAGCGAGCTGTGCACCTACACCTGCCGGGACGGCATCTGGCGGCTGGAACAGACCATCGCCACACAGAAAAACCAGAAGCTGGGCGCACTGCTCAAAGCCATTGACTGCGCCATGCGGGAGAGCTACCACTACCGCTATGCATTGAAACCGCCGGAGATTCCCCAGTATATGCAGAAGATTCTGGAAACTGAACTGCAGGATTTCCTAGAACAGCGGGAGGAGGAGCGCCGGAAACAGGAGGAAGAGGCGGCACGGGTACAGATCGACTTTTCCCAGCTGGCGCACATCCGGGAGGCTGCTGCGGTCACACGGGAAAAGCTGCTGGTGGACGAGGCGGAGGAACCCGCACCGGAACCGGTTTCCCCCGAACCTGCGCCCGCCCCGCCTGCGTCTGCGCCAGTATCTGAGGACTCGCTTCTGACACCGCTGGAGGTACAGTTCCTCCAGTGCCTGTTTGACCACACCTCCTGCGAGGTGCTCTGCCGGAAGCACGGGCAGATGCCCTCCGTGGTGGCGGAACAGATCAACGAAAAACTATTCGACCAATTTGCAGATACTGTCATTCTCTTCGACGGCGACACGCCGGAACTCATCGAGGACTATGCAGACGACTTGAAAGGAATGATTGCGCCATGAAAATCCCCAAGAGAATCGCCTCCGCCGTTATCAACTCCCTGAAAGGCGGCGTTGTGCCACGCATCGGACTGCCCTACATTACTGTGGGCAGAGAACTGGAGATCGATGCGCTGCTTCACGATGTGGATATCATCGCAGAGGGCGGTGCCTCCTTCCGCTTCATTGTGGGAAAGTACGGCAGCGGCAAGAGCTTCCTGCTCCAGACCATCCGCAGCCACGTTATGGACCGCAATTTCGTGGTCGTCGATGCCGACCTTTCACCGGAGCGCCGGCTACAGGGCACCAAGGGACAGGGACTTGCCACCTACAAAGAGCTGATTCGGAACATGTCCACCAAGACCCGTCCGGACGGCGGTGCGCTGACGCTGATTCTCGACCGCTGGATCAGCGGCATCCAGAGCGAGACTGTGGCGGAGAGCGGGCTGGACACCAGCGACCCCAGATTCCGGAAGCTGGTGGAACAGAAGATCTACACTGTCATCAGCGCCCTGAACGAAATGGTGCACGGCTTCGATTTTGCCAAGCTGCTCACCATCTACTTCCACGCCTACTGGGACGGCGACGACGAGAGCAAGGCAAAGGTGGTCAAGTGGTTCCGTGGCGAATACACCACCAAGACCGAGGCAAAGTCGGAGCTGGGCGTGAATATCATCATCACCGACGACGACTGGTACGAATACATCAAGCTGTTCGCCGTTTTCCTGAAACAGGCGGGCTACAGCGGACTGCTGGTGCTCATCGACGAGCTGGTGAACATCTACAAAGTCCCCAACAGCATCACCCGCCAGTACAACTACGAAAAAATTCTCACTATGTACAACGACACCCTTCAGGGAAAGGCGCAGTATCTGGGCATCATCATGGGCGGGACACCCCAGTGCATCGAGGATACCCGGCGCGGCGTGTACAGCTATGAGGCGCTGCGCTCCCGGCTGGCGGAGGGACGCTTCGGACGGGAGGGCGTAAAAGACATGCTGGCACCGGTCATCCACCTGACCCCGCTCACCAACGAGGAAATGCTGGTGCTCATCGAGAAGCTGACGGACATCCACGCCCAGCTGTTCGGCTATGCGCCGACTCTGACGCAGGAGGACATGGTACAGTTCATCCAGATCGAATTCGGGCGCATCGGCGCAGACTCCCACATCACTCCACGAGAGGTCATCCGTGACTTCATCGAGCTGCTGGACATCGTATACCAGAATCCGCAGCTGCAGGTGGCTCAGCTGCTCCAGTCCGGCAGCTTCTCCTACGCCCAGCCCCAGACAGACGGCGGTGACGGCGAGGATGCGATTGCGCCGGAATTTGCAGAGTTCGATATCTGACATCTTTGCGTAAGGAGGATTTCCCATGTCCATTTTTGACCGCTATGCGCCGTTTTTGCAGGACTATATCTATCAGCACAACTGGGAAGCCCTCCGTGCGGTTCAGGTCGCCGCCGGCGATGTCATTTTCAACACCGACGACAACCTGCTGCTTTGTGCGTCCACCGCTTCGGGAAAGACAGAGGCAGCGTTCTTCCCCATTCTCACCCAGTTCTGCGAAGATCCCCCTGCCTCTGTGGGTGCGATCTACATCGGACCGCTGAAAGCCCTCATCAACGACCAGTTCCAGCGGCTGAACGAGCTGTGCGAGGAGGCGGACATTCCCGTCTGGCACTGGCACGGCGATGTGTCCCAATCCCACAAGGCGAAGATGCTGAAGCATCCCTCCGGCATCCTCCAGATCACGCCGGAATCGCTGGAGGCGCTGCTGCTGCGCAAGCATGCGGCGATTCCGCAGCTGTTCCATGACCTGCGCTTCATTGTCATCGACGAGATCCACTCCCTCATCCGTGGCGACCGTGGAGGGCAGACCCTCTGTCTGATTCAGCGGCTCTCCCGCATGGCGAACGTCAATCCAAGGCGCATCGGTCTGTCCGCCACCATCGGCGACCCGGAACGTGTGGGTGCATTTCTCTCCCTCGGCACCGGCCGGCGCACCGCAGCCCCCAAGATTCAGGCAAAAGGCATGCGCTGGCGGCTGTCCATGGAGCACTTTTTCATCCACGGCGAACAGGCTGCCTCCGAGAAAACGGACACGCCACCGGCGCCTGCACTGGCGGAAAAGACAGACACTGCACCGGAGCACGCCGACCCCGGCATCGGCTACATTTTCGAGCACACACGGGACAAAAAGTGTCTGGTCTTTGTCAACTCCCGTGAGGAGTGCGAGGCCGTCACCACCACCCTCCGGCAGTACTGCGAGGCCCGCCACGAACCGGACCGTTTCCTCATTCACCACGGCAACCTCTCCGCCGCCTACCGGGAGACCGCCGAGGATGCCATGAAAGACGAGGATGCGCTGTTCACCACCGTCACCACGGCGACGCTGGAACTTGGCATCGACATCGGGCGGCTGGAGCGTGCGTTTCAAATCGATGCGCCTTTCACCGTATCCTCCTTTCTTCAGCGCATGGGACGCACCGGCAGACGGGAACTGCCGCCGGAGATGTGGTTCGTCATTCGGGAGGATGAGCCGGAGCCGCGTGCGCTTCTGCCGGAAACCGTGCCGTGGAAACTATTGCAGGGAATCGCCCTGATTCAGCTGTATCTGGAAGAGCGCTGGGTAGAGCCGCCACGGCTGGAGCGGCTGCCCTACAGCCTGGTGTACCACCAGACCATGAGCACCCTTGCGGCGTGCGGGGAGATGTCGCCGGCGGCGCTGGCATCCCGCATTCTGACGCTGCCCTATTTCCATCGGGTTTCACAGGAGGACTTCCGCACACTGCTCCGGCATCTGCTGGAAACCGACCACATCCAGCGGACGGAGAACGGCGGACTGATCGTGGGGCTTGCCGGCGAGCGCATCATCAATTCGTTCCGCTTCTACGCTGTATTTCAGGAAAACGAGGAGTACACGGTGCGGTGGAATTCGCAGGAACTGGGGACGATCGTCCAGCCGCCGCCCATCGGCGAGAAAATCGCCATTGCCGGACACGTCTGGGTGATCGAGGACATCGACCACAAGCGCCACGTGGTCTACTGCGAACAGATCAAGGGGAAAGTGCCGGCGTACTTCGGCGAGTGCCCCGGCGATATCCACACCAAGATTTTAGAGCGTATGCGGCAGGTGCTGCGGGAGGATACCCAGTACCCCTACCTCATGGCGCACGCCGCCGCACGGTTGCAGCAGGCACGGCATGCTGCACGCAGCTCCGGCGTCACGGAGCACACGCTGATCTGTCTGGGCGGCGACATGTGGTGTCTGTTCCCGTGGATGGGCACGTATGCGTTTCTGGCGCTGGAACGACTCCTGAAAGTCAGGTGCGCTGGTTCGCTGAAGCTCTCCGGTCTGTCCGCCTCCCGCCCGTACTTCATTCAGTTTAAAATGCAGGCAGATCGAGAGACGTTTTTCCGAGTATTGCAGGAGGAGGCACGCCGTCCTCTGGATTCCATGGAACTGGTCTACCCCAAGGAACTGCCGCTGTTCGAGAAATACGACGAATTTCTGCCGGAGTCGCTGGTGCGGAAGGGCTTCGCCTATGGCGTGCTCGCCGTGGAGGAAATGAAAGCGTGCATTCAGCAGTGGAACCGATAAGTATCAGCCTCGGACGGAATATTTCGTCCGGGGCTGATTTTTTGCACAAAAAAATCGCCCTGCGAAAGGCAGAGCGATGAAAAAATGCTTTTTTGTGATTCCACCGAAAGTACGCTGACCTTCGGGCGGGAAATTATCTCTTGGAGAACTGCGGTGCACGACGTGCGGCCTTCAGACCGTACTTCTTACGTTCCTTCATTCTCGGGTCACGAGTCAGGAAGCCAGCCTTCTTCAGAACCGGACGAAGCTCCGGGCTGAATTCCAGCAGTGCACGGGAAACACCGTGACGGATTGCGCCAGCCTGACCGGTAACGCCGCCGCCGGTTACAGTGCAGACAACGTCCAGCTTGTCGGTGTTTTCCGTCAGAGCCAGCGGCTGACGAACGATCAGCTTCAGGGTCTCCAGACCAAAGTATTCGTCGATGCTTCTGCCATTGATGGTGATAGCTCCGGTACCGGGATACAGGCGAACTCTTGCAACAGAATTCTTACGTCTGCCGGTGCCATAGTAATATTTTACCTTAGATTCGTACATCTTTTCTGCTCCCTTCCTTAGAACTCACAAACTTCCGGCTTCTGTGCAGCCTGCTTGTGCTCTGCGCCCTTGTAAGTGCGCAGACGCTTCAGCTGATTTGCACCCTGTGTGTTGTGCGGGAGCATACCCTTTACTGCGATCATCATAGCCTCGTCAGACTTTTCTTCCATCATAACCTTGTACTGTGTCTTCTTCAGACCGCCGATCCAGCCGGTGTGCCAGTAATAATACTTCTTCTCCAGCTTGTTACCAGTCAGGACAGCCTTGTCACAGTTGATGATGATTACGTTGTCGCCGCAGTCTACGTGCGGTGCAAATGTCGGCTTGTGCTTACCACGCAGCAGATGTGCAGCCTGTGCTGCAACACGTCCCAGCGGCTTACCAGCAGCATCCAGAACGTACCACTTGCGGTCTACTTCGCCGGCCTTCGGCATAGTTGTTGCCATAGTCAATTCCTCCATCTTATAAATTCTATCAAAAATAATCTCGATCCCCGAAAACGGGAATCAGGCAGAGGGCAGTTGGGTTAGACTGCACTGCCGGCGTTTCGCAAGATTATAACCGGTCTCTCTGACAGTACAAGTATTATTATACCACAAAGCGAGCCGATGTGTCAAGCAAAAATTCTCGGTTTTTTTTCGATTTTCAGAAGAAAAAGTCTGTGGAATTTGTGCATGTTGCCATTTCCGCCGGGGGATTCTGCGAGCACTTGCAATTTCTGAAAAACTACGATATAATATAAAGTAGCACTGCAGTGCAGCTTACCAAAATTTCACGCAGGAGGTCCTTTGATTTGAACGCCGCTGAATACGAATGGAACGACCGGCTGGTCTTTCTCTCACGCCGTGCCTATGAAACCGGCACCATCGGGCTGGTTCTGCGCACCGATGCAGTCTGCGATGCCCGTGATACGGGGTGGCAGCTGCTGTACGGCTGCGAAACCGGACTGGAACTGGTCAATCCGGGGAACAGTCTTCTGGTGTCCGTGGCACGGGCGCTGGAGCTGGAGCCAAAGCTGGCACCGCTTTTACAAAAAGGAACGCCGCCGGCGGTTGCCGCATATGCCTATGATGAAGCAAGCGGCAGCTTTGTGCCGGCGAAAATGCCGGAGGACATTCCTACCCAGTGATGACATAGCTGGCATCGGCGTTGACAAGGATCATGTAATAGATCAGGCACGCCACCATGCTGACGGCAAAAAAGAGCAAAACTGCGCCCAGCCGAAACCGCAGAAACGGTCTGGGTTTATGAATGTCATCCACACGGCGAAGCTGTTTCTGTTTTTTTCTGCGCATGTTTCATTCCTCCTCTGGAAATCCGCCGGCTCTTGCCGGAACAGATGCATTGCCTCTATTATACGGGATTTCCGAGGATTTTGCAAGTCATATTTTATGAAAGTTTCCGGCAGACCGCTGCCGGTCATCCATATTTTCCCCGAACGGCAGCAAGGACAGCCCCACGCCGTTCAGAAAGGAGTCATTCCATGTGTGGTTTCGTAGGATTTACCAATCACATCGACAATTCCAACCGTGTGCTCCAAGAGATGCTGGACAAAATCAAGCACCGCGGGCCGGACGCTGAGGGCACCTACATCGACGAGGATATTGCGCTGGGACACCGCCGGCTGAGCATCATCGATGTGTCTGAGGCAGGCACACAGCCACTCTACAGCGAGGACGGCAATCTGGTGCTGGTGTTCAACGGCGAGATCTACAACTATCAGGAAATCCGTGCACGCCTCATGGAAAAGGGCTACCATTTCGCCACACAGACCGACTCCGAAGTTCTGATCTACGGCTATCGGGAATACGGTGCCAAGCTGCTGGATCAGCTGCGGGGCATGTTCGCCTTTGTCATCTGGGATAAGCAGGAAAAGACGCTGTTCGGCGCACGGGATTTCTTCGGCATCAAGCCCCTGTACTATGCGCAGATGGGCGAGACGCTGCTGTTCGGCTCGGAGATCAAGAGCTTCCTGTGCCACCCCCACTTCAAGAAAGTCCTCAACACCACAGCGCTGGAAAACTACCTCACCTTCCAGTACTCCCCCTGCGACGAAACTTTCTTCCAGGGCGTTTACAAGCTGCCGCCGGCGCACTACTTCACCTACAAGGACGGCAAATTCGAGATGAAGCGCTACTGGGACGTGCACTTCCACGCAGACGAACAGCCGGATCTGGACACCTGGGTCAACCGCATCTCCGACACGTTCCACAACAGTGTGGAGGCGCACAAGATCGCCGATGTTGAGGTCGGCTCGTTCCTGTCCAGCGGCGTGGACTCCAGCTATGTGGCTGCCATCGCCAACGTGGATAAAACATTTACCGTGGGCTTCGGCAGCGAGGAGCGCTACAACGAGATCGGCTGGGCAAAGAATTTCTCCCAGGCCATCGGCAAAAAGAACTACAACAAGGTCATCACGCCGGAGGAATACTGGGAGAAGATCCCCATGATCCAGTACCACATGGACGAACCGCTGGCAGACCCCTCCGCCATTGCCCTGTACTTCGTGTGCAATCTGGCATCCCAGTCCCTGAAGGTCGTCCTCTCCGGTGAGGGTGCCGACGAGATCTTCGGCGGCTACAACGTCTACAGCGAACCGGGCGGGTCGGCATACGACAAGCTCCCCCGTGGTCTGCGCCGTGGCATCGGCCACATCGCCGAAAAAATGCCGGCGCACCGTGGCAGAAACTTCTTCGTCCGCAAGGGCAAGGATCTGGAGGAACGGTTCATCGGTAATGCGTATATGTTCACACCGGCAGAGCGCAAGGCACTGCTGAAAATCCGCACCAACGCCCCCAACCCCATGGCAGTCACCAAGCCGTTCTACGACAAGGTGCAGGATCAGGACGATGTCACTAAGATGCAGTACCTCGATCTGCATCTATGGATGGCAGGCGATATTCTGCTCAAGGCCGACAAGATGAGCATGGCAAACTCGCTGGAAGTGCGTGTGCCGTTCCTCGACCGTGAGGTCATGGCGCTGGCAGAGCAGATTCCCACACGGTTCCGTGTGACACGCAAGGAAGTCACGGACTCCCACACCCCCTATATCACCAAGTACGCCATGCGTCTGGCTGCCAAAAAAGACACGCCCCCGCAGACCGCCAAGACCGCAGCCAAGAAAAAGCTGGGCTTCCCGGTTCCCATTCGTGTCTGGCTGAAAGAGGAGACCTATTACCAGATCGTCCGCAAGACATTCGAGAGCGATGTGGCAGGACGCTTCTTCCACACCGAAAAGCTGGTGCAGCTTCTGGACGACCACCGTGCCGGCAAGGCAGACAACAGCCGTAAGATCTGGACGCTGTACGTCTTCCTCGTATGGTATCACGTTTACTTTCCGGAGTGCTGCGAACCGAGCGCACAGCAGTAAGGAGCCGTCATGTCAAGTCATGTAACTTACGCCTATATCCGCCAGAATCCGGACATTCGGGAGTACATCCGCCGTGCCGACATGGCGCTCGCTGCCATCGGCTACACGGAGCATTCCTTTGCCCATGTGGAAAAGGCAGCGCACACGGCTGCCATGATCCTGGAAACGCTGGAGTATCCGGCACGGCAGGTGGAGCTTGCCAAGATCGCCGGATTTCTCCATGACATCGGCAACGTCATCAACCGCACCGACCACGCCCAGAGCGGCGCCGTCATGGCGTTTCGTCTGCTGGACCGGCTGGAGATGCCGGTGGATGAGATCTGTTCCATCATCTCCGCCATTGGCAACCACGACGAGGGCACGGCACAGCCGGTGGATGCCATTTCCGCCGCCCTCATCATCGCCGACAAGACCGACGTTCGCCGCAGCCGTGTGCGCAACACAGACTTTATGACTTTCGACATCCACGACCGTGTCAACTACGCCGTGGAATACTCCAACCTGCATTTCAGCGACGACAAAAAAGCGCTGGTGCTGGACCTGAAAATCGACACGGAGATCTCGTCCGTGCTGGAATACTTCGAAATCTTCATGGAGCGAATGCTGCTCTCCAAGCGTGCGGCGCTCTTCTTCGACAAGAAGTTTAAAATGTATATCAACGGGAGCAACATCCTGTGATAAATGATAACCGATGCACAAAATGCAGAACATGCCATGTGCATCAAATTCACGGAGGTATTTATCATGATTTCACCTTATCCTCATCTGATTGACCTGAACGATTACCCCGTTTCCTGGTGGAAACAAGTTGTTGATCTCGGCGAGCAGATTAAAAATCATCCGGAGATCTACGCCGGCGCATGCCACAACAAGATCATGGCAACGCTGTTCTACGAGCCTTCCACCCGTACCCAGATGTCCTTCCAGACCGCTATGCTGCGTCTGGGCGGCCGTCTGATCGGATTCGACAATCCCGCCAACTCCTCCGTTTCCAAGGGCGAGACGCTCAAGGACACCACCAAGATCGTCAGCGGCTATGCAGACATTCTGGTCATGCGCCACCCCGTTGCCGGTGCTGCCAAGGCAGCTGCGCTGTCCGCAGACTGTCCGGTCATCAACGCCGGCGACAGCGGTCACCTCCATCCCACCCAGACGCTGACTGACCTGCTGACGCTCCAGTGCGAAAAGGGCAGACTCAACCATCTGACCATCGGTCTGTGCGGCGACCTCATCAACGGCAGAACGGTACACTCCCTGCTGAAAGCGATGTCCTGCTTCCCGGGCAACCGCTTCATCCTGATCTCCACACCGGAACTGAGCCTGCCTTCTTACGTCAAGGACATTCTAAACGCAAGCGGCTGCGAGTACGAGGAGATCTCCTCGCTGGAAGAGGCGCTGCCGGAACTGGATGTGCTGTACATGACCAGAATCCAGGAGGAGCGCTTTGCCAGCCGTGAGGCATATCTGGCGCAGAAAGACACCTATGTCCTCACCGTCAAGAAGATGCAGGCTGCCAAGAAAGACCTCATCGTGCTGCATCCCCTGCCCCGTGTGGACGAAATCGAAGTGGCACTGGACGACGATCCCCGTGCCATGTACTTTAAGCAGGCACGCTATGGCATGTATGCCCGCATGGCACTCATCATCACCATGCTGAATCTGGACACCCACACCACACTGCTCCACGGCAAGACTTATCCCGGCGCAGTCTGCAAGAACCCCAACTGCATCACGCACACGGAAGCCTATCTGCCCAAGAGCTTTATTTCCCTTGGAAATTCCCTGCTGGAATGCGAGTTCTGCAATGAGCGTCTGCTGATGGAACACTAAGAGCTCGTGTTCATAGGCGTCTATCTACGTCTTTTCGGCAAATTTTGTTGC
>NZ_JAJFCK010000023.1 GCF_020709055.1 Ruminococcus callidus
CAACAAAATTTGCCGAAAAGACGTAGATAGACGCCTATGAACACGAGCTCTTATAAAAAATAGTCGAAAGAGATGACCCATATGACTCCCAGAGAAGAAATCGGATACGGGTTAGATGCCCTTGTCATTTTCCGCAGTTTACAGCAGGATCCGGTGCTTCGTGCACTGATGCAGTTCTGCCACACCGACAAGGAGAACACACCCGCACAAATCCGCTTTTACAGCGCCATGGTCTCCGCTCTGTATGAGCGGGCGGACGACCTCACCGGCTATCTGGAACAGATCGTTTTGGAACACGAAAACGTCTACGTTCAGCGTGCCGGCGCCGGCGAGTCCATTTCGCCGAACATGGAAACTTGTCTGCACACAGAATTGAAATTGCTGAACCGCATTGCTATGCTGACGCCTGCCATGGTGCAGGCAGAGATGCAGACCAGCATTCCCCTGCCGGCATGGCAGACCCACAAGACCGATCTGGATGCCCTGTACACCCGGCGTGTGGCAGAGATCTCCAAGCACGGCTACGGCATCTATGCACGGCATCACATGTTCACCGTAGGCGCAAGCGGCGACTTGATTCCGGTACAGTATCCCGACCCCATCACACTGGAACAGATGGTAGGCTACGAGCGGGAGCGCAGCATTGTGGTGGAAAACACCAAGGCGCTCCTCGCCGGAAAGTATGCCTCCAACGTCCTCCTCGCCGGAGATGCCGGCACAGGCAAATCCGCAACGGTCAAGGCGATTGCCAATGCATTCAAGGGCGACGGCCTGCGGCTCATTGAGCTGAATAAAGACCAGCTGTGCTACATTCCGCAGATCATGGATCACCTGTGCAAAAATCCGCTGAAGTTCATCCTCTTCATTGATGACCTCACTTTCTCGGAGGATGACCCCAACTTCGGCACGCTGAAAGCCACGCTGGAAGGCAGCATTGCGGCACGGATGCGCAACACCGTCATCTATGCCACCAGCAACCGCCGCCATCTGGTCAAGGAGACCTTCGATGACGGCAGCGACAAGCACTCCAATGACACCGTACAGGAGCGCATCTCCCTGTCGGAGCGGTTCGGCATCACCATCACCTACAGCCGGCCGCAGAAAAACCTCTATCTGGAAATCGTCCACGCTCTGGCAGAACAGAACGGACTGAACATCCCCGCAGAGGAACTGGACGCACAGGCAGAACAGTTTGCCCTCCAGAAGAGCGGCAGAAGCGCACGTGCCGCAAAGCAGCTCATCGACCAGCTGCTCACACAGCAGTCCTAAGGCAATCCTGCGCAAAGTTCTGCAAGCTTTTCGGCGGTACTGCCATCATTTTATTTCTTATGGAAAGGAAGTCCTATCCATGCTGACATTGGATAAAATCTATCAAGCAAGTCATGTGCTCCGGAGTGTCATCCGGAAAACCGACCTGATTCAGGCACCGAAGCTGTGTCCGGACTGTGATCTGTTTCTGAAAACAGAGAACCTGCAGGTCACCGGCTCTTTCAAGGTTCGTGGTGCCTATTACATGATGTCCCAGCTGACAGAAGAAGAAAAGGCACGGGGTGTCATCGCCTGCTCTGCCGGCAACCACGCACAGGGTGTGGCTCTGGCTGCGGCAAAGAACCACATGAAGGCGCTCATCTGCCTGCCGGACGGTGCGCCGATCTCCAAGGTAGAAGCTACCAAGAGTTACGGTGCAGAGGTCTGCATGGTCAAGGGTGTCTATGACGATGCCTACAACAAGGCTGTGGAGCTTCAGAAAGAACACAACTACACCTTTGTTCATCCGTTCGACAATGAAAACGTCATCGCCGGTCAGGGCACCATCGGTCTGGAAATTCTGGATCAGATGGCAGACGTGGACGCAGTGATCGTCCCCATTGGCGGCGGCGGACTGATCTCCGGCGTGGCATTCGCCATTAAGCAGCTGAACCCGAATATCAAGGTCTACGGCGTACAGGCAAGCGGTGCACCCAGCATGTACGAGTCCATTCACAACGACAAGATCACCTGTCTAGACTCCGTTTCCACCATTGCCGACGGTATCGCCGTCAAGGAACCGGGCCCCCATACTTTCGAGTATGTCAAAAAGTACGTGGACGACATTGTGACTGTCACCGACGACGAGATCTCCGCAGCCATTCTGGCACTGATCGAAAAGCAGAAGCTCATCGCCGAGGGCGCCGGCGCAGCATCGGTAGCTGCGGCAATGTTCCACAAGGTTCCCGTAGAGGGTAAGAAAGTGGTTTGTCTGGTTTCCGGCGGCAACATCGACGTGACCATTCTGTCCCGTGTCATCAAGCGCGGTCTGCTGATGTCTGGCAGAAGCTGCATGCTCAACATCGAGCTGCTGGACAAGCCGGGGCAGCTGAAAGATGTCTCCCGCATCATCGCCGATCTGGGCGGCAATGTCATCTCCATCCACCACGAGCGTGCCAGTGAGGGCAGCGACATCAACGGCTGCTTCCTGCGCATCACCATGGAGACAAGAGATTATGCACACATTCAGGAAATCCGCAGTGCCCTGATGGAAGCTGGATTCCATCTGGTGGACTGAGAACCCGTCTTCACGAGCGGATACAAGTGTCTTGTGAAAACAGGTTCTGAGTTTCCTGTTATAGAAAAGAGGTTTTTATCATGGATACCATTTACACCAAAAACGCACCGGACGCCATCGGCCCGTACTCGCAGGCAGTGAAGGTCGGCGAGATGCTCTACACCTCCGGTCAGATCGCCATCAATCCGGCAACCGGCAAGGTAGAGGCTGATGACATTGTGGGACAGTCCAAGCAGGTCATGGCAAACCTGAAAGCCGTTCTGGAGGCAGCCGGCACCGGTTTCGACAAGGTTGTCAAGACCACCTGCTTCCTCAAGGATGTGGCACGGGATTTTGGCGCATTCAACGAAGTGTATGCCAAGGCAATGGGCGATGCAAAGCCGGCAAGAAGCTGTGTCGGCGTGGCAGACCTGCCCAAGGGCGTGCTGGTAGAGGTTGAGGTCATCGCTGCACTGTAAGCGCTGACTTCCGAAATCGCAACACCAGTCAAAAGCGGAGAACGTTTTCCACACGTTCTCCGCTTTTTGCACATCTATGCACGTTTCTTCCGGGGATACGGCGTTTTCTCATCGGTTCTCCCCATGAGGTAATCCACACTGACACCGTAGAAATCCGCAAGAGCGCCAAGCGCCTCCAGCGGAATTTCCCGTGTCCCAAGTTCATATCTGGAATATGTCACCTGTGAACAGTGCAAATAATCTGCAATGTCCGTTTGGCGCAAGTCCGCATCTTCCCGTAAATTCCGAATCCGACGCAACAAAAACATTATCGGCTTCCTTTCGGATACGGTTTTGCCTCATCAGTTCTCCCCATGAGATAGTCCACACTGACACCGTAGAAATCCGCAAGGCATTCCCATATTGCAGTGGGAATGTCATTCTCTCCGGTTTCATACTTGGAATATCCGGTCTGCGACATTTTCAGATACTGTGCCACTTGTTTTTGTGTCAAATCTGCATCTTCTCTTAAATCTCGAATTCGAATTTTCATACGTATAACAGCCCTCCAATTGCAACTATTATACGGTAACCTGAAACAGATTATTGACATATAACCTGTTTCAGGTTATAATAAAGAAAATGAGAAGGAGAAAGACAATGCCAGACTACAAAAAACCCTATTTCCAATTGTTCTGCATCATCTGCGATACCATCGAGGAGCTGGAGCAGCTTTTGGCAGATGACGCCATTCCGGCACCGTCCGCCCTGCTTCTGAAAAAGCGCATTCTTTTGCTGAAAGAAGCGCAGCAGGAAACTGAGGAACTGCTGATACAGGAATGACAAAATCCGCTATCTTTCTGCGCCGGCTGTTTTTTCGAGAAAAAGCTTGTATTCTCCCGTGATTTGTAGTATAATGAGAGTGTATCGGCATGCAACCGCTGCCGGCAATTCACGTTTGAAAAGGAGTTTTGACAATGTACCAGAATATGATGGACACCATTGGTTTTGTTTCGCAGTTCGATCCGGAAGTGGGCGCTGCTATGAATCAGGAGCTGGGCCGCCAGCGCCGCAATCTGGAGCTGATCGCCAGCGAGAATCTGGTTTCTCCGGCTGTCATGGCTGCCATGGGCTCTGCCCTCACCAACAAGTACGCCGAGGGTCTGCCCCACAAGCGCTACTACGGCGGATGCGAATATGTAGATGTCGTGGAGGAAATCGCCATTGCACGTGCCTGCAAGCTGTTCGGCGCAAAGTATGCCAACGTACAGCCCCACTCCGGCGCACAGGCAAACACTGCCGTATACTTCGCACTGCTCCAGCCGGGCGATACCGTAATGGGCATGAGTCTGGCGCACGGCGGCCACCTGACCCACGGTTCTCCGGTCAACATCTCCGGCAAGTACTTCCACTTCGTTCCCTACGAGCTGGGCGATGATGAGTATATCGACTACGACCGTGCCGAGGCTCTGGCAAAGGAAGTCAAGCCGAAGCTGATCGTTGCCGGTGCCAGCGCATATCCCCGCATCATCGACTTCAAGCGCCTGTCTGAGATTGCAAAGTCTGTCGGCGCATACCTCATGGTAGACATGGCGCACATCGCCGGTCTGGTAGCCGCAGGTGTTCACCCGTCGCCGGTACCCTATGCCGACATCACCACTACCACCACCCATAAGACACTCCGTGGCCCGAGAGGCGGTCTGATCCTCACCAACGACGAAGAGCTGGCAAAGAAGATCAACAAGGCAGTCTTCCCCGGCACACAGGGCGGCCCGCTGATGCACGTCATCGCAGCAAAGGCTGTCTGCTTCGGCGAAGCACTGAAGCCGGAGTTCCAGACCTACGGCAAGACCGTTGTTGCCAACGCCTCCGCACTGGCTGACGGACTGATGCAGCGTGGATTCCGTCTGGTTTCCGGCGGTACGGACAACCACCTGATGCTGGTTGACCTGCGCCCCTTCGGCGACCTCACCGGTAAGGAATTTGAGCGCCGTCTGGACGAGGTGTTCATCACCGTCAACAAGAACGCCATCCCCAACGACCCGCAGAAGCCGTTCGTCACCAGCGGTATCCGTGTCGGCACACCGGCAGTCACCACCCGCGGTTTGCAGCCGGCAGATATGGACACCATCGCACAGGCAATGTACCTGGCTGCCTCCGACTTTGAAAACAAGGCAGAGGAGATTCGTGAAAGCGTTTGCGAACTGTGCGAGAAGTACCCGCTGTACGAATAATCCATGCATACGCCCTTAGCAGACCGGATTCGCCCGCAGACACTGGATGACGTGGTGGGACAGCGCCAGTTGCTCGCTCCGGGAAAGCCCCTGCGGCGAATCATTGAGAGCGGGAAAATCCCCAACATGATCTTCTATGGTCCCTCCGGCGTGGGAAAGACCACCGTGGCACGCATCATCGCCGACAGCACCTCCATGACACTCCACAAGCTGAACGGTACCTCTGCGTCTACCGCAGACATTCGGGATGTGGTGGCAGAGGTGGGGACGTTCTCCGGCATGAACGGCATCCTGCTCTATCTGGACGAAATCCAGTATTTCAACAAGAAACAGCAGCAGCTGCTTCTGGAGTACATGGAAAACGGACAGATCACCCTCATCGCCTCCACCACAGAGAACCCCTATTTCGCCGTCTACAATGCCCTCATCAGCCGTTCCACGGTATTTGAGTTCAAGCCGGTTCCGCCGGAGGAGCTGGAACGTGCGGTGGCACGCGGCTTCCGTCTGATGGAGGAGCAGCTTGGCACACCGCTGCATCTGGCAGAGGGTGTCTGCAGCTGGATCGCACGGGGCTGCGGCGGCGATGTGCGCAAGGCACTGAACACTGTGGAGCTGATCGTGCTCTCCGGCGAACAGACGGAGGACGGCATCGCCATCTCCGGCGAACTGACGCAGGAACTCACCCAGCGCAGCAACATGCGCTATGACCGTGACAACGACCAGCACTATGATCTGCTGTCCGCCCTGCAAAAATCCATCCGCGGCTCCGACGAAAATGCAGCCCTGCACTACACAGCACGGCTGCTGGCAGCAAATGATCTGCTCTCGGTCTGCCGGCGGCTGCTGGTCATTGCAGCGGAGGATGTGGGGCTTGCCTATCCGCAGGCGATCACCATCACCAAAGCGTGTGTGGACAGCGCCCTGCAGCTGGGACTGCCGGAGGCACGCATTCCCATTGCAGAAGCTGTCATTCTTCTCGCCACCTCGCCAAAGTCCAACAGCGCCTACGAAGCGATCAACAAGGCAATGGCGGATGTGGAGGAATACGGTGCGCCGGATTTTCCACGGCATCTGCAAAACAGGCACTTCGACGGCGCAGACGCAGCCGTTCGCGGACAGCACTACCGCTATCCCCACGACTACCCCAACCACTACGTCAAGCAGCAGTATCTGCCGGACATCCTGCGGGACAAGGTGTACTACACCTTCGGGGACAACCGGCAGGAACAGGCTGCCGCCGCCTATCGAAACAAGATTCTCAAAGAGGATCAAACGTAAAATCGAATTTTTTTGGAAGCCGGAGTTTCAGCCGGCTTCTGTTCCATCTGGGGAACAGAAGCCGAAAGATATTCCAGCGCCACGTCATACAGTCCGGACGGCGGTGTTTCCCGCCGCACCAGATCATTGGCAAAGGCAATGGTTCGTTCCAGACTCTCGGAGAAGTCCGGCAGCGTCCGGATCTCTCCGGTGCGCATGTCCTCCAGAATCACCCCGTACGCCGGTCTGGTCTTGCCATGGCCGGCAACAGCACCGGCAGTGACACGGTAGATGACCCGATTGCTGCTGTACACCTCCATGTATACGGCGGTGTGCATCGGTTTGGCACGGGAAATGGTCTGCGGTCGTTTCATGATACTCCCTCCTTTCGCAGCGGAATGCTGTTTTCAGCATAGCACATTCCGCAGAAAAAAGAAAGCATAAAAAACCGGTCTTTTTGTCCGAATTTCAAAGATTTTCTCGAACCGGAACGCATCCGCCACAAAGCCGACACATTCCGGAAAGATTCGGCAGGACTCCCGCAATTTTGCTGAAAGTGATGCAATTTCACACATAAATCTTTGTTGGATTTGCGACTAGACGAATGCACCGGAGATTGCTATAATAGAGAAACGTAAATTTCAAAGTCAAACGTACGCCGCTGATGGGTTACCAACAATACCATGCCGGATACGCTTTCCCGAAAGGAGTTTCTCTTTATGACAAAAGATATGACTGCCGGAAAGCCGCTGGGTTTGATCCTGCGCTTTTGCGGCCCTATGGTACTTGGAAACATTCTCCAGCAGCTGTACAGCATGGTGGACACGGTGATCGTCGGACGCTATCTCGGTGCCAATGCGCTGGCAGGTGTCGGCACAACCGGCGCCATCAGCTTTCTGGTCGTCGGATTTGCCACGGGCATCTGCACCGGTCTTTCCATTCCGGTGGCGCAGGCATTCGGCGCCGGCGATTACCGCAGCATGCGCAAGTACATCGCCAACTCTTATTACCTCGGCGCACTGATCGCAGTGGTGCTCACTGCCATTACCATGGTTGCCACGGGAACCATCCTGCAATGGATGCGCACCCCTTCGGACATCTACACCTACGCCTATGATTACATCATCGTCATCTTCGGCGGCCTCCTGACCTCTGTCATCTATAACCTGCTGGCGGCAATGCTCCGTGCAGTGGGCGACAGCAAGTCCCCCATCCTGTTTCTAGCAATTGCCTCGATCCTCAATATCATTCTGGACTTCGTCTTTTTGCTGGGACTGAAAACCGGTGTTGCCGGCGCAGGCTATGCCACCGTCATTTCGCAGGGCATCTCCGGACTGCTCTGTCTGTTCTACCTCTACCGGAAGTTTGAGGTCATGCGCTTTCAGCATGGCGAGATGCGTCTGGAACTGAACCTCTGCGGACGGCTTCTCTCCATCGGTCTGCCCATGGCATTGCAATTTTCCATTACCGCCATTGGCTCGATCATTCTCCAGACCTCTGTGAACACACTCGGTTCTGTTGCCGTTACCAGTGTCACCGCAGCACAAAAAATCTGCGCCATTGTCATGGGACCGCTGGAATCCCTGGGGATTACCATGGCAACCTACTGCGGGCAGAACCTTGGGGCACGCAAATTCTACCGCATTCGTGACGGCATCCGTGTCAGCCTGATCGTGTCCATGTGCTACTGCATCTTCTCCATCCTGTTTCTTTGCTACCTGGGGAAATACACAGCATACCTGTTTCTGGATGCCTCGCAGACGGAGATCATCCGTCTGGCAGTACGGTACATGCGCATCAATGCCGTATTCTATCCGGTACTGGGCATTCTGTTCATCCTGCGGAACTCTCTGCAGGGCATGGGCTATAGCCTGATGCCCATGATGGCAGGCGTGAGCGAACTGGCGGCCCGGTCGCTGGTGTGCTTCCTGCTGGTGCCGGTGTACGGATACGATGCGGCAATTCTGGCAAGCCCTGTCGCATGGATCTTTGCAGATATCCTGCTCATTACGGTATATCTGCTGGACATGCGCAAATTAAAGCAGCAGCTGATCGTGGTCAATCCAGCCTGACCGGCATCAGCAAACACCCCTTTCCAGAAAGGATTTCTTATGAAAAAAATTGGCTCTCTCATCACAGCATGCTGCCTGAGTCTTGGCATGTGCAGCATGCTGGCACCGCAGTCGTTCTCTGCTTCGGCAGCTTCTGACAGTGCCAACCCAAACGCCTACACCCTGCGCATCGTTCCGGAGCGGACGACCGTTTCCAGCGAGGAGCTGGCAGCAGGCGATGTGATTATTCCGGCTTCCATCTATATCACCGGCAGCACGGAAAATCAGGTTTCCTCGGTCAAGATCAAGTACAACAGCGACGACAGCCACATTTACTTCCAGAACATGAAAACGGCGTCCACCCGATACACGGACGACCGCAGCTATACCTGCAGTGCCGGCACATTCCAGACCAAGTTCGAGCCGTACTGCTTCGGCATTCTCGCCTCCAACGGCAAGACGCTGCGCTATAACAGCAACTGCTCCATGATCGCCACGACAGAGTATGCGCTCGATCCCATTTTCGGCGCATCTCTGCGCAGCAACGGCGAGGGCGGCGTGAAGTTCTCCGTCCAGTACTATCAGGGCGTGGACACCGATGGCGATGGCATTCTGGAGCGTGACACCGCCACCGGTCTGATTACCCATGAATATAGCTGTCCGGTCACAGTGGATGAAAACGGCAACGGCACATTCTCCTACACCTACATCCGGCAGGACAACTATCAGGAGGACACCGCAACCAAGAAGCTCCCCCGCTATGACGCATCACTTCCGGTAGACGCTCTGGTTCCGGACACCTGCGACAGTGTGTCCTGGCTCACCGGCACCAGCACCCTGTCCACCGGTGCCGCTTTCCTCGGCGCAAAATCCGATGAGTTTCCCTTTATGCAGGTGGACATCGTCATCCAGCAGGACACCCCCAACGGACTCTATCATGTCAACTTCGGACAGGAAGTGTCGGCACAGCTCGGCCCGGACTGCTCCATGGACAGCAGCGATCATAAGAAATACGATCTGAGCTATGAGAATGCCACCATCAGCGTGGGCGACATCTCCGACGTCACCGTCACTTCGGTGGAAAAGGATGACACCGCCCTCTACACTGCTGAGGACACCAGCGCAATCAAGGCCTCCGATTTCGCCGCCTCCATTCAGGGTACGGTCACTTATGCAGACGGCACTGTGGCAGAAAACGCAGATATCACCGATCTGGTGGACTGCAAGGGTGCGACACCGGAAAACCTGTACACCCAGCTGGCGGGCAGCAACGGCTACGTCAAGTCTAACGTCCAGCTGTACTGTCAGGACATTCCCCTGAAGTGGAACAGCGAGCCTTTGACGCAGCACGTTCTGGTGGGCAAGAAGGGCGATGTGGACTTCGACGGCAGCGTGACACTGGACGACTCGTTCGCCGTGCTGTCCTATTACTCCAAGCTGGCAGCGGGCGCTGATGTCAAGCTGTACAGCGGTACAGAAACTGATCCCGCCATGGAACAACTCGCCTTCTATCTGGCGGACACAGACACCTGCTCCAAGGTCGGCAAGACGGACACTGCCGTCATCGATATCGACGACGCTTTCAACATCCTGCAATACTACTCGGCATTCGCAGCAGGCTCTTCTATCTCCTGGGATAAGTTCGCCAAGTAAACGCCTGCCCCGCATGACAATTGCAACCACATAACAAAGGCACAGCCCCGCACGGGACTGTGCCTTTTTTTGCAGCCGGTTCTTCCCTGACTCGTCCGGATTATCCGGAAAAAGTAAAACGCACACCTGAGGGAGCAGGTGTGCGTTTTAGTAAGGGGATTTTTATGAAAAAAATTTTTAAGAAAGAATAATTATATTATACTCACGCATCCCCCATTTGTCAAGCGCTTTTTTGAAGATTTACAAAAAGTACATATTTAAAATGCAACGTTTTGAAACTTGAACAATTGCGAAAACAAATTTCGTCGTAATTTTTGTCACTTTGACGAATCTTTGCTGTTCACTGCGGGAACATGGACATCCATCTGCGGATACGGGATGGAAATCCCGGCAGCGTCAAACGCCTTTTTCACGTCCTCCAGCAGGCGATAATGCAGCGCCCAGTAGTTTTCGCTCTTCACCCAGACCTGAAGCCGCAGCGTCACGGCGCTGTCGTCATGGGCGCTCACAAAGACCTCCGGTACCGGATCCTGTAATGCCTCGGGTGCTTTCTCGCAAACCTGAAGCATCACCTGACGGGCATGGTCGATGTCATCCTCATAGCTGATGCCGAACAGCAAGTCCACACGTCGGCGTTCCTTGTCGGTGTAGTTGATGATCTTGTTGCCGGCAACAACACCGTTTGGTACATAGACCGCCGTGTTGTCCGGCGTGATGATTCGGGTGTACAGAATGTTGATGGCTTCCACCTTACCGACAGTGCCGTTGATCTCTACAGTATCGCCTGCCTTGAGAGGCTTAGAGAACAGAACGATAAATCCGCCCGCCAGATTGGAGAGGCTGTCTTTCAGTGCCAGCGCAACTGCCACACCGGCGGAGGCAATTACGGCGACAATGGAATCCATGGGAACATCCAGCAGAGAGAGCACGATCACGAACAGGATTATATACAAAACGATCTTGATGACCGAGCGCAGAAAGCTGGACATGATGCGGTCCATGTTGGCACGCTCAAAGGCGTGGCGGACAATGCGCATGATCTGTTTGACCAGAAAAAGTCCGATCAGCAGAAAGATCAGGGCAAAGATCAGGGACGGCAGTCCGTTGAGAAAGGGCGTGAAGATTCTGGACAGGATACTGGTTGCCTGCTCCACCTCTCCACTGACGGTGTCCGCCACGGCCTGTACCGGCGTGGTCTCCTGCGTTGCCGTGGCAACGGGGGTGGCGGACTGGGCGAGGAATGGGATATGCATCAATACGATCAACTCCTTGTTTGATTCGGGAGCCTGCTGCTCCCGGTGTTGCGTGACTTATTATAGCGTATTTTGAAAAAAAGGTCAAGTTTTTGGAAAAGACAGACGGTTTGCACGAAACCCTGTTCCACGAATCCAGCGTGCGCATAAATATGGGAGCACCGGAAATCCTATGAAAAACCGAGGGAAAAATCCCGATATAAAGATGTGTATTCTTTTTTTCCAAAACTGATTTAGTATGAAACGCAATAAATATGGCTCCCCTGAAAGGAGTGATTCCCCATGGAATGGGGAAATGTCACGAAGTGACAAAGGGGACCGCTCAGTAAGAGCTGGCAGTGCGTAGCACTGACTGAGGGGTCTCCACTTATGCCAAAAACAACATAAAAAGATTTTTCGAAAGAACCTCTCCACCGCCTAACGGCGGTCCCCCTCCCCTTTCAGGGGAGGCTATCATGAAAATTGATTGCCATGCTTTCAAACGGCGGACAGGTTGACATTTCATGTATTTTCTGGTAAGATAAAAACAACCGGACACCGTTTTTGTTTTTCATGAAAGAAGGCGTTTTATGCAGTCTGTCAGCTATCGCATTGCATTGGGCGGGATCATCGCCTCCCTCTGCATGCTCTCCATGTTTCTCACCGGCGTGTTCCCCATGTTCTACCTGCTGCTTCCCATGGCATCCAGCGTTCTCATCTTTATCATGGCCATTGAAACCAGCACCTACTGGGGATTCCTCACCTATCTCTCCGTCGGCATTCTCTCCATTTTTGTCACACCGAACAAGGATGCTGCACTGGCATTCCTGCTCTTTTTCGGATACTATCCCCTGATTCGTCCCAAGCTCCAGAAAATCCATTGCAAGCCACTCGCCTTTCTCCTCGGTCTGGCGATCTTCAACGCAGCCGTCTTTGCCTTTTTCGGACTGACGGTGTACGTGCTGGGCATGAAAGAGCTGCTGGAATCTCTGGGCGACTACGGCAAGTACGGCGCATGGATCATGCTGGGCATCGCCAATCTCATGTTCCTGTGCTACGACTACACCATGTGCACGTTCCGCATCCTATACCAGCGGCATCTGAAGCCGCGTATTTTCCCAAAACGATAAGGAGGTATTCCATGAAAAAAATCGCATTTTTTGACGCAAAGCCCTATGACCGCACCTGGTTCGACCAGCTGAACCAGCACTATCACATCAAATACTACGAGCACAAGCTCACACCGGACACGATCTCCCTCGCCCACGGATGCGAGGCAGTCATTCCCTTTGTCAACGACACACTAGACCGCACGGTCATTGACGGGCTGTGTCAGGAGAGCATCAAGATGATCGCCCTCCGCTGCGCCGGCTACAACAACGTGGATCGGGACGCTGCACGAGGACGCATCCCTGTGGTGCGTGTTCCCGGCTATTCGCCCTATGCGGTGGCGGAGTTCACCATGGGACTGCTGCTGACGCTGAACCGCAAGATTCACAAGGCGTACTTCCGCACACGGGACTTTAACTTCTCCCTCAACGGACTGGTGGGCTTCGACCTCCACGGCAGAACCGTCGGCGTCATCGGCACCGGCAAGATCGGACAGATCTTCATCCGCATCTGTCAGGGCTTCGGCATGCACGTTCTGGCATACGACCCTTATCCCGTACAGGATGCCGGCTTCCCCTATGTATCGCTGGAGGAGCTGCTGGCAAAGAGCGACATCATCTCCCTGCACTGTCCGCTAACGGAGCAGACACGCCACCTCATCAACAGGGACACCATCGCCCAGATGAAAGACGGCGTGTATCTGCTAAACACCTCCCGTGGCATGCTGGTGGAGAGCGAGTCCCTGCTGGATGCCCTCAAGAGCGGCAAGATCGCCGGCGCCGGACTGGATGTCTACGAAGAGGAGACGGAGTTCTTCTTCGAGGATCGCTCCGACACGGTACAGCGGGATACGCTGCTCTCTCTGCTGGTATCCATGCCAAACGTGGTGCTGACCTCCCATCAGGCATTTCTCACCAACGAGGCGCTGCATAACATTGCACAGGTCACACTGGACAATCTGGATGCCTATTTCAAGGACGGCACGGTACTGAATGCGGTGCAGTAAGGGCAAGGACACGGTTCATCGTGTTCTTACATATTTTTAGGAAACACTGGTTTCCTCTATCATCGGACACGGCACGCCGTGTCCCTACAAGCAACATTTTGCATAAAATCAGAGCGATTCCGAAATCGACCCGCTGGCAATCAGTTTATTTCTATATTCAATAAGAGAAAGAAGGAACTTTTTATGCTGCCTGAAACCGTCAGAAATTACATTCACGCCCACCAGAGCGAAGCCGTGGAAACCCTCTCCAAGCTTATCGGCTTCCCCAGTGTTGCCACGCCCCAGCCGCAGGACGGGTTTCCCTACGGAAAACCCGCTGCCGATGCGCTGGACTTCATGCTGGAACAGCTAAGTGCCCTCGGCATGACCTGCACCAACTACGATTACCACATGGGCGCAGCCGACTGGGACAACACCCTGCCGCCCCATCTGGGCATTCTCTGCCACTTGGACGTGGTTCCGGCAGTTCCGGAGAACTGGACTTCTGATCCGTTCACCGCCGAAATCCGAAACGGCAGCATCTACGGCAGAGGAGCCATTGACGACAAAGGACCGGCTGTGGCGGTACTGTACGCCCTCCGTGCCATCAAAGCTGCCGGAATTCCCCTCCGGAAAAACGTCCGGTTCCTGCTGGGCTGCAACGAGGAAAACGGCTCCACCGACCTCGCCTATTATCTGGCGCACGCTGCCATGCCGCCGCAGGTATTTACACCGGACGGCAGCTATCCCATCATCCATCTGGAAAAGGGCATGCTCCGGCTGCGGTTCACCAAACAGACCGCAGACCCCATCGCCAGCTTCTCCGCCGGCACTGCGCCAAACGCCGTTCCGGCAGATGCCTCTGTCAGCCTCTCTGCGCCGTTCTGCGGCACGAAAGAACAGGGCAGTCAAATTACCCGGAGCGGGGACAAACTCGCCTACAAGGGCATTGCAGCCCATGTCTCCACACCGGAGAGCGGTGACAACGCCATCACCGGTCTGCTGACCTACCTGAGCAGCGACAGCGCTTTCGCAGACTGCAAGGCGCTGGCACAGCTATTCCCCCACGGCTGCACCGACGGCAACGGATTGGGCATCGCCTGCGCTGATACGGAATCCGGCGCACTCACCTGTATTTGCAGCATGCTCCACGCAGAGCACGGCATGCTCACCGGCTGTGTGGACATCCGTTTCCCCATCAGCACCACCAAGGAGGCAGTTCTGGAACAGGTGCAGGCTGCCTTTGAGGCAAAGGGATTCCAGTGCGAGGCGCTGATTCAGAGCGATCCCCACCACACCCCCAAGGACACACCCTTTGTGCAGGATCTGCTAGCGGTCTATGAGGAGCAAACCGGCACCAGGGGCGAGTGTATTGCCATCGGCGGCGGCACCTATGTGCATGACATTGCCGGCGGTGTGGCGTTCGGCATGGAATACCCCGACTGGGACTACCACATGCACGGGGACGATGAGTTCCTGCCGCTGGAACAGCTGGGGGAAAACACCTGCATGATGGCAGCGGCGATTCTGCGAATCTGCGGAGAATGAAGGCGGAATAAAGATGACAAAAAAAGCGTTAGAAAGAAAGTTAAATGAATTAAACATTGACAAACGTGCATATGACCTAAATGGCGGTCTTCCAAATGAGGCATATTGCATAGAAGAATCGAATGGGAAATGGTATACTTACTATTCAGAACGAGGGAAACGCACTTCATTCAATTCGTTTGAAACAGAAGAAGAAGCATGCCAGTATTTTTTGGATTGGCTCAAGTATGTTTTTCATATCTGATATAAGGCAACACCTATGTGCATGACATTGCCGGCGGTGTGGCGTTCGGCATGGAATACCCCGGCTGGGACTACCACATGCACGGGGACGACGAATTTCTGCCGCTGGAACAGCTGGAGGAAAACACCTGCATGATGGCAGCGGCGATTTTGCGAATCTGTGAGGCATAACATTATGGCAAAACGAAACAAACATCAACAAAAGGCGCAGAAACGGCATTACGGCACTGCCGGAACCATCCCCATTTTTGTTCCAATCCTAGGCGGTATCGTCTTTCTCCTGTTTTTGGTACTGTTCCTGATTGCAGTGTTTCAGTCCGCCGGACTCCCTGCGCTGATCGGGCTGGGGGTGTTCTGTCTGCTGGGACTGGTACTGATTCTCACGGTGAATCAAAAGATCACCTACACGCCGGAAAGCTTTACTTATCGGGATATGCTGCGCATCTCCCACACCTATTCTTACAGCCAGATCAAAAAGATCCGGTGCGGCAGAGATGTCACCATTCACGTGGGACACCGCATCATTCTCATTGACCAGATGGCGGACAATGGACAGAAGTTCGCCCATATCGCAAGAATGCATGCTCCGGACGCCGAGTTTCTCACACCGGAGCAGGCAAAACTGTTCGGCGGAAACGTCCACAACCCCGGCGAATTTGTCTTTCTCTTTATTCTGATCGGCTTGATACCGGTGGCAGCGGCGCTGTTTCTCCTGCACACAGACCGTGCCATTTCTCCGGAGGAACTGCGTCAGGAAACCTGCGCAGTTCCATCCTACCAATTCACGGAAAACGAGGACGGCGACCAGCGGCTGGAACTGGAACTGCCGGAGCACGCAGCCATTTTCTACACATGGAAAATCGAACCCGACTCCGCAGAAATGGCGCAGATGGAACAGGAAATTGCGGAAAAAGCGGTGTTTACCGTCTCCTATCCCAAAACAGATCAGGATAAAAAAGACCAGATTCCCATCATACAGCTGGAATCCGCCGATCATGTTTATCTTTCTCTGGCGGATTATAACCACGACACCTTAAAGGCACGAAACGAACTTATACTCCTTTCAGGCGGTTTCGAAGTACTCTGGCTGCTGTTTGTGCTGGCATTCAGCTATGTGGTGCGCCACGCAGACAAATACCCGAAACTGGTCAAGCTCTTTGTCAAATCAAGCTATCTCGTGGACAAACCAAACCGATATTAAGAAGGAGGAAAATCCAATGGCATCTCAAGCCAAACCCATTTTCTTGAAAGGCGATCCCATTCTGGTGCGGAACGCACGTCTTCAGAGCCGCGGCAAAAAGCTGTGGCCGGAGATCCTGTGCTTCGTGGCGGTTCTGCTGGTGGGCAATCTCATCCAGGGCATGGCTCTCGCCGCTCCGCAGATGATCGCTATGTTCAGCAGCGATGCATTCCACCAGATGGAACAGTACTTACAGCAGAGTATGGAAGCCGGCACGTTCCAAATGGACACCTATCTCCGTCTGGCAACAGAGGCAGCGTCCACCAGCATGCCACAATGGTTCACTGTTCTCACGCTCTTTTCCACGTTTCTTCCCGCTGCTGTGGTAATCCTCTACTGCCGAAAGCTGGAAAAGCGCAGCTTCTCCACCATGGGACTGACACGCCGCACTGCCCTGCCGGAATACCTCATCGGGCTTGGCGTTGGGCTTCTGCTGTTCGTGATCGTGCTGGGGCTAAATTTCCTGACCGGCAGCATCCGGTTCAGCGGTGTCGTATTTCGTGCCAGCGCTCTGCCCCTCCTGCTGCTCACATTCCTCGGCTACCTGATACAGGGCGCTTCGGAGGAAATTCTCTGCCGTGGATATTTCTGTGTTTCCGTATCCCGCTGGATGCCGCTCTGGGTGGGCGTTCTGGTGAACTCCATCGCCTTTTCCCTGATGCATTTGCTCAATTCCGGCATCACACCGCTGGCGCTACTGAACCTCTTCCTGTTCGGTGTTTTCATGTCTCTGTATATGATACGCTGCGGCAACCTCTGGGGCGCTTGCGCCATTCACTCCATGTGGAATTTTGCACAGGGCAACCTCTTCGGGCTGCAAGTCAGCGGTATCCCGTCCAAAAACAGCGTTTTCGCCATCACACAAACCGCAGACCATGCTCTCTGGAACGGCGGTTCGTTCGGACCGGAGGGCGGACTTTGCGTGACTGCCGTTCTGGCTGTGAGCATTCTGCTGCTCCTGCTCTGCCGGAATCGTGACCGTGGACAGAAAGCGCTGCCCGTTCCGGAAAAGCTGGTGTATCCGGCAAAGTGAGAGCCTGCTTTCCCTACATTTAACGCCATCTACCTGATGCCTTCATGCAGCCATGCTATACTGAAAGCGGAGGAATTTCACGCCTCTCATAGAAAGGAGTCAACATGAAATCCATTCGTTATCACCGTGCAGGCGGAAAGGCAGAGCAGCTGGAGCGCTCCCACCGCCTACGAGATCGAATCCGCCGGCAAGGAGATGCCCCTGAAGGACGCTGCATTTCTGGCAGCAGACACCGACGAGGACGGCGAGGTAACGCTGGACGATGCGTTCCGCATTCTGTCGTACTACTCCCTCTCCGCTGCCGGCCGTGAGGCGGACTGGGAAAAGGTATAACGCCATCTTTTTCGTATTCCAATAAAAACAGCTGCAACTCCCAGAGGAATTGCAGCTGTTTCTTTGTCTAAGGCAATACCGCACAAAGAGCGTCTGGCGACTTTGCACGCCATCTGCTTGCAAATTTCCCGTCATATTTCACAAAAATGCTCGTGAATACATCAAGTATTCACTCCGCTTTTTGTTTCATCTGACGAAAAATTTGACGACGCATCTGTCGCACAATCTTTGTGCGGTGTTGCCCTAAGAACCTTTCTTCCATGATTTTTATGGAATCTCGCTTACTTCTGCGCCATGCCCAGTTCGATCGCTTTCATGTTGGCAGCGATGAGGTGCGCACGCTTCGGCGGAATGCACTTTTCCATGGCTTTCTGTACGGTTTCCAGAGAGAACATCTTGGTCTCTGCCAGCATTCTGCCCAACAGCACCATGTTGGCTGCGCCGTTCAGACCGGCATTTGTTGCCAGATCGGTCGCCGGAAGAGAAATCTCAGTGATATCCTTCCGCTCGCAAACCTCATCCACAATGGAGTTGTCCAGCAGCACCAGACCATTCGGCTTCACTGCCTGAATGAACTTCTTGTAGGACGGGCCGTTCATTGCGATCAGGCAGTCCGGATTGGTAACCACCGGAGAGCCAATCGGCTCGTCGGAGATGCAGACGGAGCAGTTCGCCGTACCGCCACGCATTTCCGGACCATAAGAGGGCAGCCAGGAGATCTCACGGTTGTCCATGAGCGCACAATATGCCAGAATCTTTCCGGCAAACAGGATGCCCTGTCCGCCAAATCCAGCCAGAATAATTTCGGTTGTCATGCCTCTGCCTCCTCTGCTGTAACGTCTTTATAAACTCCCAGCGGATAGTACGGGATCATCTTGTCCTTGACAAAGCCCATTGCCTCTACGGGAGAGAGTCCCCAGTTGGTGGGACATGTGGAGAGCACCTCAATGATGGACAGACCGCGCTTTTCCTTTTCGTTCTGGAATGCCTTGCGGATCGCTTTCTTTGCCTCACGGATGTGAGGAACGCTGTCGATTGCCACACGCTGTGCCAGCGCCGTACCGCTCAGGGTTGCCATCATCTCGCAGATGCGGATGGGATAGCCGGCAGTTTCCACGTTTCTGCCGAACGGTGTGGTCTGGGTCACCTGTCCCGGCAGGGTGGTCGGTGCCATCTGACCGCCAGTCATGCCGTAGGTGGTGTTGTTGATAAAGATGATGACGATGTTCTCGCCACGAGTTCCGACGTGTACAGTCTCTGCGGTACCAATGGCAGCCAGGTCGCCGTCGCCCTGATAGGAGAAGACCATCTTATCCGGATTGGTTCTCTTGACACCAGTGGCAACTGCCGGCGCTCTGCCGTGAGGTGCCTCGATGACATCGCAGCCAAAATAGTTATAGGACATAACGGAACATCCTACCGGAACAACGCCGATGGTCTCGCCCTCAATACCCATCTCGTCAATGACCTCGCAGACCAGACGGTGTACAATTCCGTGGCCGCATCCCGGACAAAAGTGCGTCGGCACATCCAGCAGCGACTTCGGATGATCAAATACAACAGCCATTATTCTGCACCTCCTGCCAGTTTTTCGATCTCCGCCAGTACCTCTGCCGGAGTCGGGATCACACCGCCGGTTCTGCCAAAGAATGCAACCGGAAGACGGCACTCTGTTGCCAGACGAACGTCATCGATCATCTGACCCATGGACATCTCCACATCCAGAATCTGTGTGGCGTGCCTGGTTGCCTCACACAGCTCCTTCTTCGGGAACGGCCACAGCGTCTTGGGACGGAATAGTCCTGCCTTGATGCCCTTGCGTCTTGCTGCGGTGACCGCAGACTTGGAAACACGTGCGGAAGCGCCGTATGCGGTGACAACGATCTCCGCATCCTCACAGCAGTACAGCTCTGCATCGGTCTCCTTTTCCTCGATGACAGCATAGCGCTGGAACCGCTCCCGTACCTTTGCCTCCAGCAGCGGGGCATCCAGATACAGGGAGTTGATGATGTGGTGTTCCCGCTTGTTGCCGTGGCCGTTGGCAGCCCAGTCGGACTTGTCCGGCAGTGTGGTGCGTGGCTCCGGAAATGTCACCGGCTCCATCATCTGTCCCAGCAGACCGTCTGCCAGAATCATTGCCGGAATCCGGTACTCGTCCGCCTTGTCAAATGCCAGCATGACGGTATCCACCATCTCCTGTACGGAACATGGTGCGTATACCAGAATGTGAAAATCACCGTGACCCATGGCGTGGGTTGCCTGGTAGTAATCCGACTGCGCCGGCTGGATCGAACCCAGACCGGGGCCGCCACGCTGTACGTTGATGATCAGCGCCGGCAGATCGGAACCTGCCATGTAGGAAATGCCCTCTGCCTTCAGAGAAACGCCGGGCGAGGAGGAGGATGTCATGGCACGAACACCGGTAGAAGCTGCGCCCAGTACCATGTTGACTGCTGCGATCTCCGATTCTGCCTGCAAAAAGACACCGCCGGATTTCTCCATGCGCTTTGCCATATACGCAGACAGCTCGGTCTGCGGTGTGATCGGGTAACCAAAGAAGCACTTGCAGCCTGCACGGATGGCAGCCTCTGCCAGTGCCTCATTGCCCTTCATCAGACTTCTTTCCACTGAAAAAACCTTCTTTCTATTTCTGAATGGTAATTGCGCAATCCGGACAAATCATTGCACACATTGCACAGCTGATGCATGCATCCTCATCGGTACATGCGGCAGTAAAGTAACCCTTTTCGTTCCGCTTTTCCTTTTGGAGTGCAACAATTTTCTTGGGACAGACTGTGACACACAGTCCGCATCCCTTGCAGCGTTCAAACTGCACTTGCATCTTTTCCATCTGACTCACCCCTTTCTGCGCTATTCTTCCCAAACGGGTTTTACAAAGACATCCACCGGCAAGCCGTTGGGCAGCGACAGTTCAAGATCGTTCCGGTAGGTGGTATACACCAGCGGAAGCTTCGCCTGTGCTGCTGTTTCCTCGGCGTAGGGCAGCGCCTGCCGAATGGTATCTGCGGTGGTCTCCCTGCCCAGATTGGAATTGTTCACAATACCGGTGTGGCGCATGCGGGAAACCGCCTCGATCTCGTACATCAGCTCCAGCGTTTCCTCCGGACGCTCCGTCAGATAGCGGTAGCGGTTGATGACGTACCACATATCCAGCTGCTCCGGCACATAGGCGGAAAAGCCCTCGGCGTACCGCCCCAGCCCAATGGCGCCGGCATCGTCACCGCCCACATCCACGATCAGATAACCCGGCTCGTATGCCATGCGCTCCATATCAAAGGAGATCGCCGGAATGTCCAGACTGGTGTTGGCATACATGGACGCTGCCAGCGTCACGCCGTGTTTCTGAAACAGCTCCGCAAAATCCGCCGTTCGGAAATAGGGGTTGACGATATCGAAATCGACAATGGTGACCTTTTCGCCGGCATCTGCCAGACGCAGCGCCAGATTCACCGCCAGATTCGTTTTTCCGGAGCCATAGTGTCCGGTAATGATGGTGATCTTCTTCATAAAAGCTCCTTTCCGAAAAGTCTATTTGGTTTTTATTATAACATACCTCACAAAAAAATGCAACTGAAAATATTGGATTCTCCGCAATTTCAGACAAATTTCGAGCCGAAAAAAGCACCGTTTTCCAACTGTGGAATGCGGTGCTTTGATCATGGATTGCAGGCAGGGCGTGTTCAAACACGAATCAGTCTGCCCTCCCGGCAGTCCAGCTCTGCCAGCTGCTTCATGATGCAGTGCATTTTCTTTCCCGTGACATTCCGGAGCAGCTCCGGAACAAAGCGATAGTAATGGGGACGCTTATAGTTGGCGAGCAGGGGACTCGCCTTGCAGTACTGCTCCAGCTCCTGCGCTGTCAGGGACTTGTCCGCCGGCACGACATATGCCGTCACAATCTCCCCACGCTTGCTGTCCGGCACAGCTGTGACCAGACAGTCCGCCACAGCCGGATGCAGATTCAACACTTCTTCCACTTCTACGGGATAGATATTTTCTCCGCCGGAGATGATCATATCATCCTTGCGTCCCACAATGCGAAAATAGCGGTTCTCGTCCCAGATGCCCAGATCATTGGTGTAGAAAAAGCCGTCGTGGAATCTCCGCCGGGTCTCCTCCGGATTGTTGAAATAAAAGCCAGCTGATTTGGCATCCGTGCGGATAATGATCTCGCCCACCTCGCTGCCGTCCTGCGCTGCAAGGTCATCGGGCTTTGCAGTGCGGTTCTCGTACAGCCGAACCACACGCACATCGTCATCGGCGCAGGCACGTCCGGCGCTGCCAGCCATCTGCGGCAGATCATCCGGCCGGAGGAACGTGTTCCAAAACGTTTCCGTGGTGCCGTATCCGTTGAAGATCTTCGGAGTCAGAATCTGCTGATAGCGGATGCAGTCCGCACGGTCCAGCGGACTCCCCATGGTGACGATGCCGTGCAGGCTGTGCAGATCTCTGGGGTGCTTCTGCTGTTCCTCCGCCAGCAGCTCCAGCACGTTGGGAACGCCGATGAGGAACGTCAGACCGTACTGCTCCACAGCATCCAGCGTCTGCGCCGCCTGAAACTTCCGCTGGATGACCACCGTTCCGCCGGCGTACAGCGTGGGGGTGATCCCGCCGGAGTGCAGACCGCCACGGTGAAACCACGGCGTGGTATTCATGGACACATCGGAAAAGGCAAAGGGGAAGTGCATCATCACATCG
This sequence comes from Ruminococcus callidus, assembly GCF_020709055.1. Classification (GTDB taxonomy): domain Bacteria; phylum Bacillota; class Clostridia; order Oscillospirales; family Ruminococcaceae; genus Ruminococcus_C. The sequence goes on from NZ_JAJFCK010000023.1 coordinate 22,621, forward strand.
TGTGCCGACAGCACCTCGTTGATGCTGGTGAGGCAGACGCTCTTCTGTTTGCCTGTTGTGCCGGAGGTGAACAGACGCAGCGTTTCGTCATAGGCGGACAGTTCCCACGGCACTGCCGGTTCTTCTGCGGAATGCTCCGCAGCAAAGGCGGCATAGGTGGTACGGCTGCCTGCCGGCGCAGTCGTCAGCACCAGCTGCGGTGCGTGGGCAGTATGAGTCAGGGCAAGCTCCACCTCCGTCTGCTCCTCCGGTTCCATGAGATAGACCTTCGGCCGGCTGTTGTCCATGCAGTCGGCAATCTCCCTGGCGGACAGGCGGAAGTTCACCGGGCAGAAAACCAGCCCCGTCTTATGGCACGCCAGATAGGCGAACACAAATTCCGGACAGTTGTGCAGCTGCACCATGACTACATCACCCTTGCGGAGTCCGGCGCAGAGCAGCCCGTGAGCAAACCGGTTTGCCTCTGCGTTCAGCTGCGCATAGTTCCAGCTTCTACCGCTTTCCAGATCCGTCAGCGCCGTCCGGCTGCCAAACCGCTGGACGTTCCGGAAAAATCCGCTGTTCCATGTGTAGCCGTGTTCAAACTCCTGCTGAAACTTCTCCAGCGCACGCTGTCTCTCATCCATCAGGCAATTCCGGCGCACCTGCTGCAAAAACTGTTCCAGCTGTGTGACCGCCCGTTCCAGTCCATCGGTCGTGCCGCCGTTCTCCGCCGCCATCACCATCTGTGTCATCTCCCGCAGCGCTGCTGCCTCGTGCTGCCGCACACTGTCGATTCGATGCGATTCCAGACAAATCGTGTTTTCCTTGGTTTCCATCCGGCAATCCCTCCCCTTTAAAATGTGAGATACGCTGCGCCGTAACTGAGTCCGCCGCCAAATCCGGCGAGGATCAGGCTCTCTCCCCGCTGAATTCCGCCGCTGCGCACGCAGTCATCCAGTGCAATGGCGATAGACGCCGCCGAGGTATTGCCGTAATCGGCGATGTCCAAAAAGAACTTGTCCATTGGCTCGCCCAGCTGCTTGGCAGCTGCCTGCAGAATACGGGCGTTTGCCTGATGGCAGACGTAATGCTGCGGGAAACCGCCCGCTGCCTCGGACACACGGGAGATGCAGCCGGACAGTGCGTGCACTGCAAAGCTATAGACGGCTCTTCCCTCCATGTGCACCTGCTGTACCGGCTGTTCCGACTGGCTCTCTGCAAAGGGATTGGTGTTGGGGTAGCTCTTGGGGCAGTACAGCACCTCCGTATCCCCCTGTGCCCCGCAGTCAAAGGCATAGCGGCTGTTCTCGTCCAGCGCAATGACAGCTGCACCAGCACCGTCGCCAAACAGCACACAGGTGTTCCGGTCGTCGAAATTGGTGACACGGCTCAGCAATTCGCTTGCCACCACCAGCGCATACTTTTTCTCCGGCATGGTGCAGAGCAGGCTGCGGGCGGTATGGAGAGAATACAGGAATCCCGTGCAGGCGGCACAGATGTCGAAGGCGAGAATCTGTTCCGGCAGTCCCAGCTTCTTTTGCAGCAGGCAGGCTTGTGAGGGGACAATGTGATCCGGCGTGATGGTGGCGCAAATGACAGCGCCGATCTCCTCCCTGGAGATGCCTGCCATCTCCAGTGCCCGTTCCGCTGCCTCTGCCCCCAGCGAGAGGTTCGTTTCGCCGTCGGCAAAGTGCCGTTTCCGGATGCCGGTGCGTGTGGAGATCCATTCATCGCTGGTCTCCACGATAGTTGCCATATCGTCATTTGTCACGGTTTTGGCAGGGACACTGCTGCCAGTTCCGCAGATGCGGATGCCAATGTTCGGTGTGATGTTCATATGGGATTCCTCGCTTTCGTGTTGTTGCACCATCTAGTATACCCCTTTTCTGGAAGAGAATCCACCTATTCCCACGAGAATCCGCTCTACACTTTAGAGAATCGCACAAAAAAGCAGCACTGCGGAATGCACAGTGCTGCTGAAGCGTTTTATCATTGTTCATTTTTTGTCTTTTTTTCCGGAAACGGGTACGGAATCAGCCATTGGCGCACCGCTGCGCAGCGCCAAAAATAGCACAGCGCCACCGGAAGCTCTAGCACGCCAGCCAGCGCAAATACTACCGCTGCACCGGAAATGACGTGGAACGTCACAAAAACGGCAAGTGCTCCGCTCCAGATGATGCCGGTAATCGAAAGAAAAATCCACGCCCGGGGCCACCAGAGACTGGCGAACACCAAAAGCACCACAAACATCCCTGTGAGTGCGTAGCAGAGAATCCTGCCATCCCACTGGTCTGCTATGTGCGGCGCAAGATATTGAAACAGGCAGATTAGGAGAAATGCGGCAAACCACACCCCTGCTACGGATAGTAGAGTGATGAAAAAATGCTTCCAATCCACTCTACGCTCCGTAGAATTCGCCGATTTTGCGTTGCTTTTTGGAGTATCCGATTCTTCCGGCTGCGGTTCGGAAAACGATGTCAAGCTGTCCACAGAAATGCCAAAAATCTCCGCCAGCTGAACCAGCGTCGGCACATCCGGAATCCCGTCGCCCCGTTCCCACTTGGATATGCTCTTATCCGAATAGTTGATTTTTTCGGAGAGGTCGATCTGTGTCATGCCCATTTGTTTCCGGTACTTTGCAATGTTTCCGGCAATCGTTTTTCGGATCTCTGCTTCTGTCATCATCAAGCGCTCCTTTCGTGAAATTCGAACTCCACATTATTATAACATAGGAGAATCCGTATTTGATGAATTCCCTGTGAATTGAATTTTCCCATTTTTCTAAGGGCTTCTCATTCTGTAGAGAATCCCTTTTTCCGGCGGCTCAATAAACTTGCGTTTTCCCGTCAAAAGCCACTTGACAATCCTCCGGAAGCGTGCTATACTAAAAACAGCTTCAGGGTACTGTGCAATTCAGAACCGGCAGTGAACGGCGTTTATGCCGCAGTCTGCGAGCCAGCGGAAACGCTGGCTGATTCGGTGAAATTCCGAAACCGACGGTAAAGTCCGGATGAGAGAAGCCACGCAAAACAAGATTTACGTGTTTTCCCCATACAAAAATAACAGCCGGCCGTCCTGTGCGGATGGCTGTGCGAGCTGCCCTGTTGTGCGTCTGCATGACAGGGTCATTTTACTTTTTGGAGGTGTTTTCATGACGGAGCATTCTTTTTATATGGAACGTGCCATTCAGCTGGCAAAGCGTGGCACGGGCTTCACCAACCCCAATCCCCTGGTGGGTGCCGTCATTGTCAAAGACAGCCGCATCATCGGCGAGGGATGGCACGCCCGGTACGGCGACCTGCATGCGGAGCGAAACGCCCTGAAGCACTGCACAGAAGATCCGGCCGGCGCCACCATTTACGTCACGCTGGAGCCCTGCTGCCACCACGGCAAGCAGCCCCCCTGCACAGAGGCGCTGGCGGAGAGCGGCATTCGCCGGGTGTACATCGGTTCCCGTGATCCCAATCCGCTGGTATCCGGCAAGGGCATCGCATTCCTGCGGGAACACGGCATCGAGGTCATTCCGGATTTTCTGCGGGAACAGTGCGACCAGCTGAACTCCATCTTTTTCCGATACATCACCACAAAAATGCCCTACACCATTTTGAAATATGCCATGACGGCGGACGGCAAGATCGCCTGTGCCGGCGGTGCATCCAAATGGGTCACCGGCGAGGCTGCCCGTGCCCATGTGCAGCAGACCAGAAAGCGTGTGGCAGCCATCTGTGTGGGCATCGGCACGGTGCTGGCAGATGACCCCCTGCTCACCTGCCGCTGTGAGAATCCATCCCAGCCGGTGCGGGTGGTGCTGGACACCCGTCTGCGAATCCCCATGGAAAGCCAGCTGGTGCAGACCGCCAGGGAAGTGCCGGTTATCGTCTTTTGCTACAATCCGGATCCGGACAAAAAGGCAGCGCTGGAAGCGGCAGGCGTTACCGTACTGGAGGCGAAGCTGCTGCCCAAGGAAGAACTGGACGAGTTGTTCATGCGGCTCGGCGAATTTCAACTCTCCAAGGAGGAACTGAACGGCAGACACATCTCCCTGCGGAACTGTCTGGAACAGCTGGGACAGCGTGGACTGGACAGCGTGCTCATTGAGGGCGGTGCGTCCATCCATGCCGCTGCACTGCAGGAAAAGTGCTGCGATCTGGTGCAGGTCTACGTTGCCCCGAAGCTGTTCGGCGGAGACGGGCTGTCTCCCATCGGCGGTATGGGCATCGCCACGCCGGACGAGGCAATTCTCCTGTCCCAGCCCGCAGTAACCCGTCTGGGACAGGACTTGCTGCTGGAATACACCCGGAAGGAGCGGTGCTGAGATGTTTACCGGAATCGTAGAGGAAATGGGCACAGTACGCCGGCTGAACCAGTCCCCCAACCGCTGTGAGCTGGAGCTGTCTGCCTCGAAAGTGCTGGAGGGGACGCAGATCGGCGACAGCATTGCCGTGAACGGCGTCTGCCTGACGGTAATTCGCATGGGCAGCGGCCACTTCACAGCGGATGTCATGCCGGAAACGCTGCGGCGGAGCAATCTGGGACAGCTGAAACCCGGTTCGAGAGTGAATCTGGAACGTGCCATGGCAGCAGACGGCAGATTCGGCGGACACATTGTCGCCGGACACATTGACGGCACGGGAAAGATCCGTGCCATGCAGCCGGAGGGCAATGCCGTACTGGTAACCGTCAGTGCTGCGCCGGAGCTGCTCCGCTACGTGGTGGAAAAGGGTTCCATTGCCATTGACGGCATCAGCCTGACAGTGGCAAAGGTTACCCACACGGATTTCACAGTGAGCCTGATTCCCCACACCGGCGAGGAGACCACCCTGCTGCGCCACCGTCCCGGAGAGATGGTCAATCTGGAAACCGACATCATCGGAAAGTATGTAGAGAAGCTGATGCAGCCGAGAACCGGCGGTGTCACCATGGAACTGCTGCAGCAGAACGGATTCTGTTAAGCGATCAGAAGGAGTGATATTGATGAAGCACGTCATTTGCTTTCACAATCCGGATGAGGGAAACGGCTATCTGGGCAACTGGTACCCCTCACCGTTCGAAAAAGACGGCGTTTCCTTTGCCCACATGGAACAGTACATGATGTACCGGAAAGCCCTGCAATTTCAAGATATGGAATCCGCACAGCAGATTCTGCAAACCGACAACCCCGGCAAGGTCAAAGCGCTGGGGCGGAGCGTCCGGAACTACGTGGACTCCCAGTGGAGTGCCGTCCGGCAGCAGATCGTCTACGAGGGGCTGCTGGAAAAATTCCGGCAAAACCAGCCGCTTCTCCAGGAACTGCTGGCAACAGCGCCCCATCTGCTGGCAGAGTGTGCGGTACACGACAGAATCTGGGGCATCGGACTGTCCATGACAGACGAAAACCGTTTTTCGCCGGAAAAATGGCGGGGGCAGAACCTGCTGGGCTACACCCTCATGCAGGTGCGGGACAAACTATCCAACGAAGGAGATCATTTCTATGGCAATTGAATATAACACCATCGAAGAGGCGCTGCAGGATCTGCGCAACGGCAAGTGCATTCTGGTGACAGACGATCCGGATCGGGAAAACGAGGGCGACCTCATCTGTGCCGGACAGTTTGCCACCACGGAGAACGTCAATCTCATGGCGAGTGCTGCCAAGGGACTGATCTGCATGCCCATGAGCCACGACAACATCATCCGGCTGGGACTGACGCAGATGGTTTCCCACAACACAGACAACCATGAAACGGCGTTCACCGTTTCCATCGACCACATCGACACCACCACCGGCATCTCCGCCGTAGAACGTGGCCTGACGGCTCGTATGGCAGCCGATCCGGCAGCGCATCCCGGCGACTTCCGCCGCCCGGGACACATGTTCCCGCTGGAGGCAAAGCCCGGCGGTGTTCTGGAGCGGAATGGCCACACTGAGGCGACTGTTGACCTGCTGCGTCTGGCTGGTCTGACACAGGTGGGACTCTGCTGCGAGATCATGGACGACGATGGTACCATGATGCGTGGCGAAAAGCTGGCGAACTTTGCGAAACAGCATGGACTGTCCTTTATCACCATTCAGGAGCTTCAGCGCTACCGCCGGAACCACGACAATTTCGTGGAGGAAGTGGCACGGGCAGAGCTGCCCACCGTCCACGGACACTTCCAGATGTTCGGATTCCGCAACACCATCAACGGCGACGAGCATGTGGCACTGGTCATGGGCGATGTGGCAGACGGCAAGCCGGTATTGTGCCGGGTACACTCGGAGTGCCTGACCGGCGATGTGTTCGGCTCCTACCGGTGTGACTGCGGCGAGCAGCTGAACCGTGCGCTGGACATGATCCACGCAGAGGGACGCGGCGTTCTGGTCTACCTGCGGCAGGAAGGACGTGGCATCGGTCTGCTGAACAAGATTCGGGCGTATAAGCTACAGGAAGATGGTCTGGACACTGTAGAGGCAAACATCAGGCTGGGCTTTGCGCCGGATCTGCGGGACTACAGCGTAGGTGCGCAGATCCTGAAGCATCTGGGCGTGACCTCGCTGCGGCTCATGACCAACAACCCGGAAAAGATCGCAAAGCTGGATGAGTACGGACTGACCGTTGCGGAGCGTGTTCCCATCGACATTCCGGAAAAGCCGGAGAATCTGCGGTATCTCAAGACCAAGCAGTTCAAAATGGGACATTATTTGCATTTCTAAGAAGGTGACATTCCCTTGCACTTACTATTCTGCATCAACCGCAACTTCTGCTGGATGCTGGTGCAGTGTCTGCGCTCCATCGTCCGCTATCCCTGCACGACAGGCTACACCGCACACGTCCTGCACTCCGATCTGACTGCTGAGGATCTGGCGCAGATGCAGCAGGCTGTGCCGGAGGCGGAGATTCTGGAGGCAAAGGTAGACGAGTCCTTCTTTCGGGACTTTCCGGAAACCAGCCGCTACCCGAAGCAGATCTACTACCGCATCTTCGCCGCACAGTTTCTGCCGGACGATCTGGAACGCATCCTCTATCTGGACACAGACACCATTGTCATCCGATCCTTAGAGGAAATGTACCGAAAGCCATTTCAGGGGGCATCTTACATTGCCTGCACCCATGTGCGTGCGCTGTTCAACAAAATGAACTGCCTGCGGCTGGGCATCACGGAGGATGTCCCCTACCTCAACACCGGCGTAATGCTGCTGAACCTGCCCAAGCTGCGGCAGCAGCAGACCACAGAGGACGTGCTGGCATTTATCAGCGACAAGAAAAACCGCCTGCTCCTGCCGGATCAGGACATCATCACCGCCCTGTACGGCAAGCAGATTCAGCTGGAGGACAGCTATCGCTACAATCTGAGCGACCGCATTCTCGCCATGTATAACGCACGGCATCCCGGTCACATCCGCACGCTGGACTGGGTACGGCAGAACACCAGCATCATCCACTACTGCGGCAAAAACAAGCCGTGGAAGCCTGGATATGTGGGAAAACTGGACATCTTTTATCAGGAGCTTCTCGAAACCGAAAAAAATCACGGAGGTATCACATCATGAAAACACTGGAAGGCATGTATGAAGGCAAAGGTCTGAAAATCGCAATCGTCGCATCTCGTTTCAACGAGTTCATCACCACCAAGCTGGTGGGCGGTGCAGAGGACTGCCTGCTGCGCCACGGCACCGACGGCGATGACATCACACTGGCATGGGTGCCGGGCGCATTTGAGATTCCGCTGGCTGCCAAGAAACTGGCGCACACCGGCAGGTATGATGCCATCATCTGCGTAGGCGCTGTCATTCGCGGTGCAACCAGCCACTACGACTATGTGTGTGCCGAGGTTTCCAAGGGCATCGCACAGGTTGGACTGGAATCCGGCATTCCGGTACTCTTCGGCGTTCTGACCACCGACACCATTGAACAAGCCATCGAGCGTGCCGGCACCAAGGCAGGCAACAAGGGCTATGACTGCGCAATGTCCGCACTGGAAATGGTCAGCCTGTTCAAAAACATTTGATAGAATCCTATAAAGTGAGCGAGTTTATGAAAAATTTCATTTTCTTTGACATTGACGGCACCATTATCTCCGAGGACGGCTACCTGCCGGAATCCGCAGTCCGTGCCATTCGGGCTGCCCGCAAAAAAGGCAACGCCACCCTCATCAACACCGGACGCACTGCCATGAATGTTGACCCGTTCCTCCGGGAAATCGGCTTTGACGGATTTGTCTATGGCTGCGGTACAGAGCTGGAATATAACGGCAAGGTACTGTTCCACGAGAAGCAGACACCGGTATGCAGCCGGGAGATCGTAGAGCTGGTTCGCCGCACCAATGTGGCAGTGCTGTATGAGCGCAGCGATGCCATGTTCATCGACCCCGGCACACGGATCCTGCCGGACTTGCAGAAGCTTCTGGCGCTTTACGAGAGCAAGCACGTGCCGGTTTCCAATCTGCCGGAGGATGCGGACTGGTACACCGACAAGTTCGTCATCTGGTATGACGATGCCAGCGATCTGGCTGCATTTCAGGCGGGTCTGACGGGCAAGTTCGACTACATCGACCGCGGCAACCGCTTTGCGGAGATGGTTCCCTGCGGCTGCTCCAAGGCAACGGGAATGAAGAAGATGATGGCGCTGCTGCATGCCGACCGTGCCAACGTCTACGCCGTGGGCGACAGTCTCAACGACCGCCCCATGATGGAAGCTGCCGGCACAGGCATTGCCATGGGTGACAATCCCATGCTGCACCCCTACGCCGACTACATCACGGCAAATCTGGCGGACGACGGACTGGAGAAAGCACTGGCGCACTTTGATTTGATCTAAGAGCTCGTGTTCATAGGCGTCTATCTACGTCTTTTCGGCAAATTTTGTTGCATACTGCGTTAAAAATTCTTGCCATACGAAAGTATGCCTGCAAATTTTTGCCTTGTCTGCAAAAAAATTTGCTCGAAAATCCGCATATATTTCCTACGAACACAAGCTCTAACAGCCTGTCTTTCCAAGACAAACGCAAAAGAGCTGCTGTACCAATTTTGGTACAGCAGCTCTTTTTTTACTGGATTTGCGATTGTATGTCTGCGATTACTTCCGGCGTGCTCTGCTCAGTGCCAGACCGCAAACTGCCAGTGCCATCACGCTGACGATCACACCGACACCCGCGTCTCCGGTCTTCGGAGAAGAGGAGGTGTCCGTGGTGGGCGTTGCCGTGGGAACGCTAGTCTTTCCAGAGGAAATGGCGATGTTCTGGAAAATCATATTGAATACACCGTCCAGATCCTTGGCATCCTCTACAATGTAGCCATACTTCGGATCGCTTGCCAGATCCCGAATGAACTGCTCGTCCGTCTTGCTGTAGTAGGAATCAAAGAAACCGATGCTGTAAACAGTGGCAGCGGTTTTCAGACCGTTGTTGTCGTAGTTCAGCGCATAGTTCTGATAGCCATCATAACCGTAGTCCGCATCATACGAATGGCCGCCCTCGTTGGGCATGCCGTCTGCCATAATGATGACAGACTTCTGCTTGCCGTTGCTGCCGTTCAGGATCAGCTTTACTTCTTCCATACCGCCGGACATATTGGTCATGCCGTATGCCTTCAGCGAGCGGATGTAAGCTGCCAGAGAGGTGAAGTCGCTGCTGTACCGCAGGGACTGTACGTTTGTGCCAAATGCAACCACAGAGATCACAGTCTTGGGGTCAGCCTTCAGGAACTTTTCGCAAATGCCAACGGCTGCGTCCTTCATTGCTGCCATGGGTTCGCCGTTCATACTGCCGGAAACGTCCAGCATCAGAACCACATCATCGAAATAGTTGGTGGGTGCAACGCCCTGCGCATTACCAGTCATGACGGTGGTCTGGATTGCCTCTGCCTGAACGGCTGCAACCGTGGTCACTTCTGCACGCTCCACAGTAGTAGCTGCGGTGGTCTCTGTGGAAACAGCCTCCTCTGCCGGTGCAGTGGTTACGGCTGCGTTGTTCTCACTGTCCACCGAAACGGTTACGTCAGCTGCCGGAGCGGTTTCCTCTACGCCCAGCACTTCCACAGCCTCTTCCACGCTGTCTACCACCGGTGCCTCTGCGGTTTCCCCAGCAGCTGCCGGTGATGTGCTCTCTGCCTCCGAGGCAGATACTGCCATACCGCCCATTGTGCCGACTGCCATCATACCTGCCAGCAGCAGCGAGATCCATTTTTTGTTTTTCATGTCCTCTTTCCTCCATTCTTTTTCCCTGCATCTCCGTGTGGCGCTCTGCCACACGAAAACGACACATTTAGTATAGCATTTCTCGCGCTATCTTGTCAATCCTTTCCTAATTTTTTTCGATTTTATGAAACTACAGCTCGATTTTATTGCAATATTTTGTGCGATGTGCCAGTTCCCCAACAAAAAAAGACTGCCGAATCTCGACAGTCTTTGGAATCTGATATTTTTTTGCCTTTATGCTTCGCTCTCCTGCGCAGCTGCAGCACGATCCATGCGAATCGCTTTCAGCACAATGGCGCACTCCAAACGCTTCTTTTCGATCTCACAGGACAGCTTGTGTGCCTTATGCACATCGCCGGCGAACTGATAGTTGTTGGCGTTGCATCCGCCGCTGCAATAGAATCTTGCCCAGCAGTTCCGGCAGTCCGGCTTGCTGTAGATGTGCGTCTTGGCGAAGTCGGACTTCATCTGCTGGTTGAATGTGCCGTCGTCCACGTTGCCCATCTTATACTCTGCCTCGCCCACAAACTGGTGGCAGGGGTAGATGTCGCCGTCCGGTGTGATTGCCACGTATTCGTTACCGCATCCGCAGCCACGCAGGCGTTTGATGGCGCAGGGCCCCTGATCCAGATCCAGCATAAAGTGGAAGAAATTGAACTTCTTGCCGGTTGCCTCGTAGTCCAGAATCTTCTGCATCAGGCGCTCGTACTCCTCGAAGATTCGGGGCAGGTCTGCCTCTGTGATGGCGTACGGCTCTTCCGGATCGGCAATAACCGGCTCCACAGAAATCTGGTCGAATCCGGCATCCAGCAGCGCAAACACATCGTCGGCGAAGTCCAGATTGTATTTGGTGTAAGTGCCGCGGACGTAGTACTCCTTTTCCCCACGCTGGTCTACCAGCTTCTTGTACATGGGGATGATGCGGTCATAAGAGCCTTTGCCGTCCACACGGGGGCGCATACGGTCGTTGACATCCTTTCTGCCATCAATGGACAGTACCACATTGGACATCTCCCGATTGATGAAATCGATCTTGTCATCGGTCAGAAGCATGCCGTTGGTGGTGATGGTGAACCGGAACTTCTTATTGTAGATCGGCTCCTGCGAACGGGCATATTCCACGATCTTCTTGACGGTTTCGAAGTTCATCAGCGGTTCTCCGCCAAAAAAGTCCATCTCCAGATTGACACGGTTTCCCGAATTTTTCAGCAGGAAATCCACTGCCTTTTTTCCGGTTTCATAGGACATGAGCTTTCTGCCCTCGCCGAAATCGCCGGTGGAGGCAAAGCAGTACTTACAGCGGAGGTTACAGTCGTGGGCGATGTTCAGACACATCGCCTTGATGGGAGAAGCCACGGCAAAGTTGGCGTACTTCTCGTAGTCATCCGGCGAAAACAGGATGCCCTCCTCGTATGCCTCCAGTACCTCGGCATAGCAGGAGCGGATTTCCTCCGGCGCATAAAAGCGGGAGAGCTTTTCCACAACCTCCGGCGGACAGACCGGCGCAAACGGCGGCTGCACATTGTCCAGCATGTCATAGGTCAGCTCGTCCACCACATGGACGCCACCGCTGTTGACATCCAACACAATATTATAATCGCCCAATTTATACTTATGGATCATTACAATTCCTCTTTCTACAACTCCAAGAGCCTGCAACGCTACGAAACAGACTCTGATCATCTATGGGATAAAAGAAAAGGGACAACAAGCTGCCCCTTTTCCTCCATGGCTTTTTCAAGCCTGTTCGATCGTCCGGTAATGCGTGCCTTGAAATGCGCTTAGTGCTCGCACTTCTGGTTTGCTACTGTGCAGGAAGTCTTGCATGCAGACTGACAGGAAGCCTGGCACTTACCGCAGCCGCCCTTTTCAGCAGATGCCTTCAGGTTAGCCTTGTTGATGGTCTTGATGTGCTTCATTCGAAACCCTCCCCCAAAAAATTTATTCTCATTATATCACAAATTCGTCCCATTTTCAAGCGTTCCGCACGGGAACGGAAAAAAGTTTACATATTAACCGATAATTTTCCTATGCTTTCCCCCTATCGTGGAGGATGCTTTCGTGGAAGATTGACACCAGCCACCCCGCCGGTCGCACTGCTCAGCATCAGCGCAAGCCCTTTCCACAGCGTGCCCGCCTCATGCAGCCACAGTACACCTGCCAGCACCAGCAGCAGATACAGCATCACACCGCACTGCAGGCCGGTGCGAAGCCCTTTGCGGTGCCGCCGGTAACCGGCAAAGCGTCCCATGCCATAGCCGGCAGTCAGCAGCGCAGCCAGCGCCAGCAGGGTTTCCATCCACGCTGGCGCATCCGCTTTCAACAGCAGCAGCGCAAACAGGAGCACCATTCCGCAGAGTATAGCAAGTCCCACGAAAACGGCCGGCAACAGAAACCACACGCCGGTTTCCCAAATGTTTTTCCGTGGCGGCTGTCGTCTTGTCTGCATGGCGTTCCCTCCTCTGCCCTTGGTGTTACTCCAAGCTTATGCAAGCAGCGGGGGCGATAGAACGCAAAAGCAGACCGCATGCGTTTTGCATACAGTCTGCTGTCTTGGCGTAAAAATTAAGCTTAGAGCTTGTATTCATAGGAAATATATGCGGATTTTCGAGCAAATTTTTTTGCAGA
>NZ_JAJFCK010000024.1 GCF_020709055.1 Ruminococcus callidus
GGGCACGTGCCCTCTAAGAACACCTCGCCAGCTGCGCTCAGCTGGAGCAGCCTAAGAAAGGCAACGCTGCCGTTTCTTCCGAAATGAACCTATCCCTGCGCCATTTTCCGCACACAAAAAACACAAGAGCGTATCTGTTCTCATGCAGATACGCTCTTTTTCTGTTTACCCCAGCATCACATCCAGCAGCATCATCACCGCAAATCCCGTGACGATTCCCATAGTCGCCACGTAAGGCTGCGCCTGTTTATTATGCTGGCACTCCGGAATCAGCTCATGCACCGCCACCAGAATCATGGCACCGGCGGCAAACGCCAGCGCAAACGGCAGGATCGCCTGCACCTTGACCACCAGCAGCGCCCCCAGCACGCCGGAGATCGGCTCCACCAGTCCCGATGCCTGCCCGAAGAAAAAGCTCTTCCGTCTGGAACAGCCCTCCCGCCGCAGGGGAATGGAGACGGCTGCGCCTTCCGGAAAGTTTTGCAGCCCGATGCCAACGGCAATGGTGATTGCCCCCATGAGTCCATCCATGGTGCAGCTCCCGCTGCGCAGCGTCCCGAACGCCACGCCCACGGCAAGCCCCTCCGGAATGTTATGGAGGGTGATGGAGAAGATCAGCATGAAGATACGGTTCAGGCGATCCCCCACGCTTCCCTGCCGGTTCTCCGCTCGCCGCCGCATGCGGGTGACCAGTTTATCCGAGAGCCACAGGAACGCCGCACCGCTGAGAAATCCCACCGTCACCACCACATAGGGCGGCAGCTTCGAGGTCTCCGCCGCACGTTCAATGGCGGGCTGGAGCAGCGACCAGAAGCTCGCCGCAATCATCACGCCGGCGGCAAATCCCAGCATCAGATTCAGTGCGCCCTGGTTTTGCTTGCGAAAAAAGATCACCGTCGCCGCACCCAGCGCCGTGACCGACCACGTGCCGAGAGTTGCGATCAGTGCATATAGAACAACAATGTGAGTCATGACAAAACCTCCCTGTGTGCAGTATATGTCACTGGACACAGGGAGGTGATTGCGCTTTGAGAGAGATGCCGATTACTCCGGCTTTTGCAGCTCCGCAAGAGCGGCGTAATGCCTGACGGTAAAGTGCTCCGGTGCCAGTTCCGCCAGCATCTTCCGGTGCTCCTGTTCCCACCGGGCGATCTGTTCCGGCGGCAGGGATGCGCCGATGCCACGGCATGCTTTCATTCGTCCGTTCCACGACTCCCGTGTAAACGGCACGTCCAGCAGATATTCCTCGTGGAAAGTCAGGCGCAGCTGACGCTGCATGTCCGGCGAAACGGGAATGGGGTGCAGCGTCTCCCCTGCACCGCTCCAATTGGGGCTGTACCGCAGCACCAGCTGTTCGCTGGCGCAGGCAACGGGATCTTCAAAGGGCAGCCACGCCATGCACAGCAGCAGGAGCTTTCCGCCGGGCTTGAGCATCCGGAAAAGCCGTGGGGCGACCTTGGCGTCGTCAAAGTACCAGTAGCACTGGCAGGCGGTGATGCCGTCGAAGGTGTTGTCCGGAAACGAAACGGTTTCCGCCGAAGACACAGTGTAATCAATGGGCATGCCGGCGGATAGTTCCCGTGCCTTGGCAATCTGGTTTTCGGAGATATCCGTCCCCGTCCAGATGCCACCAAACTGCACAAGATTGCGTGGCAGCACGCCGGTTCCCGTTCCCAGATCCAGCATGCGCTGTCCGGCTGTGCCGCAGTTCCGGCGCAGGATGTGTTCGTAGAATTCCGGCGGATAGATGTCCCGAAAGCGGGCGTAATCGGCGGAAGTCCTGCCCCAGTCAAAGGCATCTCCGCCGTCAATTTTTGCATTGCGAATTTCCATTTGTGTGTCCCCTTAATGTTCCCATGCGCCGGCATAGACGGAGTCCACGCCGAGGTATTCCTCCAGACAAAGCCCCTTGGACATGATCTCCCTGGCGATGTCCACGCCCACATAGCGGATGTGCCACGGCTCATACTGATAGCCGGTGATGTTCTCCTTGCCGTCGGGGAAGCGGATGATGAAGCCGTAGTCGGCACAGTGGTCTGCCAGCCAGACCGCTTCCTCCGTCTGTCCGAACGCATCGTCGATGGTGTTGCAGTCGATGGTCAGACCGGTCTGGTGTTCGGAATAGCCAGGGCGTGCGGAAAACGTGTCCGCCTGCTGCCAGCCATAGGTCTCGCAGTAGCTCTCGTACACGTCCACCTGATAGGAATAGCTGCGGAAATCCGAGCCGATATACAGGTTCAGCCCCTCTTGGGCGGCATCGGCGGAGAGCTGGTTGAATGCCTCCTCTGTGGTGGCATCCAGACCGGGGTTATAGTCCTCCGGCAGACTGTAGGACTTATTGACAATGAGCACGCCGTCCACATAGGTGCAGCCGTCCTTCTGCTCCATGTGGCGGACAGTCACAGGGACGGAGAAGTCGCCGGACTGCATCTCGCACTTTCCCTGATGCACGCCTGTGACCACACCGTTCTGATCTACTGTGGCGACGGCGGTGTCGCTGCTCTCCCACGAAACGCTGCTGTCCAGCTGGATCGTGTTGCCCTCCAGCACAGCATGGAAGCCGGAGGTGTCCGCCGGTGCAGTGGCCGGATACCGGGAGGATTCCACGGCGGTGGCTTCCGGTACAGCGGTAACGCTGGTCACGGCAGACTGCGAGGCGATCTCGCTCTGCACCGGAACCGGTGATTTTTTTGGAAACAGGAACAGGATGCATGCGGCATATGCCAGCACCCCAAGACAAGCGAGAATTGCCAGAATCTGAAAGAACTGGCGCACCCGAACACGGGCGTGTTGATTTTTTCTTCCCATTTGCAGTTGCTCTTTTCTGTATCATCTATTCAGTGTATACCCCGTGAGAAAAAATTTCCCTGCCTCTGAACAGCTCTATTATACCACATTTTTTTTGCCATTGCAACTGTTGTTTCGAGGCGGAGCGGGAGGGCTTGTGTCTGATTTTGTGCGTGGGAATATGGAACGCACGTTGAAAATATTCCAATGAAATGTTTCATATGCGGACACGGCACGCCGTGTCCCGACAAAGTGTGCTTACACGCTCGGAAAGACACAGCTTGACGCACGCCGCTTTTTTATGCTACAATAAGAAAAAAACAGGAGGCATTGGAGCCATGTATCAAATCATGATCGTAGAGGACGACGCCACCATGGCGGAAATGATGAAGCGCCAGCTTGAGGCGTGGGGACATCAGGTGCACGTGGCGGAACAGTTTCAGGACATTCTGGGGGAGTTTACCGCCTGTGCGCCGCACATGGTGCTCATGGACATCATGCTCCCCTTTTTCAACGGCTACCACTGGTGCAGCGCCATCCGTGCCATCTCCAACGTTCCCGTCATCTTCATCTCCTCTGCCTCGGACAACATGAACATCGTCATGGCAATGAACATGGGCGGCGACGATTTCATCCCGAAGCCGGTTGATCCCGATGTCATGATGGCGAAGATTCAGGCGGTGCTCCGGCGCACCTATGACATGGCGGGACGCATCCCCGTGCTGGAACATCAGGGGGCTGTGCTGAACCTCAGCGACACCACCCTGACCTATCAGGGCAAACATCTGGAGCTGACCCGCAATGAATTCCGCATCCTCCAGACTCTGCTGGAAAACAAGGGCAAGGTCGTCAGCCGGGAAGCCCTCATGACCAAGCTCTGGCAGATGGACTGCTATGTGGAGGAGAACACCCTCACCGTCAACGTCACTCGTCTGCGCAAAAAGCTGGAGTCCATCGGGCTGCACCAGTGGATCCGCACCAAAGTGGGCAGCGGCTACTGGATTCCGGCGGAGGGGCAGGCATGAGGCTGCTTGGGCGGTTTCTGAAAGACCGCTGGAAGCTGATGTGTTTCTTCGCCGGATGCGCCGCCATCTTTGCGGCTGTCTTTTTCCTGTACCGCCTCTCCCTCGAACCGGTGCTCTATGCGGCGCTGCTCTGCATGGCGCTGGGGTTGCTGGTTCTCGCCATCCAATTTGTGCGCTTCTGCCGCCGGCACAAACAGCGCCAGCGAATCTTCCGCCAGCCCGACCTGCTGTATCGAGAGATGCCCGAACCGCAGACGCTGGAGGAGGAGGACGACAACGCTATTTTACAGGCATTCGGCGAGCAGTACCAAAAGCTCCTCGGCGACTGGCAGGCGCAAAAAAGCGACAGCATGGACTACTACGGCGCATGGGTGCATCAGATCAAAACGCCCATTGCCGTCATGAAGATGCTCTTACAGCATGAGGACACCCCGGAGAGCCGCATGCTCTCCGATGAGCTGTTCCGCATTGAACAGTACGCCGAGATGGCGCTGACCTACCTGCGTCTAGACAGCAGCGCCAGCGATCTGGTATTCCGGCGCTGCCGGCTGGACGAGATTCTCCGCAGCGTCATCCGCAAATTTGCGCCACAGTTCATCAACCACCGCATCCGGCTGGAATACACCCCCACAACACTGGAGGTGCTCACCGATGAGAAGTGGCTGACGTTCTTGCTGGAGCAGCTGCTCTCCAACGCCGTGAAATACACCAAGCACGGCACCGTCACCATCTCCGTCACGCCGGAAAAGGTCGTCCGCATCGCTGACACCGGCATCGGCATTGCGCCGGAAGACCTCCCCCGCATTTTCGAAAAGGGTTTCACCGGCTACAACGGCAGAGCCGGACAGAAGTCCACGGGACTGGGGCTGTATCTGTGCAAACGTGCCGCCCTGAAAATCTCTGCCCGCATCACAGCAAGCTCCGTGGTGGGCGAGGGGTCGGTCTTTTCTGTAGATCTCAATCTGCCGGAGCTTCAAGTGGAATAGCAAACGTCTTACAAAAATGTCACTTTCTGCGCTGAAATGTCACACGAATCGATGGCGGCATTTCAGCGCTTTGTGTTATGATATAGATACCACAAAAAAAGGAGGCCATGGATTATGGCAATACTGGAAGTACAAGGATTGAAAAAAATCTACACCACTCGGTTCGGCGGAAATCAGGTACAGGCGCTGTCGGACGTTTCGTTCTCTGTGGAACAGGGCGAATATGTCGCCATCATGGGCGAATCCGGCTCCGGCAAGACCACTCTGCTGAACATTCTCGCCGCACTGGACAAGCCCACGGGCGGCAAGGTCTTTCTGGAGGGACGTGATCTCACTGCGGTGCGGGAAAAGGAGATCGCTGCGTTCCGGCGGGACAATCTGGGCTTCGTCTTTCAGGACTTCAACCTGCTGGACACCTTCTCCCTCAAGGACAACATCTTCCTGCCGCTGGTGCTCGCCGGACTGCCTGTTGCGGAGATGGAGCGCCGCATTGCCCCCATTGCCAAGCGCCTGCAAATCGACGCTCTGCTGGAAAAGTACCCCTATGAAGTGTCCGGCGGACAGAAACAGCGTGTCGCCGTGGCACGGGCGCTCATCACCAACCCCAAGCTGATTCTGGCGGACGAACCGACGGGTGCGCTGGACTCCAAGTCCACCGACAGCCTGCTCCAGGTGTTCTCCGAGATCAACCAGACCGGTCAGACCATTCTCATGGTCACCCACTCCACCAAGGCAGCGAGCCACGCCGGACGTGTTCTCTTCATCAAAGACGGCACGCTCTTCCACCAGCTCTACCGTGGCACATGCAGCAACGAACAGCTGTATCAGAAGATCTCCGACACCCTCACCATTCTGGCAACAGGAGGGAATGCACAATGAAACAGACCATATATCCCCGTCTGGCGTGGCACGGCGTCGCCAAAAACAAACAGATCTATCTGCCGTTCCTGCTGACCTGCATCGGCATTTTCGCCGTGTATTACATCGTGTCCTATCTGACCTACAGCGCATCCGTGCGTGAGATGCAGGGCGGCAGAGACCTCCAGATGGTGCTCTCGTGGGGCACGGCAGTGGTCGCCATCTTCGCCGTCATCTTTCTTTTCTACATGAACTCGTTCCTCATGCGCCGCAGAAAGACCGAGTTCGGACTCTACAACATTCTGGGCATGGGCAAATGGAATCTCGCACGGATTCTGGTGCTCCAGACCATGATGCTCCTCGTCACCTCTCTGGCAGGCGGTCTGGGACTGGGCATTCTGCTATCCAAGCTGGCGGAACTTCTGGCAGCACGGACGCTGAACACGGACACCCCGCTGGGCTTTACCGTTGAGTCAAACGCCGTGCGCAATGTCATCCTGCTGGCACTCATTGCCTTTGGGCTCCTCCTCCTCTACTCGCTGGGACAGATTCACGTTTCCAAGCCAGTGGAGCTGCTGCGTGGGGAAAAGGCGGGAGAACGGCCGCCCAAAGTCCGCTGGCTTCCGGCGGTACTGGGCGTGCTCCTGCTGGGCGTTGCCTATTTCCTCGCCATCCGCACCACAAACCCCATAAGTGCCCTGCTGGTGCTCTTCCTCGCTGTGGTGCTGGTGGTGCTGGGCACGTACCTCCTCTTCCTCAGCGGCTCGGTGGCACTGTGTCACCTGCTCCGGAAGAACAAGAAGTACTACTATCAGACCAACCACTTCATCTCCGTCTCCTCCATGGCGTACCGCATGAAGCGCAACGGCGCAAGTCTCGCCTCCATCTGCATCTTCTCCACCTTTGTCCTCGTCATGATGTCCACCACGCTCTGCCTGCGCATCGGTTCAGAGGACAGCCTGCACCAGCGTTATCCCAAAAGCTTTGAGGTTACCTGCGGCGTGGATGATTTCAACAAGGGCGATGCCGCAGACCAGTATCTCACCCAGCGGGTACAGCAGGCGCTGGAACAGTCCGGAAAAACCGCCCGGAGTCCCCTGCAATACCGCTCGGTCAGCTTTGCCGGCATTCTGAAGGAGAACAAGCTGCTGGTGCGCCCCATGTCAGAAATCAGCGACTATCAGCAGCTGGTGGAGGTCACTGCCGTAACGCTGGACACTTACAATCATCTCGCCGGCGCTTCTGAGACCCTCTCCCAGAACGAGGCGATGCTCTTCGAGTACCGTGGAAGCTACCGCTACGACACCATCCAGATCGACGATCTGGAAACTCTGCACATCGCCAAACAGGTGGAGCAATTTCTACAGACAGGCTACAATCTCGCCGCCAGCTGTCCCACCATATATCTGGTCGTCCCCGATGACGCTGCCCTGAAAGCGCTCTATGACTGCCAGAGAGCGGCATATCAGGAGATTCCCTCCCGCTACACCTTGTACTACGGCTTCGATCTGGACGGCAACGAGGAACAGCAGATGGCGTTTTACAACACGCTTCAGCAGGCTTTAGCCGAAGGTACTGAAACGATAGATGGCTTCTCCTACAGCGTCAGCTGCCGGGAGGAGGCACGCTCCAGTTTTTACTCCCTCTTTGGCGGCATGCTGTATCTTGGCGCACTGCTGAGTCTGGTCTTTCTCTTCGGCACGGTGCTTATCATGTACTACAAGCAGATCTCCGAGGGCTACGAGGATGCGGCACGCTTTGAGATTCTGCAAAAGGTGGGCATGACCAAACAGGAGATTCGCCGGAGCATCAACTCCCAGATTCTCACCGTCTTTGCCGCACCGCTGCTCATGGCCGGCATTCACATCTGCTTTGCCTTTCCGCTGCTGCGGCGCATCATGCTGATGTTCGGGCTGAACAATACGCTTCTCTTTATGATCGTGACGGCGGGCAGTTTCCTTGTCTTTGCGCTGCTGTACATCGTCATGTACAAGACGACCTCCCACAGCTACTACCAGTTGGTGAAAAAAGCATGAGGCGGCTGTGCGGTACGCTGAGGCGGATTCTGCTTTGTCTGCTGGTCTGCACGCTGATCCTGCTGCTGCGCCTTGCGGGAACGCCGTGGCGCCGGAGGAACCGGTCATGAGGCGGCGTGCGCTCGTCGGACTGCTTTGTCTGCTGCTTTTGGGCACAGCCGGCTGCGGACACATTTCCTCCGGTGCCCACGCCGGCGAGGACGGCAACAGTTCCTGTGCTGTGGTGTGCGACGGTGCTCTTGGAAAAAGCGTCCTCCTCCACGGCAGTGCGCCAAACGGGCAGCAGTTCTCCATCACTGGAACTGTCTCCGGCAAGACCGGCGCAGTCCGGCTCTACGGTGTGGACGATACAGGCTGCACCACGCTGTTCCCCACCGGCACGGACGGTACCTTCTCCGCCACCCTGCGGTACAGCGGAAATTATCAGATTGTCGCAGCATACACCGGCTTCACCGGCAGCATCGCCGTGTGCAGTGTGACAGATTTCGAATAAAGAATCCGGGCATATTCAAAACCGCTGCGGGGTGCGTATCAAAAGGACACCTTGCAGCGGTTTTTTGTGTATAATTTTGAAAGGGTTTCGGAAAGTTTATACGACAGATGCATTCTCCTCATACAAAACAAGCCACACAGCAACAGGAAAACCTCCCGAAACTGCGTGGCTTTTCGTTGGTGGAGCATAGGGGATTCGAACCCCTGACCCCCACACTGCCAGTGTGATGCGCTCCCAGCTGCGCTAATGCCCCATCTGTGCGGGAACTCCGCACAGCTTTCTTTCTGGTACAAATTCAATTTGGTGTTCCCGAGGTGATTCGAACACCCGACCTACCGCTTAGGAGGCGGTCGCTCTATCCAGCTGAGCTACGGAAACAAAGGCCGAGAGCAGCCCTGCTCTCAACACGATTGCTCCGGAACGTCGGCGAAAACGCTTCTGGACGCTTTACGAAACGCCGTACTGCTTCCGATAAGCCAGCATGGCATCCAGATGTTCCTGACCCGGAATGATGCCGTTCTGAATTGCCTGAATGATATCCTCCATGGTAACGATGGAATACACCGGAACGCCGTACTTCTCATACACGGCCTGCACGGCGGACTTGTCGCCCTCCAGCGCACGCTCCATGCGGTCTACGGTGATGACCATACCCGTGATATCCACGTCTGCCGCACCCTTGAGCTTGGGATAAACCTCAGCCATTGCCTTGCCGGAGGTCATAACGTCCTCGATGATGACAACACGCTCGCCGTCCTCCAGCTTCTTGCCGACAAACATGCCGCCCTCGCCGTGATCCTTGACTTCCTTGCGGTCGAAGCAGAAGTTCACAGTTTTCTGGTACTGGTCGGAGAGTGCCACAGCTGCGGCAGCTGCCAGTGGGATGCCCTTATAAGCCGGTCCGAACAGGGTATCCACCGGAATGTGGTGCTCTTCAATGCATGCGGCATAGTAGCGGCCCAGCTGCATGAGCTGGTTGCCGTTGTGATAGTTGCCGGCATTGATAAAATACGGAGCCTGTCTGCCGCTCTTGAGGGTGAAGCTGCCGAATGTCAGCACGCCGCAATCCACCATAAAGCGCAGAAATGATTCTTGATAGGTCATGTTCCAACGTCCTTCCTAACTCTGATTCCTTTTCATTATACTTGGTTTTCCCGCTCTTGTCAAGCCCTTTTCCCAAGATTTCGGCGGAATCGCCTCAATTGTCGCTGAGGTCGATGCGCTCTTCCTGATTGGAGAACGCCGCCTCGAGGATTTTCCCGTAGAAACCGGCGGGGTTGCGCATGATCTGCTCGCCCAGATACTTTGCCTGGGTATAATCCGGCGCATAGAGCTTCAGATCCAGCAGGTCGTCCTCCAGATCGAGGCAGCGCACATGGACATAGTATCCCTTTTTCAGCGGGATATACTCCAGCTTGACCTCGCTCTCCCGCTTCAGCCGTGCGAAGTACTGGAGGGCGGCGGAAACCAGCTTGTCCCGATACGCTTTTCCCACGTAGTTGCGCAGCTCTCTCGCCGTCTGCACGCCCGGCTCCATGAGCACATATTCCTCCACGCCCTCCGGCATCCGGCGCAGCTGCACGGAGCCGTGTTCGGTGAGATAGGAAATGGATTCCTGATAGGCAAAATAGTTGATGATGTTGCTGCCCACTGCAATGTCATACAGCTGGCTCACCTGCACCGGTCTGTCGATGCGATAGAGAAGATAGCAGAGAAGAATGTTCGCCATATGGGAGTCCATAATCGGCGGTGTTGCCATCTTCGCCATTTTCAAAAGATTTTCTTCCTGCACTGCTGCCACCTCAA
This sequence comes from Ruminococcus callidus, assembly GCF_020709055.1. Taxonomy (GTDB): domain Bacteria; phylum Bacillota; class Clostridia; order Oscillospirales; family Ruminococcaceae; genus Ruminococcus_C. Next base: position 9,992 of record NZ_JAJFCK010000024.1, read on the forward strand.
ATCAGCCTGCGAAATGCGGATAGTCCATCATGTGGGAGAGCAGCGCCACGTTGACGGCGGCCTCCACGCACGGGACAGCACGGGGCACGATACACGGGTCGTGCCGGCCGTGGATCTGCAAAACCTCGTTGGTCTTTGCCCGAAAGTCCACGGTCTCCTGCGGCTTGGCAATGGAGGCGGTGGGCTTGACGGCAACATTCATGGTGATGGGCATGCCGGAGGAGATGCCCCCCAGAATGCCGCCATGGTTATTGGTCTTGGTCATCACGTGACCGTTTTCGTCGATATAGAAGGGATCGTTGTTCTGGCTTCCCACCATTTCCGCCACCTGAAAGCCTGCGCCAAACTCCAGTCCCTTGACGGCGGGAATGCCGAAGACCAGCTGGGCGATGGTGTTTTCCAGTCCCTCGAAAATGGGCGAGCCGACTCCTGCCGGAACATTCACAGCAACGCATTCAATGAGTCCGCCGAGGGACTCGCCGCCGGCGTGGGCGCTGCGGATGTCGTCCCGCATCTTCTCCCCCTGGGCATCGTTGATGACGGGGAAGTCCTTCTGGCGCACGGCGAGGATGTCTTCCTTGGTAACCTTGGTGCGGCTGAACATGTCGTCTTTCACGCCGTGGACTGCGGCGATGTGTGCGCCGGTGTAGATTCCCCGCCGCTCCAGAATCTGTCCGCAGATCGCACCGGCAAAGCAGAGGGGCGCTGTCAGACGGCCGGAGAAATGTCCGCCGCCACGCACGTCATTGAAGCCACGGTAGCGCATAGCGCCGGTATAGTCGGCGTGACCCGGACGGGGCAGCCGTGCCAGATTGCTGTAGTCCTTGGAACGTGTGTCCATATTCTGGATAAAGGCACACAGCGGTGCGCCAGTGGTGCGGTCGTTCAGCAGACCGGACATCACCTGCGGCAGGTCTTTTTCGCCACGAGGCGTTGTCGTCCCGTCTTTTTTCGGGGCACGGCGTGCCATAAAGTGGCGCAGCTTTTCAAGGTCGATATACTCGCCGGCGGGAAGATTATCGATCACCACACCGATGGCGGGGCCGTGAGATTCTCCGAAAATAGAAATGGAAATATTACGATTCCAGAACGATGACATGGACAGTTCCTCCTAATTGTTGATAGTCCTCATAGAATGACGGATAGGACTTTTCCACACATTCGCCGTGGAGAATCGTCACTGTTTCCGTACAGCGTGTTGCTGCGATTGCGGCGCACATGGCGATGCGGTGGTCGCCGAAGCTGTCCACCGTGCCGCCGTGCAGTTCCTTTACCGGAATGATATCCAGTCCGTCCGCCGTTGCGGTCACATTGCCGCCAAGACGGTTAAGGAAGTCTGCCGTTGCCGCAAGCCGGTCGCTTTCCTTGATGGCAAGGCGATGCGCCCCCGTGATATGGGACGGCGCCGTGCCAAAGGTTGCGAGCACCGCCAGAATCGGAACAATGTCCGGAATGTCGGCGGCGTCCACAGTAAAGCAGACCGGTTTTCCATTACTTTGATTATAGCACATCTCCTGCACAATTTCAACCACTTTTTTATCGCCCTGCGCACTTTCCGGATTGAGATTGGTCAGCCGGATACGGCTGCCCAGTGCATTTGCCACATAAAAGAACGCAGCCTGGGAATAATCGCCCTCCACAGTCTGTTCTGCGGCATGGTAGTGCTGACCGCCGGGAATCTCATAGCCGTCCCCGGTTTCCGTGACGGTGATGCCGAACTGCCGCAGACACGCCAGCGTCAGGTTCACGTACGGGCGGGACTCCAGACGGGACAGCAGACGGATGCGGGATGTGCTTTCCAGCAGCGGCAGAGCAAACAGCAGTCCCGTGACGTACTGCGAGGAGACATCGCCCTCCAGCTCAAACGTACCGGCGCAGAGCTGTCCCCGCAGGGAGAAGGGCATGGTGCTGGCATAGTCGAAGGTCACGCCGTTTTTGGGCAGTTCCCGCAGATACGCCGTCACCGGACGCTGGGGCAGCCGTCCCCGACCCAGAAAAGTGGTTTCCACGCCAAGCGCTGCCGCCACCGGAATCAGAAAGCGCAGAGTCGAGCCGCTCTCGCAGCAGTCCATCTCTGCCGCCGCCGATGCTGCTTTGCCGCCGATGCCGCAGACGGTGACGGTCTTTCCCTCGGTTCGGAACGAAGCACCCAGTGCTGCCAGTGCGCCCATGGTCGCCGTAATATCCTGTGAGTTGTCTACGCCGTGGATGACGGAGGTGCCCTCCGCCAGCGCTGCACAGATCAGCATGCGGTGCGCCATGCTCTTGGAGGCAGGCACACGCAGCGTGCCCTCCAGCAGCGCAGGAGTGATTGCAACGTTCATGCCTGCTCCCCTCCCATCCATGCGGCAAACTCGGTGAACGGCATGGAGCGGATCTCCGCCTTGCCGATGTGCTGGCACACGATAAACCGCAGTGATGCGCTGGCACGCTTCTTGTCGTTTCCGCACAGGGGCACCAGCTCCACCATGGGTGCCGGCACTTTTGTGGGCAGCTCATACGCCGTCACGCACCGGCACAGGCGCTGGTATACGTCCTCGGAGCAAGTCTTTTTCGCCATCATGCACATGCCGGCTGCCACAGCGCTGCCGTGGGTGTAAGTCACATAGTGATAGTAGCTCTCCACCGCATGTCCCAGTGTGTGCCCGAAGTTGAGGATCATCCGCTCGCCGGTGTCGAACTCGTCGTGCTCCACCACCTGCCGCTTGATGTCCACGCAGGAGGCGATGACCTGATCCATCACCTCGTGGATGCGGTCGAGGTCATACTGTTCCAGCAGGGCAAAGAGCTTCTCGTCCCAGATCATGCCGTACTTAATGACCTCCCCCATGCCGTCCGCCAGAAACTTGCGGGGCAGCGTCCTGAGGGTATCCGGATCGCACAGCACGCAGACGGGCTGCTTGAATGCACCCACCAGATTTTTGCCGCCGGGCAGGTCGATGGCAGTCTTTCCGCCCACGGAAGAGTCCACCTGTGCCAGCAGCGTGGTGGGAATCTGCACATAGTCCATGCCACGCAGATAGGTTGCTGCCGCAAAACCGGTGATGTCCCCCACAACGCCGCCGCCCAGTGCTACCAGACAGTCGGTGCGGGTGAGATTGTTCCCGCACAGGAAGTCATAGATCTCGTTCAGCGTCTTGCTGCACTTGGACGCCTCTCCATGGGGAAAGACGAACTTCAGCACCCGAAAGCCGTTCTGTTCCAGAGAGGCTGTCACGGTATCGCCGTAAAGCTCATTTACTGTATCGTCTGTGACCACGACTGCGGTCTGTGCCTTGGTCTGCTGCCGCACCAGTGTGCCGCACTCTGCCAAAAGCCCGTGTGAAATCCAGATCGGATATGCCTGACTGGCATGTACCGTAATTGTCTGCATAAAAGGTATCCCCTTTCTCCGGAAGTTTCCGGAACTCCATTGGTGTGAAGCCACTGCTTCACGCTCTCTTTTAGTATACTAAAATTTCACCGGTATTTCAACAACTATTTGTAAACGCTTCACGGGATTTTCCGCTGTTTTCGCCTTGCCGGAAAAATTCTCATGAGAATTTGGTGAAAACAATAGCAATTTCCATTCAGATGTGGTATAATAACAGGGTGCAGCTCTGCCGCACGGATGCGAAGCGTCTGCACACCAATATTTTTCCGGCGCACGTTCTGCCGGAAATGAGAAAGGAAAGATTCTATGACGACCGATTACGAACGGATCCTGCTCGCCGAGGGCATCGGCTACTCCGAGATTCTGGATCCGAAATTCAAGACCAATACGTTGAAAATCTTTTTCAGCCAGCCGCTCTCGGCTGCCACTGCTGCCGGAAGTGCCCTCGCCACCTCCCTCTTGACGGCGAGCAACCAGCGTTACCCCTCCATTGCACAGCTCCGGAAAAAGCTCCAGATGCTCTACGGCGCAGCCATCTTCGGCAGCGTCCAGCGGGAGGGCGACATCCAGACCAACCACATCTCCGCCACCGTCATTGACGACCGTTATGCACTGGAACAGGAACCGCTCTTTGACGAGGTGCTGGAGCTGCTGCTGGACTGCCTGTTTCGCCCCAACGCCGCAGACGGCGCATTCTCCCAGACCGAATTCCGCATCAGGCAGCAGAACCTGCTGGACACCATCAAGGCGGAGATCGATGAAAAGCGTACCTACGCCCTGAATCAGGCACGCCGTACAGCATTCGACGGCGAACCTGCCGCACTTTCCCCCTGCGGCACAGCGGAAGAGGTTGCTGCCCTGACACCGGCATCCGCTTATGCGGCATATCAGGAGCTGCTCCGCACCGCCGGCATCGAGATCTATTTCGTTGGTCCGGCGAAAAAGGCGGGACTGGCAGACAAGCTGCGCCGTGCCTTTGCCGCCATCCCCGACCGCAAGCCTCAGCCGCTCTGCGCCATTGCCCCCAGTCCGGCAAAGCCCGAACCGCAGGAGGTGCACGAGCTGCTGCCCGTGGCACAGTGCAAGCTGGTGCTTCTCTGGAAAACCGCTTATGAAAACCCGTGGGTGCTCGCCATGCTCAGCGCCGTCTTTGGCGGCACGCCAAGCTCCAAACTCTTCGCCAACGTGCGGGAGAAGATGAGCCTGTGCTACTACTGCGCTGCCAGCTATTCCACCTTCAAGCAGTCGCTCACCGTGGACAGCGGTATTGAACAACAGAACGTGGAAAAAACACGGGACGCCATTCTCCAGCAGCTGCGGGAGATCCAGCAGGGCAACATCACGCAGGAGGAGCTGGAAAACGCCAAGATGTCCTTCCACGACTCCATCTATGGCATTGGCGATACGCCGTCGTCCTATATCAACTGGTACTTCGGACAGTTCTGCAAGGGCATCTCCCTGTCGCAGGACGAACTCCACGAAAAATACCAGTCCGTCACGATCCCTCAGCTGGTAGAAGCTGCGAACACCCTGACGCTGGACACTATCTACCTCATGGACTGCAAAAAGGAGGCGGAATAATCCATGGAAACCACGAAAACCATCATCCGTTCCCCGCTCACCGGCGATTCCTACACACAGATTCGCCACAAAAGCGGTCTGAACATTCTGGTCTGCGAAATGGACGGCTTCCAGACCACACAGGCGCTGTTCTGCACCAACTACGGCTCCATCCACACCCGCTTCAAGACGGCAGACGATGCGGACTTCTGCACGGTGCCGGAGGGTATCGCCCATTTTCTGGAGCACAAGCTTTTTGAGAACGAGGACTGCGACGTATTCGACCTCTACGCCAAGACCGGCGCAAATGCCAACGCTTTCACCTCCTTTGACAAGACCTGCTACTTCTTCGACTGCTCCGACCATTTTCAGGAATCGCTGGACATCCTCCTCTCCTTCGTCCAGTCCCCCTACTTCACGCCGGAGAGCGTGGCAAAGGAACAGGGCATCATCGGACAGGAGATCCGCATGTATGACGACGATCCCGGCTGGCGGGTATTCTTCAACATGCTGGAGAACCTCTACCACAGCCATCCGGTACGCATCGACATCGCTGGCACGGTAGAGAGCATCGCACAGATCACCGACGATCTCCTGTACCGCTGCTACCGCACGTTCTACAACCTCCACAACATGGTACTGGTGGTTGCCGGCAAGTGCACCGTGGATCAGGTGCTGGAATCTGCCGACCGCCTGCTGAAGCCCTGCAAGGATCAGAAGCTGGAAACCATCTTCCCCGACGAGCCGGACTCCATCGTTTCGCCGGAGGTTACGGAGAACGCCGCTGTGGGACAGCCGCTGTTCCATCTGGGCTTCAAGTGCACGCCCCGTGACGATCGGGACTGCCTGAAGCAGGATCTTATTGCCACTCTCACCAACTGCATTCTGCTGTCCTCCTCCTCGCCCCTGTACCAGTCCATGCTACAGGATGGCATCATCAACAGCTCATTCAGCTTTGAGAACTTCTACGGCAGCGGATACTTCACCGTGTTTTACAGCGGTTCCTCCGACCATCCGGAGGCAATTCGGGAGCGCATCACGGCAGCATTTGCCGAGGCAGCAAAAACTGGACTGGACGAGGAACTGTTTCAGCTGCACAAAAAGGCGACCTACGGCGATTTCGTTCGCTCTCTGAACAACGTCTCCTCTGTCGCAAGCAGCATGCTCAGCGCCGCATTCCTGCACTGCAGTCTGTACGACACACTGGACATCCTCTCCGCCGTCACCATTGATGACTGCAACCGCTTCCTGCGGGAGGAGCTGCGTCCGGACCGCATGGTGCTCTCGACTATTCTGCCGACAAAATAAACCAGATAAGGAGGGAACGAGGGGATCTGAATCCCTGTTCAGATCCCCCTGCATATGACTGACACTGCAACTACTGTGGGAACGCTGGATCAAAACGAGGTCGTCTTCCCGCATCTTGGCATTGATATTCACGTAAACAGCACCGCCTTTTCCATCGGCGGGCTGGACATCCAATGGTACGGACTGCTGATTACGCTGGGGCTGCTCCTCGCCATGATCTACGCCTTTGCGCAGGTGCGCAAATACGGGCTGAACCCCGACCGCTTCCTTGACGCCGTCATCGGCGGCATCATCGGCGGTATCGTGGGCGCACGTGCCTATTACGTCATCTTAGAGTGGGACACCTACGCCGGCGACTGGAAGAGCATCTTCAATCTCCGGCAGGGCGGACTCGCCATCTACGGCGGCATCATCGGTGCGCTCCTTGTGGGCTGCACGGTGGCAAAGTTCCGGAAAGTGCGCATCCTGCCCCTGCTGGACATTGTGGGAATCGGCTTCCTGCTGGGACAGGGCATCGGACGCTGGGGCAACTTTTTCAATCAGGAGGCGTTCGGCAGAAACACGGACAGCTTCCTCGGCATGTCCGGCGGACAGATTCAGAACTGGATCACCAATTCCTATCCCTACACCAGCTACTATCAGAATTTCGGCACGGCTATGGACGCTTCTCAGCCCGTACACCCGTGCTTCCTCTACGAATCCATCTGGTGCCTGCTGGGCTTTGTCCTGCTGGCGCTCTTCGCCAAGAAGATTCGCCGCTATGACGGACAGATCTTCCTCCTCTACATCGGCTGGTATGGTCTGGAGCGTGCGTTTGTAGAGGGACTGCGTGCCGACAGTCTGGTGGTGGGAAACGTCCGCATTTCTCAGATGCTGGCGATCCTCTGTGTGGTCGCCTCCGTCATCCTGCAAATCGTCATCGGCTTGCGGGTCAAACGCATGGGCGTTGACTACCGCCTTTATAAAGACACCGCAGAATCCAAGGCGCTGCTGGCGGAATATGACCAGCAGCACAACAAATCTGCCGCCAAGTCCGCAAAAGCTGACACACCGACAGACGACACCGCCGACTCCGAGGAAACACCGGCAGAAGAAGTACCTGCGCCGGAATCGGAATCCGCTGAAACTGAAACAAATGAAGAAAAGGAGTCATAACATATGGCAAAATTAATTTCGGGTAAGGCCGTTTCGGCAGCGCTCCGCACCCAGATTCGGGAGGAAACTGCTGCGCTTCGGGAGAACCACGGCATTCACCCCGGTCTGGCAGTCGTTCTCGTGGGAAATGACCCTGCCTCCCAAATCTATGTCCGCAACAAGCAAAAGGCATGCGAGGAAGTCGGCTTCCGTGCGTTCGAGTATCGCCTGAACGAAAATTCCACGCAGGAACAGCTGCTGGATCTCATTCGGGTTCTCAACAAGGATGATAAGGTGCACGGCATTCTGGTGCAGCTTCCCCTGCCAAAGCACATCGACGAACAGACCGTGATTCTCACCATTGCTCCGGAAAAGGACGTGGATGCATTTCACCCCATGAATGTGGGACGCATTATGATCGGCAACTACGAGTTCCTCCCCTGCACCCCTGCCGGTGTCATGGAACTGATCGACAGCACTGGCGTTGACCTCAACGGCGCAAACTGCGTGGTTGTTGGACGCAGCAACATCGTTGGCAAACCCATGGCAATGCTCCTCCTCCACCGCAACGCCACCGTGACCATCTGCCACTCCCGCACCCGCAACCTCGCCGAGGTCTGCGCCGGTGCTGACATCCTCGTCAGCGCCGTGGGCAAACCCCACTTCATCCGTGCCGACATGGTAAAGGATGGCGCAGTGGTCATCGATGTGGGCATGAACCACGACGAAAACGGCAAGCTCTGCGGCGATGTGGAGTTCGCCGAAGTTGAGCCAAAGGCAAGCTACATCACACCGGTTCCCGGCGGCGTTGGCCCCATGACCATTACCATGCTGCTGAAGAACACGCTCCACGCTGCCAAGCTTATGAACCATCTGGACGACTAAATCCATCCCGCCCCCCCAGAAGCACAAATGCCCTGCGTCATTGCAGGGCATTTTTCATAGACCGGGAAATACAAAAACTGCGGTACGCCAGCGCATACCGCAGTCTTTTTTGCACAAAAGAATCCGTTTCCGTTTCGGGAAATTATTCCTTGACGCCGCCCAGTGCAACACCGCCTACGATGAACTTGGACAGGCAGAGATAGATGATAACGATCGGGATGATGGACAGCGCAATTGCTGCGTACTGTGCACCAAGGTCGATTCTCTTATCTACCATCAGAACCTTCTGGATCATCATCGGCATGGTGAACCGGTTGGACTTGGAAAGGAGGATCATGTTCTGTGTATAGTAGTTGTTCCAGTTCTGTACGAAAGCAAAGATTGCCTGTACTGCAATTGCCGGCTTCATCATCGGAATTGCAATGGAAATAAAGGTACGGAACTCACCGCATCCATCAATACGTGCAGCCTCAACGATGTCCAACGGGAAGGAGGACTTCATGTATTGACGCATGTAGAATACAATCGCCGGCGCAGCAATTGCCGGAACGACCAGCGGAATGAAGGAGTCAGCCAGCTTCAGGGTACCAACCATGAACTGTACGAAACCAGTCGATGTTACCTGGATCGGGATCATCATAACTGCCAGAATGAAAGTATATGCGCCGTCACGAACCTTGAAATCGTAAACAGTCAGACCATATGCAGTCATAGCAGAGAAGAATACCGTCAGGATCGTCGAACCGCCGGCAACGATCAAAGAGTTCGCATAACCATGGAACACACTCCAGCCCGAATACTGGGTTGGAATTGCCTTGATGTTATGGATCAGGCTGCCGCTGGGGATCAAAGACAGCGGCGCACGTGCCAGCTCTGCATCCGAACGAGTTGCGTTCATCAACAGCAAATAAATCGGAATCAAGCAAATCAGTGCGATCAGCACGCAGATGATAAAGTATATCGTAGACTTAATGCGCTGCTTCAGCATATAATTTGCAGAAACGCCAACATTTTCCATTATACAATACCTCCCTGCTTTGCCAGCTTCTGCTGCTTCTTATATTCCTTGACCAGAGCACGACGCTCCTTCTTCTTTCTTGCCTCATCGGCATCACGGTTCATCCGGAATACAAAGATACCCAGAACTACCGTAATCAGGAACAGGAGGACAGAAGCCGCACCAGAATAACCGTACCGCACGTTCTTCATATCGGCAACATGGAAGTTCTCGTATACGAAGATTGCGACAGTACGCAGGTGCTCATTGATTGCATTCTTATCAGAGTGGTACAGGTACGGAATGTCGAACATCTGAAGACCACCGATCATGGAAGTGATCAGGGTGTAGACAACCATCGGGCGCAGCAGCGGCAGAGTAACCTTGGTGAGAACCTGACGGCTATTTGCACCATCGATGTTTGCCGCTTCAAACAGAGACGGATTAATACCCAGAATACCAGACATCATCATAATCATGGTATTACCAAACCACATCCATGTCTGGATGAACATAACGATACCACGAGACCAGCCGGCAGTACCCTCATAAATCTTTGCACCCTCAAAGTCAAACTTCTCGTGACCCCAACTCATCCAGATGCCGTTTACAGCACTGGAAGTCTGGTTGGAGATCAGTCGCAGGAACAGAGCTGCAACGGATACTGCGGTAATGATGTTCGGCAGGTACATAACAACCTTGAAGAAGCCCTTGCCCGGGATGTGCAGCTTTGAATCGGTAAACCATACAGCCAGCAGCAGGGACAGCAGGATCTGCGGAATGAAGTTACCAACCCACAGAATAACAGTATTGCCCAGTGCTTCCAGGAACTGTGTGTGAATTTTTCTCAAACTACGGCCGTCACCGCCGAACAGCAGTGTCTGGTAGTTATCGAATCCCACGAACTCGCCAGTGTGACTTGCGTTGCCCTGAAAACTTAGAATAAAGGTGTTGATCAGAGGCCAGATCTGGAAAAAGCAATAGACGAGGAAGAACGGCAGGATAAACAGATACCCGTACTTGGCGTAGCTAATGGACTTAATACGGGACTGTGCCGTAGATGCCATAGAATCACCCTCTCAAAAATTAAGTAGAATAGTAAGAGTTATGATAAATATATGCCTACAAGGGCAGTGTTCTCCCCCTGTAGGCGATATATTTATGAAAAGATTCGTTCAGTGTGACGAGAATTAGTCAACCTGTACGTCCGGCAGAGCGGCAGAAACAGCATCCAGGAAGTTATCCAGGCAAGCTTCTTCGCTATCCAGTTCGCCGTTGCAGTAAGACTGTACAGCAGTTACAAAAGCATCGTTGATGGTGCCGTCGTTCTGGCCAGCGATACCGTCCAGCTTGATGTTGTCAGCGGAATCCAGCAGAGTAGAGAACTGATCCTGACCGTCCTTCAGCAGCGGGTTCTTGTTAGCGCCCTCAGCAACAACGTCAGCCATAACGGTCTTGTTGTTTACGAAGTCAGAGTGAGCCAGAGCGTACTGCTTCATGGTGTCTGCGTTGATGGTCATATCGTATACGAACTGAGCTGCTGCAGTTGCGCTGTTGCAGTTCGGGGATACGCACAGCCAAGAGCCGCCCCAGTACCAACCGGTCGGGCCCATGGTGTAGCCATACATTCCGTAAGTAGAACCGCCTTCGCCGCCTTCGCCGTCCTGCAGCTGGCCGCCAGCAGCCATAGACCAAGACGGGAAGAAGTAACCGAATGTAGCGTTAGCCAGTGTGCCTTCGCTCTGACCGATCAGCTTCCAGTCGTCTGTCCACTGGCTTACGTTGGTGATGTAGCCCTTGTCAAAGTTTTCCTTTGCCATGGTGATGAAGTCCTTGGTTGCATCCGGCTGGAACTTGCCATCAGCGTCGATCCACGGAGTGGTTCTGTTACCAGCGGAGTATGCTCTCCATACGCCGGCGATGGTATCAGCCATAGCAGTCTTGTTACCAGACTTCTCGTATACAGTTGCAGCGGTCTTCCAGAATGCATCCCAGTCACCGATCTGTGCCTGCATATCTTCCGGAGAAGTTACGCCCAGGTATTCTTCAGCCAGGTCAGCTCTGTAAGCGTAACCGCCGGCAGCTGCCTGCCAGGAAGCACCCTTCAGAACGCCGTTGCTGTCGGTACCCAGTGTTACAGTGTAGCCGTAAGCATCCTTGTACATGCTCTCATCGATGCCCAGAGCGGACAGCGGAGCGGTGTACTCGTCGTTGTTCTCATAGCTCATTACCCAGTCTGCATCGCAAACGAACAGGTCAACGTCAGAGCCAGAAGAGAAGTACTGAACGTACTGCTCGTTAGCCTCACTACCGCTGGAACCAACGTTTACATAGGTCGGGTTCTTTGCAGAAGTAACATCGAACATTGCCTTCAGGTCGGTGTCAGTCCAGCACAGAATGCTCAGAGTGTCATCGTCGTCCTTCAGAGTGCCGTCCGGAGTCGGAGCACCAGTGGTGTCGCCACCTTCAGCTTCGCTGCTGTCTGCATCTTCGCTGCTCTCAGCGTCTGCGCTGCTCTCATCAGCAGAAGACTCAGCAACAGAAGAATCGGCAGTAGAAGAAGAATCTTCTTTGTCGCCGCAGCCTACGAATGCAGTTGCAGTCATAGTCAGAGCAGCCATCAAAGCCAGTGTCTTTTTCAACTTGTTCATTGGAATTTTCCTCCTTAAATATATATATTACACCGTCTGCCGTCCATTCGGGCTTCCGGCGTAATAATCCTATAAAATGCGTTCCGAATTTCGGAAAGCGCAGCCGCTTTTCCGGAATTTGTTCTCTCTGTCAATTTTGCATCGTCAAAAGAACATTTTTTCGGATAAGCTTAATATACAACAATTCGAATCAAATGTCAATGGATTATACCATTCTTTCATTTTTTTCAGTGATACAAAACAAAAATCAACTCGTTTTTTTGTACACATTGCCATATAAATTGTGCATTTGCGGAAATGGTTACAAAACGGTTAAAATCGTGATTTTCCACAGAAACATTTGCGCTACGGGCGGTTTTCCGGCAGAACTGTCACAAAATCCCGCAGCTTCTCGAACCGCTGATCCGTCATTCCCTCTGCATACAGCAGCTCATAGGGCGAGGAAAAGTACCGGATCTCCTGCCGCAGCGTCAAAATCGCATCGGCAAGCGTTTCCGTCATCTCCGGAATCCGCATCAGTTCCTCACGAGTTGCCGTGTTCAGATCGATTGGAAAGGAAACAGGCTCCGGCGGTTCCGCCGCATCTGTCGCCGCCTCTTCCGGCATGTCCGCCGCAGAAGACTCCTCCGGAACTTCTTCCGGCTGGAGCAATTCCTCCTCGTCCGGCGTTTCCTCCTCGTCCGGCGTTTCCTCCGGCAGGTACAGCATCGGAACGATTTTCGCATACTTCACTGTTCCGATGCCATTTACCTCCAGCAGCTGCTCAAGGTTCCGGAATCCGCCAATCTGCTCCCGATATGCCACAATGCGCTGCGCCAGAATCTCCCCGATTCCCGGCAGTACCTGCAATTCCTCCGCCGTCGCCGTGTTGAGGTTCATGGGTGTGGAAACATCGCACACCGTCCGGGTGGTTTCCGTCACAGCTGCGGATTTCGAGGATGCCGCCTTGCGGGTTGCTTTCGCAGAACTGGAAACAGATGACTCCGGCACAGATACCGAAACCGATGATGACACCGCAGAAACTGCCGACGACTCCGCCGCCAGCCGGTGTACCGTTGCCGGCGTTTTGGCATCCGAAAAGCTGCGGATCCCCTGCCATCCCACCAGAGCGACTGCTCCGGTCAGCAAAGCACCCGCCAAAAGGCTGCCGCACCGTTTTTTCCATATTGTTTTTTTCTTCATAGACACAATCCGATCACAAACATGTTCCGAACAGAATTATTGTAGCACATTTTTTCAGATTCTGCAAGTACTTTTTTTCACAATTCCCGAATTTTTCTGAAAAAGCAAAAACTGCGGCGAAAAGGGCAGAGATTTCTCCCTGCCCCTCTCGTTTTCAAAAGCGAATTTACCGCTTTGCTTTTTATACTCTAGCGACGCCGGTTTCCTTGGCTGCCTCTGCGACTGCCTTGGCAACTGCTGCGGCAACGCCATCCTCCAGCGGGCTGGGGATGATGTAATCTGCTGCCAGCTTGTCATCGGTAACAAAACCGGCGATTGCCTTTGCAGCAGCGATCTTCATTGCGTCGTTGATCTCGCTTGCACGAACATCCAGTGCGCCACGGAAGATACCCGGAAATGCCAGAACGTTGTTGATCTGGTTCGGGAAGTCGCTGCGTCCGGTGCCCATAACAGCTGCGCCGGATGCCAGAGCCAGATCCGGCATGATCTCCGGTGTCGGGTTTGCCATTGCGAAGATGATCGGATCCTTTGCCATGGCCTTTACCATTTCCGGTGTTACACAACCCGGTGCGGAAACGCCGATGAAAACATCTGCGCCAACCAGCATCTCAGCCAGCGTGCCCTTCTTGTGACCGCTGTTGGTGATAGCAGCCATCTCTTCCTTCTGTGCATTCAGGTTGTCACGTCCCTCGTAGATTGCGCCGTGGCGGTCGCAGAGGATTACGTGGTGCGGATCCAGACCCATTGCGATCAGCAGACGGATGATTGCGATACCTGCTGCGCCTGCACCGCTGGTAACCACCTTGATCTGGTGGATGTCCTTGCCAGTCAGCTTCAGTGCGTTGAGCATTGCAGCCAGCGTTACCACAGCAGTACCGTGCTGGTCATCGTGGAAAATCGGAATATCGCAGCATTCCTTCAGCCGCTTTTCGATCTCGAAGCAGCGGGGTGCGGAGATATCCTCCAGATTTACGCCGCCGAAGCTGCCGGCCAGCAGACGAACGGTGTTGACGATCTCGTCCACATCCTTGGAGCGAACGCAGAGCGGGATGGCATCCACATTGCCGAAACGCTTGAAGAGGGCACACTTGCCTTCCATAACCGGCATGCCTGCTTCCGGACCGATGTCGCCCAGACCCAGAACAGCGGTGCCGTCTGTGATAACAGCCACCAGATTGCCGCGGCGGGTCAGGTCATAGCTCTTGGAAACATCCTTCTGAATTTCCAGACAGGGCTGTGCAACACCCGGGGTATACGCCAGAGAAAGGTCATCTGCGGTTTCCAGCGGTGCACGGAGGGTTACCTCGATTTTTCCCTGCCATTCATAGTGCAGTTTCAAAGATTCTGCTGCATAATCCATAGTTTTCCGTTCCTTTCTAATCAACCTTCCGGTTGGCGCTGTCCGGTGCCGGACAGCGGTTTTGAATTCTAGTTTCGGGAAATACACCCGAAAAACCACCGGAAATCGGAAAAGTCTTCCAGATTGCCCGGCGGTTTGGCTTGGTGCCCTTTGGGCAATTTTCAGAGCCTTGCTGCGGCTCTTAGAGAGACATTTCGTTGATTACCTGACGCAGTGCGGTTTCGCTCTTCTTCAGGCGAACGATCTCTTCCTCAGTCATCGGAGGAGTCAGTTCCCGCTCAATGCCGTTTGCGCCGACAACGCACGGCAGGCTCAGGCAGACATCCTTGATGCCATAGTGTGTGCCGTCCTGCAGGGTAGAAACTGTGAGAACAGCCTTGGTATCCCGCAGGATTGCCTCAACGATGGTGCTGACAGACAGTGCGATTGCGTAATAGGTTGCGCCCTTGCACTTGATAACCTCAGCGCCGCCGTCACGAACTTCCTGCTCAATGGCATCCTTATCGCCCAGATTCTCAACGGTCTGGCAGTACTCATCGAACTTCATGCCGCCGATGCTGGACAGAGACCACGGGATCATGGAAGAATCGCCGTGTTCGCCGAATACATATGCGTGGATGTTCTTGATGTTCAGACCAGCGTGGTCGGACAGACAGGTACGCAGACGGGAGGAGTCCAGAACGGTACCGGAGCCGATCACCTGCTTCGGGCTCAGACCGGAAACACGGATTGCCTCATAGGTCAGCACGTCAACCGGATTGCTGACGATCACATAGCATGCATTGGGGGCATACTTGGTGATCTCCGGCATAACCGATGCCATGATCTTTGCGTTGGTCTTGCAGAGGTCGATTCTGGTCTGACCCGGCTTTCTTGCGATACCGACTGTGATGATTACCACATCAGAGCCCACAGCATCCGGATAGTCGCCGTCGTGCACATCACAGGTGGGGCAGAATGCGTTGCCCTGCATGATGTCCATTGCTTCGCCCTTTGCCTTCGGCTTATTGATATCCACCAGCAGCAGCTCCGAACATAAGCCCTTAATTGCCAGTGCAAATGCGATAGACGCACCAACATTACCTGCGCCCAGAACGGTTACCTTTTTTCCCTTTTTAACATTCTTTTCCACTTTACAATCTTCCTCCTAACTTTTCTGGCGTTCTTTTGAATTTCGATGGAATCCGGAACGCCCAGTCGCAGAACCCGTATTGAAAAGCGAGTTCCTGTACGCAGCTTTTTGGGAGCGGTCAGCCGTTTTTGGCTTCCGCTTCTCCGCCTGCATACTCAAGTTTATTATAACACGTCCGCTGAAAATTTGCAAGGTACAATCCTCCATTTTAAAATTTTTGTCACTTCTTACAGAATTCCCCCTCGAGAAGCGTACAAACTAAACAAAAACCGGATTCTCCGCTGCAAAACCGGCACGGATGCTGTGATATTCTCATGAAAACAGCTTGACAATTCCGTGAAAAGGTGTCATAATAAAATGCGAATGGGTCTGTTACCTATTTAAAATGCGTTTCAAAGCGTTTTCTATGGAGAACAGGCTCTGAAACAAAACACAAAAAAGAAAGGAAGGAATGCAACCAATGAACAAACGACACCGACTCACCGGACTTCTTCTGGCGGTCTGTCTGAGCACCGGCGCTGTGTCCGGCACAGGTGCGCTGCCTGCTGCCGCCGCCGATACCCAGAACTATGCGGAAGCCCTGCAAAAGTCCCTGTACTTTTACGAATGCCAGCAGGCTGGACCTCTGCCGTCCTGGAATCGTGTGGAATGGCGTGCCGACTCCACGCTGAGCGATGAGGTCACAGGCGGCTGGTACGATGCCGGCGACCACGTCAAATTCAACCTGCCCATGGCGTACTCCGCCTCCATGCTGGCATGGGGATTGTACCAGTATCCGGACGGCGTGGAGCACTCCGGACAGATGGAGACCTACATGAACAACCTCACCTTCGTGCTGGACTACCTCGCCGCCTGCGATGAGGGCGACACTGTGGTCTATCAGGTGGGCAGCGGACAGATGGATCACACCTGGTGGGGGCCGGTAGAGCTGCTGGAGTACGGCATGAAGGACAACGGCGCAGACTACGACAAGGCAAGAGCCGTGCTGCGCGGGACAGACTCCGCTGTCTGCGGCGAGATGGCTGCGGCGCTGGCTGCCGGCTACTGTGCCCTCAAGGATAAGAGCGCCAATGCGGACAGCTACCTCTCCCATGCAGAGAACATCTTTGCCCTCGCCGACAAGACCAGAAGCGATGACGCATACAACAACAGCGATGCCGGCGGCTTCTACCGCTCCTCGCACTTCTATGACGAGCTGTTCTATGCGGCAAACTGGCTCTACATTGCCACAGGCGAAAAGAGCTATCTGGACAAGGCAGCCTCCTACATTCCCAATCTGGGCAAGGAGCTGGGCAGCGACGAGCTGAAATACTCGTGGGGTATGTGCTGGGACGATGTGATGCAGGGCGGTCTGCTGCTGTACGCCATCAACACCGGCGACAGCTTCTACACCAGCCGTGTGAAAAAGCATCTGGACTACTGGACGGACTCTGTGAAGGAGCTGGACGGCGGTCTGCGCTGGCTGACCACATGGGGATGTCTGCGCTATGCCAACACCGCCGGTTTTCTGGCAAGCGTGGCGTGCGACACGGTGCTCAAGGGCACCGATACCAAAAAGTATCAGGAGTTCTATCAGGAACAGATCGACTACAGCCTCGGCGACAATCCGGATCACCAGAGTTTTGTGGTGGGATACGGCGAGAACTTCCCCAAGAATCCCCACCACCGGACGGCGCATGCCTCTTGGAAAAATGCGCTGGATACGCCGGAAACCAACCGCCACATCCTCTACGGCGCACTGGTGGGCGGTCCCAACGAGGACGGCACCTACACCGACGACCGGCAGAACTATATCAACAACGAGGTTGCCTGCGACTATAACGCCGGCTTCACCGCCCTGCTCTGCAAGATGAACACCGCCTCCGACAGCAAGCCCGACCCGAATTTCCCCGAACCGGAACAGCGGGATCAGGAATTCTATGTGGAGACCAAACTCAAAAGCAGTGACAGCGGCGTCACCCTGAGCTTCAAGTTCACCAACCACAGCGCATGGCCGGCACGCATTGAGGACAACATGTCCTACCGGTATTATATGGATCTCTCCGAGGTCATCAGCGCCGGATACCAACCCTCTGATGTGGCGGTGCGTGTGGATCGGGATCAGGCGAAGATGTACGACGACTGCAAGCCCGCAGAGATCTCCCCCATCACCCAGTATCAGGGGAACATCTATTATATTGAGATCACCTATCCGGACGGCAGAGCTGCCATGCCCATTTCCGAGGGACAGCACCAGTGCGAACTGCTTTTGGCACTGGTATTTCCCGACTATCAGTCGGGCTGGGATGCCTCCAACGACTACTCCAATGCGGATCTGCTGAAAAACGCAGGGGAATACGTGATTTCTGACCGCATTCCGCTCTACCAGAACGGCGTGCTCTACTCCGGCGTAGAACCGGACGGCACCAAGCCCTCCACGACCACTGCTGTCACCACAAAACCCGCCCCGTCCACAACCACTGCAGCATCCGGAAGCCTCGGCGATGTGAACACAGACGGCAGCGTCAAGCTGAACGATCTGGTGCTGCTGGGGCGCTATCTGCTGGGCAATGCCGAGCTGAGCCGGCAGGGTGCTGCCAATGCCGACCTGAATCAGGACGGCAAGGCAAACGGCATGGATCACGCTGCGCTGCGGCAAATGCTGGCGCAAAGCTAATTGCCAAATTTGAGAATTCATTAAGAAAAAGGGAGAGAAGCTTTTTATGAGCGCTTTCAAAGAGTTTTTGTTCAACAATGACTATTCGTATTTATTGCAGATCGCAATCATTCTGCTTTCCACCAAACTCCTCGGTCTGCTGACCAAACGCATCAGCCTGCCGCAGGTTGTAGGCGCACTGGCTGCCGGTATCATTCTGGGGCCGATGCTGCTGGATGTGGTAGAGCGCAACGATCTGATCGTCAGTCTGGCTGAGCTGGGCGTTATCGTCCTCATGTTCAGCGCCGGTCTGGAAACCGACATTCAGGAGCTGAAAAAGGCAGGACTCGCCTCCTTCGTCATCGCCCTGGTCGGTGTCATCGTTCCGCTGCTGGGCGGTTATTTCCTGGCAGATCTGTACAATACCGATCAGGATCCGGAGATGGCATCCCTGTTCTGGCAGAATATCTTCATCGGCGTTGTCCTGACAGCAACCTCTGTCAGCATCACCGTAGAAACCCTGAAGGAGCTGGGGGCGCTGAACTCCCGTGCCGGAAACGCCATTCTGGGTGCAGCCGTCATCGACGACATTCTGGGCATCATCGCCCTGACCGTTGTCATCAGTCTGGGCGGCAAGAAGTCCGGCGACGGCGAATCTGCCAGGACTCTCGGCTCGGCTCTGGTGGGCGACGGCATCTTCGCCGTGGTCATCAACATTCTGGCATTCTTCATTGTGGCAATCGGCGCCGCTGTCCTGTACCACTTCTTCTTTAAAAAATGGCGGGAATCCAGCAACAAGAACCTCCAGCGCCACAACATCGTCACCTTTGTTTTCTGCCTGCTGCTCTCCTTTGCCGCAGAGCTGTTCTTCGGTGTCGCAGATATCACCGGCGCTTTCGTTGCCGGCCTTGCCGTATCCGGTCTGAAAAAGAATGAATACGTGGTCAACCGCTTCAACACCCTCTCCTACATGCTTCTCTCCCCCATCTTCTTCGCCAACATCGGACTTGCCATGACACTGGACGGTCTGACCGGCAAGCTGATCATCTTTATGCTCCTGCTGATGCTGGTTGCCGTTGCCACCAAGGTCATCGGCTGCGGACTGGGCGCAAAGATCATGCGCTACACCAACAAAGAGAGCCTGCAAATCGGTATCGGCATGATATCCCGTGGTGAGGTCGCTCTGATCGTCGCCAACAAGGGTGCTTCCGTGGGACTGATGAGCGAGAAGTTCATGACACCGCTGGTCATCATGGTCGTATTCACCACGATCATCACCCCCATCCTGCTGAAGTTTGTATTTCCCAAGAACCGGAAACATGACGACGGAACTACCGCCAACGAGGGACTGGAAACCTGCGGCGTAAACGCACAGCTGGAAGAGTCCTGACAGGAGGTACTTGCATATGAAACTGGTCACCTATCTGCAAAACAGCACGGAGCACCTTGGCGTGCTGACAGCGGACGAAACCGGCATCGTGCCGGCGAAGGCGCTGGGACTGCACTTTGCCGACATGGCAGAGCTTGCTGTCACCATGACCGACCGGCAGCGTGATACTGCGGCCGCCCTGCTGCCGGAGAAATCCGGAGAAGCCGTTCCGCTGGCACAGGTCAAACTGCTGGCGCCCATCCCCCGTCCGGCCCGGGACATCATCTGCCTTGGCGTCAACTTCTCGGAGCACGCCAGGGAGAGCGTGGGTGTCATGGGGCAGGAATACGGCGGAGAGCGGAAGTTCCCCATCTATTTCGCCAAGCATGTCAACGAGGCAGTTGCCCCCGGCGATCCCATTCAGGGACACTTTGACATCGTCACCGATCTGGACTATGAGGTGGAAATGGCGTTCGTGGTACGCAGGGACATTCAGGGTGCAAAGGCAGAGGACGCTGCCTCCTATGTGTTCGGCTACACCATCATGAACGATGTCAGTGCCAGATGCATCCAGATGCGCCACAAGCAGTGGTTCCGGGGCAAGAGTCTGGACGGCTTCGCACCCATGGGACCGTGTCTGGTCACGGCGGACAGCTTCTCCTTTCCGCCGAAGCTGAATCTCACCTGCCACGTCAACGGAGAACTGCGGCAGAAGTGCAACACCGAATTGTACATCCACAACATCCCCTATGTCATTGAAGAGCTGTCCCACGCCATGCGCATCCCTGCCGGAACGATCATCTCCATGGGAACGCCTGCCGGTGTGGGCATGGGCTTCCATCCGCCCAAGTACCTCAAGCACGGCGACGTTGTCACCTGTACAGTGGAGGGCATTGGCACAATCGTCAATCCGGTGGAATAACTCTTTTCACACAAATATAACCAAAAATCCCGTACAGAGTTTCGCCTCTGCACGGGATTTTTCATTCGCATGACATGATATTCTATTAGAACCTGTCTTCACAAGAAATATATGTGGATTTTCGAGCATAATTTTGTTGCAGACAAGGCAAAAATACGCAGGCGGGCTGTCGCCCGGCAAGTATTTTTTACGCAGTATGCAGCAAAATTTGCCGAAAAGACACGTGGATACGCTTGTGAAGACAGGTTCTTATACCTTTTCAAAGATCTGCCGCAGCTGCGCCGGTGTCATCTTCTGTTCCGGTGCGAACTCCTCCGATGCCGCATAATCCAGCAGACTCTTGGCGAACCAGCGCACCTCCGGACGCATGGCAATGCGGGAGAGCCGGCTGGTGCACACCAGAAGTCTGCCGGTGCCGACCTTTGCCTCCCATACAATGCCAAGCTTGTGGTTGCGCTCGAAGTTATCGATCATCTGGACAATGGGCGTCAGTGTCTGAGCGGTGTCATCCAGAATCGCACAGTCCGCTGCGGAAACGATGTCGTACCACTGGGGCGTGCTGTACTCCTGCGTGGGGAATGCCGACAGTGCCGGATGATCTGCCTGAATACAAAGCCCCATGGTTCCCACCGCAACCGGCTTTTTCATCCAGTTGCAGATGTCCCGAAACATGGGATAGCACCAGAAATCCGTACAGTAAAAGCCCTCAATCGCCTGCGCCGTTTCCGTGGGCAGGAACAGCACAGCACCGCCGTTTTCCAGCGTTTGCAGTGCCTTGTCCAGCTTCTCTGTCACGCACAGTGTCCCATGGTCGGCAAGCTCCGGCATGGCGATCGCCGGATAGAGCATAAGGTCGTAGGCATTGCACACATCGGTGTCCCGCACCGACAGCACCAGATGCATCCGCATGGGGCGCTGCACCTCCTCCGGCATCCGGCAGAAAATGCTGCCCACTTCGTTCAGCCCGACTTCCGCCTTGGCCAGCGTAAAGTTTCCCTCGCCCAGCGTCTCGCCGTTCTCTGCCACCAGAAGCCACTCGATGATGTTGTGTTCCGGAAATGCGGGCGTGGCGCAGCGCAGGGACACCTTTGCCGCAAGCATCTCGCCGGTGATGCAGACATAGGACGGGAACTGTGCCAGCAGCACGCAGTTGGAACAGAACATCCGCCACTCCTCCGGCGAAATCAGTCCCTTGCTCTCCATGAAAGCATCCAGCATACCGACCAGCGCCGTGCCCTGTCCGGAAAAATCCTGCAAATCCAGCAGCTGGAAACCAGCCACATACTGCGACCGCATGGCTGCCTCGATTTCTTCTTTATAGCAGGCAGCTGCCAGCGCACCGCTGCACCGGAAAAACTGCTCCGCCTGATGCAGCATGCCCCTGGCTGCAAGGCGCTCCCGGAACACCTCGAAATTCCGTGCCTTCAGCGAGCCGGTGTACTTCTCGATCTCCCGAAAATCCGGATACACCTCATACTGCCCGATCTCGTGGGTGATGATGGGCTTGGTGGGAACCAGTCCGCCGGCAGTATCCCCCACCTTTACTTTCTTGACACCGGTGCCGTACTGAATCTCGATCTCCTGCACCTTGCTGCCATCCTCACCGTCCGTCTGCTTGGGGAAGATGACATCGTCATAGGTGTGCATGGTACTGGGACGGTCAGTCTGTACATGTCCCAGCGGTGCATCACACATGCCGTAAGAGCCGCGCAGCAGCCGTTCCTTGCTCAGGCGCACGCCCACGAAATAGTCGTCCTCCGGCAGGATCTGCGGGAGGCGCTGGAAATTGTTGCAGCCCTGTGTGTACAGATGACGGCTGTCCAGCGCCTTGTAATGCCGCAGAATCTCTCCCAGATGCTCCGGACTCCCCCACAGTTCATTGCCCAGCGAGAACATGACGAACGAGGGATGGTTGCCGAATGTCTCCAGTATCTTGTCCCCCAGTGCAATGAGGTAATTCTGTTCCACCTCGTTATAGCCCTCTTCTCCCGGCGCAGCGATCGTGCCCCAGAACGGCAGCTCCGGCTCCATGTAGATGCCCAGCAGATCCGCTGCCGTAAACGCCGCATCCGGCGGGCAGCAGGTGTGGAAACGGTAGTGGTTGATGCCGTAGGACTTGGCGATCTCCAGAATGCGAATCCACTCGTTCACCTCTGTCGGCGCATAGCCCGTGCGTGGAAAAATCAGTCCGTCATGCTTGCCACGGAGCATGGTGGGCTGTCCGTTGATGGTAAAGCGCATACCATCCGTGCAGAACTGCCGCATACCGAAGCTGAGATAACCGCAATCCTGCTCGTTGATGCGGTAGGTGAGGCAGTACAGGGCGGGGTGAAATTCGCTCCACTCGTAGTACGCCTCCTCCAGGGGAATCGTCACCGAAGCCATACCGCTGGCATCAGCTGTCAGCTGCGTCTGGAACGTGGGAATGCTGTCCTCCTCATCGTCCTCCATAACGCTGCCCTCTGCCGCAAACGAAGCGGTCTTTGCCCCGTGGAGCTGCATGGTCAGAGTGACCTCCCGCCGCTCCGGATCGGGATACGCCTGCACATGATCCGCATAGACCTCCGAAAACACCTCCAGCGTCATGCTGCCGGTGATGCCGTTCCAGTTGGACTGGGTGTCCGGCGAGGTGAGATGTCCGCCCTTGGTGGGATAGCCGGTGTTTTCCACACAGACCACGATCTCCACCAGCGGTTTCGTCACATATGCCGAAATCTCATAGACGTGGGGCGTGCACAGGCTGTCGCAGCTGCCCACACGCCTGCCGTTGATCCACAGCGTGGTAATACGGGTGCGCTCCAGCGTCAGCTTCATGGGAAGTCCGAGAAAATCGGGATCGAGGTAAACGGTTTTCCGAAACCATGCCTGCCCCTCAAATGCATAGGCGTCGGTCAGGAATCCGGTCTCCCGTGCCGGATTGGGGGTTCCTTTTTTGGCGAGAGAGGTGGTGCCGGGGAGCGAGATGGTGTCGTCAAAAGCTGTGGGAACCTGTTTCCCTGCCATCTGCGCCAGAGAGAGTTCCCAGACACCGCTGAGGTCATAACGTGCGATCATATGTTTGACTCCTTTCAGAAATTCCATATCCAAAGTGTAGCATATCCAGGATATACTGTCAAGGAACCGGCGCAAATAAACTTTAAAAAATCCGAGGGCTGGACATTTTGGCGAAATATGTTATAATAATGGTAACCGAACAACAAAAAGGAGGAAGTTTATGGATAGCGAACGCATGTTATTTCTCTACGATTTTCTAAACCGCCGAACAAATGCGGAAAAAGGCGTGACCATCGAGGAGATCCAGCGGTATCTGGCGGAGGAAAAGAACATGGAGCGGGTCTCCGCCGCCACCATCCGGCGGGATCTGGAGCGAATGATGTACGCCGGATATGACATCGATATCCGCCGCGGCCCGCACAACACCCATTTCTACTGCATGAAAGGCAAACCGTTCAAGTTCAACGAAATCCGGTTCATCGTGGATTCCATCTCCATCAACAAGTTCCTCTCCCCCGAACAAAAGCGAAAGCTGATCCACAAGTTCGAGGGACTCTGCTCCGAGAGCGAAGTGCGCCAGCTGATGAGCCGTGTTTCCATCAGCACCTGCGGTGCGCCCTCTCTGGACTTGCTGGAGAATCTGGACGCCATCCACCGCATCATCGCCGAAAAGCGCACTCTCAACTTCGACTACGGCAAAATGGATGCCCAGCGCCATTTCCACTATCAGGAAAAATCCCGCACCCTGCTCCCCTGCCAGGTCATCTATTTCAGCGAGCGGTTCTATCTGAAATGTTACAGTGTGGAGAACAGCCACCTCCGCACCTACCGTATCGACCGCATGCGGAACATCGTCGCCGGAGAGAAGTTCCGCCAGCTTCCGGAAATTCCAAAACCGGATGGTGCTGTGCTGGACATCTTCGAGCCGAAGTATTACGAACTGGTCACTCTGCGGGTCAAGCGCTTTCTGCTGGACGACATGCTGGAGCAGCTTGGCGCCTATGCCAGCGCACAGGACGATCCGGACAACAGCGGCTTCGTTCTGGTGCGGGCACGCATCGGCATCAACGACAGTTTCCACCGATGGGTGATGAAATACGGTGGAAATGTGGAAATCCTCCGGCCGGAAAATTTGCGCAGGGAGTTCGCTGAAAAGGTCGCTGAACTCTACCGTCAATACTGGGATTAAGCGTCATGATTCTAAAAAGACAGCTTTTAAAAAAGCAGACGGACTGAAACTCCGCCTGCTTTCCGCATTTTATGGGATATTGTTTTAGAGCTTGTGTTCATAGGAAATATATGCGGATTTTCGAGCAAATTTTTTTGCAGACAAGGCAAAAATTTGCAGGCATACTTTCGTATGGCAAGTATTTTTCACGCAGTATGCAACAAAATTTGCCGAAAAGACGTAGATAGACGCCTATGAACACG
>NZ_JAJFCK010000025.1 GCF_020709055.1 Ruminococcus callidus
TCTGCAAAAAAATTTGCTCGAAAATCCGCATATATTTCCTACGAACACAAGCTCTGAGAATAGACGCAGCAAAGCCTGCCGAGGAATTCGATTCTCGGCAGGCTTTTTGCATTTTCAGGGACGGTGTTTCGTCCGCCGGCACTTGTTACCGCATTTTTCGCATCCGGTTTGCGGCTCTTCCGCAGCCGCAGTCGTAGGAGGGATTGCAGCAGTAGAAGTTTTTCGTATCCAGATCTTCCTGCACCGCACGGAGTGCCTCGCCGAAGCGCTGGAAGTGGACGATTTCCCGCTGCCGCAGGAACTTGATGGGATCCCGCACATCGGGGTCGTCACACAGCCGGAGAATGTTGTCGTACGTGGTGCGTGCCTTCTGCTCCGCCGCAAGGTCTTCCGTCAGGTCGGTGATGGGGTCGCCCTTGGACTGGAAATAGGCGGCGGTGAAAGGAGCACCGGCGGCAGACTGGGGATATACCCCCAAGGTGTGGTCGACGAAGTAGGTGTCGAAGCCCGCTTCCTTGATTTGCTCCGGTGTCAGTCCTTGTGTTAATTGATAGACAATGGCGGAAATGATCTCCACGTGTGCCAGCTCCTCCGTGGAAATGTCAGTCAATACTCCCTTGACCTTATCCAGCTTCATGGAATAGCGCTGGTTCATATAGCGGAGAGAGGCGGCAAGCTCGCCGTCTGGTCCTCCAAGCTGCGAAATGATATACTTCGCCGTTTTGGCGTTTGGGG
This sequence comes from Ruminococcus callidus, assembly GCF_020709055.1. Lineage (GTDB taxonomy): Bacteria > Bacillota > Clostridia > Oscillospirales > Ruminococcaceae > Ruminococcus_C. Next base: position 736 of record NZ_JAJFCK010000025.1, read on the forward strand.
TTTTGATACGAACGGGGTATTGCAATTTGATATCATATCTCACTTGTACATAACAAATCATAAAAAATCAATGTGCAATGACAAATCAGAGTCCTGTTTTCGGTAGCACATTCTTTGTGTTTTTCGATATTCGATTCGCCGGATGACCTTACGGAGCATCTGGTTTTTTTGTTCCGGAGTTGCTCCCAGAAAGTTGTCGAGCACATACTGCAACCACAGCAGCGATTGCTCCGGAGATAAGCCTTGTGCTTCTGCTTCATGCTGGATCGCTCCCAATTCGGCTTCTAACGCTTCGATTTGCTGCTGGATGATTTTAGATCGCTCCAAAAACACCTCCACCGTGTACACATCGGTTTCCAAAAGCGTGTGTAGTTTTTCTTTTTGGTGTTGCAGCTTTTCCAGTGCCTTTTCGATTTTCGCACGCTGCCTTTTGGCGTTCTCTTTTTTGTGCGTTTCATCCTGTCGTATCGTATCTTTACACAACATCAGTTCCTGCATGCGATAGCGGATTGCTTCCAGGACAGCTTCATCAATTTTTTTCACCGTGGAACTCACAACCTTGCCCCGGCATTCATTTCGGCGGCATAGCATGTGTGCTGTGCCATTGGCGGCAGGTCTTCGTTTCATCTGATGTCCGCAGTTGGCACAAAACAAGATGCCGTGATAGTAATTTTGTGTCGTGTATCCTGTGGGGACTTGTGGCGCAGTCTGTTTGCGGCGCTCTATGGATTGCTGGTATTGTTCCCAGGAGATGATAGCAGGATGCCGGCCGTCTGCGAGAATCGTGCCATCCTTTTTCGTGTGCCATTCAATTTTCCCGGCATATATCGGGTTGTGGAGGATTTTTCGGACGCTGACCGGTTCCCACATGGCGGCTTTGCGGGGCAGAATCTGCAACTGATTGAGCCGTGCTGCAATGGCTCTTGCACCATCGCCGGACAGATACATTTCAAACATCATCCGGATTGCTTCCGCTTCTTCCGGAACGATCTCCAGAGTTTTCACCTTTGGTTCCGGCTGTACTTTACGATAGCCATAGGGAGGATTGGTCCCGATGTAATTCCCCTCTTTGACGGATGCAGCCCGTCCCGCCTGCATGCGGCGCTTGATGGTTTTATACTCTCTTCTGGACATGAACAGGGAAAACTCGAAATACTCTTCATCAAATTCGTTGTTCGGGTCATACGTTTTGATGGGTGTGAGAATTTTTGTGCCGGATTCCCGAAACGCCTGTGCCACAACGCCCTGGTCGATGGTGTCCCCACGGGCAAGACGCTCTATCTCCATAACCAGCACGCCAGCATATTTGCCATCGGTGATGTCTTGCAGCATCTGTTGCATCTGCGGACGGGCGGCAATGCTATCCCCGCTGACGATCTCCCGATAGATGCAGGTGATGGTCAGATTCTGACGCTTTGCCAGATCCAGGAGTGTGTGTTCGTGGCGTGCCAGCGTTTCCCCTTCGCCCCGTGCTTCTGCCTCCGCATCTGCACGGGATTTTCGGAGATAGATACAATATGCGTTCATGGTCTCCCTCCTTGATAGCACCGCCCTGCAGGTTTCGGTGGTTTTTTTCTATGAAGCAGTACTTTCTAAGAAATTATACTGCCATTTGACTTCTTCATACCCGTTAAAATCAAGTCGGTTCATCCAGTGTGGCGTACCAAACCCGATAGAAAAATAATTTACCTTATCTTCTTTAGAAAGTTCAAAGATAATATCGACAGAACCGTCATAATCGGTGCTTTTACCGCTTTCGTTTAGTTGATAGGATACGACATAGTAGGTTTCTCCGTCATTTTCATCCTTTGGGCTGGCACAATATGAATCGCTAAATTCGTAATATTTGTTCAAAATGTCATACGGCAAATATGATGATGCAATTTGAATGGCATCATCGAGTGATAAATTGTTTAATTCTTTTGATTGATTAAAGTAAATTTCGATATTGTTTATGATGCCGCCGCTTGTGCTGCCAAGGTATATTATTGCACGACGCTTTTGATTGCTTTCATCAAAGGAAATTTTTTGGAGATTCGCATCATCCCATATGCGGTGAGCGTTGCCCATGCTGCCGTAGTATGTAGGATGTCCCTCAGCTGTAAGAATAGAAAGGTCTGTCGGGAATTTGTTTTCAGTTGTTGTTTGAACGGTTACTGTAGTTACCGTTGTAGTTGTGGTTTCAACAGTAGACGTGATTGTTGTCATTACCGGATTCCGAGGTTCTCGTTCTTGATTTTCTTTCATTCTTTTTCCGGCGTGATTTAATGGAATAAAACCAGATATGAACAATACGGCGGCAAGAACAATGGAGATGATTCGCCGTATTTCGGCACCTGTTTTTTGATCTATCTTTAGCTTGATAAGATTCCCGAAAGGTTTCACCGGAATTATCAAAAGTGCAGCGAGAGCAAAGCATATCACACTAATATAGACCTTTGAACTCAACGCACTGAAGAAAAAAGCAGCTGTAAAAACGAATAACACCCATCTGAACTTTTTCATACTTTACGCCTCACTTCACTCCGCAACCTGTGCCACGCCGATTACCTTGCCACAGCACTTCACATGTTTATACTCATGCAGAGAAATCGGGGCGCAGTCGTCATTCAGAGAAATCAGATGATCGCCGCCGAATTTCTTGATATAGCCATCACCGTCTACCACGAAAATGCCAACTTCGCCAACCTCTACAGAATCCGCCTGCTTTACCAGAACAATATCTCCGTCATGGTATGTCGGTTCCATGCTGTTCCCGGAGATCATCAGCCCATAATCTGCACGGCGTGCCGTTGGTGTGTCCAGGACATCTATGCGTTCCATGTGCTCGTAGGAATTCAATATGTTTTCAGCTCCCGCAGAGATCTCATATTTACGATAGCAAATGGTCCATGTAGCAGGGATTGACTTAATGAAGTCAGTGCATCTTGTATACTCCACGTCCAGAACGCTATCAACTGCATCAATTCCATAACTGTCAAGCTTGCGATATTTTTTGATAACTCGTTGTTCTTTAAGAGAAAGTTCAACTTCTTTTTGCGTAGCTTCATCTTGAAATATGAAGTTTGCATCCGTTTTCAACACACGAAACAGTTGAATCATATTGTCTATCTTTGGATAAGAACTTCCAGATTCATAGTTACCAACCGCTCCTTTAGAAACACCAAGTGCCGCCGCTAGTTCTTCTTGCGTCATGCCGATCGCTTCCCGCTTTTCTTTGATTCTGCTTCCAATACTCATTCGCTTTCGCTCCTCAACAACTCAGCAACTGCTGCGTTAATGATCCGCAGAGCTGCTCTTAACACACTTACAATTCATCACAATGAAATGTGGCTCACGCCATGGAAACTATTATATCATGTGAAAGCTAAAAAGTCAACATGAAAGTACAGTAAAATTGAGAAAGATGTTTGATTTGCACAAAAATTCTTTTCAAACACCGTGTATTTTTTCTCAGCAAAGCTATATTTTTGTGTTGACATTCTCAGTATTTCTGTGATATAATAATTGTGTTCCCAAGTATACTGAGAATCGGGGGCTTTTTCGAAAACACTCGTTTATAATACTAGGAAAGCGAAATGCAATTCCAATTACCGAAAAGACAAGGCAGACATGCTTGACCACTTTGCCACAATTTACAATAATACGTTACAGCCTAACTTCACATTAAGTCCAAATACCTTTAGCTTGGCTGTGATCGCAATCTGCATGCTGGAAAACCAGCCAACAGAGAATATCACTCGCTGTCACAAGAAAAATTGAGGACTCTCGTTGTAAGTAATTGTAGAGGGATAGATTTGTTCGTGTGGAAAAGAAAACCATATAATCTATATATTCAACACATTTTAGGACGCTCGTTATATATAGTGAAGAGGTGAAGAACATGAGTGATAAATTGCATGAGGGTTGTACTTCTGGTTCTCATTTGGAATGGCATATCAGATAGTGAAAGAATCTGGATTAAAATAATTCTAATGGTGGCTCTAATTTTAGTTTTCGGCTTAGCAGTTTCGCTAGCTGGATAAAGTATTTCTCATAGTTCTGCTTGTATTCGCTCCTCTCTGGTATATTATATCACACCGGAAATTGGAATGCAACAGAAAGGAAGATACCATATGAAAAAAAGCTATCAGGTCTTTTATGTAATAAAGCAGAATGGCAGAGAGTATCCGTACCACATGTCTGTTATGGCAGACAATCAGCGAGAAGCGATTAAACAGTGCAAGGCTGTGGTGTTCGAAAAAACTGGTAGAAATGCATTTCGGGCAACAACAAAAGCCCCATGCAAAACGCAAACGATGGTGTGAGTCAGATTCACGTGCGCCCTGAGCATGGCGTAAAACCGCTCTCCAGCCGCAAGGCGGCAAAACACGACGCAAAGGGAGGTGAATCGTATGGATATCGTAGTATACAATATTCGGCGTATTATGGAAGAAAAGGGCTTGAAGCAGAAGTACGTAGCAGAAAAGTCCGGATTTACGGCGCAGGAATTTAGCAATATGATGAATGGTCGCAAGATCATCAGCGTTGCCTACATCAGAAATATTTGCACTGCACTGGGCGCAAATCCCAACGATTTGTTTGAGTTGCGAAAATCGTGAGAACTGAATGTATCACAGAAAGGGAGGCGAGAAGCATGACAGAGACAAAAAAGAACACCTTTGACACCACGCTTACTGTTGCGGATATGTGCCGCAAGTATCACGCAGACATCCGCAAGGTGGTGACGCTCTTCGAGCTGATGGGAAATCTGGACGAGGCGGGCGCACAGCACGTGCTGTATCAGGCATCCATTGCCGCCGCCGCAGAAAAAATCCTGCCCATCATGCCGGCATGACACAGGCAACAGACAAGCCACAAGCTGCATAACATAAACGGAAAGGAGCTGGTATCATGGAATTTAGCGGCGAAATTTTGGAGGATGTGCAGTGCGATGGATACCGCAAGGTCGTGATGAAGACCAAGTCGGCAATCGTTGACATGCGGATCCCGGATCACACACCGGAGGAGGAAAAGAAACTGGCTGCGGATATCACGCAGGCGCTGTTTGAATTTGCGTTTCCGGATGAAGATTGGAGTGGGAAGCGATTAAAGGTAATACAGTAGCAGAACCCACCTGCAAAACCTGCTACTGGTACAGCCTTTGTCCGGAGCGGTCGAGGCTGTACCCGTGCAGGATATTCGAGGACACGAGAGGAGGCAGGACAGATGGACAAGCTGCACCAGTGGGGCGGAGCGCCCTCCAGACCGGCACAGCAGCTCCGGCGGAACGTCCGGCGCATGCTGTCAGAGGGATGGAGTCCGGCAGCGATCCGCCACGAGATACTGACCAGTCCCTGCACACGGAAAGAACAGAATAAGCTCCTGCGGGAGCTGCATATGGAGGAAAAGAACAATGGAAGAACCAATTAAAGTATGGCGCAGCGCCTACGAGCTGTACACGTGCAGTCTGGCTGCGCCGGAGGTCACCGGCACGCCCGCCTATGTGGTAGCGCTGGGCACGGCGACAGAGCAGGACGGCTCCCGTATCCCTGCGCCCCGCTGCAAGACGCTGGGCTACACCCCCGCAGAGTGGTGCGGACACTGGCATCAGAGCGTGCCCGACACCGTGCCCAAGGTCAGCGGTAGAGTCATCATGCGGGAGCTGCTCCACGAGATGCACCAGCGGATTTTCGGGAGGGATGTGTGATGTGTACGTACCATCCAGAAGCCCTCGCCGCCAACCTGTACGGCATGCGCAGCGCCGCAGGGATGTCCCTCAAAGAGCTGGCGCAGCACGTCGGCATCGGACATGCGACCCTGTGGGGCATGGAGAACTGCTACTACCGCCAGCGCTGCCCAAATCTGTCCACCATCTGCGCCATTGCCGACTATTTCGGCGTGTCGCTGGACTGGCTCTGCGGCAGAGTCCGGACAGAAAAAACCCCCGCACCGGCGGCAACCGATGACGGGGACTTGGATAAAAAATAAACCATTACTAGTATAACAGAAAGCGAGGGATTTGTCAAATGATTTTGTGTGATCCCGAAACACGTGCAGATTGGCTGGCGTGCCGAAAGCGTGGCATTGGCGGGAGCGATGCAGCATGTGTGGTCGGGATGAATCGTTACAAGACGAATGTGCAGTTGTGGGAGGAGAAGACAGGGCATTCTTGCGCTGAAGATATCTCGGACAAGCCTGCGGTCGCATTTGGCGTAGCAGCAGAATCTGTGCTGCGAAACCTGTTTCAAGTCGAGCATCCGGAATTTCAGGTGACATATCATCCATACCGGATGTATGCCGAGGGCAGGCACAGCTGGCTTTATGCCACACTGGACGGGGAGCTGACTGGCGATGCCGGCAAGGGCATTCTGGAAATCAAGACCTGCACCATTCAGAACGCTGCACAGTGGGAGACATGGGAAAACCGTCTGCCGCAGAACTATTATGTGCAGGTGCTGCACCAGCTGCTCGCCACCGGATGGGATTTCGTGTATTTGTATGCATATCTTCGATACCATTCCGGCGGTGTACCAAGAAAGCAGATACGGGAATATTTTGTGAATCGTGCGGATGTTCTTGACGATCTGGCATGGCTGCTGGAAAAGGAAGAAACATTCTGGGAACTGGTACAAACCGAGATGAAACCGGCGCTGATCCTGCCGGAAATTTAAGAGAGGAGTGGTGATATTTTATGGATTTTGTTGTGAATACCGATTTGTCTGTGCTGCCGCAGCAGATCGACTGGAATTTCGAGGAACTGAAAGGGCAGATTGCGCCGAAACTGGCGTATTATCAGAATCTGGTGGTCACAGAGGACAGCATCAAAGCTGCCAAATCAGACAAAGCGAAGCTGAACCAGCTGGTGAAAGCAATCGAGGACAAGCGGAAAGAGATCAAGCGCACCTGCCTTGCCCCGTATGAGGCATTTGAGGTACAGTGCAAGGCGCTTGTCAGCATGATTCAAGCCCCCATTGCCGCCATTGACACACAGCTCAAAAGCTTTGAGGATGCGAGAAAGCAGGAGAAATACAACCAGCTGTACCAGACCTTTGAGGACTACATTTCGGACGGGGAGTTGCGGGAGTTTATCCGGTTTGATGCAATTCTGAATCCGAAGTGGGCAAATGTTTCGCAGCGCACAGAAGCGCTAAAACTGGAACTCACAGATCAGATCGACCGAATCCGGAACGATCTGGCAGTGCTGCGGGAGCAGTTCCGGGACAAGCCCTATCTCTCTGCAATCCTTGCAGAGTATCAAAAGCACTATAACATGACCAAGACGCTGCAGGCTGCGGAACTCTTCCGGCACAGAGAAGCAGCAGAGCAGAAACGGCAAGCCCCGCCGGAACGCATTCCGGAGACACTGGAAGTGGATGCGATGACAGCAGCACGGGAGGCGGTCACGCTTCCGGACCCTGTCGGCTCTGCTGCGTTTCTGGCAACCTGTACACGCACACAGATGATGGATTTGCGGGACTACATGAAGCGAGAGGGGATTTCGTTCCGTGTGCTGCGGAAGAGCACAGAAAGCGGAATCTATCAGGACACAGAAAGGATGAAATAACATGGCAGTAAAAAACAAGTTGGCAAGCAGCAGCGGAAAGAAGCTTCCGTTTACTGTTGCGATTCAGTCGGACGGATACAAGCGGCTGATCCAGAACACATTGGCAGACCCGAAGCGTGCAGCAAGATTTGTGACAGCGATCACCTCCGCAGTCAGTGCAAATCCGGCGCTTCAGGAGTGCGATGCAGGGACAATTCTCTCTGCAGGGCTTCTGGGCGAGGGGCTGAACCTGTCGCCGTCACCGCAGCTGGGGCAATATTACCTCGTGCCGTTCAACGACAACAAGAACCACCGGAAAACAGCGCAGTTCCAGCTGGGATACAAGGGATATATCCAGCTGGCGATCTGTTCCGGACAGTACAAAAAGCTGAATGTGCTGCCGATCAAGGCGGGAGAGCTGGTGCGATTCGACCCGCTGAATGAGGAAATCGAAGTGCAGCTGATTCCGGATGAAAGACAGCGGGAGGAAGCACCGACTTCCGGATATTACGCCATGTTCGAATACACCAATGGGTTCCGGAAATCGATCTATTGGAGCAGGGAGAAGATGGAGTCCCACGCACGCCGCTATTCCAAGGGCTATTCCGCCGGAAAAGGGTACACTTTCTGGGAAAAGGATTTTGACGGAATGGCGTGCAAGACCATGCTCCGGCAGCTGATCAGCAAGTGGGGTATCATGTCCATTGAGATGGAACGTGCCATTACCAGCGATATGGCAGTGCTGCACGAGGATGGCGCAACGGAATTTGTGGAGCATGTGGAAGCGCCGGCCTCTGAGCAGACCGCAGTCGCAGAAGTCGCAGAAGCAGTCGCAGAAGTCGCAGAAACACCGGAGGAAGCGGACTTCTCGGATGTGTTAGGAGGTTAACCATGAACAGAATCCTCATCACCGGGCGGCTCTGCGCCGACCCCGAGCTCAGACAGACCCAGAGCGGCGTATCGGTCTGCCAGTTCCGTGTGGCGGTGAACCGCCGCTTCGCCAACAAACAGACCGGAGAACGGGAGGCGGATTTTATCAGCTGCGTGGCATGGCGGCAGACGGCGGATTTCGTCAGCCGGTATTTCCGCCGGGGCGGCTGGATCGAGCTGTCCGGCGAGCTGCGGAACAACGACTACACCGACCAGAACGGCACAAAGCACCACAGCATGGTGGTGCACTGCGACAACGTGGGATTCGTGGGAAACAAAGACGGTGCACAGACTACCCAGAGCGCTCCGCCTTCAGGGCACACGGCAAGCCCGCAGAGCGCCCCGGCGCACACCTACCAGCAGGATGTGGCACAGCAGACACCCATGCAGTTGGGCGATCTCAGCGACTTTGAAGAGATTCTCAGCGACGGGGAGACACCGTTTTGACCGAGGTGATACAACATGCTGGAAAACGGCTTCATCAAGCTCTACCGCAGCCTGCTGAAGTGGGAGTGGTACGACGATGTCAACACGAAGGTGGTGTTTCTGCACCTGCTGCTGACGGTGTCCATCGAGGACAGCAAGTGGCACGGGATCACGGTCAGGCGGGGCAGCCGGGTGTCCAGCTATGCGATACTTGCAAAGGAAACCAAGCTCAGCGTGGACAAAGTGAGAACCGCAATACGGCATCTGGAAGCCACAGGCGAGGTCACAAGGTCGAAGTATCCGAAATATACCGTATTTGCGATCAATCACTTCGACAAGTTTCAGAGCGTCCCAAGCAAATTCCCAGAGTCGTCCCAAGGTCGTCCCAAGGTAAGCCCAGGGTCGTCCCAACAGTATAAGAAAGTAAAAGAAGATATTGAGAAAGTAGAAGAAGAAAAAGAAGACAGCGCTTCGCTTGTTTCGTTCGATGCTGCTGCACCGCACACCGAGGAGTCCGCCGGAACCTCTGCCTATCGGGAGTACCTGGAGGACACTCTGCCGGAGTCCATGATCAGCAGCGGGCTGGTGGATGTGCTGATGCAGGCGCATACCACGAAAAGCGGAGAGACGTAACAGCAAGCAAGAGGTGGGATGGCGGGTAACCAGGGAGGGATTCCATGCAAAACAAATATCACGCAAAAAAATGCAGATGCAGCCATGGCTGCAAACACGACAGCCGCATGGAGGCGAGGCGATGCGAAACGCTGCACCAGCTGGAACAGGCGGGAAAAATTGCTTGTCTTGCGGTGCATCCAAAGTATGTGCTTCTGGAGCCGTTGCAGCTGCCGTGGCGCAAAGAAAAAGCCGTGACCTATACGGCGGACTTTGCATACACCCTGCCGACAGGCGACCGGGTGGTGGAGGATGTCAAGTCCGATGCGACCCGCAGAGAGCGGGAGTATGTCCTGAAGCGCAAGCTGTTTGAGGCAAGGTTTTGCCGGAACGGGGATGCGATTTTTTTCGAAAATGTCGGCGGGAACGGCAGGCTGTGCGGGATGTGACAGCATCGGCGAAATAGAGGGGAGGAAGAACAATGATTGACGCAGAAACAAGGCAGCAGTTTGAGGACGAGGTGTATCTCGTCTGCGGCGAGGACAAGAAAACGGCATCACGGATCATGACGGCATTTGACACGCTGCGTGGCAAGCCCGGCGTGCTGGTTACCGAGGAACAGCTGAAGCAGATCAGGAAGGAGTTTTGGAGTTCCAGCGATGATGTTCTCAGCAATGACATGATCGAAATCGACGAAGCGTATGGCATTGTGCGTGAGTGCATCGGGTGTGAGGAGGAGTAAGTCATGACCAAGATCAACACCACGCAGATACTGCCAATCGCTATGATCCTGCTGGACATTGGTGCAGCGGCAGTTTGCCTGTGGCACAGGGACTACAGACGGGCGGTGTACTGGATAGCAGCGGCAGTCCTGAATGCGACGATCAGTGACGTTTTAACGCACGCCGAGCGTAAGCCTAACGCACGCGAGCGTTAACCGAGCATAAACCGAGCATGAAACCCAAAAGGAGTGGATCTACATGGAAAATAAGCAAATCAAAAAAGCCACGCTCTGCTGGCGGTGCAGGCACGCCGTTCCCAGTGCGTCAACCGGATGCAGCTGGTCACGCCACTTTGTGCCGGTCGAGGGCTGGACTGCGGCAAAGCACCAGCAGAAACAGAGCGGCAGCGTTTACGAAACCTACTGTGTGACCAGCTGCCCGCTGTTCCAGAAGGGCGGCAGAAACAGTGCCGACAGCTGCAAGGACGACGCCGGCTGCATCCGCATCGCAGAGCATATCCTGCGAGGGCAGATGAACCGGTACCGCACTGCGCTGGAACGCTACGCCAGAACACGGAGTGCCGACGATCTGGCACAGTTCCGGTCAATCGAGTGTGACCTGCTCACGCCGTACTATGCGGCACTGACGCTGCACAGCATTGACCTGCGGCAGGTGTGCAATGAACTGCGGCAGAAGGCAGGACTGCCGGAACTGGAGGAGATGCAATGACCAAAGACGATCTGCGCCGATACGGCAGCATCCGGCGGGAACTTGCCGACATCGCAAGGCGGCTGCACGCACTGGAAGAAAGCAAGGGCTGCCACGGCGTGACATACGGCGACAGTCCGCACCAGCGGGGAGAACCGCTGTCAGAGGCACAGCGGTATGTGGAGAAGAAGGAAACACTGGAACGGCTCTACCGGAGAAAGCAGTGTATCCTGCTGGAGGAACAGGCAGCCGTGGAGAACGCCATCGACACCCTGCCGCCGGAGCTGCGTCGGCTGATGCGGCTGCGGTATCTGGACGGCATGACCTGCGAACAGGTCTGCGTGGAACTGCCCTGCTCCTGGGACACGTTCCACCGGTGGCACAGAAAGGCTCTGGCAATGCTGGAATAATCGTATAGAATCATACATACGACCTGTGCTATAATGATAACATCAAAGATTGACAAAAACCGCTGCGGGGAAACCTGCGGCGGTTTTGCGTACCATTTTAGCGGAGGGGAGGACGATGGCGAATGCAGAAAATCTGATCCCGATGGATAAGCGAAGCCAGAGTGAAGCGAGAGAACTTGGAAAAAAAGGCGGCATCGCTTCAGGAGCGTCCAGAAGGGCGTACAGGAGCCTGAAACAGGCGGCAAAGGCTTTTTTTTTTCGGGAGAATGATGACGCGGCAATGCAGCTGATACAGGCACTCTACGAAGAAGCCAGAAACGGCAATGTGAAAGCTTTGGAGAAGCTGGAAGATCTGATCGGCGAGACCGTCCCGCGGGAAGAACTTGCCATGAAAAAGAAACAGGCGGCGGCGCAGTCCAAGCCGGACAACGGCAAGACCGCAGCGCTGATTGCAGGCATGCAGGAGAGAGTGGAAACAGAAGATGATCTACACGAAGAAACAGCGGGAGCTGATGGAACTGTGGCGGACGCAGCAGCTCCGGCGGATTAACCTGCTGGAGGGCTCGGTCTCCTCCGGCAAAACGTGGATCTCTCTGGTGCTGTGGGGCTTCTGGGTGGCGACGATGCCGGCGGACAAGCTGTATCTCATGTGCGGCAAATCCCTGACTACGCTCAAGCGCAATTGCCTGATCCCGCTGGAAGAGCTGGTCGGGCGAAGCAATTTCCAGTTTTCTCTTGCTGCCAAAGAGGCGTATCTGTTCGGCAGACGCATCCTGCTGGAGGGCGCAAACGACGCACGGAGCGAGTCCAAGATTCGAGGGTTGACCTTGCAGGGCGCATACTGCGACGAGTTGGCGCTGTTCCCACGGGATTTCTTCGCAATGCTGCTGTCCCGTCTGCGTGTGCCCGGTGCAAAGCTGATCGCCACCACCAATCCGGACAGTCCGGAGCACTGGCTGAAAAAAGAATATATCGACCGACGCACGGAGCTTGATATGCTTGCCGTGCGTTTTTTGCTGGATGACAACACCACCCTTGACCCGCACTATGTTTCGGCAGTCAAGGCGGAGTATACCGGCGTGTTCTACAACCGGTTCATTCTGGGGGAGTGGTGTCTGGCGGAGGGCATTGTCTATCCCCAGTTCGACCGGACACGCCACGTCAGGCGCATCTCTGCGCCGCAGGGCAAGTGGTACATCTCCGTGGATTACGGCACGCTCAACGCCTTTTCGGCGGGACTGTGGTGCGATAACGGGAACACGGCGTACCGTGCCGCAGAGTGGTATTACAGCGGCAGAGCGCAGCGCAGGCAGCTGACCAATGCGCAATACCTGAAACACATTCAAACGCTGGCAGAGGGCAAAAAGATCGAAGCCGTCATCGTGGATCCGTCGGCGGCAAGTTTTATCATGGAACTGCGGCAGGCGGGGTTCGTGGTGCGCAAGGGCAAAAATGACGTGGTGGACGGCATCCGGCGGACAGCGGCGGCGCTGGATCAGGGCAGGCTGCTGTTCTGCCCGGACTGCCGGGACATCCTGCGGGAGTTTGCGCTGTACCGCTGGGACGAGTCCGCAAGCGAGGACAGACCCATCAAGGAGAACGACCACGCCATGGACGACATGCGCTATTTTGTCAGCACGATTTTGCGGCAGCAGGTGACCCTTGCAGGCGGTCACACACGGCTGTAATCCGACATGTTGAGGAGGGAGACAATGCACAAGGAACCATACAAACGGCAGGAGTATGCCATCATGGCGCCGGAGGAGGCACTGACGCCGGAAAAGCTGCAGGAGTGGATCGAAAAGCACAAGGTCGATTGCCTGCGGTTTGCGTATCTCAAGGATATGTACGAGGGGCGGCATCCCATCCGGCTGGCACCGCAAAAGGAGCCGTGGAAACCGGACAACCGCATTATCTGCAACTTTGCAAAATACATTGTGGACACGTTTAACGGCTATTTTCTGGGCATTCCGGTCAAGACCATGCACCCGGATCCAGAAGTGGCGCAGCGCCTGGAACAGATCCAGAAATACAACGATCAGGACGACAACAATGCGGAGCTGTCCAAGTACTGCTGCATCTACGGCAGCGGCTTTGAGCTGCTGTACACCGACGAGCGCTCAGAGCCGTGCATCACATACCTCTCGCCCATGGAGTGCTTTGTGATCTATGATGATTCCGTGGCACGCCGTCCCCTGTACGGGGTGCGCTATTACCGCACCAGAGACGGCGACACTGTGGGCAGCGTCTACGACAAGACCAGCGAAACGCCCTTTTCCGACCGTGGCGGGATGCACTTCGGCGAGCCCGCACCGCACCATTTTTGCGGTGTGCCCCTGATCGAGTATCTGGGCAACGAGGAGCGGCAGGGCATCTTTGAACAAGTGGAGAGTGCCATTACCGCATACGACAAGGCACTCTCGGAAAAGGCGAATGACGTGGACTATTTTGCGGACGCTTATCTGCTTCTGCTGGGCGTCGATCTGGAGGACGAGGAGCTTATCACCATCCGGCAGGACCGTGTGATCCACGTGGGAAGTCTGGACGCAGAACAGCTCAGCGCCATCCGGGTGCAGTTTCTGCAAAAGCCCTCGGCGGACGCCACGCAGGAAAACCTGCTGGACCGTCTGGAGGATCAGATTTTTGCGCAGTCCATGGTTGCCAACATCTCGGATGAGAGCTTCGGCAGCAGCTCCGGCACGGCGCTGGCGTACAAGCTACAGCCAATGAGCAACCTGGCATCCGCAAAGGCACGGAAATTTGCCAGCGGCATGAATCAGCGCTGGAAGCTCATCGCATCCTGCGGCACGTCCGGCATTCCGGAGGACGCATGGATGGATATCACCTATCAGTTTACCAAAAACAACCCCAAAAACCTGCTGGAAGAGGTACAGGCAGCCGCACAAATGGCTGGCATCACGTCCAGAGAGACACAGCTCTCCGTGATCTCCGCCGTGGACGACCCGCAGACGGAGCTGCAAAAAATCGAGGCGGAAAACGGCACGGAACCGGCGGATGGCTACCGTGCAGAGCGCACCGCAGAGGTGACAGCGGATGCCGGGTAAGTCCTCGCCGGTCTACTGGCACGACCGGAAGGTACAGTACGACGAGAGCCTTGGCAAAGACGAAAAGCGGCTGTACAGCAAGCTGGCGGCGTACTATGACCGGGAGGCGGCAAGGCTGGACAAGGAAATTGCAGCGTATTACACCAGGTACAGCGTGAACGGTGTGCTGTCCTACCGCAATCTTCTGGAGACGCTGCCGGACGCAGACAAACGGCTTCTGATCGAACAGCTGGATGAGTTCGTGCAAAAGTATCCGGAGTATGCCGATCTTGTGCCGGTGCGGGAGTCCATCTACAAGCTGAACCGTCTGGAGGGGCTGCGGCAGTCCATCGCCATGCAGCAGCTGGAGATGGGCGCTTATGAGCAGGCACAGGCGCTGGCGTTTTTTCAGCGGCAGGCGCTGCGCTACGCCAACGGCGCTGCATCATTTCTGGGGCTAGGAAGCAGCTTTTACCGGCTGGACAGCGCCCTGATCCGCACGGCAGTGGGGAACAAATGGTGTGACGGCAAGGACTTCTCGGAGCGCATCTGGGACAACCGCACCAAGCTTGGCAATACCCTGCACACCCAGTTCGTCAATGGTGTCATCCGTGGGGAGGATTATCATCAGCTGGCACGGCAGATTCGGGAGAAGTTCACGCAGGTGTCGCAGAAGAATGCAGAACGGCTGACCTTTACGGAGGATACCTACCTGTCCAACGAGGCAGCAATGCTGGCTTTTGCGCAGGAGGCATCGTACACGGAGTACGAGTTTGTGTGCACCGGCGACAGCGAGAGCTGCGACATCTGCAAGGCGCTCAGCGGCGAGCGGTTCAAGATCGCAGAGCGCACGCCGGGGCTGAACTTTCCGCCCATGCATCCGTGGTGCCGGTGCTTTTTTACGCCGATTGTACCAAACATAAAACCGTTGACTTCTGAGGGCAGTGGTGGTATAATAAGAGAGAAGAGAATCGTTGATGCTGTATCAGCCGGAGAAATATCGCTGGAACTGAATCCAGAAAAACAAAATCCACATATTTTGAATGCGCCAGGTTATGATCCGGCAAAAAACAAAAGTTATTTCACGATTCCGCTGGAAGAAATTCAGGAAATCTTGAACCAGTATTATGGGACTGGCGAAGTGCTCGTTAAAAAGAGTGGGCAAATAAAAGAGATTATAAAAGCGGAGAAGAGCTTCGGCGTTTGTGTTGATGAAAAAACAGGAGAACCAATTTGCAGCACCAATGAAGCTGTAATCCATTACTCGAAGAAGCGAACCCATATTGTGCCCAAAAGAAAGGACGATGCGAAATGAGTTTGAATCAATATTATAAACATAATGTCCGCATCGTTTACAAGGACGATGGGTCAGAGATTTCTGGATATTGCAACGTGTTTCTCCCTGCACCGGACAATGACGGCGTAGATGGCATCGCATTAAACACAGGCGTTTGGATTGATGCTGATGAAATTAAAACAATTGAAATTATTGACTAAAGCATCTCACCCGAGGTGCTTTTTTCATGCCAGAAAGGAGAAAGAACATGGGAAATGATAAGTTTTTAAGCCGGTGTAAGCAAATTGTAACCGACTATGCAAACAAACACATTGATAAGACAGACAGCGTGCAAATCACGGAAGATGATGTGTATGTAGTTTGGAGCTGCAAGACACTGCAAAACAATAAGGCGTTATTGAGTACAACCTTGCCGGACGGCATGTACTACGAAATCACATACAACGGCGATAAGCAAGAAACATATGTTGACGCTTACAAGAAATTCGAAAATTTCGTTGTAAAATAACCACTGCCCCGACCATGGGCAAAAACTGGCGGAGGGACGGAAAATAAGAGCAAGACAGCCTGCGGGTACGGCGCTCTTATCTCACAAATTCAGCGTCTGAGCAATCAGGCGCTTTTTTGATACCCAAAAGGAGGGATACCATGCAGCTATTGTTTTTCCACGGCACGTTTTGCCCGCCCTGTGCGGCGACGCAAAAGGCGGCACAGCAGTATGCCGGGGAGACCGGCGTGCCGCTGTATACGTTCCGCTGTGACGATGTGTACGGCGGGAACGACATGGCACGGCAGCATCATGTGCGGCACATCCCCTGCCTGATCCTCAAAGACGACAGGGGGAACGAGCTGACACGCACCGAGTGCGCGCACACGCTGGAAACGCTGCATCTGGCATTTGATGCAGCCCTGAAAGGAGGTGAGAACAAGTGAATGATGCGGGAAATACACCTATCGAAACCGGAGAGACCGCCCCGGAAAGCAGCACAGACACCGGCACAAAAGCCGACACCGGAGCCACGGAGAAAGCCCGGAAAACAGGCGCAGACGCACCGGAAGCCCTGACCGTGGATGCCGTGTCTGCCATGGTGCAAAAGATGTTTGCGGACTATACCAGCAAGCAGGAGGCACAGCAGACGGAGGCGGAAAAGCTGGCGGGAATGAATGGCACGCAGCGGCTGGAATACGAGCGGGACAATTACAAGTCCCAGCTGGAGGCGCTCCAGAAGCAGGTGACCATGGGACAGATGCAGAGCGCCGCCCGTGCAATGCTGGCAGAAAAGGACATCCACGCACCGGACAACCTGATTGCTGCCATTGTCACAGCGGACGCTGAGACAACCAAGCAAAACGTGGAGGACTTTGCAAAGCTGTTTTCAGGCGCTGTGGACGCTGCTGTCCGCCAGCGCCTGAAATCAGAGACACCACGCACCGGCAAGGCTGCCGGCAAAATGACGAAAGAACAGATTTTTGCGATCGCCGACGACGACAAGCGCATTGACGCAATCCGCAATAACATGGATCTGTTCCAGTGATTTTTTAGGAGGACAAAAACATGGCTGTAGAAGCAAACACCAACGTAACCACTGATTTTGCCAAGGCGCAGTCCATCGACTTTGTGAACCGCTTTGTCAGCGGTATTGCAAAGCTCCAGGAGCTGCTGGGCATCACCAGACGCACCGTGCTGTCCAACGGTTCCGTGATCAAGACCTATCAGAGCAAGGTCACACTGGCGGACGGCACCGTGGCAGAGGGCGACCTGATCCCGCTGTCCAAGGTGGATGTGGAGCCGGCAAAGACCTATGAGCTCGCCTACAAAAAGTACCGCAGAGCTGTGACACTGGAGGCAATCCAGCGCAGCGGCTTTGATCAGGCGGTAAGTCAGGCGGACACGGCGCTGCTGAAAAAGGTCCAGAGCAACATCCGTCAGGAGTTTGCGGCGTTTCTGGCGACCGGCACAGGCACTGCGGCCGGCAAGGGCTTGCAGGACGTGGTTTCCAATGCATGGGGCAAGCTCCAGACGCTGTTCGAGGATGACGCTGCCGGCGAGGTGATCGTACTGGCAAACCCCATGGACGTTTCGGCGTATCTGGGCGGCGCCAGCATCTCCACACAGAACGCCTTTGGCATGACCTATTTCAAGGCGTTCATGGACATCAACATGCTCACCAATGCCAGCGTACCCCAGGGCAAAATCTATGCCACCGTGGCAGATAACATCAATCTGGCATATCCGGCGATCTCCGGCGGCGAGATCGGCAAGGCATTCAACTTCACCACAGATGCCACTGGTCTGGTGGGTATCAACCACTCCACAGACTACACCCGCACCAACTACGAGACCACCATCCTCACCGGCGCAACTCTGTTCGCCGAGCGGCTGGACGGCGTTGTCGTCGGCACAATCTCTGCGGAATAATGGCGCTGCTGGAGCGGGTGCAGGTGCGCCTTGCCGGAGAGCCGGATACAGACAAGGGGGAGTCCTTGCAGGAGCTGTGCGATCTGGCAAGCGTGCGCATCTGCCTGCGGGTGCGGGAGCCGACCCTCCCCGCCCTGCTGGAGCCCATTGCAGCCGACGTGGTGGTCAAGCTATGGCGGCGGTGGAACTATGAGGGCATCACGTCAGAGAGCGGCGGCACGCTTTCCACAAGCTTCGTGGAGGACGTGCTGGCGGAGTATGACGGCGAATTTTCCGCCTATGTGGATCAGCAGAAATCCGACAGCGGACGGAAAAAAATCCGGTTTCTGTGATGGGAGGGAGTGCGATGCAGTATTTGCCTATGCAGCTGCTGTGCAGTGTGCTGACCGGCACCGACGTGCTGGGCAATCCGGTCACGGAGTTGCAAGCAGAGACGACACGGTACAAGGGCAGATTTACCCCTTGGACGGCGGCGGAGGTCGAGCTGGAGGGCAGAGCGGTCACGCAGAATCAGCGCCGGCTCATCACCAATGCCCCCCTTAGCGCCTGCCGAAGCGCTTCCGGTGTGTGTGTCTGCGGGGAGAATTACCGGATACTGTCTGTTGAGGAGCTGCGCCGGTGGCGGCTTCTCCGTGTGGAGAGGTGGCGATAACGTGGACATCGAAATCAAAGTCAAAGACGTTGACCGTCTGGCAAAAAAGCTTCAGCAAAAGTCCGGGGAGGACTTTGTCGCCTGCTGCACACGTGCCACCGGTCTGCTGTTTGCCAATGCACAGAAGCGCACGCCTGTGGCGGCCAGTGCAGTCTACAAGGACAGGCAGGGCAACCTCATCGGGCAGCACAAGGGCGGCGGGCTGCGCCGTTCGCTGCGTGCCACCATGCCTTCCGGCAGCGTGCAGGGCTCCGTGGGGTATACCATCCACTATGCGCCCCACGTGGAATACGGACACCGGCAAAAGGCCGGGCGGTTTGTGCCGGTGCTGGGCAAACGATTAAAGGCGAGCTTTGTGCCGGGACAGTATTTCCTGCGATCCGCCGTGGACGACACACGACCGGAATTTTACGCCGACCTGAAAAAGACAATGGAGGAGTAAAGTATGTACAGAAAGCTGGGATTTGCAGAGCTTGCAGCGGCGCTGCTGGGCGTGCTGCGGCGCAACACGAGCTATGAGGTGTACGACGCCGTGCCGGAAAATGCTGCAAGCCCGTTTCTGTTTGCGGAGATCGTGGGGAAGCGGGACGGCTCCAGCAAGACCACGTGGAAAGAGGTATTTTCCGTGAACATCCACGCCATTGCCAAACCATCCCCGGCGAGAACGGAGATCTACCAGATGATCCAGGCGGTGGAAGAGGCGATGACGGTGCAGCTGGTGCTGCCGGAGGGCATCCAGTGCCTGATGCAGACAGAGGCTGGCGTGCAGTCCATGCAGCTGGATGACACCGGAGAGTGGCACGCTGTGCTGAGTTATGAGATCATGACGAGCAACGGCTTAAAAATCAAATAACAGGAGGAAATGAATATGGCTGAGAATTTTGACAGCAATGTATATTGCGAGTTTCCGGAGGCGGTTGCAAAGGCGGGCAAGGACATCCTGCTGTGCCTCTTTACGGCGGACGGTGCCAAGCTGCTGGCGATTGCCGGACAGCAGAGCCTGACCCTCAACCGTAGCGCCGACACCATCGAAACCACATCCAAGGACACCAAGGGCGGCTGGAAGTCCCAGGTTGCCGGCATGAAAGAGTGGTCTGTGGATTCCGACGGTGCCTATATTATGGGCGCAGAATCCCACAAGGAGCTGCAAAAGTACTTTGAGAGTGGCGATCTGCTGTGCATCAAGATCGTGGATATCAAGGAGAGCAAGTCCCTGTTCGGCGGCTTGGCGGTACTGACAGAATACACCCTGGAAGCGCCGTATGATGATGCCATGACATACTCTTGCAGCCTTGCCGGGAACGGTCCGCTGGTGGATCTGACAGCGCTGTCCACGGAGGACGCTGCAAAGGTTACCGCAATGCCGGCGTAAGGGAAGGAGGGATAGCACCATGGACGCAAAAAAGACATACTTGATTGACACGGAGGTCTACTCGCTGCACTACAGCATCGGACGCATGGAGACCATCGAAAACGTGACGGGCTGCTCTGTCGCTGATCTGTCTGTCAGCCTCAGAGAGCACAGGCTCCCGACCATTGGCAGGGTCAAGATGCTGTTTGCCTATGGCATGATGACCGACGGCGGGGTGTATGCGCCGGTCAAAAAGGCGCTGGAGTTTGCAGACGCAGAATTGCAGGAAAACGGCTACGCCGCCATGCTGGATGCCGTTCTGGAACAGATTGCGGAGGACTGCGATTTTTTATTCCGCTGAGGCTGGTGCAGCTGGAGTACCTCGGGGGCACTCCGGAACAGCCAAAAACACCGCAGGAACAGGCGGAGGACGCACGGTATCAGTCCGTGCAGGACTTCGCTTTTTTTGCGGCAAATTTCGGGTACCGCAAGGCGGATTATCTCGCTCTCACGCCAACCGAAAAGCGGTTTCTCATCAAGGCTTATGAGGAACGTGTTGTGGCGGACTCCACGCTGCTGGCGGCTGCCGTGTCCAACGCCGTGGGCAATGTCCTGCGCAAAAAGGGCAAGCCGGCGCACAAGCTCTGGCGCAAACGTCCAAAGCGCAGCGATACCGCAGAGCGGCAGCACGTTACAAAAATCGCCGAACAGATCGAGGCAAAAGAGGGGAAATCCTGGGTGGCAATGGTGTATCAGGCCAACGGCATCCGGAAAAAGGGAGGTGTCGCACATGCGTGAGCCGGAGCTTTACCGGATCACAAGGACTGGCGTGCGGTTTGATCCGGACGGCGTGGAACTGAAAAACGCAGACGGCAGATATCGCCGGTACTATGGCATCACGCCGGAACAGTTGGCACAGGCAAAGGCAGACGGATTGGCACTGAAAAGAGCTGCACTCACCAGCTGCCACACGTGGGACGACTGGGGCATGTTTTTGACAGACGTGGAGATCACGGAGCCGGAGGTTGAGGTGAACACCGCAACCATTCCCGGCAGGCACGGCGTGCTGGACTATTCCGAGGCGCTCACCGGCGCACCGGTCTATCACAATCGCACCATCGCCCTGACACTGCTCAAATGCGGCAAAATGGCGTGGTGGCATGAGGAGTACAGCCAGCTGCTGGAGCTGCTTCACGGCAAGGTTACCAAGCTGATTTTTGACACGGACCCAGCCTATTATTACGAGGGGCGCTGCACGGTTTCCAGTGTGCGGGAGAGCGGTGTGCACCATTCTTTCACCATCACCATGGACGCTGCGCCGTTTCGGTATGCCTGTGCCGATTCCACGGCAGACTGGCTGTGGGACCCGTTTGACCTGGAAAACGGCGTGATTCGAGAGGCCTCTGCCGCCGTCACGATCACCAATCATCAGTCGGCAGAGATCACCGTGCAGGGATGCGGACACGCCCTTGCCCCGTCTCTGGTGGTCTATTCATGCAACCGTGTGGGGGCTGTTCTGACTGTGACTTACGAAAACAAGTCCTACAAGTATCGCGTGCCCACAACTTTCACCGTGATCCCGCTGGACTTTCTGCTGTCGCCCGGCTCCAGCACCGTGCGGCTGCAATGTATAGATGACACCAGCACCACCATTGTGGCGGCGCTGCAATTCCGGGAGGAGCGCCTATGACCAGCGGCTATCTGGTGTATTTTTATCCTTACGAGGTGGTTGGGCAGAGCCTGCTTTTCACCGGCAGCAATTATCCCCATGCGCTTCTGCATTCGCCGGAGATGCCGGACCGTTTTTTGCTGGACATGCAGCTGGAGCTGGCTTCCTGCAAATCCGGCAGTTTCAAGTTTGGCATCGTCTCCGAAAATCCCCTTTACAGCGAGCTGCGCCGCAGTTTCCGGTGGGAGGTCCTGGTGTTTTTCCGGAATCGCACCGGTGCGGAGCGCTTTTTGTTCGGCGGCTATCCGGTGCAGCGTGAGACGGACATTTACGGCATCACAACATTTACCTGCGACGGCGTCATGGGATACCTCAATCAGGTGTATCTGCCTGCTTTCCGCAGCGTTTCCGTGCCCATCGGGACGTTTTATTCGCAAGTTGTCCTGCAGTACAACCGGGAGATGCGGGACATTTCCGGCACGATACGCTCCAGGGCGCAAAAACGGCACCGCACGTTTCACATCACCTACAGTACGGCGTGGGACACGGAGCATCCGGACGGGATTACACGGGATACGGCGAAGAGCCTGACGGCAATGGACGTATTGCAGACCCGCCTGGTGGACTACTTTGGCGGCGAGCTGTCCGTGCAGAAGTGTCGGACGCCATCATTGAGCGCGCAAAAGACCCGATTCTGTGGGTGCTGAATTACCGGCAATACGACACGGGCAACGTTGCCGGTCAGACCATCGAGGTGGGCAAAAATGTGACGGAGCTGTCTTTTGCCTACGACACCACCACGTTTTACACCGCCCTCGTACCGGTCAACACAGAGGGCGATGCCCTGTGCACCGGGGATAATGGGGAGATGGTCTACCCCAGTACTGGCGATGTGCAGGTACGGCGGCGGGCAAACAGCGTGGTGTTCCGCAATGAGTCACTCGTAGAGCAATACGGGCTGATCGTCGGACCGCTGGACAAGTTTTCCGACACTGGCACCGAGCAGGCGTCTGTGATCGGTACGACGATGCTGGCGGCGGCAGCGTTACAGCCTCCCAAGGTGACATTTGCAGGCAAAGCCAAAGACCTCGCCCTAATCACCGGGGACGCACCGCTGGAGATCGGGCAGTATGTCTGGTTTCGGCGGGGGGCTCTCCGGCTGCTTCTGCGGGTGTCCAAGCTGACCGTGTCCCTGAGTGACCCGTCGCAAAATGAGATCGAGCTCAGCGGGTACATCCAGGGGGATGACCTACTGCAATATTAAGAGCGTGTCCGGAAACAAAATCGTGCTCGAAATCCACACAGAAAAAAATACCGAACAAGCTCTAAGTGAGGTGATACAATGGCGGATTATACGCTTTCCGCAACCATTACCGGCAATGCCTCCAAATTCACCAAGGCGATGCAGCAGGCAGAGTCCTCCATGGAGCGCCTGACCCAGAAGTTTGGCAGCTTTGGGAACACGATGCAGAACATCGGCAGCAAGCTGTCCGGCTTCGGCGGCAAGATCACGGCAATGGAGACTGCGGTTGCCGGTACTGCCGGAGCACTCGCCACCACGGCGGTCAGGGCTGGCGCATCCTTTGAGCAAGCCATGGCGCAGGTCTCCGCAGTATCCGGCGCAACCGGAAAGCCGCTGGAAAAGCTGACGGAAAAAGCCAAAGAGATGGGCGCAAAGACCAAGTTCTCCGCCACAGAAGCCGCCGAAGCCATGAACTATATGGCGATGGCGGGGTGGAAAACCAACGATATGCTCAGCGGTATCGAAGGCATTATGAATCTTGCCGCCGCATCCGGTGAGGACCTGGCAACCACGTCGGACATTGTCACAGATGCACTGACAGCGTTTGGTCTGAGCGCCTCGGACTCTGCGGAATTTGCGGATGTTCTGGCGGCGGCATCGTCCAACGCCAATACCAACGTCGCTATGATGGGGGAGACGTTCAAGTACGTTGCCCCTGTCGCCGGCGCTCTGGGCTATTCGGCGCAGGACGTTGCCGTTGCCGTCGGCTTGATGGCAAACAGCGGCATCAAGGCAAGCCAGGCGGGTACGTCGCTGCGGTCGGTCTTGTCCCGGCTGGCAAAGCCGACCGAACAGGTAGAGCAGGCTATGGCAGACCTTGGCATTTCCCTGACCGACTCCAACGGCGACATGAAATCGTTCCGGACGGTCATGGAGGACATGCGTGCCGGCTTTTCCGGCCTGACCAAAGACCAGCAGGCTGCCTATGCGGCGACCATCGGCGGGCAGGAGGCAATGAGCGGCCTGCTTGCCATTGTCAATACGTCGGACGAGGATTTTTACAAGCTGGCAAACTCCATTGACGAGAGCAAGGGCTCCTGTCAGCGCATGGCGGATACCATGATCAACACGCTGTCCGGTCAGTTCACGATTTTAAAAAGCCAGATCGAGGGCATCAACATCAAGGTATTTGATCAGATGGAGCCGGCGCTCTCCAAAATTGTTGGCACGGCGCAAGAAGCCGCATCTGCACTGGACGGAATGCTTGCGGCATATGCTGCCGGCAAAAAAGCCGGCGGCACCGGTAACGGAATACAGGCGGCAATCACCGCCCTGGGCAACATGTCCAAAACAGGCGCAACGATTGCAGGCGTGTTTCAGACAGTCGCCGACAAGCTGCAGGTGGTCTTTGACAAGGTGCAGGCGCTGCAAAACGCCGGCGTGCCGCTTGATAAGATCGCCGTCGCAGCTGCGGCTGTCGGTCCTGCCCTGCTGACCGCCGGAAAAGCGGTGTCCGTTTTTGGCAGCGGTTTCAGCGGCATTTCCGGCGTGATCGGTACGTTTTCCGGGGCGATCGGCAGCGTAAAAAGCGAAGCATCCGGCTTTTCCGGCTGGCTCACCAACTTTGGCGGACTGCTGAAAAATACAAAAGGCTCGCTTGCTGAGGCGGGCGGCGCAATCGGCGGTGTGCTGGGGAAGCTCAAAACGCTGGGCGGCGGAATCCTTGGCAAGATCGGCGGCGGCTTTTCCACGCTTGCCGCCAAGGTGCCGGCGCTGACCATGCCTCTTGTGGTGCTCAAAACCAAGCTGCAAGAGATTTCCGGCGGACTCGGGGACAAGGTATCCGGCGTGTTCGGCAAGATCGGCGGGGCGTTTGGAGCGGTCAAAGACAAGCTCTCTCCTGTAATCGGCGAGCTTCAGCAGTTCGCCGGCAAGATCGGCGGGGCGCTGTCCAGTGTGCTCCAGGTCGCCGGCAGCTTCGGCGGGCAGTTCACCTCCATTTTGATGAAAGCCTTTGGCTTTGGGGCAATCGGCGGTCTGGTGCTGGTCGGTCTGGGACTGATCCAGCAAAACTTCGGCGACAAGATCGACGAGATCCTTGCCATGGTGCGGGAAAAAGCGCCGCAGGTCATCACGGATTTCTGCACTGGCATCTCAGAAAAGATTCCCGCACTGATTGCACAGGGCGGTGCGCTGGTGGGCAATCTGCTGGACACACTCACGGCAATGGCGCCGTCTCTGATCGCCGGCGGCGCAGACATTCTCGTCAATCTGGTCAACGGCTTTGCCTTGCAGCTCCCCACGCTGCTGGAAAAGGCGGGGCAGCTGATTTTCACCATTGTGCAGGGTCTGACAGAGAAGCTGCCGGAGATTTTATCCGCCGGCATGAATGTCATCAGCAGCCTGGTGCAGGGCATCTCCTCGTTTCTGCCGGAGCTGATTCCGGCGGCGGTGAACATGGTGCTGGAGCTTGCAGGCGGTCTGCTGGACAATCTGCCGGAGCTGATTGACAGCGGTATTCAGCTGCTGGAGTCGGTGGTGGAGGGTATCACCAACGCCCTGCCGGATATTGCAGAAAAAGCGCCGGAGATCATCATGAAGCTTGCAGATGCGCTGATCGAAAAGGGACCGGAGCTGATCGTCACGGCAGCTGATCTGATGATCAAGCTTGCGGACGGATTGATCAAGGCAATCCCCAAGGTGACCAGCCGAATCCCTGAGATCATCACGCATATCAAGGACAAGTTTCTGGAAACGGACTGGTCAGCGTTGGGAGAACAGATCATGGAGATGGTGGTGGACGGTCTCAAAGCCGTCGCCAATCTGGCAATCGGCGGAATCAACTCGATGATCGACGGCGCCAACCTCATCCCCGGCATTGGCATCCCGCACATCCCGTACCTTGCACACGGTACAGCGGACTGGCAGGGCGGCTTTGCCCGCATGAACGAGGGCGGCAGGGGCGAGCTTGTGGCGCTGCCAAACGGCGCACAGGTGATTCCCCATGATATCAGCAGGCAGTACGCCAGGGAGGCGGCACGGATGCACAGCGGGAGCGCTGTCATTGAAATGGACTATAACGCCATGGGCGAGGCGGTTGCTGCTGCAATGGCGGGCGTCGACATCCACAGCACGCTGTATCTGGACGGCAAAACCGCAGCCGACACCCTGACCCCGTACATCGACAAAAACCTCGGACGGCGTGCATCTGCCGCCAACCGTTACGCACGATAGGAGGAGCGTATGGCAGACTATCTTGACGCCGCCGGCAGCATTTCCGGCGACGTGGAAAAAATCCGAAAGGCCCTGTACGGCAGAGAGGTGCGAGCCTCCATTGCGGAGGCGATCGAGCTGCTGGACGCACAGGACACCAAACGGGACGACGCCACGGCGGAGCTGGAGCAAAAAGTCAAAGACCTTGTGACGCTGGAAAATGCGGACAAGATGGGCTTTCTGAACATCCAGAGCACAGAGGGCAGCGGCGCATACCGCCTGATCTATCGCTTTGCCGACGGCACGACCACCGTAGACCGGGTGAACGCTGATCCGGCGCTTGCGGGCACGGAAATCATTCTGGGCACCAGCATCTATACCTATGCCGCAGCCGGCTGGCTGTCCTATGTGGGCGAGGTCGGCGGCACGATGGGGCAGGTCAACCGCCTCAATCACCACATGCCGTGCGGATTCAAACGCATTACCGGTACAGACGGTGTAGAGCGTGTCATGCTGCTGGATGAGGATGAACAGCGCATCCCCGCCGACCGTGACGGGGATGTGGAACAGTGCGGCATTCTGTACAATACCAATGGCACAGCAGTCCGTGGCGTGCGCCTCGACAAAGACACCAAGCTGTATTTTGACAACCTTGTATCACGGATTGCAGCGCTGGAAGAGGCACTGGCGGCACGGAAAAATGAGTAAAGCGAGGTGCTACCATGGGCAATGTATCTGACATGTTCCACCGCCGGGAGATCGACACCGGCAGGGGCAATTATTACACCAAGGTGGAGATCGACGCCAGAGTTACAGAATTGCAAGGCAAAGACGCACAGCAGGACGGGCAGATCGGCTCGCTGGAGCAGTCGTCCCACAGCCACGACAACAAGGGCATTCTGGACGCAACAGAAGCGGCATATACCGCAGATAAAGACAAAAAGCTGACCGAACTGGAGGACACCGACACCACATACACGCTTGCCAGAAAAGCCTTTGCGACAAAGTTCGATGACGTGAACACCCTCCTGTATGTCAAATATGACAAGAGCGGGACACCTATCAGCACGTCAAACATTGACATCCGTCCGACATTTAACGCAGTCGGGACGGCGCTGCTCACAAGCGGGAAAGGCTATCTCCCGATCTTGGACAGCAGATATGAAACACGGTACGGCGACAAGACCGATACGGATGCCTATATCAAAACAAATCCGCAATACACAAGCCTGCTCTATGTGGACTACACCTATGACGGCAGCACGGAAGTCCGGTATGACAACACGGTGTTCGTTGTGAAGATGCCGGTGGAAGCAACCCGCTTTATCGGCGCAAATGCCACAGCCGAGCAGCAGGGACTTATGGCACCAGAGGACAAGGAAAAGCTGGACTCGTTTGATCCGTCGGCTTGGGTTGTGGGCGGATCCATGGAAATCAGCGGGGCAATGACCGCAAATCTGCCGGATAAGCAGTCTTTTGTCGGGTCGTATAAAAACACGGCAAACGGGGCATGGTACGACGTTATCTCAATCCGGCATCGTAACGGCTACGACGACGGGAATCAATATGGCATGTCTATCTACTCCGCATTGACATCCGCCGGGGATCTGATGTGGAATAAGCAGATCAGTGCGGACAAGTGGCAGGGCGTGCGCACACTGTTGGATAGCACAAATTATAGCAGCTATGCCGCCAAAAGCAGTCATACGCATGAGATGATCGTAAACAATTCTAAACTAATAGGTGGTTCTAATGG
Organism: Ruminococcus callidus; assembly: GCF_020709055.1. Classification (GTDB taxonomy): domain Bacteria; phylum Bacillota; class Clostridia; order Oscillospirales; family Ruminococcaceae; genus Ruminococcus_C. Next base: position 28,713 of record NZ_JAJFCK010000025.1, read on the forward strand.
TGCTGCACAGTGGTACAGATTGGGAACATTGACTTCGTTTGAAAATTTTTCAACCGCAGTCATTAGCGTGTGGAGTGGTAACGGGGCAAACGGAAACGCATCGCAGAACAGTTGGTTTGAGATCCATATAAAAGATGGATGGCAATCAACGCAATCGGCAACCAAAGCATGCGGTGTTACGGTCTATCGCACCCGTTGTGGCACGGTCAAAGTTAAAGTAATACCCACAGCACACAATACATTTACAGTTTGGGTATATTTGCCGTGGCCATATTGGAATGGTAATTACGCAGTAAATGGGAGATATAAAACATGGACAACTGATTCTACACATCAAACAGCAGAACCTGAAGGCACAGGTGCTGACACAGCATACTATGATCAGGCATTTCTAACCAGCACCGTAGCTAAATCCACCGAAGCCACCGTTTTAACCGAAACCGCCTGGACAGATGTACCGACAGACGGAGCAGATTCAACATCGGAAAGAGAATTGAAATATTTGGTAATGGGAAACACTGTATATGTACAAGGTTACTTAAAATTTTCAGTTGGTAATAACAACCCAAAATGCGGTACTTTACCAAGCGGTGCTAGACCAAACGATACGCTATATTTTACAGGGTGGGATCCAGCAAGCGGTGTTCCAACAGCATACCCAATAGTTGTAAACGAGGCTGGTATTATAATGCTGTTGAATCCGACTGCAACTGCTTATTGGTTTAAATCTGGGCGTGCATATCGTTTCAATTTCAGCTATCACATTGGTTAGGAGGAATCACCATGAAAGAAACCATCTGTACCATTGCCGGCGTTGTCGGCAGCTTCATCGCCGGGCTGTTCGGCGGCTGGGATGCGTCTATGGTCACGCTGCTGTTATTTATGGGCGTTGACTATATCACAGGCCTGGCAGTAGCAGCCTGCGGCAAATCGCCGAAGTCAGACACAGGCAGACTGTCCAGCAAGATCGGGTGGAAAGGGCTTGCAAAGAAATGCGTCTCTCTGCTGCTGGTTCTGGTGGCAGTGCGGCTGGATATCACACTGGGCACAACGTATATCCGGGACGCGGTATGCATCGCGTTTGTAGTAAACGAACTGATCTCCATCACAGAGAACGCGGGGCTGCTGGGTGTGCCGCTGCCGGGAATTTTGACAAAGGCAATCGAACTATTGCAGACTAAGGGAAAGGATGAATAACTATGGCAATTTTAACACCGGACAAGATCACCACACTGGGCGGCGTGATCGTCAAAGAGTACTTGCTCACCAAACACAATCCAAATCATATCGCAATGCCCACAGTGTCCATGGCTGGCAAAGTGATCGGCGTGACGATTCACAACACAGACCGCATCAAAACAGCAGCAGGGACTACACCAGCAGAGCAGTATACACGATCCACGGTAAATGGTAACATGAAAGATGTGCGCGTACAGTATTACACGGACAGCGTTTGCTCATGGCAGAATCTGCCTCTTGATCTGTCCGGATGGCACGCTGCTGACGGCAGTGGTAATGGTAATCGCAGAACCATTGCTATTGAGTGCATCATGAATGGCAGTGGTGATGCAGAGGATAAGAAGGCAGAGGATAACGCAGCACGTCTGGCAGCAGCACTTTTACGGCAGTACGGTTTAGGCATTGATCATCTCTACACGCATACTCACTGGCTTAACGTCCGTGACGGTAAAAAGGGTACTGTCGATCAATTAAACACTATGCACAACAGCTACAAGATGTGCCCGGCGTACATCTTGCCGCATTGGGCAGAGTTCAAGAAAAAAGTGCAGTCTTATCTGAACGCTGGTTCTGCATCCGCAACACCCACTCCTGCAACAAAGCAGCTTTATCGAGTGAGAAAATCTTGGGCAGATGCGAAGTCACAGCTTGGTGCGTATTCCTCTTTGGAGAACGCAAAGAAAGTCTGCAAAGCTGGTTATACTGTGTTTGATGCGACCGGAAATGCGGTCTACACCAACGGCAGCAAGTATGCAAAAGGCCAGAAGGTACAGCTTTACAAGAGAAAGACACAGCTCTTCGCCAATGAATCTGCGACGACGCCCGCTGGCTACCTGCCCAAGGGCACGTACTACATCTATGACGGCAAGTGCTGCCGGAACGGGCGCTATCGTGTCACCACCAAGGCAGAGTACTGCGGCAAGATGCCGGCGAGAAAGTATGTCACGGGGTATGTGAGCGTGGATAATTTCCGGGAAGCGTAACGGATGGAACTGTGGTAGCAATGTAGAAAACCGGCGGTGCAGCAGGGGAGAGCCTTGTTTGCACCGCCGGTTTTTGTTTATATAAAAAAATCAGGAGCACCGTCGCAACGCCGCTCCCTTTAAAACTGATTCAGTTTTTATATTACATATATTATTATACCATCTCAGCGCTTAGAAGTCAATGATTTTCTTTAAAAATTGAAAACTTGAAAGTATTATATCATTTTTCTGGAACAGTCCTAAATATTTATGTTCAAATCGCACAAGAACTCTTTGTATTTCTTTCAAATCGTGATGTAAAATATCTTTTGGTAGGAATGTTGAATTCCCATATCGTTTATTAGCGAGATATAATACACACGCAAATTCATGCAATGTTCGGCACTTCAATCTTGATTGAATCATTGATTTTGTACACCCTTTTTTCGAAACAAATGTCCGGACAAATGAAAGTGGACGACACTCGTTTCCTGATAAATCATGCAGAATGCAATTGTTATGTGCACAAGCGTTGCGAATACTTTTTATGCTATTTAACAGCTTAATAGGAATAGGGCTATCTTTTTCATAATATTCATAATAAAATTTGTAAAAGCGAATTAATCCGCCAAATGTAATAGATTCTAGTAGAACCCATATTGGCATATCAATGCGATACTGTTTTTCTTTGCTGTTCTGGTAAAATGTGTGATAGTACACGTCATCTTCATCATCTAAATGTTCACGTTCTGAAATGTATTTTTTTAGCAAATCACTTATGTAACCATTTCGTTGAATGCTTTTTTGTAAGATATCATTTGCTGTATAATAGTTATTCTTAAAAAAGCTAGTAACAATTGCATACGCATCTTCTGGCTTTCTTGTTTCAAAGTCTTTTAAAATAGATAATTTCAGACAGTGTTCTATGTCAATGCAAATTCCAAAAATCTGTTTTCTGAGTTGCAAATCTAAAATTGCAAGTGCTTTCAAATGAAAAAAATCGAGATTTACATATTTCCCCTTTTTTTCACCCAATTCCGCTTTTTGAAAGTTCTTTCTATATGCATACAGTCTTAGAAAATTATTTTTTTCTATCAGATATTTTGCGGCATCGTTTTTCGATATTTTTTGAAATGTAATTCCCTTGCTTTCCATTTTATCAACAAGTTCTGTTGCGGAACAGTAAGGTTTTTTCTCCAGCATCGGAGAATGATATAATAATGTTTCCAAATTTATTTCACCGTCCTGAATCAAATAAATGATATTTATAATTATACCACAAAGTAAATCACAATTCAAGACTAATTATAAGAATATGGGAAGAAAAAGTTAAATGCTTTTAAAGCATGATGACCAGATTTTTTCACACGTTTATTGATATAATTGATCTCTAAAAATCCTTATAAACCCAAAATAGCAGCGACGCAACAGATTTTTTGACTGCGTCACTGCTAATTTTCGCTTTATCTCCACAGCGAACCTGATTCTTTTTTTCACGCTGTTTTTTTGCGGAAATGTATGGTTGTATATAATACTGCTTGTTGACTCCCGCAACCAAAATGAAAAGAACATTCAAGCAAGTGGAAGTAATCGGAAAGGAAGAAATGATTGGGTTGGCATTGGATTGATGATCCATAGAAAACCGGCGACGTAGCAGGGAAAGCCTTGGTTGCACCGCCGGTTTTTTTATGTACAATAAGAATATGATATTTTTTTCTCATAAGTCCACATTTAGTTCGCCTCCTTTTCCCAAGGCCACGGTCCCTCGATCCAGCCCCACGGAGCATTTCCGTCGGTTTGTCTGGGTTGGATCGGGCCGAACTGCCGGATATAGGCGGACGCCGTTTTCTGACGCAGCGCCGAGACCTCCTGCCATTTGCGCAGGGCGTGGGGACAGCTGGGGTGCGTATCCAGATACAGCTGCAACTCGTACAGCACAAAGTCATACTTTCGCAGCATTGCCATCAGTTTCTGCCGTTCATGCACAGGGACCACCTCCTCGGAAGGGATCGTCCAGCGCCGGAAAGATCGTGCCAATGGGGAACGCCGTTTCTGTATCATATGGCTCCTCCCACTGCTGGTAGGGGACGTACGCCATGCCGACGGGCGTTTCCGCCGGAAACGGGCTGATGGGGGCGTGTTCTTCCACAGTGTCTGTATATCGGGCAGAGACCGGCTCCGTGCGGGGATAGTCCCGCAGCAGGTTGTGCTGCATCCCCGGGACACGGGGCATTCGTTCGTATGCGCTCTGCAAATTTCATCCGCTCCTTTCTCAAGAACTCATTCAAAACCCGCTCCGCCAATCCGGAACGGGTCTGTTTCATTCTATTCCGCAGCGGGGAAAACGGTGCGCATTTTCTTAATTGACCTTACGCTTGTATGATGAATAATCCTTATTTATGGAACCAGATATATCGATATATACAACATCGTTTCCTTTATATGAAATATTTATGCAAATATCATCATCTTTTTCATAATCAGCCCAGTAACTATCCCCATAATCACTTGAATCTTTAACAAAGCCGGCATCTACGCACTCCTGAACGTATGCCTTGTAATCAGATTCACTCATATTTTCAATATATACCGAAAACGCCCAGTCATAATTGGATGATATTGAACCTGATTTTGATTTTGGAAGAGGTAGTATCGTGGAAACTCCAGTTGAGGGAAATGTAATCTCTGAAAATTCCATAGGATTGTTTAGAGAAATTGTCATTTCTTTATTTCCTGAATTGTAGGACAGATTTAGATTATAGCCAGTCTGGTTATATGCGGAATAATTATTATCATTTTTTTCTGAATTGACAGTAAATCCAGATTTGATACACTCATTTAAGTACTCGATAAAATTGTCAGCAGAAACGTTTCCTATAATAACGATTGTTTTTTCATCATTCTCAATTTTGTAGAGACCTTTGTCTGATTTTGGATTTGGAAGTATAGCTGAGATACTGTGTTTATCCCATTCTAAATCAGAAATTGGAGTAGGCGTTGTAACTTCAACTGACATATATTTTCCAGAGTCGTTATACCATAATTCTACGCAATAGCCATCATCATTGTATGCTTCATAAGCAGTGTCTGTTGAATAATTGTCATCTTGAATGGTATATCCTTTTTCTTTGCAGTTTTGAATATACTTATAGTAATCTTGTTTTGAAGTATCATATACGTCAATATTCAAGGACTCATTATTGTTATATTGAATATCAATTTTTTTAGATGAAGTTTCTGGGATTTTATTTCCAAGCACAAGGATATCCCAGTTGATTTTCTCGTATTTTTTGGAATTGTCGACATGTCCACACGCTTTGAGCATTGGTATTACAAGCAGTATGCCAATAAAAGCAACAAAAAAATGAAGAAATCTTTTTTCTTGTTTCAAACACAGTGCTATTACAATGGATGCGCCAAAACAAATGGCTTGTAATAATGCTATTATGCCTAATAATGTTTCATCTAATGCAAACATTAAGACAGAAATTATTAGTGTAGCAGTCGCTGCCGTTGTGAGAAATTTAAAAAATTTGCTTTTTGTAAAATTTTTTCTGTACTCTTTTTCTTCTTCTCTGATTTGTTGATTTTCTTCGCTCTTAAGTCTTTCATGCTCTATTGTTTTTTGTGTATCAGCTTTGATTTTCTCAATTGTGACTGCGTCGCTTTCAATAATAAGTTCTTTTGCCCCACAATAAGGGCAAGCTAGTATGGATTTTCCTTCATCAACAGTTAGAGTTCCATTGCAGCGCTTGCATTTTAGTGAGATTCTATTGTTGTTCATTTTACTTTTCCTTTCTGTATATTATAAAAAATTCTATTTAATTTTAGTATAGCATATTTATTGTATAATGTCAAATAAAAATACTAAAAATGTGATAAATGAAGATGCTGTTTAGCAATAATATCATTCCATAAAAGAGCACCCCAGCCAAACTGAAATGCTCCCCTTTTGTTAGACAATGTGGTATAATAGAAATATACCAATAAAA
>NZ_JAJFCK010000026.1 GCF_020709055.1 Ruminococcus callidus
GCTTTTCGAGGGCGGAGCGAACAAGACCGCTCCGCCCTGTGTCCCGTTTGCTGTGTTGTGATTTTGAAAACATTCCGGTGGAATGTTTTCAACGAAATTTTCAATCACCACAACCAACAGATACAGTACGCCGTGTCAATTAAACCGCTCGTCGATTACCCGAGCCGTCTTTTTCATACTGCGGGGCAGCACGCCGACCTCGACCACCTTGACAATGGGGGTAAAGCCGATGCGGCTCTTGACCTGTTCTGCAATGCGGCGGCTCAGGTCTGCGAAATCCACATCGCCGGTGGATTCCACGTAGATGCGCATGGTGTCCTTGCCGTCCAGATGGGAGATACGAATCTGATACTCGCTGGAGATCTCCTCGAATGTGCTCAGAATCTCCTCGATCTGGCTGGGGAAGACGTTGACGCCCTTGATCTTCATCATGTCGTCCGTTCTGCCCATGATGATGTCCAGCCGCGGGAACTTGCTGCCGCATGCGCAATCGCCCGGAATGATGCGGGAAAGGTCGTGGGTGCGGTAGCGGATCAGCGGTGCGCCCTCTTTCACCAGCGTGGTGATGACGATCTCGCCAATCTCGCCGTCCGGCAGATTCTTGCCGGTCATCGGATCGATGATCTCCAGATAGATGTAGTCGTCCCAGTAGTGCATGCCGCAGTTCTCGTGGCAGCTAATGCCGATGCCCGGTCCGTAAATTTCGGTCAGTCCGTAGATGTCGTACAGCTCGATGCCAAGCTCGGTGGAAATGCGGTCACGCATTTTCTGGCTCCAGCGCTCCGAACCGATGACGCCTTTTTTCAGGTGGATCTTGTCCTTGATGCCACGCTTGCCGATTTCCTCCGCCAGCAGCAGAGCATAGGAGGATGTGGAGCACAGCACCGTGGACTTCAGATCCATCATCATTTGCAGCTGCTTTTCCGTGTTGCCCGGCCCCATGGGAATCGCCATAGCGCCCAGCTTCTCGCAGCCGTTCTGGAAGCCGATGCCGGCAGTCCACAGTCCGTAGCCTGGTGTGATCTGCACCCGGTCCTCGTTGGTCACGCCGGCAAACTCATAGCACCGCTTGAACATCTCGCCCCAGTCATCCACATCTTTGGCAGTATAAGGGATGACCACCGGTGTGCCCGTGGTGCCGGAAGAGGAGTGGATGCGGACAATGTCCTTGTCCGGTACGCCCTGCAGTCCCAGCGGATATGCCTCCCGCAGGTCGCCCTTGGAGGTGAACGGAAGTGTTTCGAAGTCCTCCTGTGTCCGGATGGATGTCGGATCCAGACCGGCGAATTTTTTCTGATAGAATGCGCTGTTTTTTATGACGTTTGCCAGCTGCTTCTGAAACAGCGCAAACTGCTGTGAATTCATTTTCATAGTGTTTCTGCTCCCTTACAGATGATATCGATTGCCTTGAGGTTGATGGCATGGAACTTTTGCGGCAGACGTTCTGTGACGGCTTGCCGGATTTCCTCCGGCGTGATGCCCAAACCGCCGGACTTTGCCGCCGCCGCCAGAAGGGCGATGTTCAGCACCTTCGGCGAACCGCATGCCTGACAGATGCCGTCGGCGTCCACGATCTGGACGTGGGAAAAGTTCTGCGTCAGATAGTCCAGCATCTCCGTGCCGGTGTAGGAGTTTTCGCCGGAGAGAACGGCGGTGACGGGCTTGACTGCCTTGCGGCTGACCACAATGACGCCGTCCTCCCGCAGATAGCGCAGACAGCGCACTGCCTCCGCCGGTTCAAAGGCAATCATCACATCGGCGGAGTGTTCCGGAATCAGCGGCGTTTCGATCTGCGCTCCATAGCGCACGTGGCTGACCACACTGCCGCCACGCTGCGCCATGCCAATGGTCTCGGCGTTGCGCACTTGCATGCCCTTTTTCATGGCAGCGTAGGCAATGAGCTTTGCGGCGAGGACGGTACCTTGTCCTCCCACACCGCACAGCAGACAATTCCAGTTTTTCATTTTGCGGCCTCCTTCCGGTCAATGGCGTGGAACGGACAGATCTGGGTGCACAGTCCGCAGCCGGTGCAGAGGGATGGCTCGATCTGTGCCTTTCCGCTGGAGAGCGTGATGGCGGGACAGCCGATCTCCCGAATGCAGAACTTGCAGGAGGTGCACTTTTCCGTGTCCACGCACACCGGTGCAGCCGGCTTGATCTTGGCGATGCAGGGGCTGCGGAAGATGATGGCACGAACGCCGGTTTCTCCGGCGGCTTTCTGTACTGCCGCAACGGCAGCGGCGTAGTCCAGCGGGTCAGTGATCTGGATGGAGCGGACACCGATCGCCTCCAGAATTTTTTCGATGCTGATGCAGTTGGAAACCTCGCCCATCATGGTGACGCCGGTGCCCGGATGGGGCTGATGTCCGGTCATGGCGGTGGTGGAGTTGTCCAGCACCACCAGAATGATGTCCGTCTGGTTGTATACGGCATTGACCACGCCGGTGATGCCGGAGGCAAAGAACGTGGAGTCGCCGATAAAGGAGAAGTGGAGGGTGTCCGGCTCAATGCGCTGCATGCCCTGTGCCATGGTCACATCTGCGCCCATGCAAAGGCAGGTATCCGTCATGTCCAGCGGCTGGGCATTGCCCAGTGTGTAGCACCCGATGTCACCGCAGAACACGGCTTTCCGTCCCTTGAGCGCCTTTTTGACGGCGTAGAACGAGGCACGGTGGGGACATCCGGCACAGAGTACCGGCGGACGCACCGGAAGCGGCGGCGGTGTCGGAAGCTCCGGCTTTTTCGGCATTTGTACCGGCAGAAACTTCTCCAGCACACTGGCAACGCTCTCCACACTGTTTTCGCCGGCCGGCTGTACAGTACCGTCCAGCTTGCCGTGGATGACGGTGGGCAGGTGGTACTTGCCGCACAGGTGGATCAGGGCGTTTTCGATGACCGGATCCAGCTCCTCAATGACCACGACTTTCTCCAGCCCCTCCAGGAACCGGAGTGCGAGTGCCTCCGGAAACGGGTTGGCGGTGGCGATCTTCAGGAATTTTCCCGCCTTGCCGCAGTGGTGCAGCACCTCTCTGGTATAAGTGGCGCTGATGCCGGCGGTGGCGATGCCGAACGTGCCCTCGCCCTCCAGCTGGTTGAATCGGTAGCCGGAGAAATCCTGCCCGATCTTCGGGGCATTTTCCTCCAGCTTGATGTGGTTGAGGTAGGAAGTGCGAGGGAAGATGACCCAGCGGCTGGTGTCCTTCCGGAAGCCCTCTGCCGGACGAATGCCCTTTGCCTCCCGCAGGGGTACCGAGGCGCAGCTGTGACAGACTCTGGTCACCGGACGGAAGAGCACGGGGATGCCGTACTTCTCCGAGTAGTCGTAGGCGTCCTGAATCATCTCATACGCCTCTTCTGCGGTGGAGGGGTCGAATACCGGCAGCTTGGCGAACTGGGCAAAATGGCGGGTGTCCTGCTCCGTCTGGGAGGAGATAGGGCCGGGGTCGTCGGCGGATACGATGACCATACCGCCCTTGACGCCCACATATGCCAGACTCATGAGCGGGTCGGAGGCGACGTTCAGCCCCACCTGCTTCATGGTCACCAGCGTTCGTGCGCCAGCGTAGGAGGCGCCGGCAGCGGCTTCCAGCGCAGCCTTTTCATTGACTGACCATTCGACGTAGATGTCGCCGGGATTCCGCTTTGCCACGGTTTCCAAAATTTCGGTAGAGGGTGTTCCGGGATATCCGGAGACGAAGCTGACACCGGCGTGCATGGCACCCAGCGCAATGGCTTCGTTTCCCATTAAGAATTCAGTTTTCATTGTGTTTCGCTCCAATACGTGATACATAGTGTACCTATTTATTATAACGTTCCTGCCGGCATTTGTCAACGATTTCCGCCAGAAAAACAAACACAGAGCAGCATGTTGCAGCTCTGTGTTTCGATAAAACCATAAACATCTGTATGTCAAAGCGCATGCAGGATTTCTATTCCACGCACTTTTCCTGTTTCCGTGCAAGCTCCAGTAAATCCTGATTTCGCCGGTTCATTGTCCCGAACGCTGCGCAGCAGCAGATCACGGTTTCGCACTGCGCCATACGCTGTGCCGCCCGCTGAAACGCCGCCTCGCCGACGGGTTCAAAGGCAGCTTCGGAGATGACCTCTGCCGCCAGCGCACGTGCCGTGGGAAAATCCAGATCGTTTTCCGGCAGCACACCGGCGTAGAACGGCACGCCCTCCCGCTGCAGCCGGCGGTATACGGGGATTCCTGTACCGCCCCCGCCAATGACGAAGGTGCGTGGCACTCCCGCAGGCGGCGGAAGCTCCGGTGTGCCGGCGTAGCTGTCGTAGCTGCCGCAGGTCATCTCGTAAAGGCTGGCAATATAGTCGCCGGTGAAAATCTCGTCCGGTGTCCCGATGCGCTCGATGCGGTCGCCGTGGACGCACGCCACCAGGTCGGACAGCTTCTGTGCCAAGTCCAGCTCGTGGAGGGAGAGCACTACCGCAATTCTGCGGGTGTGCACCAGTTCCTTGAGGATTTGCAGCAGCTCTAGCTGATAGCGGATGTCCAGAAAGGAGGTCGGCTCGTCCAGAATCAGCACCTCCGGCTCCTGACAGATGGCTTTTGCCAGCAGAATGCGCTGGCGCTGTCCGTCGCTGAGCTGCCGGAAATCCCGCTGTGCGAGGGCTTCGCCGTGTACCAGCCGCAGTGCCTCCTGTGCAATGTTCCGGTCATCATCGGAGAGGATGCCAAGCCGTCCGGTGTACGGATATCGTCCGGATTCCACCACGTCAATGCAGCGCATCCACTCCGTTTCCAGCCGCTGGGTCATGAGAATGGACATGGTCTGCGCCAGCTGCTGCCGTGGCAGTTCCGTGAGCGCCTTGCCCTGTAAAAAGACTGTGCCGGCGAGGGGCGCAAGCTGGCGGGAGATGCTCTTGAGGATGGTGGATTTTCCGGCGCCGTTTGGCCCGATGAGGGTGAGAATCTGTCCGGCACGCACGGAAAACGTGATGTCCCGAATCAGTGCCTCGTCGTGATAGCCCACGGTGAGCTGGTCGGTGTGTAAAAGAATGTCGTTCATCACATGCCCTCCCTCCGGCGCTTCTCCCGCCGCAGCATCATCCAGATGACTACCGGTGCACCGAAAACGGCGGTGACAGTGCTGATGCTCAGTTCTGTAGGGGAAAAGACGGTTCTCGCAATGCCATCGCAAAACAGACAGAATACCCCGCCGCCCAGAAAACAGGCGGGGAGAATCCACAGTGGCTTTGCCGTCCGGAACAGGCTCTTCATCAGATGGGGCACGGCAATCCCTACAAAGGAGATGGGACCGGCAAAGGCGGTGACGCAGGCGGACAGCACGCTGGACAGGAGAATCAGGGCGATGCGGAACAGTCGGATGTTGACGCCGAGATTCTGCGCATATGCCTCGCCCAGCTGGTAGGCGCCCATGGGCTTGGACAGCAGAAATGTGCATAGCAGACCGGGAAAGACCGTCAGGGCAATGGTGCGGATGTCCCGCCAGCTGGTGCCGGAGAAGCTGCCCATAGACCAGTTGTGGAGGTTGACGATGTTGGAATCATCGGCAAAGGTGACCACGAAATCCGTGACCGCAGAGCAGATGTAGCCGATCATCACGCCGCAGATGATCAGCAGGGACATGCGGTGGACTTTTCCGGCGATGAGCAGAATGAACCCCATGGAGAGCATTGCACCGAGGAATGCGGCGGCAATGAGTCCCATTGACCCCAGCACCATGCCCTGTCCCAGAGAGAAGATCATGGCGAGGGCGACGGTGAGCTTTGCGCCGGAGGAGATTCCCAGAATGTAGGGGCCGGCGATGGGATTGGCAAAGAACGTCTGGAGCAGAAAGCCGGATACGGAGAGCGCTCCGCCAAGAACCACTGCCGCCAGACAGCGGGGCAGCCGAATCTCCCAGAGAATGCGCCACGCCGTGGGGTTCTGTTCCTGTCCGAGGAGCAGCCCCAGAACCTGAGACGGGGAGAGCCGGACGCTTCCGCTGCACAGATTGACGGCAAAGAGCAGCACCAGCAGCGCAGCCAGCAGCAGATACCGCAGCCAGCAGCGTGCCGCAGATGGATGATTTTGCAACGTGTGTTCCCTCCTATTGTACCCGGTGCAGGTAGGTCAGTTGTGTCTTGCCGTCTGCCTCGCCGGTGACCACGGCGTGCAGGTCGGCGATCATGTCCGCTGCGCCGGTGGTCTGCTGAAACATGTTCTGCTCGGTGCACCAGACGTTTCCGCTTTGCACAGCGGCAAAATCCGCCAGCAGGGGACTCTTTTGCAGCAGCTGGTCGATGGTGCTGACGGCGCCGTCAATGGTGCTGTTGTAGATGAGATAATCCGCATCCTTTGCACCGGCATAGAACGCCTCCATCTGGATGTTCATGGTAGAGAGGGCGTTTTCCTCCACATTCAGGTCATCGGCGGAAAAGATGTACTGTCCGCCGGCAAGCTCGATCATCTTGGAGATATAATCCCCCGGCTTCCGCACATTGACGCTGCCGTTGGAGCTGATGTAGAAAAATGCCACGGTTTTTCCAGTGCTTTCGCCGGTGCAGATATCATCCAGCTTCCGGGACTGCGCCTGAAAAAACGACTCTGCCGCTTCGGTTTTCCCCAGCAGCAGCCCGTAGAGCTTGATCCACTCCATGCGCCCCAGTGGGTGGGACTCATAGCTGGAGTGTTCCACCAGCACGGGGATTCCCAGCGTCTCCAGCTTCTCCCGAATCTCCGGACTGTGATAGATCATGGTGGACTCTACCGCCAATTCACAGCCGCCGGAGAGGATCGCCTCATAGTCTGGCGCACTGTACTTTCCCGCATATTCCAGCGTGCCGTTTTCCATGGCGCTTTGAACATTCGGCAAACTCCATCCGGTTTCGGCGGTGCTGGTCATGTGAACGCTGTCCAGTGCGCCGATGCCGTCAAACAGATCCATGGCGGAGCTGGCTGCCACATAGAGATTGTCCAGTGGCTGCTGAAGAATGGTGATGCTGTCATCCACACCGGCTGGCGGCGTTTCGCCCTCCGGTACCAGCAAGTACTGGTCTTTGCCGGCGATGGTGATGAGGGCATCCTTGCCGTAGTAGTCCACGGAAAATTCCTTGGCGTATTCCAGCGCCATGTGTCCCGTGGGGGAACGGTCTGCCCAGGCGCTGCCGGAGGAGGACTCCGCCGTTCCCGTTCCGCAGGCAAAGAGCAGCACACAGGGCAGCAGCAGACTGCATGCAGTGATCCGGCGCATCACTGCTTTTCCAGTGTGGCGGAGTCGAAGTACAGGGTGTACTCGATCTCGTGGGGTGTGCTCATGGCAGTGGTGTCTGCCGAAACCGGCATGGCGTAATCAAAGCCCAGCACAGGAATCTGGAATTCCGAGTTTCCGTCGGTGTTGACGGGGTCATACTGTACGCCGTCCACTTTCATATAGTCGTAGTTGGAGCTGCTCCAGAGGATGTCCGCCGTGACGCTGCTGTCTGCCACTGTGAGTGTTGCCGGAGATTCCACACTGGCACGGCCGGAACCACCCTCCAGTGTGACGGCAACGGTATAGGTGCCGTCCTCCAGATTCAGGCTTTCCACCGAGGTGTAAGCATCCTCGGTGCGTGCGTCCATGGGCAGGGAGTCCGCCCGGAATACCAGCGTGCGGTCATACCAGATCTGCTTTTTCTTGCTGAATGCTGCGCAGTCAATGCCGGTATCCAGCGCCTCCACCGGCACGGTAAAGGTATGTGTGCCGTCAGCGTTTTCTGTGAAGGGAATGTAGCTGTCCGCATCCGCCTGTTCGGCTTCCGCACCTGTTCCCATGTAGAGATAGAGGTAACCCGTTCCGCCCATGGTCATGGCAGCGGTCATGCTGCCGTCCCTGACGGTCAGCTGACAGGCTGTGATCTGGAACATGGTGGAGCTGGAATCCACGGTGATGTCATATACGCCGTCCTTGATCTCGCTGCCGGAGATGGGTTCCATGCCGTCCTGTACCACCTGAACCGTTTCGGCGGTGACAACGGCGGAGGATTCCTCGGAAGCGGCGGTGCCTGCGGTTTCCTCCTTGGCGGTGCTGCCGCATCCGGCACAAAGCGCAGCGGTCAGACAGAGGGAGAGTGCGGCGGAAAATACACGAAATTTCATAGAGAGCCTTCCTTTCAAAAAGAGCGGTTGGGAAAAGTCCGAACCGCTCTTGAATATGAACAAGTGAAATATTGGAATGGTTACTTACTTCAGGGAGTCGATGGCAGCCTTGGCGTGATCCACGTAGATGGCACGGATGTCCTCGTTTTCGCCCAGACCCCGCAGCAGGCATTCTACTTCGTAGCCGGCATCCTCGAAGGTCTTTTTCCAGGAGCCGTCCTCGTCGCCAGCCATGTCGTTGTTGGCGTGGTCGCCGGCAACCACCATCAGCGGTTCCAGAACGACACGCTTGTAATCGCCTGCCTGTACCTTTGCCAGAACGTCATCCAGCGACGGCTGAGCTTCAACAGTGCCGACAAAGTAGTTGGTATAGCCGTCCTTGGTCAGCAGATCCTGCATCTTCTGATATACCTCATTGGAATCTGCCTCAGTGCCGTGACCCATAAAGCAGATGGCAGTCTCGCCGTCATCGTAGGAGGCGGTCCACTCGGTGATCGCCTTTTCCACTCTGGCGAAATCGTCGTCGCTGTTCAGAAGCGGCTCTCCGAATACCACCTGATCGAAGGCATCCGAATAATTGCCGACCTCTTTTACCAGCTCATCATATTCCAGACCGTGCATCAGGTGGGTGGGCTGTACGACCAGATTCTTGACACCGTTGTTGACGGCACGCTCCAGTGCAGCATCGACATCGTCGATGAGGATGTTGTCCCGTCTCTGCACGTGGTCGATGATGATGTTGGCGGTGAAGCCGCGGCGGACAGAGAAGTCCGGAAATGCCTTTTCCAGATCGCCTTCGATTGCGCCGATGGTCAGACGGCGGCTGTCGTTGTAGCTGGTGCCGAAGCTGAGTACCAGCAGCTCGTTGTCGCCGATGTTGTCCTGATTGCGGATGTCATCCAGCGAAGCGTCGCCAGTGTCGTAATTCTCGTCGTCGTCCATGGTTTCCTCCTCCGAAGTTTCAGAGGAATCTTCTGTGGAATCCTCTGCGGATGTCTCTGCCACAGAGGAACTGTCCGCAGCAGAGCTGCTGTCCTTTGCGGAAGAGTCGCTGGAATCACCGGAACAGCCGGACAGCATGCCGGCAACCAGTGCCAGAGAAAGCATAAAAATAGCAGTTTTTTTCATGATAAGTTCTCCTTATATTTTAGATAGGAAAACGAAACAAAGAAACTGCCCTCCATTCGCATCGAACAGAAGGCATACCGAAACAGACGTTTTGCAACGTCTGAAAGACAAATGTCTATGTTTACAGTACGATCAATGCCTCGTGATCTGGAATTCTGAGATTCCTGTACTCCAAAGACGGCAGGTTTCCTGACTCAGGACTCCCCGCAGCGCCGCAGCCTTCCCGTTTGATTCGCAAACAGTGACCGCATTCTCAGAATGTGTCTTGTGAAGACAGCTTCTCAAATGCATTTGCAGCGTGCTCTTCCATCACAGTGACGAGATCGTATCGGATTTGCACCGGTTTCCCTTTTACCCTCCCGATTTCCCTGCGGAAACGGGAGGCACCGTCTTGGTATGGATTGGATTCCGCCGGTGCCGAAAACTCTTGTGCGCACGTCTTTGGCACTGCGGAAAACATTCATGAATGCATGGCGTTCTAGCCATACATTCTATTATAACACACCGCCTGCGAGATTGCAACCATTTTTGGAAAAAACATCGGGCTCTCACACTTTTTATTGGATTTTAGCAATCCTTCGCCGGCTTTGTGGAAAATGGTGCTGCAATTTTGCGGAGCTTTGCTGTCTTGTCGGGAAACGGCGTACCGGATTCACTTGACTTTTCTGCGCTCCATTCGTATAATAAAAGTATCTCAAACATTTCAGAAAGGAACGAGACACATGCAATACGTGATTTTGATCGGAATTCTGGCGGCACTGGTGCTGCTGGTGCTTCTCCTGTTCCAGTGCCGGAAAAACGGCGCTTCGGCGGGGCAGACAGACCGGCTGCAGCGGCTGCTGGAACAGCATCTGCGCACCGCACAGCAGGAACAGCTGGCACAGATGCAGGCGGCACTGAGCAGCATGGGGGACATGCTCGCCCGCCATCAGCAGCAGGTGGGCGAGAGCCAGACCCAGCTTCTGACGCAGACCCAGCAGGGGATGATGCGGCAGCTCCAGCAGTTTGAACAGCGTCTGCAATCTCTGGAACAGAATCTGGGACAGCGGCAGGAACAGCTGCGCAGCAGTGTGCGGATGCAGCTGAGCGAGATGCAGGAGGGACAGAATACCAGCGCCCGTGCGGCACAGGAACAGCTTCAGCGCAATGTGCAGCAGCTAAGCCAGCAGCTGCAGACGGAGCTGGAAAAAACGGGACAGTTCCAGCAGCAGACCCTGCAGGAGATGGTGCAGAGTATGCGGACACAGCTTCAGCAGTTCGAGACCCGTCTGAAAACACTGGAGAGTACCCACGCACAGGGCATGGGGCAGATTCAGCAGACCGTCTTCCAACAGCTTCAGACCATGCAGGCTCAGCAAAAGACGAGTCTGGACGAAATTCGCGGAACGGTGGACGAGAAGCTCTCCAAAACGCTGGAGGACAACCTCAGCCGTTCTTTCCAGCGGGTCAGCAAACAATTGGAGGACGTGTACAAGGGACTCGGCGAGATGCAGTCCCTTGCCTCCGGCGTGGGCGACCTGAAAAAGGTGCTGTCCAACGTCAAGACACGGGGCATTCTGGGGGAGATCCAGCTGGGTGCGATCCTACAGGAGATTCTCTCGCCGGAGCAGTACGAAACGGAGATCCCCACCATTCCCGGCAGTCGGGAGCACGTGGAATTTGCCATCCGGCTGCCCGGCGACGGCGAGCGGTGTGTCTACCTGCCCATTGACTCCAAGTTCCCCGGCGACACATTCGCTGCCCTGCAGGATGCCTATGAGACCGGCAGCCGGGAGCGGATCGATGCTGCCAAGAAGCAGCTGGAGCAGGTCATTCGGGGCTGTGCCAAGGACATCCGGGACAAGTACATCGAACCGCCCTATACCACCAATTTCGCCATTCTGTTCCTGCCCTTCGAGGGACTGTACGCCGAGGTGGTCAACAGCGCCGATCTGGTGGAACGGCTCCAGCGGGAGTACCACATCAACGTGGCTGGCCCTTCCACCATGGCTGCCATTCTCAATGCCCTGCAAATGGGCTTCCAGACACTCGCCATCCAGAAGCGGAGCGACGAGGTGTGGCGGATTCTAGGCGCTGTCAAGACAGAGTTCGACAAGTTCAGCGAGGTGCTGCAAAAGGCGCAGAAGAGTCTGCAAGGCGCAGAAAAACATCTGGACACCCTCATCGGCACACGCTCCAGCGCCATCCAGCGGAAGCTGCGGGATGTGGAACGATTGGAGGAAACACAGGCGACCCAGCTGCTTGGGCTGTCCATCGGTGCGGACGAAGAATCGTGAAAAAGAACCGGCGCAGTGCTCCGTTTGACACGGAAGACTGCGCCGGTTTGCGTTATTCAGTCAGAATGCTGACACGTTTTCGGAAGATGCGCCGGAACAGCAGACAGGCGACACCGGCGGAGAGTATCTCTGCAATGGGAAACGTCAGCCATACAGTCTAGCAGATGTCAGCATTGGCTTTTGCCAGCGCTGCAAAGGCAAGCGCAAAGGGAAAGACAAAAATCGCCTGACGGCACAGGGAGACGATCAGCGATTCCAGTCCGCCATCCAGCGCTTGGAAGATGCCTTGAAATGCGATGTTTGCGCCGGCAAAGACGAAGCTGGTGGAGATGATGCGCATGGCGCTGATGCAAAGCCCACGGGTTTCGCCGGACAGCCCGAACATGGCGGAAAACGGCGCTGCCAAAAGCTCCAGCAGCAGGAAGCCCACGAGCATGACCAGAAGCGTGAAGCACATGCCCCAGCGGATGCCCTCCTGAATGCGGCTGCGGTTCTGTTTGCCGTGGCTGAAAGAGATGATGGGAGTCATGGCATCCCGCAGCCCGAAAGCGGCGAAGAGGACGAACTGCTGCACCTTATAGTACAGCCCGTAGGCGGTCACCATCGATTCGCTGATGCCGCCCAGAATCAGATTCAGCCCGTAGGTCATGACGGACATGAGCGCCTGCGCCACAATGGCAGGCAGCCCGATGGCATAGATCGCACGGATGGTTCTGCCGGAGGGCTTCCAGTAGGAGAACCGGTTGGAGATGCTCCGGTTTACCCGCAGGTGGAAGAAGAGCGCCAGTGCGAAGGATGCGACCTGTCCCAGAACGGTGGCGACGGCAGCACCCCGCACCCCCAGCGCAGGACAGCCGAGCCAGCCGTAGATCAGAACGGGATCCAGAACCATGTTGATGACGGCGCCGGCGATCTGGGCAATGGTGGAGTACAGGGAATTTCCGGTTGCCTGAAGCAGCTTCTCGTAGATGGAGAAGAATAGGATCCCGAAAGAGCCGACGCAGCAGATGCGCAGGTAGTCTACGGTCATCTCGGTGATCTGCGGATTCGAGGTTTGTGAGTTGGTGTAGGGGCGGACACCGAAGATGCCGAACAGCACAAAAACGGCGGTGATGACCAGCGCCAGAAAGCAGGCGTTTCCGGCAACACGGCTGGCACGTTCCCGATCGCCCTGCCCCAGACTCTTGGACAGCAGGGCGTTTGCCCCGACACCGGTGCCGATGCCCACCGCCACCATCAGCATTTGTAGCGGAAAGGCGAGGGTGAGCGCATTCAGCGCAGCCTCACCGTTTTCTTTCATGTTGGACACAAAGGCGCTGTCCACGATGTTATACACAGCCTGCAACACCATGGAGAGCACCATGGGAATGCCCATGGACAGCATCAGCCGTTTGACAGGCATGACCTCCATTTTGTCCGGTTGTTTCACTTGTTCCATTGTCTTTCTCCTCTCTTTTTTCTGACAAAATAAAAAAAGATGTGCAGCTTTGATTGGACTTACGCAACAAAGCTACACATCTTTCCTACGATGATACCACGTTTCCGTCAAATTGTCAAAGGCACTTTTCCACAAAAATTATCCACGTTCCGCATGCCTTTTTATCAGCGGAGCGCTGGATGGAAAATCGGAGATCTTTTGCAGAAAAAAGAAAACAGAGGTGCTGTTCCTCTTTTTATAAAGAATTTGCGGGAATTTCTTTGAAAAGAAAACCTTTGCCGTGGAAAATCCCATAGGAAAAGTAAAAAATATGCGACAGGCGAAAAAAGCTCTTGTATTTTTCGCCGTTTTCTATTATAATAGAAACTGATTTGAGTATCCATCGCAGATACAATTTTGAAAGGAATGATTTTGTATGAAAAAGGGAATTGCAATTTTGGCGGCAGGAATGATGCTGGCGGCATCGCTGACAGGCTGTGGCACAAAGCCTAACACCGTATTCAGCGCAGACGATCTGGTGGGAAAGACCATTGGTGCACAGCTGGGCACCACCGGCTATATCTACGCCGGCGATGTGGAGGATGCCAAGGTAGAGCCGTATAACAAGGGTGCAGATGCAGTACAGGCGCTGAAGCAAGGCAAGCTGGATGCCGTCATCATTGACAGCGAGCCGGCAAAGGTGTTCGTGGAGAAGAACGACACCCTGAAGATTCTGGACGACCCGTTCGTAGAAGAGGAATACGCCATTGCCTACAAGAAGGGCAACGACGAACTGGGACAGAAGCTGGACGATGCGCTGACACAGCTGAAGGAAGACGGCACGCTGGACGAAATCGTCGGCCACTGGATTGGTGACAATGCCGATCAGGTTTCCTACACACCGGACGACAGCGTGGATCGGAACGGCAAGCTGGTCATGGCAACCAACGCAGAGTTCCCGCCGTATGAGAGCATGGACGGCGACAAGGTTGTCGGCATTGATGTGGATATGATGCAGGCAGTCTGCGATGTCATCGGCATGGAGCTGGAAGTGGAGAATATGGAGTTCGATTCTATCATCGCTGCAGTTCAGTCCGGCAAGGCAGACGTTGGCGTTGCCGGCATGACGGTAACACCGGATCGGGAAAAGAATGTCTCCTTTACACAGGGCTATGCGACTGCAACACAGGTCATCATTGTCCGGAAAGACTAACGGGAGGCAGCAGCTTTGAATTTTGTGGAGAAATTTCACTCGACGTTTATTGATGGCGATCGGTGGATGTATCTGGTGCGCGGTCTCGGAACAACGCTTTTGATCACGCTGTTTGCTGTGATTCTGGGTATGGTGCTGGGCTTTCTCATCGCCATTGTCCGTTCCACTCACGACAAGACCGGCAAACTGGGCTTTCTGAATGTGCTGGCACGCATCTATCTGACTATCATTCGCGGCACCCCTGTGGTAGTCCAGCTTCTGATCATCTATTTCGTTATCTTTGCCTCTGTCAATGTGGGAAAAACTTTTGTTGCCGTTCTTGCGTTCGGTCTGAACTCTGCCGCATATGTGGCGGAGATCGTCCGCTCCGGCATCATGTCCATTGACAACGGACAGTTCGAGGCAGGCGCAAGTCTGGGAATGAACTATCCCAAGACCATGATCTCGATTATCCTGCCGCAGGCGTTTAAGAACATCCTGCCGGCACTTGCCAACGAGTGTATTGTTCTGCTGAAGGAAACCTCCGTCGCCGGCTACATTGCGCTGACCGACCTGACCAAGGGCGGCGATATCATCCGAAGCCAGACCTATGAGGCATTTCTGCCGCTGATTGCGGTGGCGGTGATCTATCTGGTGATGGTAATGATCCTGAGTTCGCTGGTATCGAAGCTGGAAAGGAGATTGGCAAAAAGTGATCGAGGTTAAAAATCTGGAGAAGTCCTTCGGCGACCTGCACATTCTGAAGGGCATCACAACGACCATTGAAAAGGGTGAAAAGGTCGTCATCATCGGGCCGTCCGGTTCTGGCAAGAGCACCTTTTTGCGCTGTCTGAACCGTCTGGAACAGCCCACTTCCGGACAGATTCTGTTCGAGGGACAGGATCTGACCAGAATGCCGGACAAACAGCTCTATGCGGTGCGGGAAAAAATGGGCATGGTGTTTCAGCATTTTCACCTGTTTCCCCATCTGACCATCCGGAAGAACATCACTCTTGCACCGGTGAAGCTGGGTCTGATGAACCAGCAGCAGGCAAACGAAACGGCAGAACGCCTGCTGAAAAAGGTGGGACTCTCGGACAAGGCGGAGCAGTATCCCAACCAGCTTTCCGGCGGACAGAAACAGCGAATCGCGATTGCCCGTGCGCTGGCGATGAATCCGGACGTGATGCTCTTTGACGAGCCGACCTCTGCACTGGATCCGGAGATGGTCGGTGAGGTACTGGAGCTGATGCGGGAGCTGGCTTCGGAGGGCATGACCATGGTGGTAGTTACCCACGAAATGGGCTTTGCCCGTGAGGTGGCATCCCGTGTCATGTTCATGGACGGCGGAAAAATCATGGAGGAGAACGCACCGCAGGAGTTTTTCTCCAATCCGAAGAATCCCCGTCTGCGGGAATTCCTGTCCAAGGTGCTCTGAGTATGGCGTACACAATACAATGTTCTCAGACACTCTCGCCGGAGGGCGCAGCCGTCCGCATCAAAGTGTTCGTGGAGGAACAGGGCTTTCAAAACGAGTTTGACCGCTGGGACGAGAACGGCTGTGCATGGCACGTGCTGGTGCGGGATGGCGAAACGCCCATCGCTGCCGGCCGGATGTACTCGGAGGCGGAGGGGGAATATACCCTCGGACGCATCGCCGTGATTCCGGCGTATCGTGGGAAGCACATCGGGAAGCTGCTGGTTTCCGCACTGGAAAAGCAGGCGAAAACATGCGGTGCATCCCGTTTTTCCCTTTCGGCGCAGTGCGACAAATCCGGTTTCTATCAGAAGCTGGGCTACGCCCTGACAGAGGACTACCACATGGACGAGTTTTGTCCCCATGTGACCATGGTCAAATCACTAAAGTAAGAACATCAAAAAAAGACACCGCATGGGTTTGGATTTTTGAACCGGTGCGGTGTTTGTTGTATTCTGCCCTTGACACAGTAAATCGATTGTGTTATAATGTTTCTTACAGAATGATAGAAAGAGAAGAAAAGACTTGCAAAAGAATCGGTCCTGTGCTATAATAAAAAGTATTCCGATTTTTTTGACGAAAGGAGGAAATGGTTTGCATCATCTGGTTATGGGAATCACAGCGCACGTGGACTCAGGAAAAACCACGCTGGCGGAGGCGATGCTCTACAAGGCAGGAGAGATTCGGAAGCTGGGACGGGTAGATCACGGTGACGCATTTCTGGATTCCGACGCCATGGAGCGGGCACGCGGCATCACGATCTTCTCGCATCAGGCGCAGATGCGCTTGGGAGATACGGAGATTACGCTGCTGGATACGCCGGGACACGTGGACTTTTCTGCGGAAACGGAGCGTGTTATGCAGGTGCTGGACGCTGCGGTGCTGGTCATCAGCGGGACGGACGGCGTGCAGAGCCATACAGAAACCCTGTGGAAGCTGTTGGAACATTACGAAGTGCCGGTCTTTCTGTTTGTCAACAAGATGGACTTGAACGGCGCAGAGCGGGAGCAGGTGCTGGCGGAGCTGCAGTCCCGTCTGGGGGAGGGATGTCTGGATTTTTCTGACGTGACAGATCCGGCATTTCTGGAGGCAGCCGCCATGTGCGAAGAACCGCTCATGGAGGAATTTCTGGAGAACGGTGAAATCAGCACCGATGCGCTCCGCCGGAGCATTGCCAGACGGAAGCTGTTCCCCTGTTACTTTGGCTCGGCGCTGAAGCTGGAGGGCGTGACGGAATTTTTGCAGGGCTTGGAATGCTACACCACGCCCCCCTCCTACGGGGATGCGTTTGCGGCGCAGGTGTTCAAGATCTCCTCGGACGAGAAGGGCAGCCGCCTGACGCATCTGAAAATCACCGGCGGTGCGCTTCACGTGCGGGATGCCATCTCCTACACCACGGAGTCCGGCACAGTCTGTACGGAGAAAGTCAGCCAGATTCGCTGCTACTCCGGCACAAAATTCCAGACGGTGGAAACTATTCCGGCTGGTGCAGTCTGCACAGTCACGGGGCTGAGCCGGACGTTCTGCGGACAGGGACTGGGTGCATCGGAAAACAGCACTCACCCTGTATTGGAGCCGGTCATGAGCTATGCTCTCCAGTTTCCGGCGGGCACCAATCTCCACGCAGCGCTGCAAAAGCTGCTTCCGCTGGAGGAGGAAGAACCGTCCCTGCACCTTGTCTGGAACGAGTCGCTTCAGGAGGTACAGGTGCAGCTCATGGGTGCCGTGCAGAAAGAGATTCTAGAACAGCGCATCGCCCAGAGGTTCGACCTGTCCGTGACATTCGGCAGCGGGAGAATCGCCTATCGGGAGACCATTCGCCGCCCGGTGGAGGGCGTGGGGCATTACGAGCCGCTGCGCCACTATGCCGAGGTGCATCTGCTTCTGGAACCGCTTCCCCAAGGCAGCGGGTTGCAGTTTGCCGCCGACTGTCGGGAGGACACGCTGGATAAGAACTGGCAGAATTTGGTGCTCACTCATCTGGCGGAGAAGATTCATGTGGGTGTGCTCACCGGTTCGCCCATTACAGATATGCGGATCACCCTCCGTGCCGGAAAAGCCCACGTGAAGCACACCGAGGGCGGAGATTTCCGGCAGGCGACCTATCGTGCCGTCCGGAACGGTCTGCGGAAAGCGGAGAGCGTCCTGCTGGAGCCGTGGTACGCCTATACTTTGGAAGTGCCGCAGGACTGTGTGGGCAGGGCGATGGCAGACATCCAGCAGTGCGGCGGAACATTCCAGCCGCCGGAGACCAAGGGCGATACCGCTGTGCTGCGGGGAAAAGCGCCTGTGGCTGGATTGCAGGACTATTATACCGTTGTGACGAACTACACCCACGGCAAGGGCAGACTGTTCTGCACACAGGCAGGTTATGCCCCCTGTGAGAACAGCGCCGAGATCATCGATGCCATTGGCTACGACTGTGATGGCGATGTGGAGAACTCTGCCGACTCTGTTTTTTGCGGAAACGGCGCAGCCTATGTCGTGCGGTGGGATGAAGTGGAACAGCACATGCACCTTCCCAGCTGTCTGGAAGCGCCAAAGGAAGCGCCGCCGGAATCGGCAGCGCCAGCACCGTCCGTCGTCCGCCATTATGGCGGCTCGCTGGAAGAGGATCAGGAACTGATGGCGATTTTCGAGCGAACCTACGGCAAGGTGGAACGGGCTCTCAATCGGTCATTCCGTGGGACAGCCGAGCTGGAACAGATGTCTGCGACGTTTTCCGAGATCGCCCCGCAGCAGCGTGGGGAGGAGTATCTGCTGGTGGATGGGTACAACATCATTTTTGCGTGGGACGAGCTGAAAACGCTGGCGCAGGAGAGTCTGGACACTGCCCGAAGCCGGCTGATCCGGATCCTGTGCAACTATCAGGGCTATCGGAAGTGCCACCTGATTCTGGTGTTCGATGCCTATCGTGTCAACGGCGTGCAGCGGGAGATCGAGCACGTGCACGACATTGATGTGGTCTATACCAAGGCTGCGGAGACGGCGGACTCGTACATCGAAAAGACCACCCGCACACTGTGCCGAGAGCACCGTGTCCGTGTGGCGACCTCGGATGGGATGGAGCAGCTGATTATTTTGGGAAATGGCGCCTACCGTATCTCGGCGGAGGAATTTCGTCAGGAAGTCAAGCAAACGGAACAAGCGATTCGAACCTATCTGGATTCTGCCGATGCCAAGTCGGAAATCTCAGAAATTCGGGTCAGGCACTGAAAGGAGTGGAAGAGATGGTAGAGTTTGAAAAGAGAATTGTTGCAGAAATACGGAAGTTTTATGAGGGCGATAAGCCCATAGAGGAGGCTCCTTTGGAAGAACAGTTTGAAAAGTTTGCAGAACTGCTCATGCTCTCGGAGGAGGCAAAAACAGAATGTCCGGAGCTCTTCTACTGGCAGGGAATGTGTGAGGAGTTTGGCATTGGCGTACCGCCGGAATTGGCTGCCGACGCTGCGGAGAACTATAAAAAGGGCGCAAAAGCGGGAAATGCCGATGCTCAGTACCGTTTGAGCCAGCTCTACGCCAAAGGTGCAAACGGCGTGGAAAAGAACCTCATGGTTGCGCTGGGCTGGGCGAGAAAGGCTGCTGCGCAAGGGCATGCAGATGCCAAGGCGTTCCTGCAGGAGCAGAAGATGATCGAGAAGTCGAAAGTGTCGCTGGATTATACCAAGGCAGCGGAGTTTTTCCTCATGGCAGCCGAACAGGGAAACGCCAAGGCGCAGTACCTGCTGGCGAAATGCTTCTGCATTGGCAAGGGTGTGCCGAGAAGCTACGAGGATTCCTATACATGGTTCACCCGTTCCGGCGAACAGGGCTACGCCGCTGCACAGTATGAGGCGGGGAAGCTCTGCGAGCTGGGACACGGCACGGAAAAGGACTACAGCGCCGCTTTCCACTGGTACGAAAAGGCTGCCGAACAAGAGCATCCGGATGCGCAGACACAGCTCGGCAACTGCTATTTCCGTGGAAAGGGTGTGGAAAAAGATCAGAAAAAGGCGCTGTTCTGGTTCGAAAAGGCGGCAGAGCACGGCAATGCCAAGGCGTGCTACCTTGCCGGCAACTGCTATAAAGACGGCATGGGTACGGAAAAGGATGCGCTGAAAGCGAAGGACTTTTACGAGAAGGGCATGAATCTGGGGGATACCTTTTCCAAGATGGCGTTCCAGCGGATGCAGCATGCAGAAGATTCGGAAAATGCCTGAAAGAAAACGCTTCTTGCATTCTCCTGCAGAATGTGCTATAATGTGGATGGATAACGAAATGTTGTCCGGATTCTCAGAAATGGAGCGTGAAACACATGCAGTATTGTTATACTCCCCACGGTGTCTGTTCCCGTCAGATCCACATGGACGTGGAAGACGGCATCGTAAAGAAAGTACAGTTTGTCGGCGGATGCAACGGCAACACAAAGGGCATTGCAGCACTGGTTGAGGGCATGCCGGTCGATGAGGTGGTCAAGCGTCTGGAGGGCATCCAGTGCGGAAGCCGTCCTACCTCATGTCCGGATCAGCTGGCAAAGGCACTGAAAAAAGTGGCAGAGGAACAGTAACCCTTTTTCCTCCGCCAATCGCAAAAAGCGGGACAAGGTTTGAGAAAAGCCTTGTCCCGCTTTGTTTTTTGAAGTGTAGTATTTGAGAAAATTATCTCAGGAATGCTTGGCGATCAGTTCACGTGAAGTCTGTTCGAGGTGGGGGTAGAGAATCTCGAAGTAGTCTAAAACTGCTTTCATATCATCCTGCATAGACAAGAACACATCCAAAAGCCGGTTTGGCTGGTGTTCCTGCTGCCATTCTTTCAAGCCCATGTAATAGAACATTTTGTGACGCTCGTCAATGCCAAATGGAACGATGGCGTTGGCAAGGCACATCTTGAAGAGCAGGAGCCTGCCGACTCTGCCGTTTCCATCGTAGAACGGGTGGATTTTTTCGAACTCCACGTGAAATTGTGCAACATCGTAAAGATCCAGTGCGCTGTGTGTCTTGTATTTTTGCAGCAGCACCGCCATCTGTTGGGGCACATCTGCCGGTTTTGCCGTGATAATACCGCCTACAACACTGGCATATTTCTTATATTCGCCCACAACAACTTCCGGATTCTGCTCCGCCATGAAACCGCTTTTTAAAATACGGTGCAGCTGTTTCACATATTCCTCTGTGATAGGCATGTCAATGGTGTCCAGCACAAAATCAAAGCACTTGAAGTGGTTGGCGGTTTCAATGACGTCGTCTACAAAGGCAGTTCCATCAATGCTGTGTGTTTCGAAGATGTACCTTGTCTGCTCGTGAGAGAGCTGGCTTCCCTCGATGTGGTTGGAATTGTAGGCGAAGTCCACCTGCATTTTGTGATAGATTCCGCCGCCGATTTTTCGCTTTTTCTCCAGCAGCAGAACATTTCTCAGGGTGCGGCCTTTTTCCATAGTGTTTCTCTCTCCTCTTACGAAATCCACCATTCCGGTGTGAGATCACCCAGCCGGACGATGCGATTTGCAGCATAGTCCAGCATAATTTCAATGTCCTTGTATTTGCCGTTGGGCATGAGCTGTACCATCAACTCCCGACACGCCCCGCACGGCGCACCGCCGGAACCGTCCGGCAAAATGCAGAGCACCTTGTCGATTTCCTGTTCACCGTTGGTAATCATGTTGAAAATGGCGTTTCGCTCCGCACAGATGCCCAGCGTGGAGCAGGTGTCGATGCACACGCCGGTGTAGATTTTGCCGGATTTGGATAACACCGCAGCAGCTACGCCGCCGGCGAGCACATAGTCGGAAATTTGCCGTTCCTGCTGTACCGTTTTGGCAGCGGCATAGAGTTTTGCCCAGATTTCGTCCATGGGAACCTCCTTGTGTACGAAATGACCACCTAATCCATTGAACATTCACTCCCGATACCCAATACCGAAAACTTCCTTTTTCTGGTTTACATAAAGAATGATCGGGCCGAGCAGATCATCTTCCGTTGTGGAAAAGGTGACTGCATAATAAGGACCGGTTCCCGGTTCCTCTGCCAATGCGGCATAGATGTTTTCTGACGGCGGCTCTTTCATCTCCTGAACATCCGGTGTGTCCATGTCGATGATGCTTGCCAGAGTTTCATCAGTTTCGTTGTTCTGCAAAAATTTCTGGCAGATGTGTGTGATGTCGGAATGCACATTTTCAGAAACAGATGTTTCCACGGCACTGACTGTTTCATTTGCGATTTTGGACGAATTCGTTTCGTTGCTGCTGCATGCTGCCAGAGAAACTAGCAGGAATGCTGCAAGTGTCAGTGTAAATGCCTTTCTTTTCATAATAACACCTTTGTGGTTGTTTTGGGTTTGGTTTTAGAACTTGTCTTCACAAGAAATATATGTGGATTTTCGAGCATAATTTTGTTGCAGGCAAGGCAAAAATACGCAGGCGGGCTGTCGCCCGGCAAGTATTTTTCACGCAGGATGCAGCAAAATTTGCCGAAAAGACACTTGTATACTCTTGTGAAGACAGGTTCTTATATTTCAATGTGCTTTTCCCAGTGCACTTCTCACCCCAGCACCGAACGATACAGTTCCATATACTGCTCTGCCGAGGTGTTCCAGCTGTAGTCGCACTTCATGGCGTGGCGTACCAGAGCGTTCCACTTCCGCTTGTCCCCGAACAGGGCGCAGGCACGCTTGACGGCATCCAGCATATCATAGGCGTCGTAGGTCTTGAACGTGAAGCCGTTGCCGTTTTCGCCGCCGGCATCAAAGACGGAGTCCTTCAGACCGCCGGTTTCCCGCACCACCGGAATCGTACCATACCGCATGGCGACCATCTGCGCCAGACCGCACGGCTCGTTCTGGGACGGCATGAGGAAGATGTCCGCACCGGCGTAGATACGCCGTGCCATTGCCGGCACAAATCCCACGGTAACGTGTACCTGCTCTGGATATTCCGCCTGCATCTCCCGGAAGAAATCCTCGTACAGCCGTTCGCCGCTGCCCAGAATAACAAAGCGGCAGCCCATTTGCAGCATCTCGTGGAACGTCTGCTGTACCAGCTGGATGCCCTTGTGGGCGACAAATCGGGTGACAATGCCAATCACCGGCGCATTGGTATCCGTCAGATGGCACTCCTCCAGCAGCGCTTTGCGGCAGTCCTTCTTGCCCTGAATCTTGGCGGCGCTGTAGTGCTTGGGAATGTTGGGGTCTGTTTCCGGATTGTAGCCCACCACGTCAATGCCGTTGAGAATGCCCACAATGCCGTCCTGCCGCCGCACCAGTGCCCGATCCATGCCATAGGAATACCACGGGTCGAGAATCTCCTTGGCGTAGGTGGGGCTGACGGTGGTGATACGGTCGGCGGTTTCGATGGCGCCCTTCATCAGGTTGACCATGCCGTCAAATTCCAGTAGGTTGGTGTGATACGTGGGGATTCCCATCAGCTCTGTGATGACCTCTTTGCCGTATACGCCCTGATACTGGATGTTGTGAATGGTATAGAGAATGCGGATGTTCTCGTATTCCTGATGATACTGGTAGAGCACCCGATAGAAAACGGGAATCATTGCGGTCTGCCAGTCGTTGCAGTGGATGATGTCCGGCTTCCAGCCCAGTTCCGGCAGAATCTCCAGCACGGCACGGGAGAAGAAGATGAAGCGTTCGCAGTCATCGTAGAAGCCGTACATGCCGTCCCGCATGAAGTAATAAGGGTTGTCCAGCAAGTAATAGGTGACGCTGCCCACAGCGATGGTATAGATACCGCAGTACTGCTTGCGCCAGCCCACCTCCACGTTGATGTCCTTGAGGAAGGTCATCCGGTTGCGGACTTCCGGCGTGATGGAACGGTACAGCGGCAGAACCACACGGCAGTCCATGTCCTTTTTCTGGCTGAGTGCAGCGGGAAGCGAGCCGACCACATCGGCGAGTCCGCCGGATGCGGCAAAGGGGAGCGCTTCGCTGGATGCAAATAAGATTTTCATAGGGGATACCTGTCCTTTCTCCAAACGGCAGAGATGCAGACTGCCGCAGGAAATGCCCCAATCGTTTTGAGAGCCTGTTCCCTGCGGCAGCGCATCCGTGATTCCGATCGTATTCCGAAAAGACATAATACGTCTTTTTCGGAAAGCACGATTTCATTATAGCATATCTGTTTCTCTGATTCTATCGTTATTTCTTAAATCTTTGCCTTCTTGCCCAGATAGAGCGGATAGGAGGAAGAACCGGTGAGGACACGATTTTCTGAGATGGTGACATTCTTGTCGGCAACGATGGCATCGATGTTGCATCCGCTTCCGATTTCTGTGCCCTGCATGAGGACGCTGTTGCGGACAACAGCACCCTTGGCAACACGCACGCCACGGAACAGCACGCAGTTTTCTACCGTACCTTCAATGACGCAGCCGTCTGCGATGAGAGAGTTCTTGACGTTTGCTTCCAGACCGTACTTTACCGGCGGATTGTCGCCGACTTTGGTGTAGATCGGAGCTTCTGCGGAGAAGATGTTATTCCGGATCTTGGTGTCCAGCAGTGCGAGGTTTGCCTTGTAGTAAGCCTCCAGACTGTTGACACGGTAGAAGCAGCCCTTGTGCTCGTATGCCTTAAAGACAAACTCGTCTTTTCTTGCCTGAAGCACATCACGAATTAGACTCTGCTGGTTCTTGCTGATCGCCTCTAGAACTACCTGCTTGAGGAAGTCTGTGTTCATGATGAACATATCCAGAGAGATGTTGCACTCGCCGGAGAGCAGCGGATTGGTGAGAACTTCCTGAATGGTGTCGTTCTCATCGATTTGGAGAATGCAGCTGTTGGGGCAGGAGTCCCGGTTGTAGATGCCCTTGCCGTAGATGAAAGTAATGTCTGCGCCGGAGGTCTGGTGATGCTCCAGCGCATCGTTGAAGTCAATGGTGGTGATGACATCGCAGTTGGACAGAACCACATACTTGGCACGGGTGTGCTCTACAAAGCTCCAGATGTTGCTCAGCGCTTCCAGACGGCCCTGATAGGTGCCGCCGCCAACCTGGCTGAACGGCGGCAGCAGGTGCAGACCGCCCTTTTTCCGTGCCAGATCCCATTCTCTTCCGGAACCCAGATGATCCAGCAGAGAGCCGTAGTTGGATTTGGTGATGACGCCAACCTCGGAAATGCCGGAATTCACCATGTTGGAGAGAGGAAAGTCCACAAGACGGTAGCGTCCGCCGTAGGGGATCGAACCCATTGTGCGCAGCTTGGTCAAATCGATGACTGCGGAATCGTTAATACTAGCAAAAATCAAACCCAATACATTCTGGTTAATACTCATGTGTTTGCACCGCCTTTACAGATTTTCGGAAATAATGTCTTTCGGAAGGACACGCTTGCCGGAGGAAACGGTGATGTTGTGTCCCAGTACGGCAATGCCCCAGTCGTCACGGTTCGGAACGGATTCCGGGCTCATGCCGATGACTGCATCCGATTCAATGATGCAGTCCTCACCGATGATAGCGTATTCTACCACAGCCCCCTTCTTGATGGTGCTGCCCGGCATGATAATGCTGTACTTGACAGATGCGCCCTCTTCGATGGTGACACCGGAGGAGATGATGGAGAAGTCCACAGTGCCGTCCACGACGCTGCCCTCTGTGATCATGGAGTTTTCCACGTGGGCATTTTCGCCGATGTACTGGGGCGGCATGTTGTTGTGGCGGGAGTATACCTTCCAGTTGGGGTCATAGAGATCCAGCGGAACGTTCGGGCTGAGCAGATCCATGTTTGCCTCCCACAGGCTGTCCAGTGTTCCAACGTCCTTCCAGTAGCCCTCGAACTCATAGGCGAACAGACGCTCGCTGTTTGCCAGCATTGCCGGAATGATGTCCTTGCCGAAGTCCTTGGAGCCGGTGTTGGCGTTTTCGTTCTCAATGAGGTATTTCTTGAGCTTTGCCCAGGAGAAAACATAAATGCCCATAGAAGCCAGTGTGGACTTTGGCTCCTTTGGCTTTTCTGTAAAGTCTGTGATTCTTCCGGTTTCGTCGCAGGTCATGATGCCAAAGCGGGAGGCTTCGGAATGGGGAACATCGATGACAGCGATGGTGCTGTCTGCCTCATTGGCAATGTGGTAGTCCAGCATCTTGGAGTAATCCATTTTATAGATATGGTCGCCGCCCAGTACGATGACATATTCCGGATCGTAGCGCTCGATGAACGCAATGTTCTGATAGATGGCGTTGGCAGTTCCCTCGTACCAAGATGCGCCGGCAGCTGTCTGGTACGGCGGAAGCACGTGAACACCGCCGTGCATTTTATCCAGATCCCAGGGCTGGCCGTTGCCGATGTATTCATTTAGCACCATGGGCTGATACTGGGTGAGAACACCCACGGTATCAATGCCGGAGTTGATGCAGTTGGAGAGCGGGAAGTCGATGAAGCGATTCTTACCGCCGTAGGGGATTGCTGGTTTTGCCACCTTTTGTGTCAGGGCATATAGTCTGCTTCCCTGACCGCCTGCGAGAAGCATAGCGACACACTTTTTCTTGATCTTCATGATATTCCTCCTAATCGTTCTATTTCAAAATAGGGAAACTCTTTATCCTAAACTATGCGGTACAATGAGGTTAGAGCACATGGCTTCCGCACAGATTACGGCAAATTTTATTTGGGTGCGGCTGTACGTTTCCGTGCAGTATCCGGTTTCTTGGTTGCCTTTGGTTTTGCCGGTGTTTTTCGCGTTACAGCGGACTTGTGGACGGTGCGCTTTTTCGGCGGGGTGAAGGTGAGATAGATCACCGACAGCGGTGCCAGTGTCAGCGAGACGCACTGTTCAAAGCCGTGCATGGAGATTGGCAGCGTCCGAAACTTGGATTCGGTGATGCCGCTTCCGCCGTACTTCTTGTCGTCTGTGTTGAATGCCAGCGCATAGCTGCCCTCCTTGGGCACGCCGATCTTGTAATCGTTGCGCTGTACCGGACAGAAATTGCACACAGCGATGATCTCCTTGCCGGCATCATCGATGCGCCGGAATGCAATGACGCTCTGCTGGTAGTCATCGTGGGAGATCCAGCTGAAGCCCTGCCACGAGTCGTCGTCCTGCCACAGGGGAGAGTGCTCCAGATAGAATCGGTTCAGATCCTGCGAGAATTGTTCCATCCGCTTGTGCTCCGGCAGTTCCAAGAGCTCCCAGTCCAGCTGCGTTTCGTAATTCCACTCGTTTTTCTGGGCAAATTCCTGACCCATGAAGAGCAGCTTTTTGCCCGGATGTGCCATCATGTATCCCAGAAAAGCACGGTAAGAAGCGAAGCGCTCCGCATCGTCCTGCCCGTTCATCTTCTGGAGCATGGAGCATTTTCCGTAGACGATTTCATCGTGGGAGATGGGGAGAATATAGTTTTCGGAGAAGCAGTAGAAGAAGGAGAACGTGAGCTTATCGTGATTGAACGCCCGATAGATGGGGTCCAGCGAGATGTAGCTGAGCATGTCGTTCATCCAGCCCATGTTCCACTTGAAGTTGAAGCCGAGTCCGCCGATGTCGGTGGGCTTGGTGACCAGCGGCCATGCGGTGGATTCCTCTGCGATCATGAGAATATCCGGATTGCGGGAGAACGCTGCCTCGTTGAGGTGGCGCAGGAATTCCACTGCCTCCAGATTCTCGTTGCCGCCGTAGACGTTGGGACGCCATTCGCCGTCGGGACGGTCGTAGTCCAGATAGAGCATGGATGCCACCGCATCCACACGCAGACCGTCCACATGGAACTCCTCCAGCCAGCAGCAGGCGCTGGAGATCAGGAACGAGCAGACCTCGCCCTTGCCGTAGTCAAAGACACGGGTGCCCCAGCCCTTGTGCTCCATTTTTAGCGGGTCGGCATACTCATAGCAATAGGAGCCGTCGAACTCGCACAGACCCATAGGATCCTTGGGAAAGTGTGCCGGAACCCAGTCCAGAATGACGCCGATGCCGGCCTGATGGAACATGTCGATCATGGTGCGGAAGTCGTCCGGCGTGCCGTGGCGGGAGGTGGGGGCAAAATAGCCAGTCACCTGATATCCCCACGAGCCGTCGAAGGGATATTCCGTCAGCGGCATCAGTTCGATGTGGGTGTAGGACATCTTTTTCAGATAAGGGATGATCTCCTCGGCAAATCCCACATAGCTGGGGAATTTCTCCTCCGGCTTGTGTTTCCACGAGGCGAGGTTTGCCTCGTAGATGTTCATGGGGCTTTTATACGGGGAGTGCTGCTTTTTTGCGGTGTACCATGCGGCATCCTTCCACGTATAGCTGCTCTCATAGATCTTGGAGGCTGTGCCGGGACGGGTTTCGTAGTGTGACCCATAGGGGTCTGCTTTATCTAAAATACGGCCATCTTCCGTTTCGATACTGTATTTGTAACTGTCAAATTGCTGAATGCGGGGGATTTCTGCTTCCCAGATAGCATCTGTGATCTTCTCCATAGGGTGACAGCTGCGGTCCCAGTTGTTGAAGCTGCCGATGACGGAGACGCTTTTGGCATGCGGTGCCCAGACACGGAACCGGCAGAACTGTCCTCTCCCGCGGCGGAATAAATGCGCACCAAAAAAGCGGTACGCCTCAAAATTTTTTCCTTGGTGGAACAGATACAGCGGAAAATCGTAATCTTTGGATTTCTGCGATGAAGGCATAGCAAACCCTCCTTTTTATTTTTCTATTCACATTTTAACATAAAAAGAGAACCATTGCAAGTTATTTTTGTTTTCACTGGCGATTTTTATAGAAATGAACAGTTTTAATCCACCGATTTGTATAATATGTACAAAAGCTGGGAGAAAACGTTCTCGCTTTGCCAGTGAAAACGATGAAAAAGTGTGATACGATTTTGAAACCGTTGTTGAAATGCGCATGGAAATTTACACAGACGGCAAAAAACAGCGTCTGCGTAAAAGAAAGATGCAGATTTTGGAAAAAATTCGGGAGGCGCAGGTGCTTATGCCGGAAGCAGCCGTGCTGCACAGACGGTGACATCATCCCGCTGGGTTCCGCCGGCAAAGATTGCCGCTTTTTCGCAGATCTCGGTGACGATCTGTTCCAGTGTGGCGCCACTCTCCAGAAGCTGCCGGATAAGGGGGTATGCGTCCTCGCTGACGCCGTCGGAGAGCATGAGAATGATATCGTCCGGCCGGAGGGCGATGTGCCGGATCTCCAGCTCGCCCTCCGGTTCTGCGCCGAGGGGGAAGGTCTTGGCGCTGATGCGGGACACCTTGCCGTCGTGGCGAATCAGCGTGGCAGCTGCGCCGGACTTCATGATGGTGAGTGCGCCGGCATCCAGATCGAACTTCGCCACATCTAGTGTTGCAAAGGTCTCCTGCGGCGACTTGGTGAGCAGCAGTCCGTTCATCATCCGTACCGCAGCCGTGCCGGTGATGCCGCCGCTGACAAATTTGCGGAACATCTCCGTGGTCATGCGGGACTCAATGGCGGCGTATTTGCCGGTTCCCATGCCGTCGGAGAGGACAAGATAGGGGTTTCCGGCGCTGTCCGTAAAGGTGACGGCGCTGTCGCCGGAGATGTTCTCCTGCTGGGCGTGACGGGCAGAGGAGAAGTGTTCCAGACGGTACTTGGGACGCTGGCAGAGCCGGTAGCGTGTCTGACCGCCCAGCCGGATGGGATCCAGTTCCTCCAGTGTCATGTTCAGGGATTCGGAGAGGATGTGCCGGATGGTGGGGAGACAGCCGTCCAGCGTGCGGTCGGCGCAGTGCAGCTCGATCATCAGGCGGTCGGACTCGGTGTAATAGGCGGCAGCGGTGTCGCAGTCGTAGCCGTACCGGAGCATGCGCCGGCGGATGCTCTCGCTCATCTCACTGCTGTAGCGGATGTCCAGATGGCTGGAAACAGTTTGCAGCAATTCCTCGGCGGCGGAGAGCTGTTCTAGCAGCACGGTACGGCTCTCTGCGGTGCGTGCCGCCAGAAAGCGTGCCCGCCTGCGTTCTGCCGCCTGTCTGGAAAACAGCGCCTGAAGCCGTTCAGTGCGGCTGCACTGGGCAAGCTCTGCCGGAATGGGCGGCAGCTCTGTGCCACGGTGGCTCTCCATTTTCCGAAAGCCACACAGCGTTTCTTCGTAATGGGATTCCCAGCAGCGCAGCTTGTTCCGGCAGCTGCCGCAGACGGTCTCGCAGACTTCTCTGGCGGTGTCGTGGGAGATCTCCTCCTGCGGGAGCAGGGCGGCGATAGCGTTGGTGTCCTGCCGCACGCTGCGAATGGCGCCTGCCATGTCGTTCAGGCGTGCGGAAAGGGGCTGGGTGCTGTCGCTCTTGTCGGAGATGTCCATGACTAGCCACTTGTCCAGACAGGCGGCATCCAGAAACAGGAATGCCACGCTGCCCAGAAAAAGATTGCAGACCACAGAAATTGTGAGCAGGGCAGAACTGAATGTGATAAGCCCCATAAGGGAAAAGACAAAGAAGATGCCGGCGATGGCGAAGCGGTTGCGGGAGGCGAGGTAGCCCATCAGGAGCCCGCCCACCGGCAGTACCAGCATGGCAAGGCCATCTCTGCCGGCACCCAGTACAGCACCGCAGGCGGAGAGTGCGCCGCAGATCACACCACCGGCACAGCGGAACTTGCGTGCGCCCACCAGTGTAATTGCCGTGCCGAGAATGCAGCCCACGTTCATTGCCGGAATGCGGTAACAGCTGAATGCGGCGATGGTCAGGATGAGGACGACAGCAGCGGCGCAGCCGTCAGTGGAGCGGAGGGGAATCTTTCCGCTGGCACGGATGCTGGTGAATACGGCGTGCATGAAGTAGGAGGCGCAGCCGGTGAGGCAGGCGGTCATAGTGTAGCCGATGACCTCAGCGCCGCTGGCGTGGAAGAAGAGGGATACGGCGATGCCGGCGAGAAACACGCAGAGGGCGGTGCTCCATGCCATGCCGGAAGCGGTGCGTGGCGGGTGGCGAAACATACGCAGGCTGACGACCACCACCAGCCCGAAGAGCAGGGGAAGGTTGTCCAGAAGCGTGCCGGAGATGACGTAGGCGAGCAGACTTCCGATGAGCACGGAAACAGCACCGGGAGCGGTGAAATTGGCGGCGAATGCAATGGGAAGGGGCGAGGTCATAGCCCCTACGTGGGTGCCGGCGAGGAGCAGACCGGCGAGAAATCCGCCGCCGCTCTCCCAGAGAAAACGAGGGAGGAAAAGCGGTCGGCGGAGTGGCTGAGGATTGACGTTGTGCATGGCAGGCGGTCCTTTCTGAAAAGTGTAGAGAAAAGATGAATGTTTGGTAAACTCTATTATAGAATACGGGAGGCAAAATATCTGTCACAATGGCACATCGTTTTTTACATAAGAAAGACGGGCAATTGCAGCCGGCATGGTTTCCGGTCAAAGCACCGGCATTTCCGGAGCGGCCTTTGGAAAACCGGCAGTTCTCCGCTGCTTTTTGCAAAAAAGGAGGTGGACACGGCGGTGATTTTGTGGTATAATAGAAAAAAGCAAGCCATAGAAAGGGATGACTGATGATGAAAACAATCGGAGTTATCGGCGCAATGCCGTCAGAATTGGTGGATATCCGCAAGGGTCTGCCGAACTCGGAAATTCAGAAAAAAGCTGGATTTGACTATTATCTCAATCAGGTGGGGGACACTCGTGTCGTACACGTTTGCAGCGGTATCGCTAAAGTCAACGCTGCGGTTTGCACGCAGGCGCTCATCGACACGTTCCAGCCGGACGCCATTCTCAACGCAGGCATTGCCGGCGGTATGAATCCGGAGGTGCATGTGTGTGACGTGGTGGTTTCCAGCGAGGTGCTGCCCCACGATCTGGATCTGCACTTCCTGAAGGACTATCCGCCCTATTGCGGCATCTATCCGGCAGACGAATCCCTCATTGCACTGGCACGGAAAACCTGTGAGGAATTCGGTGTCAAGGTGTTCACCGGCAGAATCGTATCCGGCGATGAATTCGTAACAGACAGCGCACGCAAGGCGGACATCCAGAGCCGTCTGACACCCTATGCTGTAGATATGGAGAGTGCTGCAGTGGGACAGTGCGCCTACCGGAATCAGGTGCCCTACGCCAGCATTCGCTGCATCTCGGACAACGCAGACGATGAGGGTGCCATGTCCTTCGACCAGTTCGAGAAGATCGCAGCCAAGCGTGTGGCAGATATCGTGCTGCGCATGGTAGAGCACTTTTAAGGCGGCGATCCATGACACTACAGCAGCTGCAATATGTGATCGCCATTGTGGAACACGGTTCTATCAGTGAAACGGCAAAGCAACTCTATGTGGCACAGCCCACGCTTTCAGGTGCGGTGCGGACGCTGGAGGAAGAATTCGGCATCACGATCTTCCACCGCTCGGCTCGGGGCATTGCATTGACGGAGGAGGGCAGGGAGTTTCTCTCCTATGCCAGACAGGTGGTGGAGCAGGCGGACTTGCTGCACCAGCACTACGGCGCACCACGGCAGCTCTGCCAGCGCTGTTCCATCTCCACCCAGCACTATGCCTTTGCGGTGGATGCTTTTGTCCGGCTGATTCGCCGGCTCTCGCCGGAGGCGTACCGGTTCACGCTGCGGGAGACACGCACCCACGAGATCATGGAAGACGTGCGCCGCATGGACAGCGAAATCGGGATTCTGTATCTGAGCAGTTTCAACGAGAAAGTACTTCGGGCGATGCTGGAGGAATACCGTCTGGAATTCCATCCGCTGGCGGACGCTGCGCCCCATGTCTTTCTCCGTGCCGGACATCCCCTCGCTGCGCAGCCCTCTGTGACCACGGCAGATCTGGAACCGTACCCGTTCCTGTGTTTCGAACAGGGGACGCACAACTCCTTTTATTTTGCGGAGGAGCTGTTCAGCACCATGCCTCATCAGAAGTGCATCCGTGTCAGTGACCGTGCCACGCTGTTCAATCTGCTGCGTGGTGTAGATGGCTATACCGTTTGCAGCGGTATGGTCAGTGCAGAGCTGAACGGGGGAGATATTGTGTCTGTACCTATGGATACGGCAGAACGGATGCAGATCGGATGGATTGCCAATCCCAGAGTGCAACAGAGTCAGGCGGCGGAGCTGTATCTGGCAGAACTTCGGGATGTGTTGGCGGAGTATCAGAAAAAAGCATAATCCCGAAATAGGCGGACTGCTCTCAGGCGGTTCGCTTTTTTGATTTCCACAAATCCCGAGGAAGTGTTGTTGACAAAATCTGTCGAATTGTGCTATAATGAATCGAAAAAGAAAGGCGGCGGTATTGTGCAGAAAATAGAGTTGGAACAGATGAACCGGGAGATGACAGCGTCCTCCGATGCCATGGCGCAGGCAGATGTAGCGTGGCTGCAAACCATTGAACAGGCGGCATCCTCCATCCGCCGCAATGCGCAGCAGCAGCCCATCGTGCTGCTTTCCGGACCGTCCGGTTCCGGAAAGACGACCACGGCGTTTTTGATCGAGCGGTTTCTGGATCGCTGGGGCGTGGAAACGCACACCATCTCTATGGATCACTTTTTCTGTTCCCTGACACCGCAGCAGCGGGAACTGGCGGCAGCGGGAAAGCTGGATCTGGAGTCGCCGGCACGGGTGGATGCGCCCTATCTGAATACACTCCTCCGCCAGATTGCCGAGGGTCAGCCCACGTGGCTGCCGCACTATGATTTCCGCACCACGACACGCTGCGACAAGTGGCGGCTTCTGACACGAAAGCCGGGGGAGCTGCTGATTCTGGAGGGCATCCACGCCCTGAATCCGGAGGTGGTCACTCTGCCGGAAGAGATGACAGAACGGCTCTATGTCAGCGTCCGCACCCGTGCGGCGGACGGGGAAACGGTACTCCACCCCTCACGGCTCCGGCTGCTCCGCCGGATGTTGCGGGACAAGAATTTCCGGCACCGAAGCGTGGCGGAAACTCTCGTTATGTTTGAACATGTGCAGGCGGGAGAACACAAGTACATTGCACCTTATAAAAAGCGTGCGTCCATCTCCATTGATACGTTCCTGCCTTATGAGCTGGGAATCTATAAGACGCTGCTGGACGGAGAACTGGAGGCGGAGCTGTCGCATCCGGTGCTGGAAGAGCTGCGCCGGATGTGGGATAAGGTGATACCTCTGCCGCTGGAACAGGTTCCTTCGGATTCGCTGGTGCGGGAGTTCGCCGGCGGAAGTACATTCCAATATTAAAAAAATCCGGAAAGTGTTTGGCTGAACGCTTTCCGGACTTTTTATTGTAATACATTTTAAAAGACAAAAGAAAAAGGCCTGATTTTTCAATCAGACCTCAATGGTGCGGATAAGAGGACTTGAACCTCCACCCCCTTGCGAGGACTAGCACCTGAAGCTAGCGCGTCTGCCAATTCCGCCATATCCGCAGCAGTTGTTTCCGGTTTTGTCACCAACGGAAACCCCGATGAACGGGAAAGACTTGGCCGGTTTCATTTCAGAGAAAGCGTTGGTGCGGATAAGAGGACTTGAACCTCCACCCCCTTGCGAGGACTAGCACCTGAAGCTAGCGCGTCTGCCAATTCCGCCATATCCGCA
>NZ_JAJFCK010000027.1 GCF_020709055.1 Ruminococcus callidus
TCAGACTGCCTTTTCCACCGCCGGCTTTTCCGCAGCGAATCTTCAGTGTTTTCGGCGTATCCATCAACAGCGGAACATTTCCGCCGCCTGTTCCGCATCTGGAAGTCAGTGTCTGTACTTTTCCGTTCTCAGAGATCTGAAGACGGCTGTCAGCAGGATGATTTTCCAGTACACAAGGCGGATGATGGGCTTCTGCACGAAGGGTGGCAGTGCGTTCTTTCAGAATGT
This sequence comes from Ruminococcus callidus, assembly GCF_020709055.1. Lineage (GTDB taxonomy): Bacteria > Bacillota > Clostridia > Oscillospirales > Ruminococcaceae > Ruminococcus_C. The sequence continues at coordinate 229 of NZ_JAJFCK010000027.1, forward strand.
CTATGCGTTCTCCGCCCTGGTCACACAAGCACAAGCCTGCCGTTCCAGAGCTGTCCGCAGCACTTCCGGCAGTTCTTTGCCACGCACGGAGGCTCTCCGCAGAATACCCTGACACACGAACCGTGCCGTCCCCTCTGTCACTTCGTGACATCTCCCCACACTGTGGGGAGTCACCTTCGGACTCAAATAGTATTTTTCCGGCACTTGTTCCGTCAAAATCTGCGACAAGAAAGATCCGTTTTCTTCGCTGGGGCACTCCCCAGTATTGTGCATCAAGAACTCTCCATGCGAGGGAATAGGATTCTGCCAGAATCTCTCCGGCTTTTGTCCATTTTCCCGCAGGTCGAGGAATTGAAATGCTGCTGTCTTTGACCGAACAGATGGCTTCGAGGACACAGCGGAAATCTTCTCCGCCGTTGGAAGAAAATGCTCCGGGGACGTTTTCCCAGACGATGTATCTTGGGTATTTGCCATTGCTTGCACACCTCATTTCTCGGATGATACGGATCGCTTCGTGAAACAGAGAAGAACGGCTGCCGTTCAGACCGGTTCTTTTTCCGGCGATGCTCATATCCTGGCATGGACTTCCAAAGGTGATGATGTCCACAGGCGGCAGCTTTGCACCATGCAGTCCGCTGATATTGCCGAAGTGTTGTACCTGCGGCAGCCGTTTTTCTGTCACACGAATGGCAAACGGTTCGATTTCAGAAGACCAGATAGGCACAATGCCAGCTAACAGTCCGGCAAGCGGAAAACCGCCGCTGCCGTCAAAGAGGCTGCCAAGGGTGAGCGGTTTATTCATCAGGCTTTTCCACCTCTTTCACCAGTTCAGAGTATGCAATCTGCTTTCCATCCCGCACAACATATACACCATCGGCATTTCCCGTATCTTCCACATACCGGCGAAGAATCACCGAGGCATATTTTTCATCCAGTTCCATGGTGTAACAGATGCGATTCATTTGTTCGCAAGCCATCAAAGTAGAACCGCTGCCGCCAAAGGTGTCCATTACCACGCCATTTTCCTGTGTAGAATTGCCGATGGGATAGCCAAGCAAGTCCAGCGGTTTAGAGGTGGGGTGATTGGCGTTGCGTTTCGGCTTGTCAAAATGCCAGATGGTCGTCTGCTTACGGTCGGAATACCAGTGATGCTTGCCATTCTGCATAAAGCCATACAGCACAGGTTCATGCTGCCACTGATAATCCGAGCGTCCCAGCACAAGGCTGTCTTTTACCCAGATGCAGCAGCCTGCAAGATGAAATCCGGCATCAATGAATGCTTTTCTGAAATTCAGCCCTTCGGTATCTGCATGGAATACATAGGCAGAGCCGCCTTTTTCCAGATGTTCTGCCATTCGCTGAAAGGAGGACAGCAGGAATGTATAAAACTCCTCGTTCTTCATGCTGTCATTCTGAATGGTAAGTCCGCTGGCACTCTTAAACGAAACGCCATATGGGGGATCGGTCAGAATAAGATTTGCCTTGGTGTCACCCATGAGAGCAGATACATCTTCTGCAGATGTGGCATCACCGCACATCAGCTTGTGTCTGCCAACTGTCCATATATCGCCACGCTGGACAAAAGCTGCTTTTTCCAGTGCAGTGGTGAGGTCGAAATCATCGTCTTTCACTGTGTCACCGCTGTTTGTATCAAACAAATCTGCAATTTCAGCTTCATCAAAGCCGGTCAGACCAAGGTCAAAACCGAGATTCTGCAATTCTTCCATTTCAACGGACAGCAATTCTTCGTCCCAGCCTGCGTCCAATGCCATACGATTGTCGGCAAGAATATATGCCTTTTTCTGTGCCTCTGTGAAATGGTCAACATATACACAAGGAACTTCTGTAATTCCTTCTTCCTTTGCTGCCATGATGCGTCCATGCCCAGCAAGAACATTGTATTCCTTGTCAATGATGACAGGATTCACAAATCCAAACTCACGGAGGGAAGAACGGAGTTTCAGAATCTGTTCTTTATTGTGTGTACGAGCGTTATTTGCATAAGGCACTAACTTGTTGATGTCAACAAGCTGAAATTCTGTGGTCATTGTCATCTGTAATTCCTCCTCTGCTGAATTCTGAGCATACCTCTTCGGGCGGCATCCATATTGCCTTTGACAGCCTGTCCTTTTATCGTGCGGTATTGCTGTTTGGTCATGTTGTTTCTCTGCTGTTTCAGTTCTCTCCAGAATTGAACATCTGCTTTCATGTATTTCTCACTTTCTGCTTCTCAGTAATTTTTCCATCATATCTTCCTGCGGATTGCCCTGAAATTCCACAGAGCAGTTTTCACGGACTATCTGAAAAATTTGATTCCAGATTTGGTTTGCCTGTTTCATGTAATTCTGTGACATCGCTACATAGGGAGAGGCAATTGCCGCACCAGTTGTAGGATGTTTGGAAATATATCCGTATTTGGTGACGATCTGCTCGCAGTGAATCCAACGGGAAATGCTCATGGCATACTGTTCCACAAGCTGTCGGCTGACGATCTTCTCGCAGGAACGTTCTTTCAGCCATTGATACGTTTCTGTATACACATCATCTGCAAGGAGTTTTGTGCCGTCACGCTGTAATTCTTTCATGAAATCTCTGACAGGCGGTGTTTCAGCAGATTCTATATCCGCAGGCTGCATCATAACTTCTGCCGATTTTCCCTCAGCAATCTTCTCAGTGAGTGCTTTTCTCGGCCTGCCTGCACCCGGTCTTGCACCGCCTCGGTTTGTACCGTCTTTCGCCATGATGTCATCACCTCCCAAAAATCAAAGAAAATCAAACAAAACTTAAAATTGGGCATAAAAAATGCCGACTGCAAAAGTCGGCAAAGTTAGCTGTTATCAGTGTTTTTCAGTATTTTTATCTCTGAGGGGTCAATAGGGTATTTGAATACCCGTTTTTGTGCGTGAGAGGGGACGCCGGTCTGTAAAAAATTCACAATTAGCGATTTTTATCCCCCCACCGGCAGCATTTCAGACACAATCAATACCGATAGACGGGATTTCGGTCTTCTGTCCACGTCTTGCGGTCATGGCAGGACTTGCAAAGAGCCTGCCAGTTGCTTTCATTCCACATCAGATGCGGATCACCACGGTGAGGAATGATATGGTCGACCACGGTCGCTGCCGTGAACCGTCCCTGTGCTTTGCACCGCACACACAAAGGATGCCGGCGGAGGTATGCCTTGCTGACACGCTGCCACTTGCTGCCGTAGCCACGCTTGGCGGCAGATGGTCGGTCGGGATGCAGGGGCTGATGCTCTGCACAATACAAACCGTCTGTCAAGTTGGGACAGCCGGGATGCTTACATGGTTTCAGTGCCTTCCTCGGCATAGGGACACTCCTCACAGTCGAACTCACCGCCGCAGTCACAGCCCTTTTCCACCTTGATGCGCTTGAGGGCTTTCTTGTGGAGCTTCTTCACCCATTCGGTGGTGTCGCCCAGCTCATCGGCGATTGCCGCCCATGTTGCACCGTAGAAGTAGCGGAGGCGGAGCACCTCACGCTCATCAGCATTGGGATTCGCCATGATGATCTGTTCGATGTTACGCTTCATACGAATGGACTCGATAAGCTTCCAACGGGCATCGGTGAGGATTCCCTGTACCTCTTCGTCATTAAACTCCTCGGCGAGCTTCTTCCACTCGTTGTAGATAACGACCTGTTCACTGATACGGGAACGAAGCCCTGTTGCGTTACGCATGACACTCTTTGCAAGCATTGTGTTTACCTCCATTTCATGGCATAAGAAAAGCCGCACGATGCTTTTCGGCACTGACGGCTTCACTTGTATCTTAAATTTCCATTATACAGTATATCACATTATTTTGTCGCATTCAAGGGACATTCAGTCGCAATTAGTCGCATTCAGTCGCATCCTGTCGCAACTTTTCATCCAACGCCGATACAGCCTTATCATGAAGCCGATAGATATGTTTTTTGCTGTATCCCATCTTGCCGGCAATCACCTCGAAGGATTCAAAGAACAAATATCTGCGTTCTAACAGTTTTCTGTAGCGACGGTCGTCCAGCTTTCCGATAGCATGTTCAATGTCAATCTTAATAGCGATCATTTTATCAATCAAAGCATCGGCTTCCTGTTCAAAAGCGATAACCTTGCAGATAGCTTTGCTGATTGCATCGGAGCCACCATTAGGAGAAGATCCGCCATTGTTTTCATAGCTGACACCTCTGCCATACAAATCCTGACGGAGTCTTTCAGCCTTTTCCATCTTGTCGTTAATCATTTGATTAAGCTCCCATGCCTGATTCAGATATTCCTTTGCGTTCATCATGCTGCCTCCTTAACCATTCTGCGGATTCTCGCCATAAGTACGACCGTATCAATATCGCTGAGACTCTGCGCCCACTCGGAGCGAAAGAACTTCTCGTTCTCCGCAATTGCTACATCATCATGTTTTACGAGTGCATCCTTGTAGACGGTCGCTGCCGCTTCGATGATGGCAAGACCAAGAGCCTTGTAGGGATCGTATGCTGTAGATTTTCTTTCTTCAACCTGTATCATTTCTTACCTCCAAGTTCTGCCTTGACCGCATCGATCAGTGCGTTTTGGGTTTCTTCCTTTTTCTGCAATGCCGACATGATTTTTCTGTCGATCGTGCCGGTTGTGATGATGTGCTGTATAATGACTGTCTTGGATTGCTGTCCCTGTCTCCACAGACGAGCGTTGGTCTGCTGATACAGTTCGAGCGACCATGTCAGTCCAAACCATATCAGCGTAGAACCGCCTGACTGAAGATTCAGACCGTGACCGGCACTTGCCGGATGTATCAGACCGACAGGAAGCTCACCTCGCTGCCAACGGGATATACTGTCAGCCTTATCCATTGTTGCGAACGGAATATGCAGCTTATTGAGCCTTTCCTGAATTCTCGCAAGGTCATGCTTGAACCAGTATGCCACGAGGACGGGCTTTCCATTGGCGGCTTCGATGATGTCCTCAAGAGCGTCAAGTTTTCGGTCGTGTATCGGAAGAATATCTCGGTCATCGGAATATATCGCACCATTTGCCATCTGGCTTAGTTTATTGGATAGACTTCCGGCATTGCTTGCGGTTACATCACCGTCGGGAAGCTCCAATACCAACTCCTCCTTCAATTCTTCGTAATGCTGTCTTTCTTCCTCGGACAGCTTCACGGTATATTCGGAGATTATAAGTTCAGGCATATTCAGGTGGTCGGTGGATTTCATGCTTATCGTGATGTCGGATATTTTGTCATAGATCTGCTGCTCTGCATCGGGCAGAGGTCTGTATGAATACACGATATTTCCATTTCGACGGTCGGGCAGGAAGTAATCTGTACGATATTTGCCGATGAATCTTCCAAGCCGCTGTCCCATGTCGAGCAATCGGAACTCTGCCCATAAGTCCATCAGACCGTTGCTGGAGGGTGTACCCGTCAGACCTACCACTCGCTTTACTTTCGGACGCATTTTCATGAGAGACTTGAATCGCTTGGTGTCATGATTCTTGAAACTCGAAAGCTCGTCAATTATTAACATATCGTAGTTGAAAACCACGCCGTTTTCTTCGATGAGCCACTGCACATTCTCTCGGTTGATGATGTAGATGTCGGCTTGAGTTTTTAGTGACCTCAGTCGCTCTGCCTCAGTTCCCACCGCTACGCTGTAGGTCAGATTCTGAAGGTGCTCCCATTTCTGGATTTCGGCAGGCCATGTATCCCGTGCCACTCGCAGAGGTGCGATCACGAGTACCTTGCTGATCTCGAAGTAGTCATATATCAACTCGTTCACGGCGGTAAGTGTTGTGACCGTTTTGCCTAAGCCCATATCGAGGAGCAGAGCCGTTACGGGATGTGTTATGATATATTCGGCTGCATACCTTTGGTACTCATGAGGTATGAATTTTTTCACGGGTCATCACTTCCAATCTTATGAACTAACTCTGCAATATCTTTTTTATCATCCAGCACATAAACCTGAAAGCCCAATGCTCTAAGCTGTTTATGCCTTTTTAGCTGAATTTTTCTCGGAACATCTCCGGGAGCTTTTGTCTCAACAAAGGCGATCCTCCCTTTCGGCATCAAGACAATTCGGTCGGGAACACCGGATGTGCCGGGAGAAGTGAACTTCCAACAGAGACCTCCGACCGCCTTGACTGCATCACGAAGTTTCAACTCGATGTCCCTCTCACGCATAGGCTCTCTCCTCGTACATTTTCCACACCGCTTTGAACACATCAATGCATTCCTGCGATGCCTCACGCTGATACACCAGATAGTCGTAAACGGCATCATAGTTATCATCTTCCGGGAAGAAGTCATCCCTTGCCATGTCATAAGCCAGATCACCGGCAGGGTCATCATGCCCAAGAAAGCATTTCACTACCCAGCGGTGAAAGGCACTTCTCTTCGGTTTCTCACGTTCCATATATCTCATCATGTTAAAAACTCCTATTCTACGAGGTTTTTAGCTTTTGGTGACAGTCTACGACAGTCATTTCTATACCCTTATATATAGATATTTTTTTACATTTTTCTCTCGCCTGCGTAAAGTAAGGATATGAGTGTCCTCGACTGTCACCTTGGCTATTTTTCTACCTTTTTTTGACTTCAAGGTGACAGTCGTCAGTTCAGGAAATCGTCCAAAACTAACCTCAATCCCATAATCAGTCTTGCGGTCTTCGTTTTTTTCTTAGAGAATCCTGCCTGCTCCAATGCGATATAAAAATCAGTTGTACTTCTGACAAATTCCCCATTCTGCGCACAATAGTTACGGTACTCTTGGTAGAGATCACCGGACTTTTCAGTGTAGGACTTATCGACCTCACAGCATTCAGCAATAAAATTTCCAAGCCAGTCGTTGTCATCACGGTACGAGCCGATCGCCGCCTTAACGCAATCGGGAGCTTTGATCTGGTAATTTGCCGAAACAACCTTTTTTGCACCTTCGATCAGCCACTTCAAAACTGCACCTCCAGCGTTGTCAATGAGGTACTGCGTGTAATTCTTGATATCCGCTGCTCCCTGAATCTTTGCGTGGAAAGGAATCACGATCAGTCGTCTCCAAGTACCGTCATCAGAGGCTCCCACCTTTGGCAGGTGATTCGTATAGAGGATCAGCGTGTGGGAAGGCTCGAAATCGAACGGGGCTTTGAACTTTTTCTCGGCAAAAATGCTGTCAGTGGAACAGAGCTGTTTTACCACGGAGGTGTTCAGTCTCATGCCTTCCTGTAACTCGGCAGCGATAATCAGTCGTTTACCCTTGAGCTCTGCCATTTCGGGCTTGACATTGCGCTTGCAGTTCATGGTCAAAGCATCAGCCGACATATTGCCGCTGTAGCTTCCGAGGACTTTGTAGATGACATTCCAAAAAGTCGATTTGCCGTTGCGTCCGTCACCATAAGCGATAATAAGCGATTCAACGTATACTTTTCCCACGATACACAGACCGCAAATCATCTGCACATAGTCGATAAGCTGTCGGTCACCGCAGAAGAATAATTCAAGTGCATCGAGCCACAACTGCATACCCTCGTCCGAGGGAACAACAGCGGTCACTTTGGTCAGCAGGTCTTCAGGGTTGGTAGCTCTCCAACCGTCCATGCCATCGGGGAGGTAGTAAGTGCCGCCGGGCGTGTTCAGGAGCATTGCTTCTTTGTCCAGTGCTTCCGGCGGCTTCTGCACCAGAGCTTTTGCCGCATCAAGGGCGTTGTTCAGACCACGCATATTGCGGTATTTCATGACGAATGCCTTAAACGACTTTGCAAAGCTGTATGCCTCATAAGCATCAAGCTGTCCATCGAAGAGAGACTCAACGAATTTCTTTCCGCCCTTGAGAGCCTGTTCCATGTTGATGCCTGCGTTCTTCATTCGTTCCAGAGCTGTCTTTTCAAGCTCATCAGCTTTGTTGAGCTGTGCATCGGTGTGCTCCATCATCGCAAGCACCGCCGACTGCTCGTTTTCTTCCCAATAAGTGCCGTTGTATCTGAGATAGTCAGTCGCCTTGGTGAAAACAAGCTCATCACCGAAACAGTCCGCAAAGGTACGAGCTTCACCGACATCGGAGAAGTCATCGGGGATCATGCTGTTCTTGCCATATTCTTCGGGGCTGACATAGCCTTCCTGCTTTGCGATCTTTTTGCCGAACTTACAGGCAGAATGCCATATCGTTTCGAGTTCCTCGTCATCAAGCGGAGGGTCACACTCGGCAGCCATTTCGAGAAACTTCTCGTGTGCATCTTCGCCGATACCGAACCGCTTCACGATACGACCTGCCTTTCGGGACATGGTCGCATTACGCTGTCCCTGCGGAATACTGCGGTTGGACTTCATGAAAAGAAGCCAGTCCTCGATGGAGAGCGATCCATCATGCCACTCGACTTCTCCCGTACTGCCGAAGAAGAAGCGAGCTGCGTCAAGAGCGTTGCTGTCGAAGAACGGCATTTCTTTCTGAATGCGGCGTTTCATCTTCTTGTGCATGGTGGCATCCTTGCAAATGCCAGCAGGGAGATAGACGTGCATCTTGGGGCGAGCGGTCTTGCCGTTTTTCGGTATCATGTGACTGCGGCTGTATACGATAGCGTATGCAACATCGGTGAGGATCGCCGACAGACTCTCGGCATCGATCCATTCTTCGGGGTCATCGGAATGGGTGTTGTCGCAGTCGAGTACAAGTACATCGGACATCTCGAAATTCGCCTCACTACGGACATTTCCGGCATATCTGGCACATACATGGTCGAAGCGTACAGCTTTCTTTAGGTCAGCCGCCGAGGTGACGATCATCTCGTGGGGATAAGCCTTGTTCTTCGGATTACCACTGCAATCAGCGGTGTAGAGCGTAAATTTCATTCGTTTTCCTCCTTCTCAAAAATACCGTTGCATTTCGGGCAGTGCATGAAGTTCTTTTCCTTGCCGAGGTCTGCATTTCCGCACACAGGGCAAGCGGAACGACTGTGGTGATGTTCTTCCTTACAGGGCTTGCGGCATTCCTTTTTGCGAAGCTCGGCAATGACAGCGTCAAGCACCTTGATGTCGTGGTAGAATACATCATTGAAGTCGTCATCGAGTCCGATATGCGACTCCGCATCTTTGCGGAGCGACATCAGCCCTGCAATAATTTCGCTGATCCTCATTTTTTTCCTCCATTTCTTCCGTAAAGTAGCGGATCTTCATGTATTTGCGTTTTGCCTGTTTGATCTCCTCGCTCATGCCCTTGGAGATCACATCGCCGAACACCCACAGTTCACAGCAGTGACTGAGGAGAATATTGTTCATCAGCACCGCCTCAGCTCTCTCGTCCTCATCGTTCATAAACTGCGTAAAGTAGATGTGAGGTGTGATAGGCAGGCAATGGTTGTCCACCGCAAAACGGCTGTATTTTTTTGCGTTCTCGGTGTTCTGCTCGATGTTCCCTGCGTATGGCGAGCAGATGTATACGATAGGACGAAAGTTTGCGGCTTTTCGGGCAGCCTTTTCTTCCTTTTCGATGCGAGTCATCGCCTCATATTCGGTAGGGCTGAAGTAGCCCTCGGAGTTGTAGAGATTTGCCACGATTTATACCTCCTTTGCCAGCATCTCACGGAGAATAGCGGTGAAGATCTCACGGAGCTTTTTGTCGTCGTTGATGATGTCGAGGACAGACACCGCCTTGATAGCTGTCTTGGTTGCACCATTCTCCAGCAGTCTATTTTTCTTATTGCGCACCCTCGCTGTCAGGCATACACCTGCACGGTACTCCAGTGCGTCATAGGCTCTCTGATAGACGGACTCAATGCCGGAGTAGTCGCCGCATTCTGTCATAGCAATCTTGCCGACCATACTGCGGACATCATCACGCCAGTCATCGAACTCGACCGTAAATGCTTCCTGAATGGCATTGACCTTGTCACCGACCGCTGTAATTTCAGCCTGCTGTGCATTGAGCTTCTGTTCTGCCTCGATCATCCAGCGGAGTGTCGGGGAAAGGCTCATATCGGCAAGGTAACCGCCGGTCTTGCGGATCGCAGGCAGTACCTCCGAGGTCACCCAATGTTTGAAGCGTTTTGCTGTGGGGAGCTTGCTGCAAAGAACGAGGGAGTAGAGACCGCTTTCGTTGATAACGGTCAGCTTCTGTGTTCCGCCAAGGGTGTCGCATTTTGCGACATCCTTATCCTCATCGTCAACGTGCTTGAAAATTGCATCTCTGGCATTGCTGTATCCGAGAGCCTTTGCTACATCTGCTCCTACGAACCACGGTTCACCGTTAATGTCCATTGTTTTGATTTCACCGAATTCGGCATTTTTGTAAATTTCGTATTTCATGTAGATATTCTCCAATTCTATCTGTCCGTATTGGTGCGGACAGTCCTTTTCGTTAGTTATACTGTCTGTATTGGTTGTTTGTGCGTCTTTACCAGAGCTATTTAACGTCTTTTAAAGCGAAGTGCAGCTCACACCACTTTATCGCTGTAAGTGTATGCTCACGGCTGTCTGTAAACCAGCCATTCGTCACCATAATCGTGCTGATCTTTCTTGAAATGCAGTAAAGATTCTCTATGCTGAAATCTGTCTTGTCCGAATTCAAAAAGACGATCACATGACCTTTCGGCACTTTCTTGCCGTGGTGCTGTTCCCAAATAAGCCGCTGTTTTTCGATATAATCCTGTGTCTTAATTCCTGTGTCTTTGATTTTCACATAGGTGTATCCGTTGGAATGGATCGACTCACTGCCTACAGGAGCATTATTCCATGTCTGATGTCCCTTTTTATATGCCTGTCTACCGGATATTAGTTTGAGAAATTTAGCACAATGTGCCTGAACACCTCTTTCAGTCTTTTCCGCACCAAATCGCTTATTGAAAGCATCGGCTACTGCAACATAATTAGCGTACTCATGGCAATGCTCTCTGAGCCATTCATCCTGCTCCTCGGTAAAAGGATGATGAACACCCGCTATACCAAGGCTTCTGCATTTATTTTTCAGCGATGATGCTGTAACGAAGAGTCCAAAATAATCTGCAAACTGTATCGCAAGTTCTGCATAAGTTGCAGTTCCGACTTTATCACGAAGCCACTGCATTTCCTGCTCCGTATAGTGGTGCATCTGCCTCATCGGATCAGCTTCTCGATATTGGAGTTCTCCAGCTTTCCTTCAGCGACCAGCTTTTCGGTGCGGAGAACGACGTCAGCGTTGTTGATCATCTGCTTGGCGAGCGAGGAGATCGTCTGAGAAAGCTCAGCCTCCTTCTTGCGCTCATCCATACTCATTTCAGTATTGCTTACGATGCGGATTCTCTCACCGAGAATTTTCTGTAATTCCATAAGTGTCATAAAACTTCCTCCTCAATCTTTCATATAAAATTCGCATTCATATCCGTCTGCACGGAGCGTCAGTCCTCTTGCCCATCGGGGAGTGATACACATTTTCTGCACGATCTCATCAACGGTTATATCGTCAGTAGCTTCGATAATGACTTCATCGTGTACATGAGCGACAATGCGATAATCCCTGAGATTCATCATTGCATGGAGCAGAATATCTCGTGCAATGCCCTGAATGATGTTCTCCACGAACTTCGGTCCGTAGCTTTCGATACGTTCCCACTTTTTCTGCTCACCAACACCCATGTAAGTGACCGATTCGCCGCCGAACTTGTTTTCGCCGATTTTCGGTTTCACATAGGCAAGTCGTCTGCCGGATGGAAGCTCGATGAACAGAAATCCTGACTCACAGAAGATATGCAGTCCCTTGACATTAGCCTCTGTCTTTTCCTTGATGCACTTTTTTACGGCACGGTCAACATCCCACCAGAGCTTTACGATATTTGGAGATGCATCCCTCCAGTCCGTCACGATCTGCTGGATCTCATCATCAGACAGTCCCATTTCCTGTGCACCCATTGCTTTCATCGCACCTACGGAGCCGCCATAGCCACAGGCGAGCTCGGCTATTTTACCCTTCTGTCGCAGATGCCCATTAATACCGTGTTTCACAACGGGAACTCCGAATATCTTTGATGCAGAGATACAGTAGATGTCGCCGCCATTTTTGAACACATCCAGGCGCCACTGTTCACCTGCAAGCCACGACAGCACAACACCCTCAATGCTCGTGAAGTCCGCTACAATGAAGCGTTTGTATGGGGCTTTCGGTACAAGAGCCGTGCGGATAAGCTGTGACAGTACATCGGGAATATCTCCGAAGAGGAGGTCGAGCGTTTCGATATCATCGGCTTTGATGAGGTCTCTTGCTGTATCGAGGTGAGGCATCGAATTACGATAAAGGTTCTGGAGCTGTACCAGCCTCCCGCTGAATCTCCCTGAACGATTCGCACCGTAAAACTGAAACATTCCACGAATACGGTCATCGATGCAATGAGAACTGAGCATCGCATCGTATTTCTTAACAGACGACTTCGCAAGCTGCTGTCTTAGGGAGAGTACCTTTGCAAGCTCCGGCGGCGCTGTCTCCAATAGTTCCTTTACTGCCTGTTTTCCAAGGGACTCCGTTTCCATGCCGTTTTCGGCAAGCCACTCCTTCATCTGCTGTACGGAATTTGGGTTGTCAAGCATGGTAAGTGCCTGAATTTCGGCAGTGATCTCGTTTTTGATGTCCTCATTGATCGTGATAGCGTGACGCACAAGCTCCATATCTACACCGATACCACGATCATTGATCTGCTGGTCGAGGTGATATTCATTCCATACAAAATTCGGTACGGGATATTTGGCGAGCCTTTGCTGAATGGCGATCTCCACCTCAACATCCCGGCAGTTGTAGGACTTGAACAGTTCCCATTTGCCCGGATGTACCTTGGGATGATGACGGTTGCCGTCCTTGTCAGGAATACAGAAGAACTTGATGAGGTCTTTGCCCTCGGACATCTTCTGTTTGTCCAGACCGAGAACTGCACCAACACCGGCAAGGGACATGGGCAGACCGAGCGTTGCCGCCCAGACCATCGTGCAGTGCCACTGTGTCGGGTCAAGATATGTTCCCTTGGGAAGTCCGAGATGCTTGGAAATACAGATGCGCTCGAACATGGCATTGTAGGCGGTCTTGATGACATTCGGGTCAGTCAGTGCTGCTATAATATCGTCGGGGAGCTGTTCACCGTTTGCAAGGTCAATGACCTGCGGCGGATGTCCGTCCACGCTGTAGCCGAAGAACAGAATCTCAAAATTATCGGATTCCGCATAGGGATAAACTCCCGATTTACTCAGATCAACATCCGAATAGGTCTCTATATCAATTGAAAGTATTCTCATAGTTCAAATAATCCCACCCAAGCCGAAGCCCAGCGCCCCACCCGTCTGTATTCTTAGTTCAGGAAATCGTCATCGTCCTCATCATCGAGGTCAGCAAAGTCATCTTCCGCACTGGAACGGCTACCGAGAGGCTCACCGTCACGGAGCTTCTGGAGATTACCGAGACCGCAGGCGATACCACGGGCAGTTCCGGTATTGTATGCGTAGAAATTGATAGATGCTCTGCCGTAAACGCCGGAGTACACCTCGCTGTGAGTAAGAATCGGCTGACGATCAGCATCCACGATCTCAGGTGCAGTGATGCTGTTGGCATTGACGAAGTATGCGTTTGCGTAGGCTTCATCATCTGGACGCTCGATGTCACCGTCACGAAGAGGTGTCTTGATCGCTGCCAGAGCCGGTACGGACTTGCCGTTGCCCTTGAGCTTGCCTGCACCTTCCTCGTAGGCAGCCTGAATTGCTGCCTTGATCTTCTGAATGGTGACGGTGTCGCTCTTGGGGATGATCAGGGAAACGGAATACTTCTCCTTGCCACCGTCCTGACCTGCTTTCGGTTCCCATACATTTGCGTAAGACCAGCGGGTATTCACACCGGTCACGACCTTGGTCGGATTTGTCATCTTCTTTGCCATGTTACTGTTCCTCCTTGAAATCTTCATTTGCATCGGAATACACGGGACGCTTGTCCGTTTCGGGAACGAGCGTCGGTGCGCCCTTTGGTTTTTCTACATATCCGCTGAGAATTTCAGCGAATTTCTTCTTGCCGAGCAGCTTTTCCATTGCAGTGATGCCCATGATCTCAGGCGCACCGTAGGGGTCATAGCCTGCATCGGTGACAGCTTTTGCGGCTGCATCCTTGTCGATGTATTTGCGGACGCTGCGACCTTCGACCAGCTTATAGCCGTCATAATGAACTCCGCTGAGAGCCTGTGCAAGAGCATACTCCTTGACATCATTTGCCCATGTGACCAGCTCACTCGCCTTGGAGAGAATGATTGGAATTTCATGCTCCTCAAGGTTGTCGGGAGGAGCGAACTCATACTGTGCAAGGAGCAAATTCTGTTCAGCTCTTTTGCGGCAGACAGCCTTTGCCTTACAGAAACGGCAGTGACTTCCGGCACAGAATTCTCCCTCACCGTTATAGGCAAGCTGTGCGGTCGGTTTCAGCGTGTGTTCCGCCCATTCGAGCAGCTCTGCCACGCTGATCTCCCACTCATCTACATTTTCAAGTCTCGGCTGATAGATGATAAGGCGAACGGTGTTGATGTCATACAGGAAATCAAACATCGCAAGTGTGCCCAATGCGTAGGTCTTGAGCTGCGGATTGTCGGTTGCTTCGACCTTTATACCCATCCCGTGCTTGTAATCCGATATGGTCATCGTGCCGTCAGCAACAATGATGCAGTCGGCGGTACCGAAGCATTCCGGGATATATTCGGACACATCAACTCGCTGTTCGAGCATGATCTCGGTCGTGGTGCAATTCTGCTTTGCGGTCTCATACAGCTCCATGATGTAAGCCGCATAGCCCTCGGCGCACTCCTGCATTTCAGCGTTGTAGAACTTCAGCTTTTTCTTCGGGTTACGGACTTTCTCGCCCAGTGCCTTGCGTACCAGATATTCGCAAAGCTCGTGAGCCTCTGTTCCCTCCGCAGCAAAGTCGCTTTCGGTATCGGGGAACTGCTCCGAGAATCTTGCGGACGGCGGACAGGCAAGCACTCTGGCGATGGACGAAGGTCCCACCCACGCGTGTGCTTTCGGCGGCATTACATCATCGCCTCCAATTCTGCGAGCATTGCGGGATAGACCTCCGCTTTCAGGTCGGAGAATTTCTGACCGCCGTACTTCTGGATGAGTTCCCTTGCTTTCGCCTTATGTCCGGCTCTGCTGAACTCGGACATCTTGGCGAAGAGCACCTCGCTGACATCGGGCTGCGGAGGTTCTGCTTCCTTAATTTCAGGCTGATCTGTTTCGGGATCGTAGATCGGAACGAAGTCGTCGGGGTTGATAGGCTCGGCGGGTTTCTCACAGGCGATATGCTCATTGGTTGTCACAGCGTTGGCATATTCCGCAAGGCTGTCTGCAAGATGTCTCATGTCGCTGACAACATCCAGCAAAAGTTTGATTTGGCTCATGTTTTTCACTCCTTTACTTTTTTACGATTTCAAACAGCACCCCAATAGCGGTGTGCATCTTCTTGATGAGTGCCGCATTGACTCTGAGCTGTGCCTTCGCCACCTTCATCGCCATGATGGTGAACTTCGGGATGTTCTTATCGGACAGGGCGATGTCAAGTATCAGCACACAGCAGGCAGTGTCATTTAAGGTCTTTTCAACCTCTGCGGAACTCAATTCTATATGATCCATTGTCCTCACTCCTTCCTAAGAACAACAAAAAAGCCCGATTTGACAATAGGAATCCGAGGGTAGACAGAATACAGCTTTACAGAGGTTTTCTTAGACTTAGCCCGTAAAAACGGGATGCCCTAATAAGCTGATATTCCGAGTACCTCAAGCCCTATTGCAAATCAGGCTTTTTGATGACTCTTTCGTTTTCAGTCTTGATGTTGTCCTTGACTGTGTCTATATCATACCATAGTTTTTCGTAAAAGAACAGTTAATAAAAACACGAGAAAATTCTTGTTGAATATGCTTTGTAATTGGTTGCAATTAGTGTTTGAATTGTTTGTTATTACTAAAAATATGCGTATTTTACTGCATATTCGGCAGAAATATACGCATTTTTTCGAGAAAAATTCGGGTTTTAAATCCGAGTTCATGCAAAAAAAATTCAGGCAGTCGTTTCAACTGCCTGAATGATTGATCTATACTGCTTTTTGCGCCTTGCTGCGTGGTTTATATCCCGTAGTCCATGTCGACTTGCCAATACTTCTCAAATAATCATTGACCTGATAAACATTAAAGCCGGGGACAGTATTCTTAAACCACAGATATGTCTTATACTCCTCGCTGTCAATTTCTGAGATCAGCTTGGTCATGATGAGGAGTTCGTTTCGGTAGACTTCTTCCAGATTCAAAGCCGTGAAGAATGCCAGCATCGTTCCGAGGCGAGGTGTGTATTTTTTCTTGCTGCGGAGAGCAGTCAGTGTTTCTACGCTGCAGTCAGCGGCTTCCGCAACCGCATCCTCCGTCATGCCGGAACGCTTCATCAGGAATTTGACGGTTTCGCCTCTGGTCATTTTTCGTGTCTGCTTGACGCCATTTTCTTCATACTCAACAGTCAGAAGGCTGAGAAGATATTCGTCACGGTTGGCTTCCAGTGCTTTCAACTGCTCGGCACTGAATGCCATTTCATAGAATCGAGCCTGCTGTTCCTTATTTAGTTCGCCAAAGGTATATCGATAGTTTTCCTTACCATACACACGGCGGAATGGCAGACAGCATTCCGCCATATTCTTTTTTGCTTTTTCTGTCAGCCACCAGCGACCGTTGAAATTGATAACATAGTCCGGATGATTCAGGCAAAGGTGTCCGTCTGCATAGACAAAGCTGCCTGAAAAGACTAACTTGTCAAATGTGAGGTTTGTGCCGAGTATTTTGGACATTTCCTCAATTGGAAGGGTGTATGTCCAATCATCTGGGAAATCATCCGGGATCTCATGTGCCTTGGCATACGACCTGTCGCCCCACTCAAATACACCTCGAACTCGCTTGAATCCCAAATGATGCAAGCGATTCTTGGCGGTCGTGCGATAGGAGCCGTATGTTTCAGTGATATGCTCGATCAGTCTTTCATAGCCGTAGAGGTCGGTATGATGAATATCTCTGCCAAGCTCATCCTTAAAATTCTCAAGGGTAATATCAAGGTTTTCCTTGTAAACTACTGCACGGGCTGAGATCGCATTTGCCTGTATCTCCATGCTGCGTATCGTGTCCTGCTGATCTTCCGACATAAAGAACTCATCAAAATCCGGAATTTCCAGCTTTACAAGCGACCGATAATAATATTGAAGCTCATAAAACAGCATGTGATACTCAATATGAATGCACTCGTGAAGTATATTCATCAGATAATCAGGGTCACACTTACTGCTGACAAGAATTGTGCCGCCCTCTATCAGCTTCTGAACAGCCTTGTCACCTTCATATACAGTGACCATTTTGGTATGGAATATCGTCTTAGCTTTTACTTTTCCATTCCTTGAAAGCTGTTCCACCTGAATCCTGTAGCCCATAGCCTTTACAAGACTTTCTATATCAATTTTACACGGACCTTCCAATGCTTCCGGCTGATATTTCAATAGGAAGTTATAGGCGTAAGCGTCATAATGAGCTTTGCGAATATATGGAACAAGACAGTCATCAAGATGATGCTTCAAGCGCAGTCGTTCACCACGATAAATATCCACGCCGAGAAAATAATCCGAGGGAGAGTAAAACGCATGGTAGCCGTTGACGCAGTATTTCTGATAGTAGTCCTCACCGGTAACAGGATCATAGAAGTGGACATCGCAAATGACATACATTGCAAAAGAGAAGCTGTCGAGCTGGTCGTAGTAACCTTTATCGATCAGCACATCCACGATGACAGGCTTGCTGTAAGCACCGAAATACGGTACCGGCAGTCTGCCGTGGGCAAACTCCCGTCGAATAAATTGTCCGTATTCTACAACATAGTTCTCCTTGAGAATCTGCGTAAAGGAAACTATCTCCGGTGCTTTATAGCATCGGGGATTTCGCACTTTATATGAAAAGCCCGGACGCAGCGGATCCGGCTGCATCAGAATGGGCCCGATTTCGTAGTTCATTCAAACACCTCCGTTCAAAAAAGGTGTCTCCTCATAAGTTCTTCCACACGGTCACAGCAACACCTTGTATCAGACATTCCGTGACATATATTGGTTCATAATCATCATTTTCAGGCTGAAGCCGTATTCTCTTTTTCTTCGGCTCCGGATAGTATCTCTTGAGCGTGGCTTCGTCACCGATCAGAGCGACAATGATGTCACCGGGTTCAGCATAATTCTGCTGACGCACAACAACAGTATCGCCGTCATCAATATCTGCATCCTTCATAGAATCGCCGTCTGCTGTCAGGAGAAAGAACTCTCCGCTGCCGAGTAACGATGCAGGCAGCTTTACATATTCTTTGACAGCACTATCCGCAAAGATTGGCGGTCCGCAGGCGATGTTTCCGTAAATCGGACAGAGTTTCATTCCTGCTCCGAGTTGCATTTTTCTTGTAGCGTATCCCTTTTTTCCATTGTGTTCGAGTCTGCCCTCATCTGTCATTTTGAGAAGGTAACGCCCCACCGATGACTTTGATATTCCCGTACCTTCTGCTATTTCAGCGATTTCCGGTGATAATCCTGTTTCTTCATAGTATTCGTCAATGAAGTTTTCGATTGCATCCAAATTTGCCTGAATAGCTTCCGCAGATATTCGCATTATAATCACTTCCACTTATTAGGGATTACATTCCCTTTTCTTATATTTTATCACACTATACAGCAATTGTCAATAGGAAAATAGAACACTTGTTTTGATGTGCGGAATCATGCACATGACATAGTAAGAGGGGATAGGAAAAAGGATGCACCTGAAAAAGTAAAAAGGCATATAATTGCGGTATTATATAACTGAAAGCTATTGAAAAAATCTGAGTAGTGTTGTATAATATAGGTATGAAAACACCATCTTGAGTAAACGGAGGAGAAAATGAGTATTTTAGATGAGATCATAGGCAGCACCTATGAGTATATTGAAAAAATGCCGAAGGAACAGCGAAAGCAGTATGGGCAATTTTTCACAAGCAAGGAAACTGCTCGTTTCATGGCAGAATTATTTAATATTCCCGAAAATACAAATGAACTGTCTATCCTCGATCCTGGAGCAGGCTCAGGTGTGCTTTCTGCCGCTTTGATAGAACGTCTGCAAAACTGTCCCAATATCAAATCCGTATATTTGACTTGCTACGAAACAGACGATAATATCGTAGAACTGCTTGAAAGCAATCTGGAATACATAAAAAACAACACTTCTTTGAAAATGACGTTTGATATTGTCAGGAAAAATTTCATTACATCACAAGAAGATAATTATAATGGGACATTTTTAGCTGATCCTGCTCCAACTAAATATGATATGGTGATCGGAAATCCTCCGTATAAGAAGATACCTAAAGATGCTGCCGAGGCATTGTCAATGCCGGATATTTGCTACGGAGCGCCTAACCTTTACTTTCTATTTTCACAGATGTCACTCTTTGATCTGAAAGAGAACGGGGAAATGGTTTATATTATCCCTCGTTCATGGACTTCCGGAGCTTATTTCAAGGCTTTTCGTCAGAAATTCCTGTCACAAGGTGCGATTGAGCATATCCACCTTTTTGTAAGCCGTGACAAAGTTTTTGAAAAAGAAAGTGTGCTGCAGGAGACCATAATCATAAAGGTCAAAAAAACTGAAGTAAAGCCTGAATATATTACTGTTACCTCTACCAACAGCAATCAGGACTTTACAGAAATCACAACATTTTCTGCACCGTATAAGACTGTTATTTCAGGCGACGATTGTTATGTTTATCTTGTAACGAATGAGGATGAAGTGAACACACTTGACTGTCTCAATAAGTTTGATGATACTCTTCCAAGCCTCGGTCTGAAAATGAAAACAGGACTAACAGTTGACTTCCGGAATCATGAAGCTCTCCGCAGTGAAGCAGAGAAACAGGCTGTACCTCTTTTCTATTCACAGCATATTCAGGACGGAAAGGTGGTATTTCCTATCGGTAAGGAAAATGAATATATCGTCACTCAGCAGCAAGGCTTACTGCAGAAAAACGCAAATTATCTCTTTGTGAAGCGATTTACAGCCAAAGAGGAACATCGGCGGCTGCAATGCGGTGTATATATTGCCCGTAAACATACCGGTTATGACAGGATCAGCACACAGAACAAGATCAATTTTATTGATGGATTGAAAGGACTGTCCGAGTGCGTTGTTTACGGTTTATATGTGCTGTTCAACTCTACCCTTTATGATTCGTATTATCGCATCTTAAACGGCTCTACGCAGGTAAACTCAACAGAGGTGAACTCCATGCCGATGCCGCCTATGACATCTATCGAAGCGATGGGTAAAGAGCTGATAAAAGTACATGATATGTCAGAAGCATCTTGTGACCGTATTTTAAGGAGTTATGTATGAGCAAAATTGAAGAAGCAAGAAAAATACTAAGTGAACTTAACGTCCCTAAGAAACAGCAGGCTGACCTGTGCTGCTATGTTCTTCTGGCAATGAGTGATATAAAAGAAGGAATAGCATGGACAGAGGCTACCAATAATCTGATAAGGATACATGATGTGCTTGTATTCACAAGAGAAAATTATGGGGTCGAATATGCTGAAAACAGCCGTGAAACATTCAGAAAACAGGCAATGCATCATTTCAGAAATGCAGCTTTCATTGAAGATAACGGCAAAGCTACAAACAGTCCTAATTACCGATACCGACTGACCGATGAATTTCTCGCACTTATTCAAAGCTATGGCACTGACTTTTGGGAGCAGAAAAAACAGGATTTCCTTTTAAACCATGAATCGCTCGTAAATATGTATGCTTCAAAGCGTTCTATGCAGAAAATGCCTGTTATTATCAATGGTGCAGGCTTTACTTTCTCGCCCGGAAAACATAATGAACTCCAAAAGGCGATTATAGAGGAATTTGCACCGAGATTCGCTCCAGGCTCGGAATGTTTGTATGTTGGCGACACAACGGAAAAAGACCTCGTTAAGAATGTAGAGAAGCTGTCAGGGCTTGGCTTTGAGATCACACTACATGATAAAATGCCGGATGTTGTCCTTTACTCCGCTGAAAAGAACTGGATATACTTTGTTGAATCGGTAACATCCGTTGGACCGATGGATCCGAAACGCATCAGAGAAATCGAGGAAATGACTCAAAATGTTACTGCCGGCAAGATATATGTAACAGCTTTTCTTGATTTCGCCACATACAAGAAATTTGCAGAATCTCTTGCATGGGAAACAGAAGTGTGGCTTGCCGAAATGCCGGATCACATGATTCACTTGAATGGCGATAAATTTATGGGCCCAAGAAATAAGTAAATGCGAGGCGATGCAACATGGTAAGCAGAACTTTTGATTTAGGCAGCTTGGAAACGTACAAGTACGTCGTTGTTCTCTCAGAGTACAACGGAAAAATATTACTGAGCCGCCATAAAGACCGCACTACATGGGAAACGCAAGGTGGTCACATCGAGGATGGTGAAACGCCCCTTGATGCTGCAAAGCGTGAGCTGTATGAAAAATCCGGTGCGATTGACTTCGATATAGAGCCTCTCTGCGACTACAGGGCATGGAATGAGGACACTGGGCATGGTGCGAATGGTGTAGTGTTCAAGGCAATAATCAGGGAATTAGGCAATATTCCTGAGAGCGAAATGGCAGAGGTTCAGACTTTTGATTCTCTGCCGAATGAGCTTACTTATCCGGCGATTACACCCGTCCTGTTCCGTTACCTTGAAACGGGACAAAACTCTGTGGTGCTTCATCGGATGAAGCTCAAAGCCGAGCCGTTCCGCAAGATTGGGGACGGACTTAAAATGATAGAGCTTCGCCTAAATGATGAAAAGCGGCAGAACGTTCAAATTGGCGACTATATTGAGTTTACTCTTATGGATGATACATCACAGAAGCTGACTACACGAGTTGTTGCTCTGCATCATTTTTCGTCTTTCAAGGAAATGTATGCTTCGCTGCCGAAAGAAAAACTCGGCTATTCTGCCGATGAAACGTCTGCTCCAGACCACATGGACGCTTATTATTCGAAAGAGGAACAGGAAAAGTACGGTGCATTGGGGATTGAAATTGAGCTTAATAACTATAAATGAGCATCCCTAAAAAATGCACAAAAAATAAGGACAACAGTCCCAAAAAGAGTTATAATGTACTTGTAACCTACATTAACTCAAAGGAGTGTTGTCCTATGAAAACAAGTATACACTATTCTGAAGAAATTTGCAAGAGATTGGAAGCAAAAAAATTGACAGAAACCATTTATAAATGTACCCCATTTTTATAACTGCTTTGCGGACAGTTTCGTTCGCCACATGCAGATTCAGCTTTTCAATAATTTCGTCTATTGTAATATCAGGCTGTTCTTGAATTGCCTTATCAATATTTGATAAATCCGTAGGAGATAAAGACGGTTTCCTGCCTCGCTGATTTGTTCTAAGCTTGACGGAACCGGTGGCTTTCTTCTGCCGATTCAAACGATACACCGTACTTGTATCTACTGAAAAGCACTCTGCCACTTCTTTTGCTTTACCTGTTTTTTCATAAGCTTCTACCAGTAACTCTCTTGCTTCATTATGCAGCATTTTTTACCACCTCTGTCTATATTATACTCCCTTTGTCAACTCAGGCTCTATTTTGTGGGATTGCTATAAGCAGCTTGAACGTGTAACAAAAAAGTGGGAGAAAGATTATCCAAACGCTATGAAGAGCTGGCACACGAACTGGGACGTTATCTCACCGATTTTCAAGTTCTCAGCGGAGGTCAGAAAGGTCATTTACACCACCAACGCCATTGAAAGCCTCAACAGCGGCTATCGCCGTCTGAACAAGCAGAGAAGCGTATTTCCGAGCGATACGGCGCTGTTAAAGGCTTTGTATCTGGCAACTCATGAAATAGCGAAAAAATGGACTATGCCGCTGAGAAACTGGGGCAGAGTTCTTGGTGAGCTTGAAATCATGTATCCCGACAGGCTCGGCTGAGCGAGCCGCTGAAAATCAGCCTGATTCCATTGCGCTGTGCTCCATTCCATCAGGCTGATTTTCAAAAAGAACCTTGACAAATTACAGTATACAATGGATACTGTAATTTGTCAAGGGCAACACCGCACAATTGCCAAACGAGCAAAAATATGATATAATAGATATATGGAAAGACAAATGACGCTGGCAGAAATCAACGATGAACTTGGTGCAGCCAGAACCAATAAAAAAGAATTTTTAGAGAAGCTTGAAGCAATTATCCCATGGGAAACATTTGTTGAACTGATACAGCCGAGTTATTACAAAGGAGAACTTGGCAATAAACCATACCCATTGGAATTGATGCTGAGAATATTCATATTGCAGAATGTCTACAATCTCGCAGACATGGCAGTCATGAACGAAGTGATCGACAGCCGTGCATTCTCCAATTTTTGTGGAATCAACTCACCGAGCGAAGTCTCAAACGGTGATACGATCGGACGATTTCGTAATATCCTGACTCGCAATGGATTACAGGAAAAAATATTTGCTGCTGTTGTGAAAATTCTGATGGAACGAAAGCTCATCCTGAAAAAAGGAACGATTGTGGATTCCACATTTATCGAATCACCTTCATCCACAAAGAACCGGGAAAAGAAACGTGATCCGGAAGCACATTCTGCGAAAAAGGGAAATACATGGCACTTCGGGTATAAAGCACATATCGGAGTAGATGAAGAAAGCGGTCTTGTCCACACGGTAAAGGCAACTCCGGCAAACGAACATGATGTTACCGTTATGAGTGAATTGCTGCATGGAGAAGAAGAACGTGCCTATGGTGACAGCGGATATATCGGAGCAAATAAGAGACCGGAAGCAATCAAGAAAAACAAAAATGGGAAGAAGATCAAGTACCTGATCAACAGACGTCCGTCATCCATCAAAAAGTTATCGAAGAGTGGTCAGTATGCCGCTAAGAAAAAGGAACATTAGAAATCATCTGTCCGTTGTAAAGTGGAGCATGTCTTTGCAGTCATAAAAAATATTTTTCGATATCGAAAGACCCGATACCGAGGTCTGCGAAAACAGACTGCGAAATTGAATATGATGTTCGCATTGGCGAATCTGTATCTGGCTGCCAGAAAATCTCTGACGGTCTGATTCAGTGCGCCTTTGCGATGGAAAATGGAACATTTCTCTAACCACTCAGCATTTTGCTGGGTGGTTTTGCTTGTAGGTGGTGATTATGCGGTGTTGCCCTAAAAATTGACCGACCAGATCAGGCATGGTCAATTGACATCACCTATATCAAAATGGGGCGCAGCCATATGTATCTGACAGCGATTATTGATTGGTACAGCAGTTTTATCGTGGGCTATGAATTGTCTGATACGCTAGATACTGCACCGGTTTTAGCAGCAGTCACAAATGCCATGGAACAATACGGCAATCCTGAAATTATCAATTCTGATCAGGGCAGCCAGTTTACAAGCAATGACTATATTGAATTCCTGAAAGCGAAGAATATCCGCCAGAGTATGGACGAAAAAGCTAGATGGGTGGATAATGTGGTAATTGAACGCTGGTTTCGCAGCTTGAAAACGGAGTTGATTTATATCAATGAATACAGCAATCCCAGAGAGCTGCGCCAGCAGATTGGTGGTTACATCAAGGATTACAACAACGAAAGACCCCATCAGGCGCTTGGCTACAAGTTGCCTGTGCAGGTTTACCAAACCAAGTCTGTATGCAATGCTGCATAAATTTTGCTTACGTTTTTTGGATGGCTATACAAAGTTTTCGCTGTCACGATAATTTCTTTCATTTGTGTCTTGACAAGGGGGACATTATAAACTGCATCTTAACTGCATCTTGAAAATTTCGTGCCTAAAAATACGATTTCGTGCCAGATTTATAGACAAGCATAAAAATTTCTTATATACTTGTAGAAAAGGGGAGAATGGTATGATTAAGAAGCTAACTAATCATATATTAAGTTATCTTATTTCGTCAAATGCCATTGATGATAACGAAGAAACAAAAGATTATTATAGATATGGGATTGAAATAACAATATCGTCGTTAATAAATATCTTATTAATCATTATAATCGGCATTGTGTCCGGAAACGCACTTGAAAGTATTGTATTTCTTGCCTGCTTTATTCCGCTTCGTCAGTTTACCGGTGGCTTTCATGCAAAAACATATTTTTTGTGTAATCTTTCATTTGCAGTTTCATTTATAATTTTATTAATTGTATACAAATTTACAAATCAATATGTGACATCCTATATTGTGTTTTTAATAATAATATTTAGCTGTATAATCTTTTTTTCAGAATATCCGGTTGAAAATAAAAATAAAGTCATTACAGAAGAAAAGAAAAAAATACATAAAGTTATTTCAGTTATTCTTTGCTTTTTATATGGAATAACTGGAGCAATCCTCATTATGTTTTCGTACAAAATAGGAGTTATACTATTGTACACTCTTATTTTAATATCATTTCTTGTAATTATTGCAACGTTTCAAGAGTTGGAAAGAAGGTGGAGATATGAAAAAGGCAAAGAATAAAACTGCCCATGCTATAAAGAGCATTGCCGAAAGAATGGCAAACATGGCGTGTGGTTCGGCATCAGCTTGGGGAATGTATCAGCCAAAAGAGCCTAAAAAGCTCGATAAGTCGAAGAAATGACTTCGAATACTTTTATCACCTTTAATGTTTATTCTTGTTGCAATTGGTGTTTAAGTCAGTTAAATGCTGAAAGAATGATTTTAATCAATGGTGATTTGAAAAAAATATTTGCAGGAGGTATTACTTATGAAAAAGTCATTCAAAAAAATCGCTGCTTCTATTATGGCAGTATCAGCAATTGCAGTTGGAGCAGTCAGCATGACGGCAAGTGCTTATAGTCCGACAATCACAAAATCCTTCGGAAGCAGTGCTAAAGCAACTTTATATGCTGACAGTAGTTATGCATATGGAACAACAACATGTTCTGGTAAAGATTGTACTGTTTCTGTAACTTACCATGGAACTACTAAATACGGTTCTGGCTACGGTTATGCAAATGCCAAAAATAGTGCAAGTGGCTCAGGAACAAGAGCAAGCTCATATCATACCGCAGGTGGTTATTCTACCAACATATCTTATTAAGTGTATTTAGAAAATTGAGAACTTATTCTCATTGAAATGATGTTTGGATTTTTTAATCAAATTTTCATGAGCACAAGGAAAAATGTAAAAATACTCCCGTATTTCAATTTTTTACGCAGTAAGTATAAAATTTTTTGAAAATACAAGCATTAACTTTTATGAGAACAAGTTTTGAATTAAATAAGTCGAAAGGGGCAATTAGCTTAAGAATTGCCCCTTTCACTTTAATCATCAAGTTCAGAGTCAAAAAATTATGCAGTAAAATCAAAATTTGAATCGTTTTATAAGTGACAAAGCCTTTAAGGAAGTGATGTTATGAACAGAAAGAAAATTTTTGCTGTAATAATTACAGTTGCTGCTGTAATCAATTCAACCGCTTGTCAATCGAAAGAAGAAAAGTACCACATCAAAACAAAAGATGCTGCTTATTATGATATGAGCTATAATGTGTATGAAAATGGTTTGCTTTACACCGTACCGAACGCATCCGGAACGCAGGCTTGTTTCTTGGATTATGAAACCATGAACGGCGTGCCCCTTTGCAACAAACCCAATTGTACGCACTCCGATTCTTCATGTGTGTCAAACTTATGTGCAGGTTCTTTTATGGTACCTGTAATTTATCACGACTATGTATATTGGTTTGCATCAAATTATGAAATCGTTGACAGTCAAGACGGTAAATCTCAGACTGCTGATATGCATACAAAATGTATGCGGGCAAGACTTGATACAGGACTTACTGAAACATTTGCCGAAATAGACGGCGTGTATATGCAAAATCAAATCGATTTGGCAATTGTAAATGATACGATGTACATTATCGGAAGCAAAGAAATTTATCAAGATGAAACCGATGGAACATGGGGCGGCTTCAGCAGAAGTGGAGAAC
This sequence comes from Ruminococcus callidus, assembly GCF_020709055.1. Lineage (GTDB taxonomy): Bacteria > Bacillota > Clostridia > Oscillospirales > Ruminococcaceae > Ruminococcus_C. The sequence goes on from NZ_JAJFCK010000027.1 coordinate 27,247, forward strand.
AATACCTGTATTCCATAAATCTGGATTCTGCTGAGGTGCAAAATTATGGTTTGATAAATGACGCACCTACAGCAAAATACAACTGGAGTTATGGAGCATCGCTTTGGTCAGAAGTAAAAATGGAAGGTATATATCATGATAAACTTTATCTGTATTATCGCTATGTAAAAGACCCACAGATAATAATTGATTATCTGAATACAGATTGGGTAGAAAACGGCAGTCCGAGAAATGACATTCCATGGATAATCGAAAACAAGTGCCTTGATTTAAAAACCGGTGAAATTACAGTCAGTGATTTGCCGTATGCTTGGTGTATCGGTGAGAATCACTATATTTATGAAGAAAATGAAAAATTCTTCATTTTAGATGAAGACGGTGAAAAAACCGCTGTGGAAAATATGTATGACAACGAAACTTACGATTTTACCTTTGTAAATAACAAGCTTTGGAAAGGCTCTATCAATCAAGGTTTTGATGTCAAAACCGATGAAGAATTTTCTATCTCTGACAAATACGCTGATAAAGATGCTATGATTATGGATTTTGTAGACAATCAATATGTGGTGCGTTATGTGGAAAACAATGAAGTGAAATTTGACAGAGTATCCGAACAGGATTTCATCGGAGGAGCGAAATGAACAGTTTGGAACTGATAAAGCTGAATAAGCATTATGGCAGAAAACACGCTCTGAAAAATTTTTCATTTACTTTTACAAATGGTATTTATGGTTTGCTCGGTCCAAATGGTGCAGGAAAATCAACGCTGATGCACCTGATTACAGGAATATTACATCCGGATAAAGGCGGTGGCTCAATTAACTGGAACGGCAAACCGATACATCAATTGGGCAAGTCTTACCGTGAACATCTTGGATTTATGCCGCAGCAGCAGGAATTGTACAGTAATATGACTGCGGTGAATTTTCTCGGATACATCTCTGCATTAAAGGGTATTTCAAGAAAAACCGTGCCGACCGAAATTGAAAAAGTACTGGAACAAGTGGAACTTTCCGACTGTGCAGACAAGAAAATCGGCGGCTTTTCAGGCGGAATGAAACAAAGACTTTTGATAGCGAGTGCAATTTTGGGCAATCCCGATTTATTAATACTGGACGAACCTACTGCAGGACTTGACCCAAAACAAAGAGTGATTATCCGTAGGCTGATAGAACAGCTTTCAGAAAATAAAATCATTATTATTTCAACTCATATCGTTTCTGATATTGAAACAATAGCAAAGGAAATTCTGATGATGCGTTCGGGTGAAATACTGACTCATGGAACTGTTTCCCAATTAACAGAACAGGTAACAGATGCGAAACCGACTTTGGAAAATCTCTATATGCAGTATTACGGAGGCGGCAAATGAAAATTTTTTTATGCGAATGCAAAAAAATGATGTCATTTCGGATTTTTTGGATTATATTTGTCTGCTTGTTTGCCATAAACGGATATGTTCAAATTGACCGTATAAATGACCGTTATTACACGCCGGAATCTTACCGTTCTTTCTTTTCAGAAACAAAGGATATGTCTTTAGAAGAGATACAGGATTATACCAATGAAATGTTAGAACGTCAAAATAACGGGGAATATATAGAGTTTCCAATGATGCTTGTTTATGATATGTCGGAACTCTCAAAGGAATGTGAAAATTATCCCGAATATTTAAACAGCATAAAAGAACAGACAAATAATATGTCTGCCGTTTCCATATGGGGTGACAGTGATACCTTTTCTTATCGTAATATACAAAAAACACCATCGGCATATGAAAATTTACCGGCAGAGCCATTGCCGCTCGCTGCTTCATTTGGTCTGGAGAATACATTTACAAGTCCGATTACAGACTTTATGGGAATATTTTTGGTGTTTCTTGCTGTATGCGGAATTATTCTTAAAGACCGTGAACACGGCATAACTTTTCTTTTATCGTCTATGCCGAAAGGGAGAAGTTCCTTGATTTTAAGCAAGCTTTTTGCTGTTTCATTATTTGCTTCTTTTGTTGCCGTAATGCTGTTTGCGGAAAATCTGGTGATAGGCGGTGCATTATACGGAATTGGAGAATTACAGCGTCCCATTCAATCGGTATTCGGCTTTTATCAGTGTAATTTAGCCGTATCTGTTGGAGAATTTCTGTTGCTGTTTTTTATATTGAAAATTGCTTCGTATCTGTTGTTTGCAATGATATTCAGCCTGATTTGTACTGTTTCAAGAAATAATCTGATGATTTACGGTATATCCGGAGCAGTATGTACAATTGCATTTTTATGTTACAGATTGATACCGCAAAATTCGGTATTTCAACTTTTTCACGATTGGAATCCTATAAAATTCACACAGACTGCTGAAATCCTCGGTACATACCAAAATGTCAACTTGTTTGGCTATCCTGTATCTCTGAAAATTTCTATGATAATTATAATTGTAATTACAATTGTATCAGTAATTTTATGCTGTATATTTGCAGTAGAGAAACTTAATCACGTTCAATATCAATCAGTTCGTTTGAAAGTGTTCCACAAGAAAAAAATCAAGGCGCATGGAAGATTTTTTTATGTTTGTTATCGTTCATTGATATTGAATAAAGGTGTTATTTTGGTATTAACAGCACTATTTGCGGCGGCAGTGTTTTCGGCTTCATTTTCAAGGCAATACAGTAATGATGATATTTATTATGAAAATTTCACAACAGAATTAAGCGGTGAAATCACGACTGAAACTTTGAATTTCTTTACAGAAAAAGAAAAACAATATAATGAAATTGAAAAAGAAATTGAGAAAATTCAATCATCAGAAAATATAAACACATATCAATTAAATTTACTTAGTGATGAACTAAACGACCGTGTTGCTTTTGAACGTCTGAAATTGCGTGTAAAATCCATACAGGAAAATGAATGTAATGGAAAAATTTTTTACGATACAGGTTATGAACGATTGTTTCAATATGCCGGCGGCAATGAAAAAATGTTTTTTATTTTGTTTATGATGATTTTCTCGGTCCTTATACTTTCACCAATTGGAGCTGCGGACAAAAAAACAGATATGGTTAAAGTGATATTTTCAACGAAAAGTGGCAAAACCGGTTATTATAGAGATTTATTTTTATATGGTATTTTATGCGGGATTTTTTCGGCAACGCTGTTCTTTTTTCCATATATTTTCAATATTCTGAAAAAGTACGGAACGCAGGGACTATCCGCACCGATTCAAAGTATTCAGCAATTTTCAAATTTAGATATATCCATTTCTGTATGTGGTTTTATTTTGTTTTTCCTTTTCATTCATATAATCGGCTCTATAATATGTTCGGTTTCAATTGCAGGTATATCTTCACTTTGCAAAAGCCGAACATCAGCTTATATTATTAATACAGCTTTGTTCGTCCTGCCGGTAATTTTAATTCTGTTAAAATCCCGACTTGCATACGGTGTATAAAATCACGTAATTTCGGCAAATTGCTCTCTATACTTGAGTGATTTGGGATTTTCAAAAACCATTTTAATGATTTTCTCGACCTTTTCAAGATGGTCAGATGGTGGGTTGATCACGAATGAATACAAGTTAAGATAATTCTGCAAATCATCTCGACTAAACCCGCTATGTGCATTTAAGAACATTTTAAGCAGACAATGAATCCGGTTTACATAGGGTGAAGATTATTTTTCAAACTTCTATTTTACACATTTTTTCAGAAAAAGTAAATGCTGTTGCCGTGCAAAACAAACATATAAAACGATATTGACAATTTTCCTTGTATATGTTACCCTTATTAAAGAGGTGATGCAACTTGATTCGGATAGCTATATGTGATGACAATAAAAGCACATTAGTGCAGCTTGAAAAATATATTGACAACGGATTTAGACAATATACAACTGATATTAGCATAAGTTCATTTGATAACGGACAACTCTTGTTAACTGCTAATAATAGAGAAAAATTCGATGTGCTATTTCTTGATATAGATATGCCTAAAATCACAGGATTTGACATAGCTAAATCACTCAGAAAATCATTTTCTAATTGTTTCCTGATATTTATTTCAAGTCATTCTGATTTGGTTTATAAAAGTTTTGATTTTCAGCCATTTAACTTTATAAGAAAAAGTCCAATTGAACTATTTAAAAGCACATTAAATGACGTAATAAAAAAGCTGATGTCAAATATGAAACAAAATGAGATTATCGTTCTTGAGGACGAATTTTCAGGCAAAATCATAGCGTACTACCGCAATATAATTTACATAAAAAGTGATCGCCATTATCTATATTACTACCTTCAAAATCATGATAAGCCGATAAAAATTCGTGGTTCAATAAATGCTATTGAAAGTTGTCTTGAAGAATATGATTTCGCAAGGATACATCGAAGTATAATTATTAATCTAAAATTCATTCTTAGTATAGATACAAAAGTTGGTAAAATTCATATACAAGGTAATAGCGGGCAAACTACACTGTCACTTAGTAATAGTTACAAAGAAAGTCTGAATATGAAATATATTCTTTATCTGAGGAAAACGTTATGAAAAATGTAGCATGGAATCTTTTTGAAATTTTAATAAACATTTATCAAGGCATTGTAGCAATGTATTTTTCATTTAAGTATCTCAGCGGCAAATATTCTGATAAATTTATAAAAAATTTTGGATTGCCTTTTTCTCTTCTTCTTGCTTTAACAATATCCATATGTAATCATATTACTTTTTTTGAACATATATATGCTGCATTTTATGGTGCTTTGATTTTTGCTTATTCTGTATTTTGCTTGAAAGGCAATGTATATAACAAATTGTTTGTGTCGATATATTCTTTGATTGTGCTTTTATTAAGCGGTGTTGCGGTGGCTTGGCTTACATCCACACTATTTAATATACCAATTGAACAAATACTTATTGAAAATAGTGTGATAAGACTATTAGGCATTATCCTTACGCAATTTTTGATTTTTTATTTTTATTATTTTTCAATAAAGATTTTCAAGCACGATATGAAAGGAGAATCTTGTCTTACAGGTACAGAAGCAGTTTTAATATCAATCACGTTAATTCTAAGCATAGTTATAGTTCTTATTTTGTATCTTGTTGAATTTGAACAGAGCAATAAGCGAAACAGGCAACTTTTCACCGTAATCCTCATATGTGTAATACTCATAAATATAGTTACATTATATATTACCGCAGATTTAAAAAATAAAAATAATAGTGAAATTGAAAATGAAAAATTGAAGTTGCTTTTAACCTACAATAAACAATACATTGAAAATGCAGATATCGAATACCAGCTTATCAGAAAACTCAGGCATGATACAAAAGACGTCTATTATGTTATTGACAATTATCTTGAATTAAACGATATTCAGAATGCACGAAAATATATAAGACAAATGATTGATATTGCCGACGACCATATTATATTTGTAAACACTCAAAATAATACAGTCAATGCAATAATAAATTCTAAACTGACAATTGCCAAATCATTCGGAATAGATGCAACTTGCTTATCCATAAATGAATTTACCGGCATTGATGACATAGACTTATGCAGACTGTTATCTAATATGCTTGAAAATGCTATTACTGCAACTGCAAACATAAAACTGAATGCTAAGCAGATAAATCTGAAAATCATCTCCGAGTCAGAAAAATATACTTTTCTTATCAAAAATTCCATTGACCAGTCTGTTCTGAAAGAAAATCCGAAACTACATACGACTAAGACGAAATTTGATTCTCATGGGTATGGCATTAAAATTATTCGTGATATTGCAAAAAAGTATAACGGTCATTGCGATTTTTATGAAGAAAGCAATATGTTTTGCTGCCTTGTTGTTTTAATTCCGAATAAATAACAAAAATGTGTATCATTTAAAAATCGAGTTGTTTGGTAAGCGTAAAATAACCCGCGTTTATTTACAGCAGAAAAAGACCTCGCCGAAAAACACAGCGAGGTTAAGAGCGTATTAGTTTTTCCATGGCAAAAGAATTGTGCCATTCGGTTTTGAGAACAACTTGGTCAAGTATTTTTCAGCGTGACCCTCTGAAAAAAAGTCTGTAAAAAGTCAGTCAACTGTGGTAAAATAGAAATAACACAGGAGGCTGATTTTTTATGGCAAGAAGAAAAAGAGAACCAATGAGCGAGGGGAAGAAGAATATCATCGCAGAGCTGATCGAGGAGTATGATATCAGGACAGCAAAAGATATTGAGGATGCTCTCAGGGATCTGATGGACGGCACGATACAGGAAATGCTTGAGGCAGAGCTGGATGAACACTTAGGGTGTAACCGCCAACCACACCCTAACGTTGCCTTTTGTTTTTAGATCATCCCGAAGTGGAAATGACAAATAATCTTGCAGAACGCACCGT
>NZ_JAJFCK010000028.1 GCF_020709055.1 Ruminococcus callidus
AATTTGCAAGCAGATGGCGTGCAAAGTCGCCAGACGCTCTTTGTGCGGTATTGCCTTTTATCTTCTGCAAATCAAAGCGCCCCTGCTTCCGTGAAATCGGAAACAGGGGCGCTTTGTGCTCATATGCTTAAACCTGCAAGTTCCTGCAGCAGATGTTCTGTCACCAGCTGTCCCACTGGCTTCTGGCACTGATTCAGATAGAAGTGACCGCCGGAAAATTCCGTAGCGTTTACTCCCTCTGAAAATGCGCCCCACTGGGCAATCAGGCTGGCATCCTGAAACATGGGGTCCTGATTGCCATAGAGCACATGCACCTTGGTGTGCATTTTTTCATACGGCACACGAGGGCGATATTGCAAATGCATCGCCAGATCCTGCTGCATCAGCGGCAGGAAATAGCTGCGAAACATGGGATTTTCGGCAAACGCCGCATCGATCATGCCGTTATCCAGCAGATAGCGTGTCATGTCCTCCGGCGTGAGCTGCATGTCCGGAAAAAAGTTTTCGCAGGAGGGCGCCGGCGCCGATGAGGCGAAAAACAGCACCGGCTTCACACCGTATTGTTTCTGCGCTGCGATTGCAGCTTCATACGCCACCAGCGAACCGGTACAGTGCCCGAAAAATGCCACCGGCTTCTGAAACAGCTGCGGATTTTCTGTCACAAATGCCTTTGCGCAAGCCTCCAGTGTATCGAAATTAGGAATGCCGGCGTTGCGTTCCCTGCCGGGATAGAGTACCGGACAGAGGTTGATGCGGCTGTCAATTTCCGCTTTCAGCGGTGAGAAGTACGCTGCACTTCCGCCGGCATAGGAAAAACAAAGCAGATTGACCGCCGCATCCTCGGCATACCGGGCGTGTGCGATCCATATCATTTTCTTTGCCATGATTGCCTCCTGTTATTCCCGATTGCCCTTCAGGCTGACCACCATATCGATCTTGCTGACCTTTCTCCGCAGCAGCAGCAGTGAGAAGAAGTAGCTGATGAGAATGATGACACCGCAGATGAGGACGGACGAAGTCTTGACGGTGGGTTCCAGTACCACGTGCATTACAGAAACCATGGCAGAGGAAACACCGCCCAGCATGGAAACGCATGCCGGAACTGCCAGCAGGAAGCCCAGCACCACGAGAATGTGGTTGACGTTCAGCACAATGCCGTTGATCTCCCGATCCCGGTAGCCCAGCACCTTCAGCATGGAGATGCTGCTCTTGTTTTCCTCGATCAGCATGTTGACAATCAGGTAAACAGAGATGACACTCATCAGACAACCCATGAACATCATGCCATTGATAAAGGAACTGAATGCCGTCATCGCATTTTCAAAGGTATCCAGCATGGATTCGTTATCGCTCAGATATGACAGGTCATCGCTGTCGATGTCGATCTTTTCGTTGGAATATACGATGTTGTAGTAGTCGCCGTCCAGACCCATGACATCTTTAGCGTTTTCATAAGAGGTGTAAATTACCTGCTGGGTGTTGTCCGCAACTACGCCATCGATCTTCACTTCAGTCTCTTCCAGTGTCACCGTATTGGCAATGGTGAGGGTATCACCCTTGTGCAGATCACGTTCCACGGAAACAGCATTGGAGATATAGTATCCGCCCTTCGAAGAGAATGTGCCCTCTTTCATTGCAATGTCATCGAATGCGCAGTCTACCGGAACGCCTGTCAGCGTAATGGCTGCGTGATTGTCGGTGGTTTCGAAAGAGGCAGTGATGCCGTGGTATCCCTCATACTTGTTCTCTGCGTCCATATGGTTCAGATAGTAGGTGTAATCATATACCGATGCGCTCTCTGCGCCCTGATCCACCAGCGCATCCACCATATCCCGCATGACAAAGCCATCCAGACAGAGGAACGAACTGAGGAACAGACAGAACAGCACCAGCAGCGTCCGTCCCATATGGGAGAACAGCTCCCGAATCCGGAACTTCGAGCGGAAATTCATATTGCTGTTTTTCAGCATGCCCCGGTTCTTGGTCTTGCGGTCGTCCCGTTCGGTCAGCATAGAAACCACGCTTCTGCGGAGCATCCGCACGGTCTTCCAGTATGCCACCAGACCAAACAGCACTGCCGGCAAAAGCAGACAGAGAATTGCAACGACAGGTCGGATGTAGTAGTTGTAGTTGATGCGCTGGTAGTCGATGACAAAGTACATCGCCACGCCCTTGCCGCAGAGCAGCGCCAGAATCAGTCCCAGCACACTGCCCAGCACGCCGGGGATCATGGCGTAGATCATATAGTGCACGCCGATTTCCCGCTTGCGGTAGCCCAGCGCCGTCATTGTTCCCACATACTTCTGTTCCCGTTCCAGCATTCTGCCGATGACAATGGAAACCAGCAGCAGAATGACAATGACCAGAATCGGAATCAAAACAAAGGCTTCCGTAGTAATGGTCTTTCCCGCATTGGCAGGCTGTTGGATACGGCTGTTGGCGTTGGCTGCGGTGTAGACATAGGCGCTGTAATCGTGGTAGATGGTATCCCGAAAATCATCCGAGAGGGATTCCTTCTCATATTCCACAGAATAGTAGGTAGTTTCCTCCCACGTGTGTTCCTCCCGCAGCTTGTCGTATGCCTCCGGCGTCACCTGTACCATGGCGAAGTTTTCCTTGTCCACCCACGGATCGCTCTCGCTCTTTTTGGAATAGAGGTAATCCGGACGAACGGCAAGTCCGCTGATGCGGAAATCCTCGCCGTCGATACGGTAGATGTCGCCGATTTCCAGTTCATTGGCATTGGCAAAATCACGGTCCAGCAGGATGTCGTTATCTGTCTTGACATCCTCGCCCTCCAGCAGGCTGTACTGGTTGACCTTTTCCATGGGATGAAAGAACCGGAACGTCTTATCGCCGTCCTCCGCATCCATATAGGCATCCTGTTCCACCCGCGTCTGATATTTCTCCTCCAGATTTGCAATGTCATCCTCCGACAGCGGAAGTGCCGTCAGGAACTGCGCATCCTCCACGTGGCAGGTATCCATCAGACTGCTGACATCCTCTGTAATCATGATGGCATCGGTAAATCCCACCGCCGACAGGAAAACAGTAAACATCGTCAGCAAACCAATGGAGATATAAAAGGAGAGATTCTTTCGAAAATCCCTTTTAAATGTATGTTGATATGATTTCAAAGCCGTGCACCTCTCTTTCCAACGCCATTACAGTTCCAGCTCGGAAACAGGAATCTTGTGCGGATTTTTCTCCTGCTTCGTCACTTTTCCGTCCCTGACGTGGATAATCACATCTGCAAAGCCCTGGATCGTCTCATTGTGCGTAATGATCAGAACCGTAGTGTGGTACATCTGGTTGACCTTTTCCACAAAGGAGAGCACTTCCCGTGCCGACTTGGAATCCAGTGCACCCGTCAGCTCATCGCAAAGCAGCAGCGCCGGATTCTTGGCGATGGCTCTTGCAATTGCCACACGCTGCTGCTGACCGCCGGAGAGCTCGCTTGGATAGCGGTTGGCAAACGGCGTGATGTCCAGCCGATCCATCAGCTCTTTCTTGTCGATTGCCGGATTGACTGCAATGTCAATGGTGGTTTCAATGTTTTCCCGTGCTGTGAGGCTGGGAATCAGATTGTAGAACTGAAAGACAAAGCCGATCTTCTCCCGCCGGTACTCCACCAGCTGTTTTTTCCGATAGCCGCTGATCTCCACGCCGTCCACGATAATCGTACCGCTGTCCAGCGTGTCGATTCCGCCCAGCATATTCATGAGCGTACTTTTTCCGGAACCGGATGCGCCGAGAATAACGCCGATCTCCCCTTTTTCCATGGAGAAGCTTGCGCCGTCCAGTGCGTGGACTGCGGCATCTCCCTTTCCATACTGCTTGACTGCATTTTTCACTTCAATAAACACAATGATCTCTCCTATTTCTGCGCGTTACGGTTCTGCAATATCATACCTGCCATGGTTCCCTGCGTCGACACGGAGCAAAACAGCACCTGTTCCGTTCCGGCAGCAAGACGGGCATACGCCACCTGCAGGGCACGAATCCCGCCCATTCCGCCATCCAGCGGAGGGATCTCCTCGTCTGCGCCAAGTTCCGGCGTGTCGGAGATCGTCCAGGGGCGCTGAGAAAGTCCTGCATCCCGACAGAGCTGCTCTAAAAACTGCGCTGTCATCTGCTGCTTCTGCGCCATGTCATAGAGGAAGCCTGTTCGGACAGCGAGCAGCGTGGCTGCCGGTGCGTTTTTGCCAAGAAGCACTGCACCGCCCTGTGCGGTATCGCCGTACATATCCCCTTCCGTCAGAAGCACCGTTTCCGCCATGCCGTCCGACAGTGCATCTGCTGCCAGAGCAAGTCCTTGTATGCCCACCAGCTTGTCGCCGATGACGGACATCTGAAAGCCTTTGATGTGGCAGGTGATTTCTGTCTGACACGCCGGCTCACAGAGAATGGAGTGAATGGCTTTCTGCGGACGCATACCACGGATGCCCCGTTCGCAGAGCTTTCCGCCGTTGAACCGGTAGATATCCGACGGTCCCTGTGCATAGGCACCAATGATGCCGATTTTCTCCGCCGATTCCGGCGGATTCTGTGCCAGCACTTCTTGCGCTGCTGCTTGTATAGCTGTTGCAGTTGTACTCTCTTTCGCCTTTTCCCGATAGGGTGCAGACGCTTCTGCAATTCTACCGATTCCAATGTTCATGCCGGTGCCTCCCCTCTCCACTTTTTCAGAAGGACACAGCTGTTGCTTCCGCCAAAGGCATATGCGCTGTTCAGCACAACCTCCGGTTCCAGCTTCTCCGGCTGTGTCACCAGCCGGAACGTGCAGTGCTCATCCAGATTCTGCACATTGCAGTTGGGCGGAACTACACCGGTATCCAGCGTTATGGCGCACGCTGCAAGCTCCAATGCTGCAGCAGCACCCAAAGCGTGCCCCAGTGTGCCCTTGATGGAGGAGGCGGAAATTCTGCTGGCATCTTCGCCAAAAAATTCCGAAACTGCTTTCATTTCGCAGGCGTCGTTGGTCACAGTTCCAGTGCCGTGCAGGCAGATGTAATCGATGGCATCTCTGGCAATGTGCGCATCGTTCGCGGCACGCTCCATTGCTGCAAGAATCCCCGTTGCCTCCGGATCCATCGCTGCCATGTGGTAGGCATCGCTGCTCTGTCCCTGCCCGATGATCTCGCCGTAGATGTGTGCTTTTCGTGCCAGCGCTGTTTCCAGCTCCTCCAGCACCAGAACTGCGGCACCTTCGCTGAGGATAATGCCGTTTCGATCCCGATCGAACGGGCGAAGCTTTTCCTTTGCCAGCGCCCGAAGAATGGAGAACGTTCCCTCGGAGATCATGGAATACAGATCTACACCGCCGGTAATCACCCGCTTCAATCTGCCGGAGCGAATCATCTGAAAGGCATGCGCTGCTGCAATGTTTCCCGATGCGCAGGCATCTGTGTGCAGCAGCACATCCCCGGAACAGTGCAGCCGTCGGGCAATGGCAGCTGCAATCTCTCCATGGGGCATTGCTGCCATCGCCTCCTCCATGGACAAGTCCGGATGTTCCTTCAGAAGCTGTTCCAGACAGTGCAGCTCCCCGTGAGTCGTTCCAAGGGAAACACCGCACGCCAGCGGAGAAACATCTGCCGAAGTCTCCGGCAATCCGGCATCCTCCGCTGCTTCCACAGCTGCGGCAAGGGTCAGACGGCAGCAAGGCGCATAATCCTTTTCCTGCGGTGTCAGATACCTCGCTTCATATGCTGCTAGTTCCGCTGCATCCAGCAGTCCGTACTGTCCCTGAAACTCCTCTCCATATATCCCGCCTTGCAGCGGTGTCATATGGCTCTCTCCCTTCCAGACATTCCGGAAAAAAGCATCCTTGCCAAATCCGCTGACGGAGGCAACGCCGATTCCCGTAATTACAACACGATGTTTCATGGTTTAAAGTGCCTCCAGATAATCCACGATCTGTTCCACACAGGTCAGGCTGCGGATGTCTGTCTTGGGAATCCGCACATCCAGCTGATCTTCGATCTCTGCCACGCAGTCCAGCATTTGCAGCGAATTCATTGCCAGATCCTGTACGAAATGATCCCGATCCCCGATCTGCTTCGGCTCGATCTCAAGCGCGTCTGCGGCAATCTCCCGAATCTGTTCCTTGTTTACGATCATAATAATACACTCCTCTTTTCATCTTTCTGACGGTTCCCAATAATGTTTCCAGATACTGCTCGGATTCCAGCACAAAGAAATGCCCGCCCTCGAACACGGTTTCCTCAAATGCCCCGTTGGTCACCATGCTCCAATGGGACATCTGCTCCGGCGATGTCTCCACATCCTGCATGGCGCAGTGGGCACAGATGGGGGCATGAATGCAGCCCTTGTCATAGCAATAATTCTCGAACAGCGCATAGTCGCTGAGAATGATGGGGGCGAAGTAGTCCATGAAGCCCTGATCTTCCAGAATCCGGTCATCCATGCCGCCCAGCCGGCGCATCTCCTCCAGCAGTGCCTCTCTTCCCATGCAGCTGCGGAAGGAACTGCAGTCCCGATCAAAGGGTGCACCCCGTCCGGCGACTACCAGACCCTGTACCGGCACGTGCCATTTTTCCAGACACTTGACCGTTTCAAAGGCAATCAGCGAGCCAAGGCTGTGGCCGTAGAGATAGACCTTTTTTCCAAGGCATGCTACTGCAATTTTACCGGCAAGCTCCTCGGCAATCTCGCAGAGTCCGCTGGAGAATTTCTCCCCCATCCGGCAGCCGTGGCCGGCGTACTCCACCGGTACCACGGCGATATCGTTCTTCACACCGCACCAGCTGCGCAGCTGTCCGGCGTTTCCGCCGGCGTGATGGAAACAGAACAGCAATGTGTCTGCCTCCGGCGGAATGCCAAACGGAAAGCACTTGTCTTTCACTTTCACGATTCAGATGCCTCCTCTTGTACCAGTGCAGCCATACCGGAAACCGTCGGGTCGGTAAACAGCTCGGTGATCTCAATCTCTCTTCCGGCAAGGTCAGACAGCATGGTACGAACCTTGACAATGTCCAGAGAGTCACCGCCGAAATCGAAGAAATCTTCGTCGGCCTCCGGAATCTCCTGCGTATTCAAAACGCTCTGCCAGATTGCTGCGATCTGCTGTTCTGCTGCACTCAGCACCGTTTCTGCCGTGCCGCTGTGCTGCTTCAGCGTTTCCACGCCCTGTGCCACCAGCGCCTTGCGGTCGATCTTGCTGTTGGCAGTGAGCGGAAGTGAATCCACCTGGAACAGGACGGACGGCATCATATAGCCGGGCAGCCGTTCCCTTGCGGATTCCAGCAGCGCTTCGGTCATATCATCGCCGGCGGGATTTTCTGCAACCACCGCTGCTGCCAGATGTGTTCTGCCGTTGTGTGCAATGGTAAAGGCGCACGCCTCACGCAGCAGACCGCTGTGCAGCAGTGCCGCTTCGATCTCGCCCAGTTCGATGCGGTGTCCACGGATTTTCACCTGGAAGTCCTCCCGTCCGAAGAATTCCATCGTGCCATCCTCCCAGTACATGCCGAGATCTCCGGTATCATAGAGCCGCTGTCCAGTGCGCTGGTCTGTGAGGAACCGCTCTGCGGTCAGAACCGGATCGTGCAGATAGCCCATGGCAACGCCGGTTCCCGTGATGTACAGTTTTCCGATGACGTTCGGCGGACAATCCTGCATGTTCTCGTTGAGAATGCGGAATCCCTGTCCGGACAGTGGATAGCCGTAGGGTATGCTGCGCCAGGACGGTTCGACTTTCGTCACCGGATAATAGTTGGACCAGATGGACGCCTCGGTCGCACCGCCCAAGCTGTAAACAGCGGTATTCGGAAGTGCTGCCAAAAGTTTTTCCGGCAGCGCCAGCGGAATCCAGTCGCCGCTCATCATGACCACCCGTAGCGATGCCGCATCTGTTTTCAGTGCCACATTCTCCGCAAAGAGCTGCATGAATGCCGGAACGCTGTTCCAAACAGTGACATGCTGTGCACGCACCAGCTCCGCCAGACGTTTCGGGTCTTTTCGGTCTGCCTCGCTGGGCACGACCACTGCACCGCCGCAGCTGAGCATGCCAAAAATGTCATAGACCGAGAGGTCAAAGTTCAGTGCAGAAACGGCAATGGTACGGTCAGTGCTGCCGATGCCAAACCGCTGGCTGACATCCAAAATCGTATTGACAGCGCCACGGTGAGAGATCATTACGCCCTTTGGTGTACCGGTACTGCCGGAGGTAAAGATGATATAGGCGAGGTCATCCGGCTGGCACACCGGTGTATATACCGGAAGTTCTGCTGCCGGCGCCTGTGCCTCCACGAAGATCGGACGCACAGAAAGTCCTGCAGCACGGTCTGCCAGTTCCTGCTCTGTAAGTAAAAGATCTGTCTCCGCCTTTTGCAGGATCTCCGTGATACGCATATCCGGATTGCCCACATCCAGCGGCAGATAAGCAGCCCCTGCCATGAGAATTCCCAGAACGGCTGTCACCTGCCGCCACGATTTTTTCAGCAGCACAGCAGCAATTTTCTGACCGGACTGCTGCACGGCACGGCTCAGCTGATATGCCTCGTAAAACAGCTGTCCATAGGTGATCTCCCGTTCTGCATCAGCCACAGCAATTGCATTGGGATTGCGCTTTACCTGTTCCACGAAGAGCCGTTCCAAGGTCATTCCGCCGTCCACCGGCGGAATGGCGGAAAGCTTCTCCCGCTGAGGCAGTGTGGGAATCATGGCGTTGCGGTAGAGCACCTCAGTCATATTCACATTCCACACTTCCGAGGACTCTGCCAGATGCAGCAGCAGGCTGCGGTAAAACTCTGCCATCTCCCGCACGGTCTGTTCCCGGAACAATTCCTGAACTGCTTCAAAGCTGACATAGAGTCCGCCGTTCAATTCGGTCACCTGACAATCCAGCCATACCTGCGGGGTTTCCGTGGAAATGCGTGCGACGTTTCCGAACATGCGCTCTGTCTTTCCGGCAGTCATGCCCACTGTTACAGTGAACACAACCGGGAAGATCACGCCCTCCCGCTGGTTGGCACGGGCATAGTCCCGCTGAACCTCTACACCGCCGTAATAGGGGTGGGACATATGCGATGCCAGATCGGTCTGGATTCTCTGCGCTGCCTGCGCAAAGCTCTCGCTGCCCCTGACCTCCATGGACATCATGGAGAGCAGCGTGAAGTCGCCCACCAGTTCCTGAATCTCCGGATGCGAAAACAGACGGTTGTACTGTGTCAGATTGACAGTGAATACCGGACGGCGGCTCCAGAGCGCCAGCATCTGTGCATATGCCGTCAGCAGAACGGAGGAGAGCGTCAGTCCGTTGTTCCGGCAATTTTCCTGAAGCTTCTGCCATATTGCCGGTTCCAGCGCTTTCTGGATGTGCAGGATGCTCTGAGTTTCCAGCGTGTCGGGAGAGGTCTCCGTGAACAGTTCCGGTGCCGGATGCATCTTGGCGATCTGCTCCTGCCAATACGTTTTATCCTCAGCGTACCGCTTGGTCTCTTGCAGCGCATACAGTGCCTGCACATAATCCCGGAACGAGAGATGCCGTTTTTCCACGGATTTCTGCGGATCCTCGTAAAATGCGTTCCACTCACGGAACAGCAGCTGCACACTGAAGCCATCGAAAATCAGATTGTCCAGATCGAGGAACAGTCTGGTCTGTGTTCCGCTAGTCACCGCAACCACACGGAACAGCGGCCACCGATCCGGCTGGAATCGCTCGTGCTCCATCTCCTGCCGCAGAGCTGTGCAGGCATCCTCAAATGCTGCGCCGTCTGTCTGCTGCACAGCAAAAGTATAGTACGGCACCTCCGGCAAAATCAC
Source organism: Ruminococcus callidus (assembly GCF_020709055.1). Classification (GTDB taxonomy): domain Bacteria; phylum Bacillota; class Clostridia; order Oscillospirales; family Ruminococcaceae; genus Ruminococcus_C. Next base: position 9,790 of record NZ_JAJFCK010000028.1, read on the forward strand.
CTGCATGCCATCGCCACGCACCACGGCACGCATCATTCCCTGCTGGGCAATCACATAATTGAACGCCTGCTCTGCACGGGAAATGTCCAGATTCTCGCACTGCACCTCGCAGAATGCATGGGTGGTAACACCGCTCATTTTCAGCATACCCTGTGCACCCATCCAGTAGGAACGCTGTACGGCAGTCAGCGGGAACGGCTCGTTTTCCAGTTCCGGCTCCGGCTGAATTTGCGGCAGCTCCTCCTGATGTGCCGTCTGCTTCTCTGCCAGCGTCTGGCAGAACGCCTGCAATACCGGCGCATTGAACAGTTCTGCGATTTCCACCGAGATGCCCAGCTTCTGTTGAATCTGACTGGTTACACGAAGTCCGGTCATGGAGTCGCCGCCGAGATAGAAGAAGTTGTCGCTGCGTCCAACAGCTTCCTCTGAGAGTTCCTGCTGCCAGATCTCCGCCACCGCCTGTTCCAGTTCGGTCTGCGGTGCCTCGTAGCCCGATTCCTCCAATGCGGGAACCGGAAGTGCCTTTCGGTCTACCTTTCCGTTGGGTGTCAGCGGGAAAGCATCCAGCTGCACCAGGAAGGACGGCACCATGTATTCCGGCACACGCTCCGCAATGGAGTGAAACAGCGCTTCCTCGGAATAGGGCACGCCTTCCTTCGGCACAACATAGGCAGTGAGAAAGCTTGCACCACTTTCACTTCTTGTGATGACTGCCAGCGCCTTTTCCACTGCCTCGGTTTTCAGCAGAGCGGACTCGATTTCTCCCAGCTCAATGCGGAAGCCGTGCAGCTTGACCTGCTGGTCGATTCTTCCGCAGAAGATGACATATCCCGCCTCGGCAAATTTCCCGTAGTCCCCGGTGCGGTACAGCCGACCGAACTGCGGATGCTGGAAATAATGCGCCTCGGTTTCCTTGGGACTGGCGCAGTACTCCTTGGCAACGCCTCTTCCGCCAATGCAAATCTCTCCCTGCACGCCAACCGGACAAATTTCTCCGGCTGCATTCAGCACATAGATAGTCTGGTTCGCCAGCGGATAGCCATAGGGAATGCTGTTCCATGCGGGCTGTACCTCATTAATGGGATAATAGATCGACCAGATGGATGCCTCCGTTGCACCGCCCAGGCTGCAAACCTTTGCCGCCGGAAAACAATTCTGAATCTTCCGGGGCAATTCCAGCGGAATCCAGTCACCGCTGAGCAGCACATTCCGCAGCGGTGAACCGGCAAACGATTCGCCGGAATCCGCCAGCAGTTCCATGATTGCCGGAACGGTATTCCAGAAGCTCACCGGATAGCGGTGCATTAGATCAGCAATGGTGTCAATGTCTACCCGTTCGCAGAGCACCAGATGGGCGCCGGTGGAAAATGCGCCGAAAATGTCGTAGACGGAGAGATCAAACCAAAAGGCGGAAATGCCGATGATGCAGTCCTCCTCGGTCACGCCAAAGCGGCTGTTGATGTCCTGAATGGTGTTGCACACGGCATCCTGCGTGATAACAACGCCCTTGGGAACGCCGGTACTGCCGGAGGTGAAGATGATATATGCCACGTCTTCCGGATTTCCCAGAAGCGGCATTGCACCATCAGGATTTTCTGCAGTCAGCGTCTGCACCATGTCCGCAGTCAGAATTGCCGCAGCATCGCAGCTCTCACGAATGGCATCAATCCGCTTTTGCGGATAGGCAAGATCAAAGGGCACGTAGGCGTTTCCGGAACGAAGAATGCCTAGCATGAGGAGAATGGTTTCTCCGCAGCGCTTTCCGTCCACCATAATGCATCTGCCGCTCCCGTACTTCCGGCGGAGCGTTCCGGCAATGGTGCCGGCTGTGTCCCACAATTCCCGATATGTGTAACGCTTTTCTCCCGCCGTCAGCGCAATGCGGTTGGGAGTGCGCTCCACCTGCGCAGCAATCAGATTTTGCAGTGTCGTCACAGGAATCTCTGTTTCCGTGGCATTATACGCCTCCACTTCCTGCACCGGAATTCCGGCGGATGCCGGACGATTCTCCCAAGTGCCCTCGATGGTATCCAGAAAATACAGGAACATATTCTGCACAAACGACTCCGGCAGCACACCGGTCAGGTAATCCCAGCGCACCTCCAGTTCGCCGCAATGCTCGGAAATCTGGCAGTCCACTGCCAGCTGCGGTGTCCGGCTGATGCGGTACACCATCTCGCCCAGAAAATCCCAGTAGCTCTCGTCGCCGGCAGTCAGACGGCTGGTAAAGGCAAAGGGAAATGCTGCCTTGCCTCCCAGCTGTTCCCGCCGTGCGATCTCTTTCATGACATCCAGGCCGTCAAAAGCAGTGTGTTTGAGATACGTCCGGATCTTCTTTTGCAGCTTGCGGCAAACCTCTATCCACGGCTGTGTGCCGCCGCTCTCCAGATCTACCAGCAGCAGCTTCGTGAAATCTCCGATGACATCGGAAAAGACATGCTGCATGGGGCTTCGTTCCGAAACGGTCATGCTGACAGAGAGGGCATCGGTTCCGCTGAATCGGCACAGACACTTGCCATAGCAGTAGAGCAAATAAACCGAGGGCAGAATCCGGTTCTCGTAGAGCACATCCTGCAGCTTTTGGTAAAATTCTGCCGAATACCGTTTTACCTTGGTGTCAAAACGTCCGCCGCTGTGTTCGCCGGCCTCCAGCGCAATAGCAGGTGCCAGCGGCATCTCCGGAATCTGCCTCTCCCAGAAGGCACGATCCTGCTCCAGCTTCCGGCTGCGTTCTTCTGCCAGAAGTTCCACATACTGCCGATAATCATGGAGCAGCAGTTCCGGTGTCAATTCCGGATTCTCGTAGCAGTCGTGCAGCTCCTTGACGAGAATCTCAATGCTGAACCGGTCTACCAGCATCATGTCGAACGAGAATACCACCCGGCTCCGGTTCTGCGGGAGCTGGTAGAATGAGATGCGGAACATGGGCCACTGTCCCACAGGAAAGATCTCGTGGGACTGCTCCTCCCGCAGTTTCCGGAAAAACGCCTCGATTTCCTCTTCCGAACTATGGGAGAGATCAATCATTGGCATGTGATAAACAGGAATCTCTGTCAGCTCCGCCTGTGTGCCGTCCGGAAAAATTACGGTGCGGAGCATGGGCTGATGCACGATTACCTTTTGAATCGCCTGTGCCAGCCGTTCCCTGTCGCATGTGCCCTCGCACTCAAAGTAAAATCCTGTGGCATTGCCGCCCAGATCAGCGGTGGGATCCCGTCCCATCAGATACGCCAGTGCTACCCCGGTCAATGAAAATGATGTTTGATGTTCCATAGTACCCCCCTGTTTACACATTCATTCCGCCATCTACCCGCAGAATCTGTCCTGTAATATAGGACGCTGCCGGAGAAGCGAGAAAATAGACCGCCTCTGCCACCTCTGCCGGTGTGCCGAACCGCTTCATTGCGGAGGACTGGGCAGAGCGTGCTTTGATTTCTTCGCTGAGCAGATTCGTCATACCGCCATCGATCATTCCCGGCGCCACAGCATTGACACGAATTCCGTAGGCAGCCAGTTCCGCTGCTGCCGTCATGGTCAGAGCATTGATTGCGCCCTTGGATGCCGCATAGGCAGAAGAGCCGATACAGCCTTTCAGTCCGGCAACGGAGGACGTGTTGACAATGCTGCCGCTGCGCTGCTTTTTCATCACCGCACCAGCCTCCTGCATCAAAAAGAATGTGCCGTCCTGATTGGCGGAAATGACAGCACGGTATTCCTCCTCCCGCTCCCGAATCAGCAGGGCGTAGTCAATGATGCCGGCATTGTTGACCAGAACATCCAGACTGCCCATCGCAGCCACTGCCTGTTTCACTGCCTCTTTGCACTGCGCCTTATCAGAAACGTCAAACAGCCATGTGGTCACATTCACACTGTATTTGTCTGACATCTGTTGCGCGCAGGCTTTCAGCGACTCCAATTTTTTCGGCGACCGGCAGCAAAGGCAGAGCTGGCAGCCGTTTCTGGCAAATACCTCAGCAATGGCTGCGCCGATCTCACCGGAAGCCCCTGTTATCATAACACTTTGCGGTTTCAATCCAATCCCCCGTTCTCTTCTCCCGTATAACTGCGCAGCGGCAGATTCTCCATCAGGTGTTCATCTTCCAGGAACCGCCGTGTGATGTCAATGATACGTGCAACCTCGTCCCGCTGATAAAGCGTCAGATCGCATTGCACGTCAAATTCGATGGTATCCCTGGTATTGTTGATGTCCAGCATCAGACAGTCATCGTACTTCCGTTTCACATAAGGGATTACCGGTGTGATACCGCCGCCTTCCCCCATGTTTCCGGTGTTGGCATAGGAAACCATGAACTGTGCTGTGATCTGTGTTTCAATGGGAATGTACGCTGCGTACTTCATGTTCTCATAAATCTTATTGGTCACACGGCGAATGAAGTCCAGTGCGCCCTCCTCCGGATCAAATGTGATTCGATTGGGCGATGCCACCACCAACGGTCCAATGGTATCCTTATACTTAGGGTCGGTGCGCTCCACAAAGGAAAATCCAACAACCGTGTCCTTTCTCTGGAACACGGTATCCAGTCCCAGATGATACGCTGCCATCATCAGTCCAAACGGAGAAACTTTCATCTTTCTCGCAGTTTTCTCCAGCTTCGCCTTGGGCAGGGAGATGTGGAAGAGCAGCTGGGAATCTGCATTCAGTTTTTTCTCCGGCGGTGTGACAGCCTGCCGTTCATAGCCGGCGATCTCTTTTCCCCAGTAACCATGATAATACTCGCCCTTGGTGCGTTTTAGTTCGTCCATGTCCTGATAGTATTGCAGCAGATTGTTCTTCTGTCTCACGGAGCGCTGAAATACTCCGGGTGTCATATAGTTGGTAATCAGCTCCTGAATGGTCAGGAACAGCGATGCGCTGTCAAAAATAACATGATGGGCATTCACATAGATGATGTGGTCTTTCTCCCCGATGCGGAAGCAGCGGAACCGCACGCCCAGTTCATGCAGCAGGTCAATGGGGTTCTGTGCGTCTGCGTCGATTTTCGCCTTGGCATCGGCAAAGCGTGCCTCTTCGGTATCACCCTCGGTTTCTATGATTTCCAGGTGATAGGTGTACTCGTTCAAAATGGAATACTCATAGCCCGTTTCGGTCTGATAGAACATCATCCGAAATGCATCGTTGCAATCGTACAGGCGTTGAATCGCCTTTTCCAGCTTTTCCGGATTCAGCTTTCCCTGAAACCGAATTCCCAGTGCAATGTTCATGTTGTTTCCCGTCTTGTAATGCAGATCCATCATGATTGCGGACAAATCCTCCAATGGGAATCGGCTCACGCCATTTTCGTTCTGATAAAACTTCTGCTCCATCCTCACACCGTTCCTTTCTGTGTTTCCATGCGTGCTGCAAGCTCTCTCACCGTTTCACAGTCGTAGAAATCGGCGAGTTTCAGTGTCAATCCCTGCTCCTCCAGATCATCGATCACCATCATCATCGACATGGAGTTAATACCGGCATCAAACAGGGAGTCATCCTCTGTCAGGGTGTCGTCATCCAGTCCGCTGCGGCAAGCCTCCAGGAGTACCTGCACCAGATTCTGCGGTTCTGCCGTTTTCTCCGCTGGAGCCGGAACTTCTTCCGCTGCTGCATCCGCAGCCGGCTGTCCGGATTCCAAATACTCTGCCAGCTTTGCTGCACTGTCATATTGGTAGAACTCCGCCAGTTCCAGCGTGATTCCCGCATCCTTGAGATCGTCAATCAGTGTCAGAATCGTCATGGAATTTGCGCCGGCATCGAAAATAGAATCCTCTGCCTGAAGGGTGTCATCCTCCAGTCCGCTCCGAAAAATCTGAAGCAGATGTTCTTCCATGGACTGAGGGGCTTCCAATTCTTCCGGTGCTGCCGGAATTGCCGGAGTTTCTGCCAGCTTCTCGGTTTCAACAGCAACAGGCGCTGCCGGTACAGATTCTGCGATTTCTTCTGTTTCTTTTGTCTTATGCCAGAACAGCTTCTTTGTCATGTTGTCGCACGGCAGGGAAACCCGATGGAACGAAACGCCGGCGAAATACCGCTTCCAATCCACTTCTGCGCCGCTGCAATAGCACGAAGCGAGAAGCTGTGCCACGCTCTTTCCATCTGCTGCGATCTGTACTTCTGCCTGCTCCGGCTTCACCAGAACAACCCCGCAATTTGCAAGGCGTGCTGTCATCGCCTCTGCGTTCTCTCCGCAGAGCGCAACGCCGCCATGTTTCGGGCAGCGATGTACCGCACAGCTGCACAGCTTTTGCAGGCATTCTTCTTTGGTGCGGAATGTCACGGCACCACGGCAGGCGAAATCGTCCCGCCCAAGATTCAGGGTTGCCACACAGTCCATGAAATCTTCACGGGTATCCCGCAGTGTTTTATAAATTTCCTGCAAATACAGTTCCAGCGCAGATTCTTCCTTTGCACTGATTTTCAGCACATACTCCTGCGATGTATTCCAATTGGATTTCGTTTCCTGTGGCAGCTGATTCTCCACCACCACATGTACATTGGTGCCGTTAAATGCAAACGCACTGATTCCGGCAATGCGCTTTTCCTCCGGTGTATAGAATACCGGTTCTTTCACAAACTCCACGCCATCTGCTGAGATCGCCGGATTCAGCGTCTGCAATCCGGCAATGGGATAGCACACGTGATGTTCAAAACCGGTGAGCACCTTGACCAGCGCAGCAAACCCAGCTATATTTCCCAGATGTCCCACATTGGATTTCAGCGCAGAAACATACAGCGGATGCTCCCGATGATTTCCCGTCATGCAGCGCTGAATACTCTCTGCTTCAATGGGGTCACCAACGATCGTTCCTGTGCCGTGGGCTTCAATTTCCGTGATGTCATCCGAAGTCAAGTCCGCAGTCTCCCAGGCACGACGAATGACCTCTGCCTCCGCTTCGGCGCTGGGCGCTGTGGGATTGCCGGAGCGTGCGCCGTTGCCGTTCATAGCAGAGGAGAGAATGCAGCCGTAAATATGATCGCCGTCCCGCACGGCATCCTCGTAGCGCTTCAGCAGCAGAAAACCTGCGCCGTCGCCGGAGATCATGCCGTCTGCGCACTGGTCAAAGGCGTGACAGCAACTGGTGTTCGACACGATGCCGGAGGCACGCACCTCTTCCACAGTGCCACGGTCGATCTGTGCCAGCTCTGCACCGCCCACCAGCATCCAGTCTGCCTCATGGAGCCGAAGCTTCCAAACCGCCTCGTGCACGCTTGCCAAAGTGGACGCACATGCACTGGACAGCGTGAGATTCGGTCCACGCAGATCCAGATAATAGGCAATATTTCCGGCAGTCATCGCCGGAAGATTTCCGGTAAAAGTAAAGCCGTCCCGCTGCGTCTCTCCCAGCTGATAGTTGGAATCGCTCTGCGAAACAATGACACCGCAGACGCTTCCCCGAAATGCCGAGAGCGCATAGCCGGCATCCAGAATTGCCTTGGCTGCATGTGTCAGCGAAAGACGTGCTTCCGGACACATGGCACGAGCCTCACGGTTGGAGATCTCGAAAAAGCTGTTGTCAAACAGCGCCAAATCCTCCACAGCTGCCAGCTGCAGCGCATCCGGTACTGCTCCGCTTGCAAGCTGCTTTCTGGCATCGCTCACGTCCCGCACAGAAACTTTTTTTCGCACCAAATTCCAGTGCAGCTGTTCCCGCGTTTCCGCCTCCGGAAGCTGGAAGCTCATCCCGATCACTGCAATTTTTTCCTTCATGTTCTATCATCCTTCCTCATCCGATTTCAATGCGCAAACGGCATCGCATTCTTTTCGTCAATCTCTCGGATATAAAAATATTCGCTTTTGTTCAACTCTCCCCGCAGCCGTTCCAAGTAGTCCTCCCGCAAAAGCGCATCTGCCGGATGCACACCGGGTTCCGGCGGATTTTCCAGAACCGAAATGGCAGTTTCCGCCATGGCATAGCCGCAGAGCCGGCTGGAATCCGTGAGAAAGAGTCCGCTTCGAATCCACTTCTTTCTGCCATTTTGCACCCCCTGCAATTCCATTCCAAGCACAGAGTACACACCGGTTTTCGAAATCTGCGGTGCATATTTTTGCATGGTTTTGCGGATATTTTCCTCTGCGTGCGTGCGGTCTGTTTTCATACACCGATACGCCTGAAACAGCATTTGCAAAAACTGCATGTTCTCATAAGCGTTGTACCAGCACATCCGTTTCCACCCCACACGCTCCCGCATTTCCAGCAGCGAACGGGTGAGATACGGTTTCAGCAGCACCGGATGCGGAAAATCCGGAAGCTGATGAAATTCTTTGAAATTTCCGTGCAGCGGACAGATCTTTTCCGCATAGCAGGCATCGGCATACCCCGAAGCAGTCCCATTCATGACAATGTCCACAAATGCTGACTCCGAACAAAGTTCTGTCCCGCCCTGATACAAAATGATCTGTTCCGGAATGTCCAGTTCTGTTCGTGCAATCTGCGCCGCAAGATACTCTGCAATTCCCGGCACATAACCGCTTCCGACAACATACGTTCCCTCTGGGGGAAGTTCTTTCTCCTGCAACAAGAAATCCGCACCGTCAATGTAAATCGCACCAGATGCGCCGGCAGCCCGTGCGACCTTTGCGCCATAGCATGAAAATGGTGCCGTACAGTTGACAACCACTGAACACGCCTGACAGAATGCCAGCAGCTGCACCGGATTTTCCATATCCATCCGGCAAAACTGAAATTCCGTCCGTGTGAGAAACGGACAATTCCCGCTGCGCTGTCCTCCGAGAACGGCATAGCCGTTCCGCAGCAGCTTCTCCGTCACATTTTTCCCCACAGTTCCGGAACATCCCAACACACCGATCGGTTTCCCCATTTTTTCTACCTCCTTGTCATCTCTTCCAGCACTTGCTCCTCCGTCCAATCCTGCCAGGTCATTACCTGTTTTGTGTGCTGACTGCAAACCGTCACCATTGTCCCCCGATGCTCCGCAGAACGCCAGCCGTATTCCGCCGGCTGTATACACGTGTCGAAGCTGTCAAACGGCGTGTGCAGCCCGGTTCCCAGCCGTTTGACATATGCCTCTTTCGCCGTCCAAATCGTCAAAAAACATTTTGCCGGATTCCGGCTGTTTTGCAGCAGCAGATTTTCCGCCGACGTAAAGTGGCGCTCCGCCAGATTCTCCCAGCCGGAAATATTTCGCTCCAGTTCCTCTGCATCCACACCAATCGGCGCTGCATCGCAGACTAGTACCACCGTTTTTCGGGTGTGGGAGAGCGAGAAGTTCAGAGGTCGTGCTGTCTGCACCGCTGGCTTCCCATAAGTTCCCCGTGTGAATTGCAGCGCATGCTGCGAAATCCCAAGTTCGGACGAAACGACCAGCCGTGTCAGAAGTCCGGCAAACAGTGCAGCTTTCCGATCTGCTGCCACCCGCAGGCGCTGGATTCGTGTCTGCCGTTCCGGAGAGATCAGCGGGAGAAACAGTTCCATTTCCGCCGCATTCCAATCGTCGGAGAGTCGGAGAAAGTGCACATTCTGTGCCATTTACCTGCACCCCGCTTTTACTTTCAACATTTTTGCTATATCTGTCGATTATCAAACATATGCTTTCGATTAGGTTGAACTAACTCTCAAGCAATGAGGAAGTCCCTCCACTTGGCGGGACTTTTTAAAGTTAGCATTATCTAACTTTTATTTTATCACAAAAGAAAATCCGTGTCAATTTGAATCAAAACTAATTTTGCACAAAGTTTATGCATCGCCACAATTGTATTTTTGTTGAAAACGTAAGAATTTGTAGATTCTAGCAGGATCAATTCCAGAAGCAGGAATTCTAGACAAAAACAAAAAATCACCTCACAGCATGCTCAAAAGCATCCGTGAGGTGATTAAAAACCGCTTTTTGTTGTTTCACAAGCACAAAAAGCTGTGGTTATTTCGTGCGCAGATCCACATTCCGCACAGCGTCCCGCACTTTCAGCACGAACGCCGGCGAAACGGAAAGTTCGTCAATGCCCATTCGCAGGAATGTTTCCGTCAGCGCAGTATCCGCCGCCAGTTCACCGCAGATGCCGATCCACGCGCCGTTGGCGTGGGCGTTCTTGGCACTCATCTCGATGAGCCGCAGAATCGCCTCGTGGTGGGTGTCGATAAACGGTTCAATGTCCGGATTCTGCCGGTCACAGGCAAGGGTGTACTGAGTCAGATCGTTGGTACCCACGCTGAAAAAATCCACCATGGGTGCCAGACGGTCGCTGATGATGGCAGCAGCCGGCGTTTCGATCATGATGCCCAGTTCCATGGTATCGGAATAGGTCACGCTCTGCTCCCGCAATTCCGCCTTAACCTCTTCGCAGATAGCAAGGATTTTTTCCAGTTCGGACACGCTGGTAATCATGGGGAACATAACGCCCAGGTTGCCGTAGATGGATGCCCGGTACAGTGCCCGGAGCTGCGTCTTGAAGATCTCCGGTCTGGTCAGGCAAATGCGAATCGCACGGCAACCCATTGCCGGATTTTCCTCTTTTTTCAGGTGAAAATAGTCCACCTGCTTGTCTGCGCCGATGTCCAGCGTGCGGATAATGACCTTTTTCCCTGCCATACTCTCCAGCACACGCTTATACGCCAGAAACTGCTGTTCTTCGCTGGGATAATCATTGTTTTCCAGATACAGGAATTCGCTCCGGAACAGTCCGATACCGCCGGCATCGTTGAGCAGCACCGCACCGATGTTGTCCACACTGCCGATGTTGGCGTAGATGTTGACCTTGGTGCCGTCTTTGGTAATATTTTCCTTGCCTTTCAGTTCCAGCAGCAGTCGCTTTTTCTCCTCGTCTGCCTTCTGCTTTTCCAGCAGACGCTGGCGGGTTGTCTCGTCCGGTTCCACAAAAATCTCACCGGTAAAACCGTCTACGATTGCCTCTGTGCCGTCCTGCACCTCTTTCAGAAAATCGCTACCCACACCAATGACTGCCGGAATGTTCATGTTCCGGGCAAGAATCGCTGTGTGAGAATTGGACGAGCCGTGTGCTGTCACAAACGCCAGCACCTTGTCCTTGTCCAGAGAAACGGTTTCACTGGGGGCGAGATCGTCGGCGCAGATAATCACCTTTTCCGAGGATGTGTTTTGTGCAGCAGCCGTTCCCGTCAGATTGGCAATGATACGGTCGGAGATGTCCCGCACGTCAGCCGCACGAGCCTGCATATAGGCATCGTCCATGGCGGAGAACATCTCGGCGAAGTTGTCCGCCGTCACGGATACCGCATACTCGGCATTGACTTTCTGGGTGTCGATGATGTTCTGAATGCTCTCGTTGTAGTCCTCATCCTCCAGCATCATCATGTGAATCTCAAAGATCTGGGCGTTGGTTTCGCCCACCTCTTTCAGTGCCTTTTCATAGATTGCCTGAAGCTGCTCTGACGCTGCGGTTTTGGCAGCCTCTACTCTGGCTTTTTCCGCCTCGGTATCCGCCACAGAGGTGCGCTGAATCACTGTATCCTGCCTCTTGAAAATTGAAATCTTGCCCACGGCAATTGCGCCGTATACGCCTTTCCCTGTATACTCTCTCATCCGTTCCTCGCTTTTCTCTCGTCATTCTGCGGACTTTCCGCAAAACTTTTCCCGATAGTTTTCCATTGCCTTTTCCATAATGCCAATCGCTTCAACAGGCCCGCCGATGGCTTTGACTTCCGTATGCTTGCCACGTTCCAGCTGCTTGTACACCGAGAAGAAATGCATCAGTTCATCGAAGATATGCTTGGGCAGCTCATTGACATCGGTGTAGCTCATATAGGTGGGATCACCATAGGGAATGGCGATGATCTTCTCGTCACCCATACCGCCGTCTTCCATGGTCATAACACCGATGGGATAGCTGCGCACCAGTGTCATGGGCAGGATCGGCTCAGAGCAGAGCAGCAACACGTCCAGCGGATCGTGGTCGTCTGCGTAGGTTCTGGGAATAAAACCATAATTCATGGGGTAATGTGTCGCTGTAAACAGCACCCTGTCCAGCGAAAGCATACCGGTTTTCTTGTCCAGTTCGTACTTCATATTGCTGCCCATGGAGATCTCCACAACAGCCATAAAATCTGTGGGATAGATGCGTTCTTCGTCAATGTCATGCCAAATATTCATAGTTTGTCCCTCCTATATGAATTTTCGCCAGAGAACTCAGAGGTTCTGCTGGAAGAATGTTTGCAGTTCTGCGAAAGCTGTTTCCTCATCTGTGCCGTCAATGGAAACCGTCACGGTGTCGCCGTGCTTTACACCCATACCCATGACTGCCATCAGCTTGGTCAGATTCACGGACTTGCCGTCCTTTTCCAGTGTGATGGTGCTCTGGAATTCCTTTGCCTTTTTCGCCAGCAGTCCTGCCGGTCTTGCGTGGATGCCTACTTCGTCCTGAATGGTGTAAGTGAATGTTTTCATGGATAACTCCTCCTAAAAAATATGATATTTTTGCACAAACATGTGCTTATTTGGTGATTTGAATTGCTGCATCGCCAGCCGAAACGCTGCCCTGTGCCACTGGTGTCACAGCGGTATACTCGTCTGCGTTGCAGACCAGCAGCGGTGTGGTCAGCTTGTATCCTGCGGCAGTGATCGCATCCATATCAAAGCTTACCAGCAAGTCGCCCTTCTTGACCTGCTGTCCGTCTGTGACATGGGCTTCGAAATACTTGCCCTCCAGCTTCACGGTGTCAATGCCAATGTGCATCAGCACCTCTGCACCGTCAGCAGAAACCATGTTTACAGCATGCTTGGTGTCGAATACGGTTTCGATAGTGCCATCACAGGGAGCATACAGCTTGCCCTCAGCGGGACGAATCGCAACGCCCTCTCCCAGAATCTTCTGGGAGAACACCTCGTCCTCCACCTCTTCCAGCGGGATAGCCGTACCATTCATGTGTGCAGCCAGCGTCATGATTTCCGCAGATGCGTCTGCCTTTGCCGATGCAGCAGGTTTCTGCTCCGGTTCCGGTTTGATTTCCTCTGCCGGCGCTTCTGCTTCGGATGCTGCAAACAGACTGTCCAGATTCTCTGCCTCCGGTGTTTCCAAAAACGTTTCCAGATTGGACTTGATGACGGAAACCTTGGGACCATAGATAACCTGCACGCCGTTGCCCTTATGAATGACACCGGATGCACCGCTTGCTTTCAGCATACCGTCATCCACCAGCGACGAATCCAGAACTGTCACACGCAGACGAGTGGCACAGCAGTCCAAATCAGAGAGATTCTGCTTTCCGCCCAGACCTTTCAGCACCATAGCGCTTACCGTGTCTACTGCCTTTCCGCTGGATTTCTTCTCCGCCTTGGCAGCATTTACATCGCTTCTGCGGTAGAGCTTTGGCTCTATGTCATCCGGCTCTCTGCCCGGTGTCTTGAGGTTCAGCTTCGTAATCATGAAGTAGAAGGCAAAATAATAGACAACAGCATAGATCAGACCAACAACCACGATCCAGATCCAGTGAGTCTTGGCATTTCCCTGCAGAATGCCGAACAGCGTCAGGTCAATGGCACCGCCGGAGAATGTCATGCCCACGCCCACATTCAAAATGTGCATCAGCATATAGGACAGACCAGCCAGCACGCAGTGCACTGCATACATCAGCGGAGCGACAAACAGGAAGGTGAATTCCAGCGGTTCAGTAATACCGGTAATCATGGAAGTCAGGGCTGCGGACAGCAACAGGCTTCCCACAACCTTTTTCTTTTCCGGACGGGCTGCACGATACATGGCGAAAGCAGCTGCCGGCAGACCGAAGATCATGAACGGGAATTTACCGGACATAAAGCGAGTTGCAGAAACAGAAAATTCAGTGGTGGACTTGGATGCCAGTTCTGCAAAGAAGATGTTCTGTGCACCGGAAACCATATGTCCGTCGATCATCATGGAACCACCCAGTTCTGTCTGCCAGAACGGCATATAGAATACGTGGTGCAGACCGAACGGAATCAGAGCACGTTCCAGAACGCCGTAGATCCATGTGCCGGCGTAACCGGAGTGGAGCACCAGTGTTCCCAGATTGGAGATTCCCAGCTGGACAATAGGCCACAGGTAAAACATGATGATGCCGACGATCAGATAGACTACAGTGGAGATAATGGGCACGAACCGTGTTCCGCCAAAGAACGAGAGCACCTGCGGCAGTTCGATCTTATAGAACCGGTTGTGCAGGGCCGCAACGCCCAGTCCCACCAGAATACCGCCGAACACGCCCATCTGCAATGTGGGAATGCCAAGCACAAAAGTGGTGGAGTTGGCTGCCATGGCTTCTACGCCACCCTTAGCCGCAATCAGCGCACTCATGGCAGTGTTCATGACCAGATAGGCAATTGCACCGGAGAGCGCAGCAACTTCCTTTTCCTTTTTCGCCATGCCAATGGCAACGCCCATGGCGAACAGCAGTGCCAGATTGTCAAAGACAGCACTCCCCGCCTTGCTCATGATGTCCAGGATGGTGTAGAGCAATCCGCCCTCATAGATGACGTTTCCCAGATGGTAAGTTTCAATGGTCGTGGCATTGGTAAAGGAACTTCCCAAACCCAGCAGAAGTCCCGCCACCGGCAGCAGTGCAATGGGAAGCATGAACGAGCGTCCCACCCGCTGCAATACGCCAAAAATCTTGTCTTTCATCACAATATCCTCCTAAGTGATTTTCATTACTGTTCTATCAAAACGCTGAAATAAATTGCTTAGGTACCGATTGCAATGTGTTTTTCAGGCGTTTTTACCGAAATTCGCCGATCTTTTTCAGGTGAATCGTCAGCGTCAGCATCTCGTCCTCAGAAATGGTCTTGGAAAAATTTTTCAGGATGTAATCCTGCATGCACTTGGCGCACCGATAGTGCTTCTGAAATTTCCGGCGCACAAAATCGAGAATCTCCTCATCCCGGCTCAGCACGTTTGGCAGCTCCTGCGAATGAAACAAGCGCTTTGCCAGATACTTCAAATGCACCAGAAACCGCTCATAGGCAACCGTGGTCTTGTCCAGCTTGCCCCGATAAAAAGTATCTGCAATTTCTGCGCAAGCATTCACCAGCTTTGTCAAGTCCGGAATCTGTCCCATATTGGTGTGGAGCCGTGCATTGATGATGTGCATGGCGATAAAGCCTGCCTCATCCTCATGAAGTGCAACGTCCAGCTTCCGCCGTATCTCCTCCACACAATACCGTCCCAACGCAAGCTCCTCCGGAAAGTAGTCGTGGATGGAATCCATCAGCGGATTGGCAAATGCAATGCCCTGCTTCTGCCGCTCAATGGCGAAACTGATGTGATCCGATAAACTGATCATCAGCGATTCATTCAATATCTCGGAAATCTGGTTGGAAATATAGTCCACCAGCTCCGAAGTCAGCTGGATGTGTTCGTACGGAATCTCCGACAGACACTCCACCATGCGCTTACGCAGGGCGGAATCTGTAATCATGTAGATTTTCTGAATCTGTGCTGGATCGACAGCCTCTCCACGCTTTTTCCCGAACCCGATTCCCTTGCCAGAAACGATTTGCTCTTTTCCTTTTTCATCCACAGCACAAACAGTATTGTTGTTGATAATTTTCACAATTTTCATAAAGCACCTCAAAAATTGTATAAAAAAAGCCAACCCCTATACCGCTCTTCTTCTGTTTCCAGCCTGCGTGTATAAAAGTTGGTGATGCCCAATCGGATTTTTTCAAATCGAAAAGTAACATTCCAATATCTCTGCAAATATCAAATTTACTATATTCAGTTTACCATGTAGAAGGATATTTGTCAATATACAACAAGCGATTTGCCGAAGAAATCTCTTTTTTTCACAAAGCGAAGCGTCCTGCTTTGTGCGAAACTCACAAAGCAGGACGCTTTTTCAAAAATTTTCATGCTTTTGAAAAAAACAATTTTGACATATTTGAATGTTCCAGCGTCAGCAGCTTGATCTTACGAGACAGACCGCCGGCGTAACCGGTCAGACTGCCGTCTGTTCCCACAACTCTGTGACACGGAATCAGAATGGAAATGGCATTGTGTCCCACAGCACCGCCCACCGCCTGCGCCAATCTGCCGGCACGGTGCGAGTCACCGGAGAGCTGCGCTGCGATCTCCCCGTATGTCATAGTATTTCCATACGGAATTGTCAGGAGAATCTCCCAGACACGTTTCCGAAACGGTGTGGTTTTCATGGAGAGCGGCGGCAGAACCGGCGGATTCTGTCCGCTGAAATAGCAGTCCAGCCACGCCGATGTCTGCTGGAATATGGGCAGCGATTTCGGCTGGTGCTCGGCAGAAAGCGTTGATGCAAAGTATTTTTGTCCCCGAAACCAAAGCCCTGTCAGTGCCGTACTATCACTGGCAAGCACAATTTCTCCCAGGGGCGAAGTATAGGAAAATGTGTACTCCATCTCACTCCTCTGCCAGCCGATTCCGCATGATGCACAGATCATAGCCGTTGAGGCTGCCGTCCTTCTGCAAGTCTCCTGCGTTCCAGTTCGTCAGAGTGCCGTCACCAAGCAGCCACTTTTGCAGCATCACCAGATCGGAGAGATCAAACACGCCGTCTGCATTGACATCGCCCTCTACAGTCTGGTCGTTTTTGCTCATGATCGCTGCGGTCAGAAAAATCATCGCCGAGTTGCCGTAAATCGTATTCTCGTTTGTCGTCCACTCAGCATCGCTGTCCATGTAGCATTTTCCGTTGAACTTGGAGAGGCTCCGGTTGTTGCTGGGGTTGGTGCCCTCTGTGAAATAGCCGTTCGGGCAGCGATACGGTTCCAGCTTGGCATCCTTGGAATAGATGGCGCTGAAGATGTTGGACACGCTGTTTTCGCCGTAACCGGAGACATAGCTAAAGGAAATGGGATTGACACCCAGCAGATAGTCAAAGGCGTTCTGCATGGAATCCTGCACCTGCTGAGGTACAGCATCTTCCCCATCTGTAATGATGCTTCCAAGCAAAAGGCTCATGGTGCTCAGGGCAACATTGCGGTTTGATCCCCACCAGTAGCCCCAATTGGGGTAGGCAAGTCCCCAGTTGTTGTACTGGAACATCTTGGTGCGCCATGTCTGGAACTGGGCAAAGACAGCGGTCATCGCACTGTCCGGCGCATCATTTCCATAGAGATAGCTGAAGTAGCCGAGGAACGATCTTCCGGCATGGTTATAGCTGACGGAGTTGGACGAGAAACAGTTGGTGTTGCTGGTGTTCTCGCAATTTGCCACAAGATACTGCTCATAGCCCGCAGCATCTCCGCCGGACGCTTTCATTGCCCGATACAGCGAACCGGCTGCCCAGAACATCTCCCGATCCAGTTCTTCCTGTTTAAAGGTATAAGTGCGATTGGCTGCACCGATGGACATGTTCTTGGGATTGGCGCTGTCTGTCACCCAATTCCACGCCCGAATTGCGGTATCCAGACACTCCTGCGCAAAGTCAGCATACGCCGGAATCTCCCGATAAACGAGGTATGCGTGCGCCAGCACAGCAGCAGCCGATGCTGTTGCCTGATGGGAACGGAGGTCGATTTCATCGGACGGCGACTGGTAATCGGAGGTGCTGTACTTGGTATCCTCCAGATAGATCACGCCGTCCTTATAATTGGCAGCGACATAGAAGGAACCGTCCTTGTCGCTGTGCTCCAGCTTCAGGAGCATGTCCAGCTCCCACTTTGCCTCGCTGAGGATTCCGGGGGCATCCACATATCGTGCATTGCCGGGGTCTGTTTCCGGAATGTTCAGCTGCATCTCCGAAAAAACCTCCGGATAAAACTCATAGGCGAGCAGAAGATCCTCCACTGCGGACGCTGCCGTGGATGTATATTTTCCGTAGTCGCCGGCATCGTACCATCCGCCGGAAATATCGAAGGTCTCCGCATTGGAGTTATCCCGATCCGACCACTTCTTGACAGTGATGTCATCGGGATGCAGATTCTCTCTGGCAAAGTCGCCGGCGTATTTCTCCTCCAGATCAATCCCCTGTCTTTGATAATAATAGTACTTGGACAGATCAGAAAGCAAATTGGCGTAAGCATTGCACTGGATGGTGAAGTGCACGGAATCGATGGTATCCGTGTCCAGATTTTCCTCTACATCCCGTGGCGAACGCACAGCGGCATTCAGTCCGGCATCGGGAATATGGATGTAGTAGGTGCCCGGCGTGGTCAGCTCGTCAAATTGGATGACATGCACCGATTCTCCGGAGAGCACGTCCTCCTGCTGTGCCGGCGAGAGCGTGCCGGACAAAGCGATTTCGCCAGTGCCCGCATTGATGATCTCGTAAGTCTTTCCGTCCAGCGAACCAAACTTGCTGAAATAGCTGACTCTGGCCGTTTTGACGGCATCCGCCTCATATCCCGCCTGATTGACCTTGATAAAGGGATACTGCCGCTCGTCATCGGTGGAACTGATGGTCACGTTCTGAAACGAGAGCGTTGTGCCGGAGGGAACTCCGCCAACGTAAATATACCAGAGGTCTTCCAAACTGAATCCGGCATCGTCATTGGCATCCACCAGTTCCTTGATCGGCAGGGAATAGGATTTCCATCCCGTTCCGGCGGTGAAGCTGGGTGCAGAATCCAAGTCGTTCCAGCAGATGCGCACGACATCGTTATGCCGCTTGGACACCAGTCCCACACGGAACGAACACTCCCCTGTTCCGTTGCTGCGCACCTCAAAATTCAGCGAACCGTTGGCGTAATAATCCCGAATGCTCACCGCCGACCAGCTGGTATTTGGGGTCAGATTTGCTCCGCCCCAGCTCAGCGTCGTCCAGGAGTTCGTACCGCCGTTGTCCACTAAGATGGTCTGCAATTGCAACCCCGGCGTTTCCTGTGCGTTGGCGGCTGCGACACCAAGCGCGGCGACATTGCACAGAAGCACCGCACTCATTGCCGCCGCAAGCAGGCGTTTTCCAAAAAGTTTTTTCATGATTGCCTCCCCTGTTTTTTCGAAAATCAAGTGTGTTTATTATAGCATAACCGACGGAAAGAATCAAGGCACATGAAGCGGATCATGGAACACGAAAAATCATAATTGTAACTTTTTTTAGAACGGACAGGCGTTTGTCCGGCTCTATTGCTATAATAGAATCAAGATCCGATTTTGAACGACAAAAATCAAAATGACATTGGATTTGCAACAGTATCTATTCTCCATTCAAATATAGGATTCTGTTCATTCAACGTATGTCGAATTATGCTTGCCAATCTGTTTTTTGTGTGGTATACTAAATTTGAAATGGTAAATAGTATTAACCACCTGAGATGTTGCTTAGAGTCTGTGCTGTATGGCGCAACATGCAGAACAGATTTCTATATAAAAAACATTAAAACGCAAAGGAGAAGAATGCAAATGGAAATTGGAACGATGTGCATTATTGGTGGCGCCGCTATCGCTGCTGGAATCATCATTTATGCATGCACCAAGAAAAGCAATTCGAGCAGCAGTACGCTCACCGAAGTGTTCACTGGTGCAACGGACGAGCAGCTGGTGGTTGACCACCTCAGCGGAAAGGAGCTCACCTCTTGGTTTCGGGAAAAGAATCCCACGCAGAGCTACACGAATGTGATTCTCTATCCCAACGAAAAAAACATTGCGCAGTTTCACTTGCCGAAAAACATCATCAATAACGCCGGCAATTTGATTGTACAAGCAGTATTCAACGAAAAAACAGATCAGGTCGTGATTTGCCGCTCTGTATTGTTCGAAAGCATCGATGACAAGCTGTCCAATACATTGGCGCAGCACGACGGTATCGTTATCGTAGAATAACAGAAGGAGCGTGAGACAATGTTTTTACCGTTCTTACCATTGATCGGTGGAATTGTTGGTTTCGCTGCTGGTTACGCTATCGCAGCGGCCGTTGAGTATCTGAACGGTCCAAAAATCAAAGAGCTCCAGGCGAAGAAAAAACTTGGAAAGGCGATCGCATGCGTTGCCAAAAAAGCCGGCCGTGTCACTTTTAAAGATCTGGATAGTGGCAAGTGTAGTGATGTAGAATGCGAAAAAGTTGGAGATGATATTCAAGTCGGGAAAAAATACTATTATAACTAAGGCGATACTGCACAAGGATCGTGCAACAGATTTTATCCGTATCAAGCGCATTGCACCGCTGTCCATTCTTCGGACGGTGTGATGATCGCAAAACAAAAATTTGGAGGTCTTAATTATGTTTCTTTTTGGTTTAGGTGCAGCCCTTGCAAGTGCGCTGCTTGTTGTGGCAGTTGCCGGACTGGCTTATCTGGCATACCGGTTAACTGTAAAAATTTTAAGAAGCTATCGGAGGAAAAAGCAGACTAAACTTATCATGGCAAACATGGGCGCTCTCATCAAAGAAGTTCCGAACAGGGAAAAGCGCACCCTATCTTTCGATGATCTGGAAGAAATGGAAGATGAGACAATCGTTGCAGAGTATGACGAAGACAGCGGCGAGGTTATACAGGCAAACTTTGTCGGCGACAAAGGCATGGATAACAACATCGAAAACGCACTCAATCGCAATCATGGTGTAATGTTTATCGAAGATTAAGCAAGGAGGAAAAGTCAAAATGTATCATGAGTATGATTCCAGAACATCAAACGGCGCAGCCAACAACGGAGGAACAAACCGGAGGCATGGCCTTGTAGATGCATTCAATGGCCTAGCTTCATTAGTTTCCGGCGCATATCAGATTTTTGCGCCAGTACTGACGGATATTATGGATCGCGCAAGAAGCGCATCGGAAAATATCACGCAAAGCCTGAACGGAATTCTCGAAATCTATCGGATTGACCGCACCGTTGACGTTGCCTATCTGAAAGGTTACCGGAAAAAAAACGGTTCTCAAATTATCATCGCCCAGGTAAGAGCACTTCTGGCAAATGCACCGATTTCTCCGAACGATAACATGCATTTGCTGGACGAGGAATATGTCATTGCCGAGTACGATGAAGCCCATGAAAGAATCGTTCAGTCTGACTTTATCTGCCGTGAGAAGATCGCCAGCAACATCATGGAAAACCTGAATGCAAACGGCGGCATCCTTTTCATTGTAGACAAAACAAAATAAAGGAAACAGCGATGAAAATTTACTTTTATTATGATGCAAAAAAGCTAAACGAATCTGCCATCGTTCAGCGTGAAATCATTGCGATTGCACAGGCAAATCTTCAAAACAAGGTAGATTCTGTCGAAGTGAAAAAATGCAACAACCTGAAACTTGGAAAAAGTGAGCTGGCTTATTACTGCGTCATAGACGGCAAGCTTGAGGGCGATGCGTTAAGCAAAAAACGAGCTTTCGAAACAGCACTCAGCAAAGCGTTTTCGCAGAAAACAGGATGCGTCCTCCCGTACAACGTGAAAGTACAGACTGATTTCAACCCGCAAAGCATAATGGCATCAGCAAGCAAGCGTACCTCTGCAGCCGGCGGAACAGGCTCTGAGGATGAGACAGAATTCGACTACGAAAAGCGTGCAGAGATGTACAAGCCTGTGGAACCGTCCTACACATTCGATCGTGTGATTCTTCCGCCCATTGTGCTGGAAAAAATTGAGGAGTCCCTCGCCATCGTAGAATGCGAAAACAAAGTGTTTCAAGAGTGGGGACTTTCTGTCGTTCAGCCGAATCCGTCTTCCGCACTGAGTTTTTACGGTCCTTCCGGAACCGGTAAAACCATGGCGGCAGAGGCAATTGCGCACAAGCTGGGAAAGAAGATTCTCAAAGTCAGCTACGCCGACATTGAGAGTAAATTCCACGGCGAGGGTCCGAAGATGGTCAAAGCGATTTTCCTTGCTGCCCAGAAAGAGCAGGCGGTTCTGTTTATTGATGAGGCAGATTCCCTCCTTTCCAAACGTCTGACAAATGTCACACAAGGTTCTGAACAGGCGATCAACTCCATGAGAAGCCAGCTGCTCATCTGTCTGGAAGAATTCAAGGGCATTGTCATTTTTGCCACAAATCTGGTGGTGAACTATGACCAGGCTTTTCTCACCAGACTCATCAGCGTTGAATTCATTAAACCGGACAAAGATTGCCGGAAGAAGATCTGGGATGTGCATATCACCGGAAATGGTATCAAAATCCCTCTCGCAAGTGATGTCAATACTGAAGAACTGGCAGAAAAATATGAGTTCTGCGGAAGAGAAATCCGCAAGGCAGTCATCAACGCATGCGTTTCTGTGGCAATGCGGAATTGCGCTATCGTACAGCAAAACGATTTTATCAAGGCGTGCGAAAAGATAAAATACGAGGAAGAACGCCTTGCCAATGCAGAAGATCACACACAATCCGGCAGAGCTGTTTCTCCGTCGCAAAAGAATATCATTCAGGAAGCAATCAAGGCAAAACTGAATCAGGAGCATTCCGAAGGAAACGGAACCGATTCGTCTGAACCTGCGGAAAAAGAAACTGTTCCTGTATAAGAACCTGTCTTCACAAGCGTATACACGTGTCTTTTCGGCAAATTTTGCTGCA
>NZ_JAJFCK010000029.1 GCF_020709055.1 Ruminococcus callidus
CAGCTTTTCGAGGGCGGAGCGAACAAGACCGCTCCGCCCTTGTGTCCCGCTTGCTGTGCTTTGATTTTGAAAACGTTCCGGTGGAACGTTTTCAACGGATTTTACCCTTGTTGAAATCAGCGGACACGGCACGCCGTGTCCCTACAATGTGCACGGAACACCTCGCCAACTGCGCTCAGTTGGATCGGCCTTTTCGAGGACAGTTTCCCGAAAACTCTCTGTTCCTGCACGATGTGTTTTGTGTGCTGCTCTTCCGTCCCTCTTGCCAATTTTCTCAGAATATGCTATAATAAAATAAGAAGCGATTCCGTCAACGGATTCCAAAAGAAAGAGGTACAAAAACTATGCGTAATACCACAAGTTATGAGAGCCCGTTCTGCACCCGCTATGCCAGCGAGGAAATGCAGCACGTGTTCTCCGCAGACAAGAAGTTTTCCACATGGCGCCGCCTTTGGGTGGCTCTGGCTCGTGCAGAGATGGAGCTGGGTCTGCCGGTGACACAGGAGCAGGTGGACGAACTGGAAGCCAACATCAACAACATTGACTATGATGTTGCCGAGGCAGAGGAAAAGCGCCGCCGTCACGATGTCATGTCCCACGTCTATGCCTATGGTCAGGTCTGCCCCAAGGCTGCCGGTATCATCCACCTGGGCGCAACTTCCTGTTATGTGGGCGACAACACCGACATCATCATCATGCGGGATGCGCTGGAGATCGTTCGCCGGAAGATGATCAACGTTCTGGCAAACCTCTCGAAGTTCGCCATGGAATACAAGGGTATGCCGGCGCTGGCATATACCCACCTCCAGCCGGCACAGCTGACTACCGTGGGCAAGCGTGCCACTCTGTGGATGAATGAACTGCTCATGGATTTCCACGAACTGGAATACCGTATTGCAAACCTGAAGCTGCTGGGCTCCAAGGGTACCACCGGCACACAGGCTTCTTTCATGGAGCTGTTCAAGGGCGATACCGATAAGGTCAAGGAGCTGGAAGCAAAGATTGCCAGGGAAATGGGCTTCGACGGCGTTGTTCCGGTTTCCGGTCAGACCTATTCCAGAAAGATCGACTCGCAGATTCTGGCAACCCTCAGCGGTATCGCACAGTCCTGTAGCAAGTTCTCCAACGATATGCGTCTGCTCCAGAGCTTCAAGGAGATGGAAGAGCCGTTCGAAAAGACCCAGATCGGTTCCTCTGCAATGGCATACAAGCGCAACCCCATGCGCTGCGAGCGTATCACCTCTCTGGCACGCTACGTGATGATCGACAGCCTAAATCCGGCATTCACCGCAGGTACCCAGTGGTTCGAGCGGACGCTGGACGACTCCGCCAACAAGCGTGTTTCCGTGCCGGAGGCATTCCTGGCAATCGATGCCATCCTGAACATCATGCTGAATGTCACCGATGGTCTGGTGGTATATCCGAAGATGATCCGCCAGCGCATCATGCGGGAGCTGCCGTTCATGGCAACCGAGAACATCATGATGGACGCTGTAGAAAAGGGCGGCAACCGTCAGGAACTCCACGAGAAGATTCGCCAGTACTCCATGGAAGCCGGCAAGCACGTCAAGGAAGAGGGTCTGGAAAACGACCTGTGCGATATGCTGCTGGCAGATCCGGCGTTCATGATCACCAGGGAAGATCTGGACAAGATTCTGAAGCCGGAGAACTTCACCGGCCGCAGCGAACAGCAGACCGAGGAATTCGTGGCAGAGTGCATCCAGCCCATTCTGGACGCAAACAGGGATATTCTGGGCGAACACTTCGAGATGAAGAACTAAGAGCTCGTGTTCATAGGCGTCTATCTACGTCTTTTCGGCAAATTTTGTTGCATACTGCGTTAAGGCAATACCGCACAAAGAGCGTTTGGCGATTTTGCACGCCATCTGCTTGCAAATTCCCCGTCATATTTCACAAAAATGCTCGTGAATACATCAAGTATTCACTCCGCTTTTTGTTTCATCTGACGAAAAATTTGACGACGCATCTGTCGCACAATCTTTGTGCGGTATTGCCTTAAAAATTCTTGCCATACGAAAGTATGCCTGCAAATTTTTGCCTTGTCTGCAAAAGAGAAGAAAAGTCCCACCGGCACACGCAATTTCCGTGCTGCCGATGGGGCTTTTTGGTTTTGTGAGAGAATGGGAGCAGGCGGTTTACAGCACCTCGCTCAGATAGGTTTTGATGGCATCCTCCATAGACTGTTCCGGCACGGGGCGTCTGCTTCTACTCCTATCATACAATAGTTACACAAAATGTCAAGCATATTTTAAAACATTTTGAAAGATGTGAGGCAAAAATCAAACCTCTCCCGTTTCTTCCGGATACTGCATACCCCAATCCTGCCGGATCCTGGTCATGATCTCCATGACATCACGGGTGTATGCCAGATGCATGCAGTCGGTATCGCCGGCGACGGCACGTTCCATGTCCTCCACCTCATAGCGCAGCGCCTCCCGTGTGCTGCCGGCGGTGATGGTTTCCTGATGGCCGTCTGCGGTGTAGGTGATGACGGCTTTTTCTCCACGGGGATACTCCCAGATCTCCACGTAGCCGTTTTCAAAGGCAATGGTGCCCCGTTTGGGCTGCTTGGCGTGGAGGGAGAGCAGGACGGTCGCCATTTCCTCCTGGGGATTTTTCAGCAGAATGCCGGCGCTTTCGTCCACACCGGTGGGGGCGTACTTCACCTGTGAGAGAATCTCCGTGGGCTTGGAGGTGAAGAACCACCGGACAAAGGAGAGGGCATAGACGCCGATGTCCAGCATCGCACCGCCGGCGAGATTCCGGTTGAAGAAGCGGTTGGTCATGTCGTAGTCCTTGTAGCTGCCGAAGTTCATCTGCACCAGACGCAGTGCCCCCAGCTTTCCGCTGTCCATGATCTCCCGCAGTTTCCGGTAGATGGGCATGTGGTAGATGGTCATCGCCTCCGCCAGAACCACGTGGTGCTCCTCCGCCAGCGCCAGCGCCTCCTCCAGTTCCGCACGATTCAGAGTGATCGCCTTTTCACAGAGGACGTGCTTTCCGGCACGGAGCGCCTGCCGGAGAAAGCCGATGTGGGTGTTGTGCGGGGTGGAGATGTAGATGATGTCCACGTTCGGGTCGGAAAAAACGTCCTCTGGCCGGTCGTAGACCTTGGAAATGCGGTACTGTGCGGCGAATGCCACCGCCTTTTCGTGGGTGCGGTTTGCCACAGCGTAGAGGGTCTGTCCACGCTTTGCCATTGCCTGCGCCAGTTCATGAGCGATGACACCGCAGCCAAAGGTTGCCCAGCGATAAGTTTGCATGGTGTGTTCCTCCTTTTCAAAGATGCCTTTATTATACACAAGCAGCGGGCGTTTGTCAATGAATGACAGTAGGAACTATTTAGAACTTTAACAATAAAAATTATCGTGCAGAAACAGAAGGATTTGAAACTGTTCCGCCGGAATAGTTTCAACGCATCAACTTGACAACTTCCTCAAAAAGTTGTACCCTAAAACAAGAACACTGCCAAAAGGAGGACGTTTCCATGTCCATTCAGATTCGTTCCGCAGCACCGGCAGATGCGCCGGCGCTGCTTGCCATTTATGCCCCCTACGTGGCGCACACCGCCATTACCTTTGAATATGATGTTCCCGCAGAAGCGGAATTTGCCCGCCGTATCGCCGAAACGCTGAAAAGATACCCCTATCTGGTGGCGGAGGAGGACGGCGTTCCTGTGGGCTATGCCTACGCCGGAAAGTTCCACGACCGTGCCGCCTATGACTGGTCGGTGGAGACCTCCATCTATGTGGAACAGCACCGGAAACGGCAGGGCATCGGCAGACAGCTCCACGGCGCACTGGAGCAGGAGCTGCAGCGCCGCCGCTTCCTCAGCATGAACGCCTGCGTCGCCTGCCCCATGACGGACAACGACCCCTATCTCACAAAGGACAGCATCCGGTTTCACGAGAAGCTGGGCTACCGCCTTGTGGGGGAGTTCCGCCAGTGCGGCTATAAATTGGGGCGGTGGTACCATATGGTGTGGCTGGAGAAACACATCGGCAGCCACGAGGGAACTCCGCTGCCGGTGCTCTGGGATACCGGCAGCACGGAAAAATTTGCGCAGCCTATTGACTAATCCGCCGTTTTCGGGTATCATAAGAAGTAGGAATTTTTTGCATCGTACTGCAATGGAATATGGGAGGAAAAACGGATGAAACAACAGGGACGGCGAATTGCCGCACTGCTGCTCGGTGTCTGTCTGCTTGGCGGAACGGTGACGGGTTGTGCCGGTACGGGAAAAAGTACTGCTTCCAAATACCAGTGGAGCAACGTCGCCATTGGCGGCGGCGGGTATGTCACCGGCGACAGCAATGTCTACGGCAGAGTTTACTTCTGTACCGACGGACGGGGAATCGTTATGGGTGACGTTGCCAAGTGAAACGAAAACATTACGGAAAATATATCGTCCGCTGGACGGTGACGCTGCTGCTTCTGGTACTGATCGTGGCGGGTGCGGTCTGGATTCCGCGCCTGCTGCACATCTTTCTCACCAGCACCGGCAGGCAACCGCCGGACGTGCCGGACACACAGGACTATCCGGTACAGGGGGCAGACGTGTCCTATTATCAGGGCAACATTGACTGGGACGTGCTGGAATCGCAGGGGATCTCCTTCTGCTTCATCAAGGCGACTGAGGGCATCGACCACAGCGACACCCAGTTCCGGCAGAACTGGTCGACGGCGCAGGACTCCGGCATCTACGTGGGTGCCTACCACTTCTACCGCTTCGAGAACTCCGGCAGGGAGCAGGCGGAGAACTTTATGCAGCAAGTCCCCGTGACGGAGAACACTCTTCCGCCGGTCATTGACGTGGAGCTGTACGACGATTCCGGCATCCTGCCGGACGTGCAGGAAACACGGGACAATTTGCAGGAGATGCTGGATCTGCTGGAGGAGCACTACGGCGTCAAGCCCATCCTCTACGCAGCTCCCAATACCTATCGCAAATACATCAGCTGTTTTCAGGGAGAGTACCCCATCTGGATCAGCAATTACTATTACCAGCCGTATTTTGACTGGACATTCTGGCAGTACACCGACTCCGGAATGCTTCAGGGCTATGACGGCGATCAGATGCACATCGACCTGAACGTGTATTCCGGCAGCATGGACGAGTTCCGGAAGCGGTTCGGGCTGGCAGAAAAAGGAGACAGAGAATGACAGAACCGATTTTTTTGCAGGGTGTCTGCAAAGACTACCTCTGGGGCGGAAACCGCCTGCGGGAGGAGTTCGGCAAGACCAGCGGGGCGGATAAGATCGCCGAGAGCTGGGAGCTTGCCTGCCACAAGGACGGCAGCAGCATTCTGAAAAACGGACCGGATGCCGGAAAGACGCTGCGGGAATATCTGGATGCCCACGGCACCGGCTTTCTGGGCACCAACTGCGCCGGCTGTACGACCGTGCCGGTGCTCATCAAGCTGATCGATGCCAAACAGGACCTGTCCATACAGGTGCATCCCGACGATGACTACGCTATGCGTGTGGAAGGCGAGCCGGGCAAGACTGAGATGTGGTATATTGTGGATGCCGCCCCCGGTGCTGCGCTGTACTATGGGGTGAAGCAGGCCGTGTCTAAGGAGGAATTTGCCCGCCGGATTCAGGAGCAGACCCTGCCGGAGATTCTCAACCGGGTGGAGGTAACCGCCGGCGAGCTGTACTTCATCCCCTCCGGCACGCTCCACGCCATTGGCGCAGGCATCCTGCTGGCGGAGATTCAGCAGAATTCCAACACCACCTACCGTGTCTACGACTACGGCAGACGTGGAGCGGACGGCAGGCTTCGCCCGCTGCACATTGAAAAGGCGCTGGATGTTGCTAACCTCAGCCCCCTTGCACCCACGGTGCAGTATGCGCCCGCACCGGTTTCCGGCGGAAGTGTGCGGAAGCTGGAGGCGTGCCGGTATTTTGCCTCGGATGCGGTCACGGTACACGGTGCGGTTCGCTTTGCCGTGGGAACGGAGTCGTTCCACCACCTGCTGTTCCTGTCCGGCACTGCCGTGCTGAAAACCGCATCCGGCAGCTATCCCGTGAAAAAAGGGGACAGCGTGCTGCTTCCGGCAGGGCTGGGCGAGTATACCGTGACGGGCACGGAGGCGCAGTACATTGCGACCCGTGCAGACGAAAAATTATGTTGACAATTCCAGATAATGGATTTGAAATATTGAGGAGGAAACACATATGAAGTATTACATTGGAATCGATTTGGGCGGTACAAACATTGTTGCCGGCGTGGTAAACGAGAGCTATGAGATCCTGGCAAAGGCAAGCGTGAAGACCAACCTGCCCCGTCCGGAGCAGGAGATCGCCGCAGATATGGCAAAGGTGACCCGTGAGGCAACCGAAAAGGCTGGTCTGACCATGGATCAGATCGAGTGGATCGGCGTGGGCACCCCCGGTGTTGCCAACAGTGCTACCGGCATCATCGAATACTCCAACAATCTGGGCTTCCACAACACCCCCATGGTGAAGTATCTGGAAACCGAACTGGGCAAGCCCACTTTCATTGAGAACGATGCCAACGCCGCAGCATACGGCGAGTATGTGGCAGGCGCAGCCAAGGGTGCAAAGAATGCGGTCTGCATCACACTGGGCACCGGTGTCGGCGCCGGCATCATCATTGACGGCAAGATCTACAGCGGCTCCAACTTCGGCGGCGCTGAAGTTGGTCACACTGTCATTTCCGTAGACGGCCCGCAGTGCACCTGCGGCAGAAAGGGCTGCTTCGAGGTATACTCCTCTGCCACCGGTCTGGTGCGCATGACCAAGGAGGCACTGGAAGCACATCCGGAGAGCACGATGAAGGAAGAGGAGCACATTTCCGCACGGACAGCGTTCAACTACATGCGTGCCGGCGATGCCACTGCAAAGCAGGTGGTAGACGACTACATCAAGTATCTGGCTGCCGGCATTACCAACACCATCAACATCTTCCAGCCGGATGTGCTGTGCATCGGCGGCGGTGTCTGCAACGAGGGCGACCCGCTGCTGGTACCCATGAAGGAGATCGTAAAGCGTGAGGTATACACCCGCAATTCGGAGAAGAACACCGAGATTGTCATTGCAGCCCTGGGCAACGATGCCGGCATCATCGGCGCAGCATTCCTGGGCAATGCACAGGACTAAACCGGACACAGAAAAAGGAGGAGTTCCGTCATGTACGCTGGAGTATCTACGGCGTGTCTCTATCCCCGTGTGGTAGAGGACGCACTCTATGATCTGGCGCTCGCCGGCGTTTCCCGTGTGGAGATCTTCATCAACTCCCACTCGGAGCTGCGGCGGAACTTTGTGGATGCCATGGCACAGCTGATGCATCGGTTCGAGATGACCTGCTGTTCGCTGCACCCCTATACCTGTGAAATCGAACCCATTATGCTCTTCTCCAACTATCCCCGCCGGGTGGACGACTATCTGGAATACTGCCGCTATTACTTCACCGCCATGCAGCAGCTTGGGGCAAAGATCTTCGTGCTCCACGGCAACAAAGTGCCGGCGGCATCCGTAAATGTGGAGCGCTATGCGGAGCGCTTTCAGCGGCTGGCAGATCTGGGAAAATCCTACGGTGTTGTTGTGGCGCAGGAAAATGTGGCACGGTGCACCGGCGCATCTCTGAACTTTCTGGTGCAGATGAAACAGGCGCTGGGGAAAGATGCCAGCTTCGTGCTGGACATCAAGCAGGCGGTGCGTGCCGGAGAGAACCCCTTTACCATGCTGCGTGCGCTGGGCAGCAGTATCGTCCACGTGCACATGAGCGACCATGGGGAATACGGGGACTGTCTGCTGCTGGGAAGAGGCTACTTTCGCTGGGAGGCGTTTCTGGCGGAATTGCAGACTTACAATCCGGAATGCTCTGTGGTGCTGGAACTGTACCGCAGCGGCTTTAACCACGTGACCGAGCTTGTCAGCAATTACAGCATCCTGAAGAACCGTCTGGATGCCTTGGGAAAGGGAGGCGTGTAATTATGCGCTGTCCTTATTGCGGCGAGCGGGAGACCCGTGTGCTGGACTCCCGGCCTGTGGAGATCAGGATTCGCCGGCGGCGGGAGTGTTCCCGCTGCGGCAAGCGGTTTACCACCTATGAGGTCGTGGAGCGTCCGCTGCTCATGGTACAGAAAAAGGACGGCTCTCTGGAGGCGTTTGACCGGCAAAAGCTCCTCAAGGGCGTGTTCAGCGCCATTAAAAAGCGGCCGGTCAGTGCGGCACAGATCACCTCGATGATCGAGGAGATGGAGACGCAGTACACCAGCGAAATGCGCAGTACGGTCACCTCCGCAGAGATCGGC
The DNA here is from genome assembly GCF_020709055.1 of Ruminococcus callidus. Classification (GTDB taxonomy): domain Bacteria; phylum Bacillota; class Clostridia; order Oscillospirales; family Ruminococcaceae; genus Ruminococcus_C. The sequence continues at coordinate 8,304 of NZ_JAJFCK010000029.1, forward strand.
AATACCGTGATGGAAAAACTCAAGAACATTGATGCCGTGGCATACATCCGTTTCGCCTCGGTCTATCAGGAATTTACAGACGTTGCTGGATTCATTGCCGCCATCGGGGCACTGGACCAGCCTGAACCCCATTCGGGAGACACATCCCGAACAAAGGAGGAAAAATCATGAGCCAAGATTTCAAAGACATGCTGAATACCCCCGACAATTCTTCCATGTACGACACACAGGACATTCAGGACAACAAGATCTGGGGTGCCCTCTCTTACCTGGGCATTCTCTTCTTCCTGCCGCTGGTTGTCAACGGCGGAAGCTCCAAGTTCGGCAGATTCCACGCCAATCAGGCATTCATCCTGCTGATCGCCGACATCATCGGCGGCGTGCTCAGCTCTCTGCTGGGAAAGATTCCGGTGCTGGGTTCTGTGCTGTCCGCACTGATCTCCCTGCTGCTCCTTGCCTACACGCTCTTCGGCATCATCACTGCCGGTTCCGGTAAGGCAAAGGAACTGCCCTTCATCGGCGGTCTGATGCACGTATTCGATAAGTAACTTTCTAGGAAAAGAGTGCGGTGAACGTCTCCGGCGCTGTGCTGGAATAGGTGACCGCACCGATGAGCATCTGTGATTCATGACAAAGCAGCTCCGCACGCAGGGTTCCCTGTTCGGGGCTGTTTTGCGCATAGGTGTAGCGTGTGGCGCTTTCGCCGCAGTATTCGTCCAGCGGCAGCCCCTGCGCTCGCTGGAGAGCGGCGTAGGCATCGTAGACCGCATCTTCCTCTGCCGGCAGCTGCACGCGCTCTGCGGCGATGCAGACACCGTCCGGAAAGCCGTGCTCCTGTAGGAATGCGATGCGTGCAGACTCGTCTGCCAGTGTGATCGTGACCGGCTCCGGTGCCGGCTTTTGGGAGACCTGCCGCACCAGCCAGACGCTGCCCAGAATGGAACCGGCAATGCCGAGAAAAAGAACCCATTGTTTTTTCATACGCCAACCGCCTTTCTAAGAAAAGTATGCTCTTACATGTTATGAAACACAATCCAAAAACAGAACAGGAGGGTCGTCATGCGTTTGGATCAATTTCTCTCCGCCCGCACGCTGTACTCCCGCAGGGAACTGCGGACAATGATTGCCAAGGGCAAGGTCACCGTGGACGGCGCACCGGCACGAAAGCCCGACCAGCCGGTGTCGCCGGAAAAAAATATCGTCTGCCTGCTGGGAAAGCACGTTCCCGGCGATCCGTACTTATACGTGCTTCTGAACAAGCCTAAGGGGTATGTCAGCTCTGCGGATGAGGCGGGACAGCACAGCGTCATGGAGTTGATTCCGCCGGAGCTGAGCCGGAAGGATCTGCGGTCGGTGGGACGGCTGGACAAGGATTCCACCGGTCTGCTGCTGTTCACCGACGACGGACAGCTTGCCCATCAGGTCATCGCCGCCAGAGGGCACGTGGCAAAGTATTACCGCATCCTGCTGGCAAGGCCGTGGGAGGATGCCTATGCGGATGCTATCGCTGCCGGCATCCGGCTCGCCGACGGCGCACAGTGCAAGCCGGCACAGGCTGCGCCCGTTCCGGAGACACAGCGGGAGGCGCTGATCTGCCTGCACGAGGGAAAATACCATCAGGTGCGCCGGATGTTCGCCGCACTGGGAAACCACGTGGAGGAGCTGGAACGTGTGGCGCTGGGCGGTCTGACGATGCCCCCGGATCTGCCGCTGGGAGGCTGTGTTCAGCTGTTCGAACAAGATGTCCAAAAAATGTTGCACTCAGAAACCGTTTTTTCAAGCTTGTTACAAACCAAAAAAGAAAGTTCGTCATAATGGATAAATGTACAAGCGTAATTTTGGGCAATAAACGACTTGAAAAATGTGCGGATTTTTGGTATGATTATATTATCACCGAGGGCGGCAGAAGGTGCACGAAGCCACTGCACTTCAAATCGGGAAAAACATATTTTAGGAGGAACTGCGAAAATGGCAAGTTTATCACTTCGACATATTTATAAGAAATATCCGGGCAATGTAGTTGCTGTAAAGGACGTAAATCTGGAAATCAAGGACAAGGAATTTATCGTACTGGTAGGCCCTTCCGGCTGCGGTAAGTCTACCACCCTGCGTATGATCGCTGGTCTGGAAGAAATCTCTGAGGGCGAGCTGTACATCGGCGACCGCCTGGTAAACGACATCGCTCCGAAGGACAGAGATATCGCAATGGTATTCCAGAACTACGCTCTGTATCCGCACATGACCGTATTTGACAACATGGCATTCGGTCTGAAGCTGCGTAAGGTTCCGAAGGATGAGATCGCACGTAAGGTAGAAGAAGCTGCAAAGATCCTGGATCTGAGCCACCTGCTGGATCGTAAGCCGAAGGCTATGTCCGGCGGTCAGAGACAGCGTGTTGCGCTGGGCCGTGCAATCGTTCGTAATCCGCAGGTATTCCTGCTTGACGAGCCGCTGTCCAACCTGGACGCAAAGCTCCGTGCGCAGATGAGAACCGAGATCTCCAAGCTCCACAAGAAGCTGGGTACGACATTCATCTACGTAACCCACGACCAGACCGAGGCTATGACCATGGGTGACCGTATCGTTGTTATGAGAGACGGTATCATCCAGCAGGTAGATACCCCGCAGGCTCTGTACGAGAAGCCGGGCAACAAGTTCGTTGCAGGATTCCTGGGTTCTCCGCAGATGAACTTCATCGACGCTGTCCTGAAGAAGTCCGACAACTACTATGTAGAATTCGGCGCAGAAGCTACCAAGACCGGCAAGGCTGTTAAGTATCAGGTTGAAATTCCGGCTGCAAAGGTAACACCGGAGCTGGCTGAATTCGTAGACAAGGAAGTCATTCTGGGTATCCGTCCGGAGTCCCTCCACGATGACGAGATGTTCCTGTCCAACGCAAAGACCGGTATCATCAACTGCACTGTAGAGATCACCGAAATGATGGGTGCTGAAACCTTCCTGTACCTGGACTGCGCTGGCATTCCGCTGACTGCACGTGTTGATCCTCGTTCCACTGCTCGTCCGCAGGATGAGATTCAGGTTGCTCTGGATGCGAACAAGATCCACCTGTTCCGCAAGGATACCGAGAACAACGAGACCATCATTAACTGATTGTTGTAAGCTGAAACGTATCCCATTTTTCTGAAAAACGATCGCCCACTGTCTGCGGACAGCGGGCGATTTTTGTTTTCCTCCGAAACCGGACAAAAAAATGGACCTGCCCGGGGAAGGACAGGTCACGTACAGAAAAAGATTCAAGGAAAATTGCTGCCGGAAAACAGCACTTTTGATTTTCGCTTGAAATGGGAAAGGGGGATCTTTGCGATCCATGTGCTTAGTATATCAGACAAACCTGAAAATAACCTGAAAATCTGACGGGATTTTCAAATTTTTATTTCGTGGCGGTTTCCAGCGCCAGACGCATCATGTCGGTGAACGCTGTCTGCCGTTCCTCCGGCGAGGTGGACTCGCCACGGAGGGGACAGTCGGAGATGGTGGTGATGCACAGCGCCTCTCTTCCGGCTGCGGCTGCGTTCAGATACAGGGCAGCTGCCTCCATCTCGGTGGCGAGTACGCCCATCTTTGCCCACTGCGGCAGCGGACTCGGCTCACGGTAAAAGACATCGGTGGAAAACAGATTGCCCACGTGTACCGGCAGTTCCAGCTGGCGGGCGGTCTGTACCGCAGTTTCCAGCAGGGCATAGGAGGCGATGGGGGCAAAGGTACCGGAAAGCCCGTACTGTGCGGCGTAGTTGGAATCGGTGCACGCTGCCTGTCCGAGGACGATGTCACGCAGCCGGACGTGATCGGCAACGGCGCCGGCAGTTCCGATGCGCAGGATGCGCTCCACCTGATACTCGTGGTAGAGCTCGTAGGAATAGATGCCCATGGAGGGCATGCCCATGCCGCTGCCCTGCACCGAGATGCGGACACCGTGGTATGTGCCGGTGTAGCCGTACATGCCACGGACTTCGTTGTAGCAGACGGCGTTCTCCAGAAAGTGTTCTGCGATGAATTTGGCACGGAGGGGGTCGCCGGGCATGAGAACCGTTTTGGCGATGTCGCCCGGTGCGGCGGTGTTGTGTGGGGTTGCCATAGAAAAGACTCCTTTCTCAAGAAAAATGGGGTTGATACGTTTTCCACAAGTTGTCCAAGGTCTGTGGAAACACCGGTTATCTTCTCTTCCGGTGCAGCAGTTCCTGAAGCGTCAGGGTGATGGCGCTAAAGTTATACACAATGACAAAGAGGAAGCCAATGGTCAGCCACAGACCCCACAGCGGCGGGGTCTCCACGACGATCATGCTCAGCAGAATGAGAATCGCCATGTTGCTGAGGAATTTTGCGTGGTTGACGGGGAAGGGCACATAGCGCCGTGCGTCCACGATGCGGATGCAGTAGCAGGCGAGGTAGCTGACCAGCGTTGCAATGGCTGCGCCCATGATGCCCCAGATGCGGATGAGGAAGATATTCAGCACGATGTTCACAATGGCAGCCACCAGATTGGTCCACAGGGAGTGGGTCGTGTGCTGGGTTGCGGTGTACACGCTGCTGAGGAACTGGTTGAAGCACATGATGAGTACCGCCAGCACCAGAACCGGTGTGTACTGGTATGCGGTGGCGTACTCCGGATAGGTGCTGGAGTCGATTAGAATGTTGGAGAGAACCCGCAGGAAAACAATGAGGAATGCGCTGGCGATGAACATAAAGGACTGGTAGGCGTCGTAGACACGGTGGTAGAACCGGCTGCGGTCCTGCGAGTCGTTCTCCTCGATGGCGGACATGTTCCACGCCTGAAAGAAGATGGTGGAAATGGTGGAAACCAGATTCGGGATCTTGGCAGAGATGCCGTAGATGCCGGCAGCGGTCTCGCCCACCTGACCGCTTGGACCGGGCATGTACCGCAGGAACAGACGGTCGGAGAAGCTGGTCACCATCCAGAGCAGTGCCGACGGGATGAGGGGAATGGAGAACCGCAGCATCATGCGCATGATCTTCTTGTCCAGATAGCGCAGGTTGAAGAAACGGTGCAGTCCGGCGGTCACCCACAGGAAGATGCCGGAGAGGAAGTCCGAGAGCAGCACCGAGAGCAGAAATCCCGTGACGCCCAAATGGAGTCCGGCGATGAAGATCACGTTGAAGATGAACAGCGTCAGCGTGGTAATGATGCCGTCAATGGTGTACAATCGCACCAGCCCCCGTGCCACCACGAATTGCGAGGCGACTTGCCGGAAGCCCGACGTGACGCAGTAGATCATCAGCAGGACGACATAGCCCTCCGTATAGGGCAGGAGCGTCAGGAATGGAGAAAGCAGAATGAGCAGCCCGATGCCGGCGAGCTCTACCATGCAGGCGGAGGTGAAAACCCTTCGGTTGTCGAAATTCCGGTCGATGCCATAGCGGATGATGGCGTCTGCGATGCAGAAGGTGATGACCGGATAGAGGAAATTTGCAGTCAGTTCCAGCAGTTCCTTGGTGCTGTTGTCTCCCGGATTCAGGTTTCCGGTGTAGAGCCGGGTGAGCAGCAGCAGCAGAATCTTGGAGCCGAACGAGCCGATCGCAAAAATCAGCGTGTTCGATGCGAGTTTTTTGTATTTGTTCATGAAAGCCACCTTTTTCGATTCGGCAATGGTGCCGGTTCAGTTTGCGGATGTGCCGGGGGAAAGCACCCCGGCAGCACAAGCCAACACCTATTATTATAGCATAAATTTTGGGGAAATGGAACAGTTTTTTTGAAAAGATAGAATTCTGACAGAATATGGTGAAAATGACGAAAAAGCTATCTTTGATTTGTGCAATCCTCCAAACTTGAAAATTTTTCCGCCGGCGTGCAACAATTCGCCTGCCTCGATTGTATCCCATATGAAGGGATTTTTCAAGACATCTGCAAAGCGTTTCGGAAATGGCGCACGCAGAGAGAGAACACTTGTTTCATTCCCTGACGATGACCGCACCGCTGTCACTGTGGCATTCGCATAAGGGACGGCAGAAAATCGCACTGCCGGCGGATGCCGCTTCTGCACAAAGGGCTGTGCCCCCTGCGTAGGCATAGTGCAGAACCGACCGCTTCGGTCACTTGTCAGGTGGAATAGAAAAAATTTCCAATTTCCTCCATTCCTTGTTGTGCCCGCTTCGAAGTCGTTCGAACGGCACAACGCCGCCAAATTCAGCATGATGAGAAATGTGCACATTTCTCGAAAATACATGCTTTTGATATATTTATTTCATAAAAATGCGGTATACTTGTAACCGGAGCTCCAGGGGTGCCGGAGGTGCGCTGCGGAGTATCAGACACGCTTGCAGAAGTGCGCTTCTGGAGCAATGGGAGGGGTTTCATGCCGCAGGAGGATACAGCATTTGCGCAGTTCTACGCGCGGCATGTTGACACGGTATACCGGGTCTGCTACATACGCATGAAAAACCAGGCAGACGCAGAGGATCTGACACAGGAAACATTCCTCCGTGCCATGAAAGAGCCGCAGCTTTGGGAAGATGATGCCCATGGGCGCGCGTGGCTCATTGTCACAGCCTCCAACCTCTGTAAAAATGCACTGCGCCACTGGTTTCGTGCCAGCCGGCAGGAGGTGGAGGACTGGGATCAGGCAATGGGCTGCGTACAGGCGCCGCCGGATGCGCAGGAGTCGGAGGTGCTCTCCGCCGTTATGAAACTGCCGGATCAGTATAAAACTGTGATCTATTTATTTTACTACGAGGGATATTCCAGCACGGAAATTGCACAGATGCTGGGAAAGAAAGAATCTACCGTTCGTTCTCTGCTGCACCGCGGCAGAAAACAGCTGTCGCAAACATTGGGAGGTGAGCCGGATGCGGAATCAGGAAGAAGATCGTCGTAGGATTCAGCAGGCACTCCAGCACCTGTCGCCGGATGAGGCGGCAAAGGATCGGATGTATGCGCAGATTTTAAAGCATGCCGCAGATGCGGAGCGCAAAGAGGCTCGCCGTCCGTGGTATCGGCGCTGGCAGACCGCTTCCGCCGGAATTTGTACCGTGGCGCTGGCGTGTGCTGTGGTGATGATGGCGGCGGTGCATAGCCGGATGCCGCAGAACGGCACCGACCAGCTGGTCGTACTCCAGCCCGCCACGGAAACTGCTGTGGTGACTGCGCTGCCGGAGCAACCGCCGGAAACCCAGACGCAGCCGCTTATCACAACAACCTCTGCCAATACGGCGGAAAAATCGCAGGAGTCCCGTGCATCGCAACCGGCGGAACGCCAGACGGCGGAAACCGCCTGTGCTGCCGTGACAGATGCGGCGGAGGATGCCGTGCAGACGGAACCGGTGACAACGGCGGTACAGGCCGAAACGGCACAGACCACGGTGAAAAAGACGACTGCCGCTGAAACGCAGACCAAGCCGGTACGTACCACTACCGCTGTGACACAGGCGACCACCGCACAGACGCAGCCGACAGAACCGGCGCAGACAACGGTGACCACCAAGTCCAGCCAGAGCAACATCTCCATTCGGCAAAACATCTATTTGTATCATATTCTGGTATGGCAGGGCATCTCCTACGATACCCAGTATACCGAGATCTCCAGCCGGGAGCTGGATGAGCACTTGGGAAACGGCATCACCAACGGAGAAGATGTGGATGACACTTATGTGGTGCTGATCTATTCCGTCAAGGGTGCGGATGGCGCACAGCAGCTTGCCATTCAGTATGCCGGAACGAATCAGTACTATTTGTTCACTGCTGTCTGAGTACAGGGGAAAATGAAAAAATGATATCTCGTATCGGTGTCGCAATCTGCCGCGGCACCGATTTTTTTCGGGAAAAATGCTGAAAATGCGGGAAACGCTTGACAGCACCATATCCCTCTGCTATAATAAAGTATATGTTTTCTGGAAACGATGCCGGTAATTTCGCCGGTGTTTCCTGATTTTTAGAAAGTGAGAAAAGGCTGCTGGGGAACATGCAGAGATATGATTCTGCGGCAGCGCTGTAAAATAGAATTGGAATGAAAAATCGCAGAGATCAATATAAACGAATCTTTTCGTTTTCTGCCGCTGTGATTCTGGTGGGGCTTTATACACTGGGATTTGTGTGGGTATGGTATCAGAGCTATAGCGATGCCATCCTGCTGCCGTTTTATCGGCGCGGCAACTGGGTGATGATTTTAATTTATATCGTCATGGTGATGCTGTTCAGCAAGGCGTTCGGCGGGCTGAAGGCAGGCTATCTGAAGCGGACGGATATGTTCTACTCCCAGACGCTCTCCATTCTGTGCGTCAATGTGCTGACGTACTTCCAGATCAGCGTGGTCAACCGTGACTTTTCCGCCACGCTCCCCATGGTGATCCTCACGGGGTACGACCTGCTGGTGCTGGTGCTGTGGGTGGTGCTGGTGAACCGGTTGTACTTCCGCATCTATCCGCCGCGCCATCTGGTCGTCATCTACGGCGACAAGAACGCCGCCGAGCTGGTGCTGAAAATGAGCCGCCGTGTGGACAAGTATATGATCTGTGAGTCCGTGAGCATTGCGGAATCCACCGAGGAGATCTGTGCGGCGATCGGACGGTATGAAGGCGTGATCCTGTGCGAGATCCCCGGACAGCGGCGCAACGACTTGCTCAAGTACTGCTTCGCCCGAAACATCCGCACCTATATCGCCCCGAAGATCTCCGACATCATCCTGCGCGGAGCGGAGGAGATCCGGCTGTTCGATACGCCGCTGCTGCTGTGCCGGAACTACGGTCTGTCGATGGAACAGCGGCTGGTCAAGCGTGCGTTCGACTTGACATTTGCTGTGGTATTTACCGTACTGCTCTCTCCGGTCATGCTGGTCTGTGCCCTTGCCATCAAGCTGAACGACGGCGGGCCGGTGCTGTTCAGGCAGAAGCGTCTGACGCTGGGGGGCAAAGAGTTCTATGTCTATAAGTTCCGCAGTATGGTGGTGGATGCAGAGAAGCACGGGCCGCAGCTGGCACGGGAGGATGACGACCGCATCACCCGTGTGGGACGTGTGCTCCGCCGGTGCCGGCTGGACGAACTGCCCCAGCTGTTCAACATCTTCCGCGGGGAGATGTCCGTGGTCGGGCCGCGTCCGGAGCGTCCGGAGCTGGCGCAGCAATATGAGAAAACTATGCCGGAGTTCGAGTTCCGGCTTCATGTCAAAGCCGGTCTGACCGGCTATGCACAGGTCATCGGAAAATATGACACCCAGCCCTATGACAAGCTGAAGATGGACCTGATGTATATTGAAAACTATTCGATCTTTTTAGATCTGCGCATTGTCCTGATGACCCTGAAAACGGCGCTGTTTCCCGGCGAGACCAACGAGGAGGAACAGTCCCACGATGCGCAGGAGATGATGGTGCAGGAATCGATGGAGTCCGCACAAAATGATAAGAGCAAAGGAGATACCCCATGAAAGTAACTGCTGTGATTATGGCTGGCGGGCGTGGCGAACGCTTCTGGCCGAAGAGCCGTGTCAACTATCCGAAGCAATTCCTCTCGCTCACCAGCGACGGGGACACAATGATTCAAAAGACGGTGAAGCGTCTGCTGCCGCTGGTTTCCATGGAGGACATTTTCGTGGTCACCAACGTGAAGTATGCCGCACTGGTGCAGGAACAGCTGCCGGAACTGCCGGCGGAGAACATCCTGCTGGAACCGTGCTCCCGCAATACAGCGCCGTGCATCGGACTTGCAGCGGTAGTCATCCGCAAGAAGTACGGCGATGCCATGATGCTGGTGCTGCCCTCAGACCACCTCATCCGCTACGAGGAGATGTACGTGGACGTGCTCCGTCAGGCAGTCGCTGTGGCAGAGCGGGACGAGAATCTGGTGACCATCGGCATCACCCCCTCCTATCCGGAGACCGGCTACGGCTATATCAAGTTTGAGCGGGATGCCGATCTGGGCATGACCGGCGTCTACCGTGTGGAGTGCTTCAAGGAAAAGCCCGATCTGGACACCGCCAAGCAGTATCTGGCATCCCACCGTTACCTGTGGAACAGCGGCATGTTCGTGTGGAAGACCTCTTCCATTCTCGCCAACATCGAGAAGCTCATGCCGGACATCTACGAGGGACTGGTGCGCATCGAGGCTGCGGTGGGCACGCCGGACTATGAGCGCGTGCTGGAAACCGAGTATCAGGCATTCCGCAGCGAGTCCATCGACTTCGGCGTCATGGAAAAGGCGGAGAATATCTACACCCTGCCGGCAAGCTTCGGCTGGGACGATGTGGGAAACTGGCTGGCAGTGGAGCGCATCAACCCCACCAATGAATACGGCAACTATATCGAAGGCGATGTCATCACCATCGGCACGAAGGCAAGCACCATCTGCGGCGGCAAGCGGCTCATTGCGGCAGTCGGCGTGGAGGATCTGATCGTGGTGGATACGGACGATGCCGTTCTGATCTGCGCCAAGGACAGCACACAGGACGTGAAAAAGGTCATCGAGAATCTGAAGATCTGCAACCGTGCGCAGCTGGTATAACCGGCGGGCGCAGGGCGTGAAGGGACGAAAAAGGGCTTTTCCCCTTTGAAAATAGAAAGGAATACGATTATGGCAAAACATGCATTGATCACAGGTATTACAGGACAGGATGGCTCCTATCTGGCAGAACTGCTGCTGGAAAAGGGCTACGAAGTGTACGGCATCATGCGCCGCAAGAGCGTGGTAGACTACGGCAACGTAGACCACATCAAGGAAAAGATCCACTTCATCTATGCGGACATGACCGACGTCATTTCCCTGATCTCCGCAATGCGGATCTCTCAGGCAGATGAGGTGTACAATCTGGCAGCGCAGTCCTTTGTGGCAACCAGCTGGGAGCAGCCGCTGGCAACCGCAGAGATCGATGCGCTGGGCGTTACCAACATGCTGGAAGCCATCCGTGCCGTAAAGCCGGAGTGCCGGTTCTATCAGGCATCCACCTCCGAGATGTTCGGTCTGGTGCAGGAGATGCCGCAGACCGAAAAGACCCCGTTCTATCCCAGAAGCCCGTACGGCGTTGCCAAGCTGTACGGCCACTGGATCACCAAGAACTATCGGGAGAGCTATGGTCTGTTCGCATGCTCCGGCATCCTGTTCAACCACGAGTCCGAGCGCCGTGGTCTGGAATTCGTCACCAGAAAGATCACCAATGCCGTTGCACGCATCAAGCTGGGCGTGCAGGATTATGTGGAACTGGGCAACATGGATTCCAAGCGTGACTGGGGTCACTCCAAGGACTATGTCCGTGCAATGTGGCTCATGCTCCAGCAGGACAAGCCGGACGACTATGTCATCGCCACCAATGAGACCCGTACGGTACGGGAATTTGTGGAAACGGCGTTCTCCCACGTGGGTATCTCCATCGAGTGGCAGGGCAGCGGTGTGGACGAAGTCGGCATCGACAAGGCAACCGGCAAGGTCATCGTCAAGGTCAACAAGAAGTTCTTCCGTCCGGCAGAGGTCGATGTGCTTCTGGGCAATCCGGCAAAGGCAGAGTCTGTTCTGGGCTGGAAGCGTGAGATTCCGTTCTCCGATCTGGTCGCAAGAATGGTAAAGAACGATCTGGCTCTGGTAGAGCACGAGCTGAAGTGCCAGAATGTATAACAAACTGTAGATGAAAATTCTGGAGCCTGTTTCGTATCTGGGCAAATTGCTGGTATGAAACAGGCTCTTGAAGCCTATTCAGAATCTGATCTCTATGGGAGAGGAGCGAAACGAAATTTGCGTATTGCATTTGATGTGCTGCCGCTGATCGGCTGCCGGATGACCGGCATCGGGTACTGTGAGGCAGGACAAATTCAGGCGTTGGCACAGCTGCATCCGGAGGACGAATTCCTGCTGCAATTCTTCTCCCGCAAGGATGAACACATCAAGATCGAACGGCTTGCCCCGTATCTGCGGGACAACATGAAGCCCCACTGGGCAAAGGCATCGGGCTATGTCTATCGGCTGGTGTCCAACTTCCTGCCCGTGTCCTACCGGCATTTTTTCGGGGACAGGGCGCAGGTCACCCACTTTTTCAACTACATCGTTCCGCCGAATGTGGCGGGAAAGAAGATCGTCACCGTGCATGACATGGTGTACAAGACATTTCCTGAGACGGTGCGGGGCAGAACCAAATATATGCTGGAAACCGGCCTGAAAAAGTCCATGAAGCGGGCAGACCGCATTGTGACGGACTCCGAGTTCTCCAAGCAGGAGATCATCCGCTATTTTCCCCAGTTTGCCGACAAGATTCGAGTGGTGTACTGCGGTGTCGATCAGGAGCGCTTCCATCCGGTGACGGATGCGGCGGCAATTGCCGCCGTCAAGGAGAAGTTCTCCATCGGCGGGGACTATTTCCTGTATCTGGGAACGCTGGAGCCGCGAAAGAATCTGGAACGGCTCATGGAGGCATATGCCCAGTTCGCCAACGGCAAGCACAATCCCCCCAGACTGGTGCTCGCCGGCGGAAAGGGCTGGCTGGACAGCGGCATCTATGAAACCGTGCATCAGCTGCATCTGGAAAAAGAGGTGCTCTTTACGGAGTACGTGCCGGATGCGGACATCTGCGCCCTGATGTGCGGAGCGCTGGCGTTTGTGTTCCCGTCCATCTACGAGGGCTTCGGCATGCCGCCGCTGGAGGCAATGGCGTGCGGTGTGCCCGTGCTCACAACCCATGCGGCATCCCTGCCGGAGGTCGTGGGGGAGGATGCCGTGGTGGTCGACCCCTATCAGGTGGACGCCATCGCCGGCGGACTGGAGCGGCTCTATACCGATGCGGCGCTGCGGGAGAAGCTGAAAAAGGCGGGCCCGCTGCGTGCGGCGAAATTCACGTGGGAGGCTTCGGCAAAGCAGCTCTATGCGGTGTATCAGGAGGTCTGCGGTGAGTGAGCAGGAACAGAAAAAGCTGCGCATTTTGCAGGTAAATAAGGCATATTTCCCCCACATCGGCGGCATCGAAAGTCTGGTGCGCACGTTTTCCCGGGAACTGAACAGGCGTGCAGAAGTACAGGTGCTGGTGTGTCAGGAAAAGGGCAAGGGCGAGGACCGCACAGTGGAGGGCGTGCCGGTGCACTACGCCAGCAGTCTGGGCACGTATTTTTCCTGTCCGGTGTCCTTCTCCTTTTTCCGGAAGTTCCGGCAGATGGCGAAACAGGCGGATGTGGTCGAGATTCACATGCCCTTTCCCCTGGCGGATGCGGCGTGTCTGCTGTCGGGATACCGTGGGGCGGTGGTGGTCGCATGGCACAGCGATGTGGTGCGCCAGAAAAAACTCATGCGGCTGTACCGTCCGCTGCTGCTGCGCTTTCTGCGCCGTGTGGACTGCATCATTGTGGCAACGGAGGGACACATCACCAGTTCCCCGATTCTGACGCAGTTTCGGGAGAAGTGCCGTGTCATTCCCTACGGCATTGACGTGGCAGCCTACCGGAGCATTGCGCGGAAGCCCATCCTGCGGCAGATACAGTGGAATCCGGAGACGGTGCGAGTCCTGTTTGTGGGGCGGTTTGTGTACTATAAGGGCATCGAGGTGCTGCTGCACGCTTTCGTCCAGGTGCATGGCTGCGAGCTGTTTCTGGTGGGACACGGAACGCCGGAGATGGAGGAGAAACTTCACAGGATGGCGGAAATGGCGCAGATGGAGACACGTGTGCATTTCTTAGGCAATCTGTCTGAGGAGGATTTGCGTGCGGCATTTGCGGACTGCGATATCTTTGTGCTGCCCTCCGTGGCGAACAGCGAGGCGTTTGGCATCGTGCAGCAGGAGGCGATGGTGTACGGCAAGCCCGTCATCAATACGAGTCTGCCCACCGGCGTGCCCCATGTCAGTCTGGACGGCGTGACGGGAATCACCGTGCCGCCGGAGGATGTGCCGGCGCTGGCACAGGCGATCCAGAAGCTGGCGGATGACAAGGCACTGCGGGAGCAGTACGGCAGGGCAGCGGCAAAACGGGTGGAAGAAGAATATGAAGAGGCAGACGTGGTGGAAAAGGTCTATGCCACGCTGGCGGAATTTGCAGAAAGGCGGCGATTGTCATGAAGGCGCTGATTATCGGCGGCGGCGGATTTGTGGGGAGCTATTTGGCACGGCAGCTGGTGCAGGGATGTCACTGGGACACCACCGTGACCAAGCTGCCCCAGGAGGATGTTTCCGTGGAGGGCTGCGAGGCGTATAATCTGGACATTCTGGATCGGGATGCGGTGGAGGCGCTGCTGGTGCGGCTGCGTCCGGACGTGATTTTCCATCTGGCAGCCCAGAGCTCTGTGGCGTTTTCCTGGAAAAATCCCCAGAAAACCGTGGAGATCAACCTCTGCGGCAGTCTGAATGTGCTGGATGCCGTCCGTGCCATCGAGGGCTATGCGCCCCGCATTCTGCTCATCGGTTCGGGGGAGGAGTACGGAATGCTCCCGCCGGAAACGGAGCTGGTCGGTGAGGACACGCCGGTGCATCCGGGCAACCCCTACGCCGTGACCAAAGCAGCGCAGAACTGGTTCGGGTCGCTGTACGCCAGGGCATACGGCATGGAGATCGTCATGATTCGGGCGTTCAACCACGTCGGCCCCAATCAGACGCCCCAGTTCGTGGTGTCCGACTTCTGCAAACAGGCGGCGGAGATTTCGCTGGGACTGCGGGAACCGGTGATGCACGTGGGCAATCTGTCCGCCAAGCGGGATTTCACCGATGTGCGGGATGTGGTGCGTGCCTATGCGCTGCTGGCGCAGCACGGCCGTGCCGGAGAAACCTATAATGTGGGCAGCGGAACCGCTGTTGCCATTCAGGAGATCCTGACGCAGATCATTGCCCAGAGCGGCGCAGAGATCCAGGTGGAGATCGACCCCGCCAAGCTGCGCCCCGTGGAAATTCCTGTCATTCGGGCGGATATTTCCAAGCTTCAGCAGGACACCGGCTGGACACCGGAGATTCCGCTGGAACAGACCATTGCGGAAACGCTGGACGTGTGGAAACAGCAGCTGCAAAAGTAACGGAGAGGGAGGCATACCAAATGGAAACATTGGAAGAGGCACTGGAACAGGCAAAGAAAGAGTTGGAAGAGGAAGGTACCTACCGTATGCCGACGACTGCATATCCGGAGGAAGAGTGGGAGGAGCAGAAGGTCAAGGGCTGGCCCCGCCCGCTGCACATCTTCGGCGTGCGGCAGAATCAGGTGAACATGGGAACCGGTGCACGTCTGCGGGCGCTGGAGATCCAGAACCGTGCGCTGGAAATTCGCATGGAACGGCTGGAAGATTACATCAAGCTTCTGGTAGAGCGGGAGCAGACCATGATGGGACGTGTGGCTGCGGAGCTGAACGCCATGGAGTCCGATCTGGAGTCTATGCGTGCTGAGGTTAATGCCCAGTCGGCAAAGGTGCGCAAGTCCCTTGGCTCCGATCTCACTGCCATGCGGACGGACATCGACCGCCTGCGCCTTTCCACGCAGCTCAACTCCAACGCCATTGACCGCATTCTGAAAGGCCCGCTTTCCCGTCCGGAAACGCCGTCCGGTGATGCGGAATCGGTGGATATGTTGGAAAAACCAGAAAATCCAGATGTGAAAAAAGCATAAAGTTTGTGAAAATATAACAACAAATTTCAAGAGAGACGTACACAGGTATGCCGGCATCTTCGTGAGAGGATGCCGGCATATTTTTTGCATATTTTCTCGTGCGGATTGGCGAAAAAAATCGTTTGAAATTTACAGATGCGATTGAAAACGCAGCGAAATGTGTTGAAACTTGTATAATTTTCACAAAATCACAGGGAAATTTTTTGGGCGCAAACCTCTTGATTCCCGAGCAACAATATGATATAATAGCTATATCAAACAAAATAGACAATTACAACATAAATTTTCCAGATGTAAAATGTGAAAAGTCTGTTTTGAACTGAGGAATATGGAAAAAATTTCGAGGATAAAATGAGGTGACAAGGATGAAAACGATGAGAAAAAGAATTGCCGGCGCTGCCGTGGCAGCGGTAATGGCGGTAACGAGTACGATGACGGGTTTGTCCGGGCTGACGGCTGGTGCAGCGAATGCGGTCACCAGCTGGGGCGGCGGTGCGCAGTCTGACGACGTGACGCTTCTGGTCGGCGAGAAGAGCGCACTCCGTGGGGCAACGGTGGCGGAAACCCTTGCCAATGCCAACAAGACCTACGTCCTCGGCATTGCCTCACAGTTCTGCATATTTCTGGAAGACGATTTCAAATCCCATGATTCCGATGCAGAGGGACGTATTGCCGTAGGTGGCGGCGCCAATCTGTCGCCGTACATCGGCTGGGATTATGAAGTGGGCAAAGGCGACTATAACACCGGCGAATCGCTGGAGAGCCTGCTGGGGGACAGCGGTTATGCCCATCTCATCATCAACAACGGACCGGTGCGCCAGCTGAACACCGACAACAGACAGATCTTCTGGATCGGCGACGGCGTGGACATGAACGATACCGCTACGAACTACCGGAAATACGGCTTGTATCAGGATGCGAAAGACCAGTTCTTCCAGTCGTCGGATTTCTCCGTGGCAGACCAGTTCGCACTGCTCCAGAAAAACAGCCAGAAGCTGAGCCGCCAGAAGGCGACAGGCACGTTCTCCGTCAGCGGCGATACTGCCACATTCACGTATACCGGCAGCGCATCCACGGCGGAAGAGGTGGTATTCACCCTGACACCGGAGGAGTGGGCACAGTATCAGGAGTGCATCTACGTCAAGTATGAGAACATTCCGCAGCTGAAAACGCCCCGCACCGTCGTCGCCAATGACGGCAGCACTACCACTTGGAACAACTCCTACATCGTGGTCAATGTCGCCGGAAGCGGGGATGTGCACATCTCGGATATCAACCACGAAAACGGGCAGAAGTTCACATACATCAATGATGTTGCCGTGGGACGTACCGGTCCCTTGGATGATGACCAGAAAGATAACAACCATCCCGGCGTGACCAGCCTGCTGTATAACTTCTACGAGGCATCACGGGTCGTGTTGGCGAACAACTTTCAGGGAACGATTCTGGCACCGCTGGCGGATGTCACAGACGAGTGGACGCTGGAGGGCAGAAGCGATTCCAACCACAGAGGACACCTCTCCGGTGCGCTCATCGCCAAGAGCTTTGACGGCGGTACAGAGTTTGGCTACCGTCCGTACACCGGCCCGTACAGTCTGCTTTCTGTAGATACCGGCTATACCGTGGATCTCCGGAAAGTGGATGCCAAGGGCAACCTGCTGTCCGGCGCAGCTCTCGTGCTGTATCAGAAGCAGGCGGACGGTCAGTGGGATGCTGTGGACGCCATGGTCACCGAGGATTTGCGGGCATCCTATAACGCACAGTTCGACATCGGCGAGGAAGATCCGGATGCGCCCGTTACGCTGAAACACGAGTACTACATCGCCGAGGAGGACGCACCGGACGGCTACCAGAAATCCGAGATGCGGTATTACATTGACTATGAGGAAACCTACGAGGAACAGGATGGTCTGATCGTTTCGACGGAAGTCCGTGTCACCATGTATCCGGCGACCACGGATCCCCGGAAGCCCCAGACCGGCGGTGTCACCTATGTGGTGAATACCGCATATACCATCGCTTCCGGCGAGATTCAGGAGAAGCAGTTCACCTGTGACGGCACGACCTACACCCTGACCAGGGACGGCGACAGCTGGAAATACAGGGGCGATGTCCTCTCGACAGAAAACCGGTTTGACGACACTACCATTCCCGGTATGCGCATCGACACCGAGAACATGCTGATCTATCCGCCGTTCAAGGCACCGTCGCAGCAGCCCGCCGTCGGACCGGCATCCCATGATACCGTTCCAACGATTGCGAACCAGCAGGGACTGACCATTCAGAAGAAGGACAACGAAGGCGCTCTGCTGGAGGGCGCAACCCTTTCGCTGAAAAAGGTTCAGGACGGCACGGAAACGGCAGTTGCCGGATTTGACGGAACACAGGCAAATCAGACGCTGAACATCGGTCTGAACGATTTGGCAGACATCCACGTTGCCGGCGCCAGCCAGAACCCCTACTATGTTCTGGAGGAGATCGCAGCACCCTCTGCGGAATATGAGCTGGCAAAGCCCATCTATTTCTATGTGACTGAGGAAAACGGCGTATATACCGTGCACACCACTGAGGCTGAGGTGAATGGCAAGCCGGATTGGAGCAAGGCTGCTGCCAGCACAGATACCGTTGTCACCATGATCGACATTCGCATCACCGGCGCAAAGGTAACGCTGCAAAAGGTGGACAGCGAGAGCGGCGATGTGATCCCGGACGACAGCGCAGAACTGGCGCTGTACCGTGCATCCGATGACGCAAAGGTTTGCAGCTGGAACGGCGAGAAGTTGGTGGACGGCTATCTGGAGCCCGGCATGTACTACATCGTAGAAGCCAAAGCGCCGGCAGGCTATGAGGATACGCTGGTGGGACAGAAGATGTACTTTATTGTCAACAGCGACTATACCATCACCGTGGGCAGACCGTCCTATGTGGAGTCGACCAATCCGGAAAGCGATGCGGAAAAACATTTCGGCAATGCGTACAGCAATATGCCCATTACCAAAATCGAAGTAGATGTCAGCGATATTCAGGGTGATTCCCATGCGATTCAGTTTAAGCCCACTGGCGATGCTTCAGCAATGCAGAAGGATATCTCCGAGGGGACGAACACCTTTACCGGAGATGGCATTGCATTCGGCGAGGGCGGCAGAATGAAAGTCACCTACTGGAACGCAACGATTCAGGCAATCCGGTATTATATGGGCATCGAGGACACCGTATCGGCAAACCTGAAGGTAATTGACGGCGATGCCGTTCGTATTCAGGTGCCTAACGAAAAGGCAGAAACTACTACCACAACTACCACCACGACTACAACCACGACTACCACATCCACCACACCGACCACCACCAGCGCAACAACTACATCCACGACACCAACGACCACCAGCACCACCACAACGACGACAACAACTACAACGACAACAACTACCACCACCACAACCACAACAACCACGACTACCACTTCTGAAACAACAACGACAGCCGCCACAACGGCGACAACAGAAGCAACCACGGAAGAAACCACCACAGAATCTACCACCACGACAACAACAACCACCACCACGACTACTACCACTACGACTACTACCACCACGACCACAGCAACTTCGACAACAGCCACCACGGCAAGCTCTGCCGGCCCGACCACGGCTTCTACCGCAGAAACCACTGTGACCACTACCCGGAGCAGCGCCGGTCCGACAATGACCACGACTACAGAAACTACGACATCTGCCACCACGACGACCACAGAAGCGACCACTACCAAAACAGAAACAACAACGACCGCAACGACCACGACAACCACAACTGCAACAACTACTACCACCACAACGACAAAGGCAACAACCACAGAAAAAACGACCACAACCACGACTACCACAGAAACAACCACCACAACAACAACGAAGGCAACTACGACCACGACAACTACCAGCACTACTGCGCAAACTACGGTAAGCTCCGCTAGTCCGACCACACCGACAACCACCACAACGGCAAAGGCAACAACCACAGAAAAAACGACCACAACCACGACTACCACAGAAACAACCACTGCCACAACAACGAAGGCAACTACGACCACGACAACTACCAGCACTACTGCGCAAACTACGGCAAGCTCCGCTGGTCCGACCACACCGACAACCACCACCACAACGACTACAACCGCAACTACCGCAAAAACTACCACAACGACCACCGCTGCAACTACCTTTACCACCGCCGTGACCATCACCACGACTACTACGGCAGAGGAGACCACGACTACGAAACTTACTACGACTACCACGACCACCGCAGCTACGACAACCACCACAACAACCGAGGAAACTACGACAACCACCGAAGAGACGACCACCACCGAGGAAGAAACCACTACGGAGGAAACGACGACCACAACCGTGACCACAACGACCACCATCGTGGTTTGCAAGCAGGATGCAGAGGGCAATCTGCTGGGCGGTGCTTCGCTTCAGCTGACCGCCGAGGATGGCACTGTAACAGCTGCCTGGATATCGGAGAACGGCACGCCGTACCTGCTGCCGGAGCTGACACCGGACTGCATCTACCAGTTGTCCGAGCTGAAAGCCCCTGCTGATTTCGCACTGGCAGAGCCGATCTACTTCCGCCTGACCGGAGACGGCATGCTCCAGCTCCTGAACATCACAACGGAAGCAGATGGCACCTCCTGGACGGTGACCGGCGTGGCAGAAGAGCTCACGGACGGCAGAATCGTTATGGTTGACGCATATCTGGGCACGGGCACACTTGCCACGACCACAACCACCGAGGAAACCACCACGACCACCGCCGAGGAAACCACCACCACAACCATGCGCCGGACGGATTCTGGGAACGGGGAACAGACTCCCACCACCACAACCACGGCAGAAACCACGACCGAGGCGGTACAGACCACGACCACCACGGGAACGGCAGCTTCCACCACGGCAAAGCGTTCCACCGCTGGCGGAGGAACGGCGGGAAGAACCACGACCACGAGAAGCAACGGCGGCTATTCGTCCGGTTCGTCCGGCGGTTCGTACTACCGCAGCACACCCGCAGTCAGCAATTCGCCAAAGACCGGCGACCGCAGACTGACCGTGCTGCTGTCCAGCAGTGCAGTGCTGCTTCTGCTCATGGCAGCAAGCCGGAAGCGCCGGTAACAGCGGGGCGCACGCTGAAAAAAGTGTGCCGTGAATAAACACCATAAAAATTCGGCCGCAGGAACGGAAAAATCGTTTCTGCGGCCGCTTTTGGCTGTAAGGGCTCTGTAGTATTTTCGGGCGGATTTTTCAGCGTTATGGGCAGAAATTCCACATTCCATTTTTGAAAATTTGGGTAAAGCGTCTGCAAAAATCTAAATTTGTAAATCTTTTGTAAGAATTATGCTTGACAAAACCGGCGGAATACGGTATAATAGGAACAAAGCAATTCCGCAAAACAAGACGTTTCGGAGGATAGAAACATGGGAATTTTTTCGAGAATCGGTGATCTCCTGAAGGCAAACATCAACGACCTGATTGATCGTGCAGAAGATCCGGAAAAGATGGTAAAGCAGATCATCTCCGACTTGCAGAAGGATGTCCAGCAGTCCACACAGGCGCTGGGCAAGGCAATGGCAAGTGAGCGGATCGCAAAGCGGCAGTACGAAAATGCAGTAAAGACTTCCGCAGATTGGGAAGCTAAAGCAAAGGCAGCACTGGCTGCCGGCGATGTAGATCTGGCAAAGAAAGCTCTCTCCCATAAGGTGAGCGCAGATGCCGAAGTGGAATCTTATCAGAAGATGTACGAGCAGATCGCTGCCCAGACCGCACAGATTCGGGAGCAGGTGGAAACCCTGAAAAGTAAGCTGGAGGAGGCAAAGAGCCGTCAGGCAATGCTGGTGGCACGCTCTCAGATGGCAAAGACGCAGAAGAATCTGGCACAGACTGTGGGCGGAATGGACAGCTCCAGCGCACTGGATAAGTTCGACCGGATGGAACAGAAGGTGACCCAGCAGGAGGCAGAGGCTGCGGCATTCAGCGAGATCGCAGGCAGCGATTCTGCGGATGCAAAGACCTTTGAACAGCTCCAGCATGATATGGATGTGGATACTGAGCTGCAGCGTCTGATGTCTGAGATGGGTCAGACGGAAGGGAGTGCGATGTAATCATGGCAAAGAAATCGAAGCGGTCATCGCTGCTCGGTCTGCTTTTGGCGGTGGTTACCATTGCGGTTGCCGTTGCCGGCATTGTCTACGCCATTTCTACGCGCCGTCGGCATGTGGATGACGCAAAATGGAGCGATTATGACGAGTGCGGCATGATCTGAGCCGTGCAACAAACAAAATATAACGCAGAGCGGATGCAGCGGAGGGCTGCGTCCGCTTTTTGTCGGACAAAAAGTGCGGTTTTTTCCAGGGCTCTGCCAAAATCCATTGCCTTTTTCGAAAAACTATGGTATAATACAGATAAGTTTTTCGAGAACGCAGCCACGGCCGGAGAACGCCGTGCTGCGCTGGGACAAGTTGCTCTGGAAAGGAGAACGGAAGTATCATGAAGGGGAATAAAATCGTATTGGATTTGGAATTCACACCGCTGCGGGATCCGGATTTGCAGGCAGTCGCCGGCAATGAGATCATCGAGATCGGTGCTGTGAAGCTGGACGAGGAAAACCGGAAGCTGGACAGCTTTCAAACCTACGTCAAGCCGCAGTACAGCGATATTCCGTACCGCATCACGCAGATCACCGGCATCACCAAAAAAACAGTGGAAAAAGCACCGCAGTATGCCGAGGCGATGGAACAGTTTGCGGACTGGATCGGCAGCGATGTGCGCAGCCGGTTCTATACCTGGAGCACCAGCGATCAGAACGTGATCCTGCGGGAGGCAGATCTGAAGGAATTTCCGCTGCACGATATGTTCTATGCGCACTGGGTGGATCTGCAGCGAATCCACCAGCGGATGTACGGCTTCACCCGTCCCATGAACCTAACCAACGCCCTCGGTTCCATGCAGATCTACTTTGAGGGAACGGAGCACGGAGCACTGGCGGACGCACGGAATACGGCGGAGATCCTGTGCAACCTGAGCAGCATCCAGGGGGTGCATGAGCGCATCGAGAAATCCCACATTACATACAACAGCGCCTCCTCCCACGGCTTCACCATGGGAATGGTCATCCGAAAGAAGTAAGAGCTCGTGTTCATAGGCGTCTATCTACGTCTTTTCGGCAAATTTTGTTGCATACTGCGTTAAAAATTCTTGCCATACGAAAGTATGCCTGCAAATTTTTGCCTTGTCTGCAAAAA
>NZ_JAJFCK010000003.1 GCF_020709055.1 Ruminococcus callidus
TGCAACAAAATTTGCCGAAAAGACGTAGATAGACGCCTATGAACACGAGCTCTTACTCTGCCAGCATCGTAACAGCGTCTTCTGCGATCTGCTCAGCGGTCAGGTGGTTTTCACGGAGCACCTCCGAAACCTCATAGCGATCCAGAAATTCTTTCTTCAGACCGAAGCACTTGGTGCGTACTTTGGAATCGCCGTAGAATCTGGCGATCTTCTCGCCGAATCCGCCGTCCAGAACGCCGTCCTCCAGCGTGAGAACCACACGGTGGTTCTTTTTCAGCTGCTCCAGACAATCGGTATCCAGTCCGGTGATATAGTACGGATTGATGAGGGTGGGCGTGATGCCGGTTTTCTGGGCAATCTTCTCTGCTGCTGCAACGCCCAGCGGGTAGAAAGAGCCAAGCGCCACAATGGCGATTTCGCTGCCCTCCTGTGTCATTTCATAGCGGTTCAGGTCGCCGAAATCCTTGGTCACCGGTTTTCCGTCGGAGATATACTGAATCGGCACACGAATGGCAACGGGGTGCTCAGTCTGCTCCAGCGACCAGTCCAGCATTGCAAGATAGTCCTCTGCTGTGACCGGTGCCAGATATACCAGATTCGGGATGTTGGAGATCATAGGAATGTCATAAATGCCAAGGTGTGTGACATCGTTCATACCGTAGACGGATGCTGTGTAAACCGCAATGGTCACAGCATTCTGGTTGATGCAGATGTCCTGCGAGATCTGATCATAGGTTCTCTGGAGGAAAGAGCTGTACACGCCCCAGAACGGCTTTCCGCCGTTTTTGGCAATGCCGGATGCCATCGCAGCAGCGTGTTCCTCTGCAATGCCCACGTCGATGAACTGTTTTCCGGCCCGTTCCCGCAGCTCCTTGGTAAAGCCGAATACTGTGGGAGTGGCAGAGGTGATGGCACAGACGCTTGCGTCCTCCTGCATTTTTTTCAGGAGATATTCTGCGGTAACGGTGTCATAGTCTTTTTCGCCGCCAGCGGGAACGGTTGTCTTGCCGGTGGCGATGTCAAACGGAAGATGCCAGTGCCATTCTTCCTTGTGCTGCTCTGCCAGTGCATAGCCCTTTCCTTTTTGGGTGACGATGTGCACGGCAACCGGCGTCTTGCTGTCCTTTACCTGCCGGAAAGCGGCAATCAGTGCCTCGATGTCATTTCCATCCTTGACGAACACATAATCCAGCCCCATGGCACGGAACAGATTGCACTCTGCCTTGCCGTCCGTATCCCGCAGCAGCTTTAGATTCCGATACAGACCGCCGTGGTTTTCCGCAATGGACATGTCGTTGTCGTTGATGACAACAATGAAGTTGGAGTGCATCTCACCGGCAAAGTCCAGCCCTTCAAGAGCCTCGCCGCCGCTGAGAGAGCCGTCGCCGATGACAGCGATAACATTGCCGTCCTCACCCTTCAGATCACGGGCTTTTGCCAGACCGCTGGCAAGGCTGACAGAAGTCGAGGTATGACCGACATTGAAGAAGTCGTGTTCGCTTTCCTCCGGATTGGTATAGCCGGAAACGTCCTCAAAGTGCTCCTCGGACAGATAGGCATTCTTTCTGCCGGTCAGCATCTTGTGGGGATAGCTCTGGTGCGAAACGTCATAGACGATCTTGTCCCTGGGCGAATCGAATACATAGTGCAGTGCGATGGTCGCTTCCACCATGCCAAAATTCGGGCCGAAGTGTCCGCCGTGGCGGCTCAGCCGGAACAGCAGTGCCTGCCGCATTTCCTCGGCGAGCGCCCGCAGTTCCTCAGTGTTCAGCTGCCTGACATCCTCTGGCGCATTGATTTTTTCCAAATACATTGTCGTTCCCTCCTGATTGTGTGTCAATTTGGTTCATGTAAGCTGAGAATCGGTGGATTCTCAGCGGTTTGGACAGGTTCATTATAGCACTTTGAGTTGACTCTAAGTCAAGTGGAATTTTCAAGAATTTTCTTTTTGTTCATATATGAATTTTATGCACTCTCAAAAAAGTATAAAATTTTAAAAAACCACTTGCCAAATTGGACAATATCTGATATGATAAAAGAAAACAACAGGAAATGGAGGGCTTGCAAATGAGACAAATTCTAAGGAATAGAGCACTGTCCGTGCTGTTTTTTGCAACTGCCTTGCTGGCTGGATGCGGTGAAACTGCGGGGAATACGCCGGAGCATCCGACAACAGAGCAGATAACTGCCGCCGAAACAGAGATGGCAACTGCTGAAACAGAAACGGAAACTGCTGCGCCGCTTGTGACGACAGAAACCACGAGTGCTTCGACTTCTGCGGAAACGGCGACAGCGTTGGAAGACGACCCATTTCGTAGCATTGCCGGCGAATGGTATCTGGACGGCGATCCGGATACTGCGCATCTCTCGATTCAGTCAACGGGAACATTCACGGCATACTATGCCACCGGAAATGTGGAGAATACGGGATACATCCAATATGAGACGGAAGAAATTGGCGGCATGCTGAGCCACTGGTATCTGCTGTATACCGATGACGGCGCATTTTATCTGGGATTTCGGGACGACGGCAGTGCATACAAGCTGGAGCTTTTTGTTGGAAATGGCGCCGATCCCCGTTACGTTCGTCTGGACGGCACTGGCGGGATTGCAGATGACGGACGGGGGATAGATGAAATCCTCGCTTCAGAAGCTTACCTTGGCATCTGGGGATGCGGCCGTGCGACACTGCAAATTGCAGAAATGGGAGACGGCACATATCAGGGGCGTATCTCTTGGGCAGAAAGCGCTTTTGTTTACGATGAATGGATTTATCCGCTAATCTTTGAGGACGCAACCCAGACCATGGTGTGCAGCGGCGGTGCAACCAAGACCCGCTACACATTTACAGAAGAGGGAGTTGAACCGGAGGAAACTGTTTGTTATACCGATGGCAGCGGCAGTTTTTCGTTCCAGGATGGTGTAATATACTGGCAAGATGACAAGGAGCACAGCGGGGAGGACATGGAATTCCAGCAGTGACGCCGGTTTTCCGTTCTGCTTAGCCAATCAAAAAGCGTTTCCTCCAATGGAAACGCTTTTTCTGATTCTTTCAGAAACAATATTTATTTTTTCTGAAGAAGTTTGGCTTCAAGGCGCACTTTCTTTCGCCGGCTTTTGGTCAGACAAAGCCGTGCCAGACGGTAGACGGTATAAAACGGCCGTGCCCACTTGTGCCGATAGCAGAACATGCTGTAGTTCTGATAGAAGTCATCGTCGGGAAACAGGCGGTGCCAGACATATTTCAGCTTGCTGGGATGTGCGTCGTTCTGCTGGACCTTCTGCATGGTTTTCTGAAATTCGTTTTGGGCGTAGGTTCCCAGTGTGCCATAGGTGCCGGAACGTGTGAGAAAGTCCAGCATCTTGGATTCCGGTTCAGTCAGCGTCACCGGCTGATCGGTCAGGACTTTTTCCGCCAGCAGACGGCTGTCCCGCTCAAAATCAACCAGCCCGAGCTTTTCCAGCTCGCAGTGCAGATAGTTCCAGTCCATGTTGTCCCGCTTTTTCGACAAAAAAACATAACAGTCCAGCAGATGCCGCAACCCTGTTCCGCCGGAACGGTAGTGCTTGGCAGCGTGCGCCATGAAGTAGAGGTAGAAGTCCTCGTCTGTAAAGCAGCATAGATAGCCGTTTCGGATCAGCCGTTCCTCAATATTTTGGAAGTATTGGCTGAAATCAGAATCATTGTTCCCGAAGAGAGAGAGGTGCATCTCATAGTTGTACACCGGCAGCTTGAAGTAGTCGTCCTCATAGGCTTTTTTTGCGCCCAGTGTGTAGCCCTGAGAGAGCATGTATTGCTGCATTGTTTTTCGGAAAGCGGCATCGTATAGAATGTCGTTGTCAGACATTTGCCGCATGCCGAGTTCCGGATAGTAGTCTTTCAGAATGACACCTTTCAGGGGCATGTGCCAGATCTTGTTTTCGTCCAGAAAGCGGAAGATTTCAGCTCTGCCATTGTCCAGCAAGAGCACTTTGCGGAGACTCTTGTTCCTGATGTTCCGAAATGCTTTCGCCGTTTGCGGATCGGCATTGTCGAGAATGCCGGCAGCTTCCAGCGCCATGCAGACAATTGCGCCAATATCGTGATATACGGATATCTGATAGAGCTGAGAGATATTGAGTCCTTTTGTCTGCTGCCGGTCAGGGGAAATGTGGTTTAGCTTGCAGTAGCAGAGATAGAAAAGAGCGAGCACTTCCTGCTGCTGTGTCATGGATATCGCCTCCCTTGTGCAATGGATGTTCTATGACCATTATATCATGGAAAGAGGGAATTCGTCAAGGCGGAAATCGGACGTGGGATTGCGTGATTTGTTTTACAGGACTGTTGACAAAAATTGCATTTTGCCGTATAATTGAGAGAGGAATCGCATGCACGGAGAAGAAAACTATGAGCAGAGTTGTCTATGAATTTCACATAAAAAATTATGTTGTGTTAAAACTGGATGAAATGCCGAAAAAAGCATATCGTCTTTTTTTAATTGATGGCAAAAAACATTCGCCTGTGCCGATTTATGATGCGAAAAATTGTATTGCAATTGAAAGCGATGAAAGCTTTCTTGGAAAAGTGATTGAGTTTGTCTAAAAACTCAGATTTGAGGTAATACCGCACAAAGATTGTGCGACAGATGCGTCGTCAAATTTTTCGTCAGATGAAACAAAAAGCGGAGTGAATACTTGATGTATTCACGAGCATTTTTGTGAAATATGACGGGAAATTTGCAAGCAGATGGCGTGCAAAATCGCCAGACGCTCTTTGTGCGGTATTGCCTTGAAGTTTAAACGAATTTACACAAGCAAAGGAGAATATCATGAAACTCAATGATCGATTTATTGTCCACGACACCGGCACAGAAAGCATCGTGATTTCCACAGGAAACACTGAATTTTCCGGATTTTTCCGCAGCAATCCCACAGCAAGTTTTCTGGTGCACTGTCTGACGCAGGAAACCACCGAGGAGGAGATTGTGGACAAGATGGCGGAAAAGTACGATGCGCCACGGGAGGTAATTGCCAAGGATGTGGAGAAGGTGCTGGAAGAACTGAAGAAGTACGGTGCTGTCGATGCCTGAACGCTCTACTTTTGAACAGGAACTGGCGAAGAACGGGAAGCTCATCTATTATAATGTGGGGGACAGTATGCTGCCTCTGATTCGGCAGGGACGGGATCTGTTGGAGATCGTGCCCAAACCGGCGGGAAGACTGCACCGGTATGACGTTCCGCTGTATCGGCGCAGCAGCGGACAATATGTGCTGCACCGCATTCTCAAGGTGCGCCCGCAGGACTATGTGCTTTGCGGGGACAACCGATGGACACGGGAATACGGCGTCACAGACGGGCAGATCATCGGTGTTCTGCACAGTGTGATACGAGATGGAAAACCGTTCTCTGTGGAGTGTCCGAAGTACCGGCTCTATGTGCATCTCTGGTGCGACTGCTTTCCCGTGCGGGCGTTTCTCCTGCGCCTTCGCCGGAAACTCAAGAGAATGAGGAAACCGCAGCATGAAAAATAGTACATTCAAATGGCTCTGGCGTGTTACAGGAAAAAAGAAGTGGTGCGTCGCCCTGCTGATTCTGGCGCAGGGCATCAACGGCTGTTCTGGTGTTCTGTATGCGCTGCTGTTGCAGCAGATGGTAGACCGTGCGGTGGGTCACGACCGAAACGGCTTTCTGCTCTTTGCCGGTTTGCTTCTGCTGCTGGTCGCCGGACAGATTGCCATCCGTGGGCTGATTCGCTGGCTGGAGGAACTATCCCGTGCGACGCTGGAAAATCTGTTTAAGAGCAGGCTGTTCCACTATCTGTTATATAAGGACTATGCGTCCGTCAACGCTGTGCACTCCGGCGAGTGGCTGAACCGTCTTACCAATGACACCGCACTGGTCGCCAACAGCTGTGTAGCGATTTTGCCGGGACTGGCTGGAATGTGCGTGAAGCTGGTCAGTGCACTGACCATGATCCTGATTTACGATGTGCGGTTTGCCGCTATGTTGGTGCCATGCGGTGCAATCCTGATTCTCTTCACCTATGCCTTTCGGCGTGTCATCAAGCGCCTGCATCGGAATACACAGGAAAAGGACGGAAAACTGCGCATCTTTTTACAGGAGCATTTGGGCTGTATGATGATGCTCCGCTCCTTTGCGGCAGAGTCGCAGGCGGAAGAGGCGGCAGTGGAAAAAATGCAGGCGCACAGGGCAGCACGGCTCCGGAAAAATCGTTTCTCCAACTTCTGCAACATTGGATTTGGGGCGGCGATGAATGGCATGTACGTGTTAGGGGCGTGCTATTGCGGCTATGGGATTCTGACAGATACCATGTCCTATGGCACGCTGGTGGGCATCACTCAGCTGATCGCACAGATTCAGCAGCCGTTCGCCAACATTACCGGCTATTTTCCGCAGTTTTTTGCCATGCTCTCCAGTGCGGAGCGTCTGATGGAGGTGGAGCAGTTTGCAGATGAGTCAACCGAACCGCCGTACTCCCTGGCGTATGTGCAGCAATTCTATGAGCAGTCGTTTTGCAGCGTTGTGCTGGAACATGTGAATTACACCTACTATCCGGTATCGCAGGAGCTTTCGAATCTGGAAAAGAAAAACATGCCTGTGGTGCTGAAAGATGTGAGTCTTGCCATTCAGAAGGGCGACTATGTGGCGGTGACGGGGCACAGCGGATGCGGAAAGTCTACGCTGCTCAAGCTTTTGATGTGCCTCTATCATCCGGACAGCGGCAGGCTTTTCTTACAGGACACAGACGGAACACAGCATCCCATGGATGCCCGCTGGCACAGGCTGTTTGCCTATGTGCCGCAGGGAAATCAGCTGATGAGCGGCACCATTCGGGAGGTCGTCACATTTACATCCGGCGGCGCATTTCAAGAAGAGAAGTTTCGCAGAGCGCTGCAAATCGCCTGTGCCGATGAGTTTGTGGACAAGCTGGAACACGGCATGGATACGCTGCTTGGAGAAAACGGCACAGGGCTTTCGGAGGGGCAAATGCAGCGGCTTGCAGTTGCCAGAGCTATCTATGCGGACAGCCCGATTCTGCTGCTGGATGAGTCTACCAGTTCTCTGGATGTGCCAACAGAGCGGAAATTGCTGGAAAATCTCAAGGAGATGACAGACAAGACGGTGATTATTGTGACGCATCGTGGTCAGGTACTCTCCATATGTGACCGTGAGATTCAGATGACCGAGGATGGAATTTGTTGGAGAACGCTGCATGACGGTGTACCGTTTTCAGAATCATAGAGAAATCGTATTTCAGAAATTCTGAGGTGCGATTTTTTTTTTTTTTTTGAATATACATTAGTCAAAATTTGAACGATAGAGCGTTGAAAAAGAATGCAGTCTGCTGAAAAGTAAGGATTGGACTGACAAATGAAAAAAAGCTATACCATAAAAGATTTGATTTTCTTGTTTCTGGGACACATTTGGTGGATTATTTGCGCCGCAGTGGTTGGCGCAGCTGGTACGTTTTTGGTATCCAGTTACGTGATTCCCCAACAGTTTCAGTCGAATATTTCGATGTATGTCAAGAACAGCGAGAAGCAAAATCAGGAACAGCAGGGCATCAACAACAACGACCTGACGGTTTCCAAATCACTGGTAAGCACATATATTTTCATCTTGAACAATGATGTGGTCATGGATGAGGTGGGAAATCAGCTCGCAAAGGAATACACCGAGGAAGAGCTGTCCCGCTATTTCACATTAAAAAACGGCAAGGTGACGGATACAAGTCTGAAGGCTTGCTTTTCAATGACTGCGGTTGATGAAACCGAAGTCTTAAAGATCACTGCAACCACACAGAACGCTGAGCTTTCCGCATCGCTGTGCAACATCATGGCAGATGTTGCACAGCAGTTTCTAATCCGTGTGGTCGGGGCAGGATCGGTGGAGAAGATTGGTGATGCAAAGATCTATGATACGCCGGTTTCTCCCAATGTCACCAAGAATACCGCAATCGGATTTGTAGCTGGTGCAATGTTGGCGATTCTTGTGATTCTGGTGATTGACTTCTTCGATAATACCATCAAGGATTCGTCGGAACTAGGCGAACACTTCCAGAAGCCGATGATCGGCGAGATTCAGAGCATTGGCGGCAAGGTCAAAAAGAAAGACCGTGGCACTTCGGCAGACAGAAAGCGGAAGCTGATCTATCACAACTCCGATTTGCCGTTCAGCATTCTGGAAACATATAAAGCGCTCCGCTCCTCCTTGAATTTCTTGGTGTCCACCAGCGAGAATAAAATCGTTGCTGTGACGAGTGCCAGTCCGAACGAGGGAAAATCCGTAACTGTTGCCAACCTGGCAACGGCAATTTCGGAAACTGATAAGACAGTGCTGCTGATTGACGCTGACATGCGCAAACCGGTACAGCATAAGAATTTTCAGGTTTCCAATAAGCTCGGGCTTTCTAATGTCATCACCGACGCCAGCTTGCTGGATGAGGCACTGCATCAGAATGTCACTGGTACGCTGGATCTGTTGACCGCCGGCACAATTCCGCCGAACCCGTCGGAACTGCTGGCTTCGAAGCAGATGGCAGAGCTGTTGGATAAGCTGAAAGAAAAGTATGACATAATCCTCATTGACTGCGCACCGGTCAACGTGGTATCGGATGTGGCTGGCATGGCTAATTCGATCGCTGGCGTGGTCATGGTAGTGCACTATGGAACTACGACCTATGCGGAGGCAGAGGTCGCAGTGAAGCAGTTGGAACTGGCAAACTGCAATGTTCTGGGCTTTGTGCTGAACGAAGTGGTGCACAAGCACAGTGCCGGATATTATTCCAATTACACAAGTATAAGTACAAATATAAATACGACTATCAGTACCGCACCGAACCGTCGGAAACGGAATCTACGGAAACCGCTGCGGCGGAAGCAGATGCGAAGCATATCGAGGGAGAGAAGCAAGCATGATGACAGATTGCCACAGCCATATTCTTCCGGAAATGGACGACGGAAGCGACGGCATAGAGATGTCATGTTCGATGCTGGAGCTGTTGCGGCAGCAGGGCGTGGAACGCAGCATTGCAACGCCGCATTTTTACCGGCATCGGGAGAAGAGTGTCGCAGCATATCTGGAAAAACGGCAGCGGCAGTTTGCAAAGCTGAAAGCGGCAAACCCAGCGGTGCAGAACATCTTCCTGGGCGCAGAAGTGGCAATCGAAAAAGGTCTAAGTGATACGCCGGATATTGAAAAGCTGGCGATTCAGGGTACAGACTTGATTTTGCTGGAACTGCCTTATGCCCCGTATCAGGAGTGGATGGAAGAGGAAATCGACAATATCGCCATAACATACCGCCTGACACCTGTGATTGCCCATGTCCATCGGTATCTGAACTGGTACAACAGAGAACAGACAGCACATTTGTTGCAGCTCGATGCAGTTTTGCAAATCAATATAGAAGCATTTCAAAGCTTTTCTCAAAAGCGGATCGCCAAGGAGGTCATCAAGCGTGAACTTCCTTTTTTGTTCGGATCTGATTGTCATAATCTAACAGATCGAAAACCGAACTTTGAGATTCTGCAAAAGAAAGTGAGACCGGAGATTATTGAGAAATCCAACCGTCTGTTGGAATGCCATATGCAATAATTGGAAAGAAGGGAAACGAGAATATGTGTGGAATTGTAGGATTTACAGGAAATCATCCAGCTGCGCCGATTTTGTTGGACGGTTTGTCAAAACTGGAATATCGGGGCTATGACTCCGCCGGTATTGCTGTGCGGGACGGGGACGGAGAGACGGAAATCCTCAAGGAAAAGGGCAAGCTCAAGGTGCTTCAGGAGATGACGGACAATGGCAATGCTGTCCGGGGCAACTGCGGTATCGGGCACACCCGCTGGGCGACTCACGGAGAGCCTTCCGCACAGAATGCACATCCCCATTCCAGTGATGATAAAAATGTCATCGGCGTACATAATGGAATTATCGAGAACTTCCAGCAGCTGAAAGAAAAACTGACCAAGGTTGGCTATACGTTTCATTCGCAGACAGACACGGAAGTAGCGGTAAAGCTGGTGGACTATTACTATAAGAAATATCAGGAGGGTCCGGTGGATGCCATGGTGCGGGCAATGCTGCGCATTCGAGGTTCTTATGCGCTGGAACTGATGTTTCAGGATTATCCCGGCGAGATTTTCGCTGCCAGAAAAGACAGTCCAATGATTATCGGCGTGGCGGACGGCGAAACCTATGTGGCATCTGATGTTCCGGCAATTTTGAAGTACACACGGAATGTCTATTACATCGGTAATCAGGAAATTGCACACCTGACCAAGGGAACAGCAACGTTTTATAACATCGAACAGGAAGAAATTCAGAAAGAATTAACTGAGATCAAGTGGGATGCAGCTGCAGCGGAAAAGGGCGGTTACGAGCACTTTATGCTCAAGGAAATCCACGAACAGCCCAAGGTGATTCGGGATACCATTCATGCGGTTGTCAAGGACGGCGAGATTCACTTTGATGGTATTGATGATGACCTGATTCGAAACTTGAAGCAGGTGTATATTGTGGCTTGCGGTTCGGCGTATCATGTGGGAATGGCAGCACAGTATGTGATTGAGGAACTGACCAGTTTGCCGGTTCGTGTGGAACTGGCGTCGGAGTTCCGCTATCGGAAGATGACGCTGGTGCCGGAGAGTCTGGTGATTATCATCAGCCAGTCCGGAGAGACGGCGGATAGTCTGGAGGCATTGCGTCTGGCAAAAGAAAAGGGCGTTCGCACGTTGGGAATCGTCAATGTGGTTGGCTCTTCCATCGCCAGAGAGGCGGACAGTGTGTTCTATACTCTTGCTGGGCCGGAAATTTCCGTGGCAACAACAAAAGCGTATAGCTGTCAGCTGGTGGCGGCATATCTGCTGGCACTGCAGTTTGCCAAGGCACGGAATGAGATCGCCGACGAGATGTATCAGACACTTTTGGCGGAGATCGATACCATTCCGGAAAAGGTGGAGCGCATCCTGGAGGACAAGGAGCGCATCCAGTGGTTTGCCAATAAGCTGGTAGGTGTGAAAGATGCTTTCTTCATTGGAAGAGGTATCGATTATGCCATTGGCATGGAAGGTAGCCTGAAAATGAAAGAGATCAGCTACATTCACTCGGAGGCGTACGCTGCCGGTGAATTGAAGCATGGGCCAATCAGTCTAATTGAGGACGGAACCATTGTATTCAGTGTGGTGACGCAGCAGAATCTGTACGAAAAGACTGTGAGCAACATGGTGGAGGTCAAGAGCCGTGGGGCACACCTGATGGGACTGACCACATACGGCAATTATGAGATGGAGGACACCGCAGATTTTACGGTGTATATCCCGAAAATCCACCAGCTGTTTGCCGGCAGTCTTGCAGTGGTTCCCCTCCAGCTGATGGGCTACTATGTTTCCGTTGCCAAGGGGTATGACGTGGACAAGCCGCGAAATCTGGCAAAAAGCGTTACTGTGGAATGAGAATGCGGCGAGTCGCCTGGGGCTTGTTTGTACTCTATGTGGCAGCGGTTCTCTGGCTGACGCTGATTGATCGGACTTCCGAGACACGGCGTTGTATGCTTGTGCCGCTGTGGGAATGGCGGGAACTGTTCTCTGGTGCACGCACAGGGTACTGGCTGGGACAAATCGGCGGCAACCTGGTGATGCTGTTACCGCTGGGCGGTTTCCTGCCGTATCTGTTCCGATGGTTTCGGAAACCATGGCGGGTGATCTGCGTGGGAGCGTTGTTTTCCGTGTGCATTGAATTGACACAATATCTGACAGGGCGTGGACTTTGTGAGGTGGACGATGTCTTTCATAACACGCTGGGAACAGCAGTGGGGTATTGGCTCTATACGCAGATAAAACAAAGAAAATAGGAATTGTTTGGAAGAATTGAGAGGAAGGATTGTCGATGAAAGAATTGGTTCAAAAATTCAGATTCCGAAAAATTATTTTGGCAATTGCAGATGCCTTTATAGTTATTGTTGCGGCACTGATTTCGAATTTTGTTCTTTCTCTATGGAATCACGGCGTTTCGCAGCACATCATGGTTATTTCCATTACGGTCAGCGTCTTTTGCTGTATTATGAGCCTGTTTATGTTTGAGGCATACAACAAAATGTGGCGTTATTTCAGCTGGAAAGACTATCTGTCCTGCGTTTATGGTATCGTCGTTGGCATGGCAGCATCCTGTATTTTTGTCTATGTCATCCGTGGACACATCCCCATGCTCTATCCGATTTTACATTGCATCATGACCATTTTCGGGGTTTGCCTGTTTCGTATGCTGTTTAAGCGGACATTTATAGAACTGGTTGAGTGCGGCAGAAGTGATGCAAAGAACAAGCGAACCATGATTGTGGGCGGTGGAAGAGCCACCGGGCTCCTGCTGGGAGAGATCGAACATGCGCATACCTCTCCCAATCAGAACGATGCGCCCTACAAGCCGGTTTGCATCATTGATGACGCTCCCAACAAGATCGGCACCAAACTTCGCGGTGTTCCTGTTGTGGGAAATACCAGCGAGATTCAAAAGTATGCAAAGCAAATGAAGATCGAACAGATCATTTTTTCCATTCCGTCCTGTCTGAAGGACGAGCGGAAGCGGATTTTGGATGCATGTTCTAAAACGGATCTGCCCATTAAGGTGATGCCGTTCCTCAGCGATTTGATTTTTGAAAACGACACCAATCAGAGTACACTCCTGAAGCAGATTCATGACATCAATGTGGAAGACCTGCTGGGGCGGGATCCCATTCGGTTTGACAATCAGGACATCAAGAATTTCATCAGCGGAAAGATTTGTATGGTGACTGGCGGTGGCGGAAGCATCGGCTCTGAGCTGGTGCGGCAGATCGCACGGTATGCACCGAAGCAGATCATTATCGTGGATATCTATGAAAATAACGCCTATGACATCCAGCAGGAATTGCGGATGGAGTATAAGGATACCTTGAATCTGGTGACACTGATTGCATCGGTGCGGGATTATCACCGCATGGATCAGATTTTCAAGAGGTATTTGCCGGATATTGTGTTCCATGCGGCAGCGCATAAGCATGTGCCGCTCATGGAGGATTCGCCGATGGAGGCAATTAAAAATAATATCATCGGAACTTTTAACACAGCGACTTTGGCGCAATTTTATGATGCGGAGAAATTTGTGATGATCTCCACAGACAAGGCAGTCAATCCCACCAATGTGATGGGTGCCTCTAAGCGTTGCTGCGAAATGATCATCCAGTATCTTTCCCAGACGCACGACGGAAAAACGGAATTTGTAACCACACGTTTTGGCAATGTGCTTGGTTCCAATGGCTCTGTTATTCCGCTGTTTAAGCGGCAGATTGAGAGCGGCAGACCGGTGACTGTGACACACCGGGATATCATCCGCTATTTTATGACCATTCCGGAGGCGGTCAGCCTTGTAATGGAAGCTGCGGCAATTGCCCATGGCGGTGAAATTTTTGTACTGGATATGGGAAAGCCGGTACGGATCCTGACGCTGGCAGAAAATTTGATTCGGATGTATGGCAAAAAGCCCTATGAGGATGTGCCCATCGTCTTTACCGGACTTCGTCCGGGAGAGAAGATTCGGGAGGAGCTGCTGATGGATGAAGAGGGCTTGCAGAAAACTTCGAATAAGCTGATTTTTATCGGCAAGCAGATTGACATTGACGCAAAGCCGTTTTTGGCAAAGCTTCATGAACTTCGGAATGCAGCAGAGAAAAACAATGAGGAACTCGCAGTGATGGCGCTGCACGATATGGTGCCAACTTTCGTAACGCCAGAGGAGTTTAATCGGAAGATGCTGCTGCCGACGGGGTGAAAGAATGTGTTTTTCGGAGTGGAGGTTGTGTAAAAATGAAACCATTTGAAAAGAAAATCTGGCTGTCATCGCCAACAATGCATGGTGACGAGCAAAAGTGGGTAAATGATGCGTTTGAGAAAAACTGGATCACCACAGCTGGCGAAAATGTCAATGAAACAGAAATTCTTGTTGCTGAAAAAATTGGCTGCAAATATGCAGTTGCACTCTCATGCGGTACGGGTGCTTTGCATCTTGCAATTAAGCTTGCAGGAGAAAAGCTCTATGGACAGGCAAAGCCAAATGCAGGAACACTTCAGGGACATAAGGTTTTCTGTTCTGATATGACATTTGATGCGACAGTCAATCCTGTTGCATATGAGGACGGAGAGGCTGTTTTCATTGATACTGAACGTGATACATGGAATATGGATCCTGTTGCACTGGAAAAAGCATTTGAGATTTACCCGGATGTAAAATTGGTGGTTCTTGTTCATCTCTATGGAACGCCTGCAAAGCTTGATGAAATTATGGCGGTTTGCGAAAAGTATGGTGCTGTTCTTGTGGAAGACGCAGCAGAATCGTTTGGTGCGGCTTATAAGGGTAAACAGACAGGCACTTTTGGAATTGGCAATATCATCAGCTTTAACGGAAATAAAATCATCACAGGGTCTTCAGGCGGTATGTTCCTGACAGATAATAAGGCTGATGCGGATAAAGTGAGAAAATGGTCCACACAGAGCCGTGAGGCTGCTCCGTGGTATCAGCATGAAGAAATCGGATACAACTACAGAATGTCAAACATCATTGCAGGTGTTGTCCGTGGACAGATGCCGTATCTGGAAGAACATATCGCACAGAAAAAGGCAATCTATATGAGATACAAAGAGGGTTTCAAAGG
This sequence comes from Ruminococcus callidus, assembly GCF_020709055.1. Lineage (GTDB taxonomy): Bacteria > Bacillota > Clostridia > Oscillospirales > Ruminococcaceae > Ruminococcus_C. Next base: position 14,683 of record NZ_JAJFCK010000003.1, read on the forward strand.
ACTTCCTGTTCATATGAATCCTTATGATGAGAAAAATAGCGAGCCGAACTTTTGGCTTAGCTGTATGATCATTGACAAAGAGGCTATGTGCAAGCAGGTGCGGGGCGAACAAGACGCACTCTATATTTCCGAGAGTGGGAAAAGTTGTCCGACAGAAATCCTTGAAACGCTTGCAAAATACAATGCAGAGGGCAGACCAATCTGGAAGCCGATGCATATGCAGCCTATCTACAGAATGAATCCGTTTATTACTGTTAATGGTAACGGCAGAGGTCAGACAAATGCGTATATCGCAGGTGATCTGGAAGATGTCGGAGCAGATATTTTTGAAAGAGGTCTGTGTCTGCCGTCTGATAACAAAATGACAGCGGAGGAACAGGATAAGATCATTGAGATAATCAGGAGTTGTTTTGACTAATGTACGCAAAATACATAAAGAGAATACTGGACTTTGTGCTTAGCCTTTGTGCGTTGATCGTGCTTTCACCATTACTGCTGATACTGATTATCCTTGGTGCAATATTTATGGGTGGAAATCCTTTCTTTACACAGCAGAGACCGGGTAAAGATGAGAAGATTTTCAAACTGATAAAATTCAGAACGATGGATAACCGCAAAGATAAGAATGGTAATCTGCTTCCTGATGATGTCAGACTTAATAAGTATGGCAGGATTCTGAGAAGTACAAGTCTTGATGAGTTGCCTGAGTTGATTAATATCCTTAAGGGAGATATGGCAATTGTGGGACCACGTCCTCAGCTTGTGCGTGATATGGTGTTTATGACTGATGAACAGAGAAAACGTCATACAGTTCGTCAAGGATTAACTGGTCTTGCACAGGTTAATGGCAGAAATGCTATTAAGTGGGAAGATAAACTCTCTTATGATTTAAAGTACATTGAAAATATTACCTTTATTGGAGACGTAGGAATTATTTTGAAAACAGTAATAAATGTTTTTAAACGTGATGGCATATCTGAAGAAGGTATGGCTACAGCTGCTGATTTTGGGGATTATCTATTGAGTACTGGAAGTGTTACTCAAGAAGAGTATGAGAGAAAGCAAGAAAAAGCAAAAGAATATTTATTTAATTAAATTTGTATTGGAGTGGAATAATGAATAATTTCTCTTTTTCAGTAGCAATGTCTGTGTATTATAAAGATAATGCTGTTTTTTTTGATAGAGCATTGCAAAGCATTACAGAACGACAAACAGTAAAGCCTACGGAGATCGTTTTAGTTTGCGATGGATCTCTAAATGAACAACTTGATGCTGTTATTGATAAATATAGAAAGCAATATCCTATTTTTAAAATATTACGTCTCAAAGATAACGGAGGATTAGGGAATGCACTTAAGTTAGCAGTTGAAAATGCTTCTAATGAGATTATTGCAAGAATGGATAGCGATGATATTTCTGTTTCAGACAGATTTGAACAACAGTTAAAATTCTTCTCAAATCATCCAGAAGTTGATATAGTTGGTGGTAACATTACAGAGTTTATTGGAGATGAGACAAATATTGTTGGAAAACGAAGTGTTCCAACGAAAGATTCCGAAATCAAGGAGTATATGAAAAAACGCTGTGCTTTTAATCATATGTCCGTAATGTACAAAAAATCTGCGATTCGAGCTGCGGGTGGATACCTAGATTGGTTTTGGAACGAAGATTACTATCTTTGGATTAGAATGCAATTATATGGATTTATTTTTGCCAATACTGGAACGGTGTTGGTTAATGTTCGTGTTGGAGAAGAAATGTATCAACGTAGAGGTGGAAGTGCGTATTTTAAAAGTGAGAAAAAACTTCAAGATTATATGCTAAAGCATAAAATGATTAATAAGATAACCTATGTAAATAACGTTGGAAAAAGGTTCGTTGTTCAGATGTTACTATCCAATAGAGTAAGAGGTTGGGTTTTTAGAAAGTTTGCAAGAAGCGATTAATATGAAAATATTTTTTCTTATGGTCAATAGGTCGCTTTAAAAAATAAAAGGTGTGGTCTATTTATAAATAATATGAATGGCTTTAATTGCAATTACTATGGTTAACATCTATATGTCAACCTTAAAAATATCTTATAAAATGATCTTATTGAAATAATGAATAGGAAGTATCGTATGAATGTTATTAACAAACCGTTAGAGTTGGAAAAAATAAAAAAAATCGAACTAAACCTTTTGTTACAGCTCCACCAAATCTGTAAAGAACAAGGATTTAGATACTCATTAGCCGGTGGAACATTACTTGGAGCTGTCAGACATGGTGGCTTTATCCCATGGGATGATGATATTGATGTAATTATGCCAAGACCAGACTATGATCGATTTATGCAATATTGCTTAAATAATAAAACACCATTTAAGTTGCATTATTACAAAGAAAGTAAAAATTATATTTTGATTGATGCTAAAATATCTGATCCATCTACGGTTTTAGTGGATCAAGTGTTGACTTCAAAAAGTCTTAATATAGGAGTATTTATTGATATTTTTGCTATTGATGGCTTAGGAAAAGACGAAGAATCAGCAAAGAAGCAGTTTTTTCGTACCAGCTTAAAGCGAGAAGTTCTAAATGCTATGACATGGAAGAAATTCTTTAGGAGTAAGACAAAACCGCTCTATTATGAACCAATACGCTTTGCAGTATATCTGATGAGCAGATTTTCAAACGCAAATAAGCTATTAAATGCGATAGAAAAAATAAATAGAGAAGTGGATTTTGATACTTCCCAATACGCTGGCTGTGTTAGTGGAGTGTACAGAACAAAAGAGATTATGAAAACTTCGGTTTTTAAATCGTTTATCAGTATGAAATTTGAAGATTTTGAATTTCAATGTATTAGGGATTATGATGTGTACCTAAAGCAACTTTATGGTAACTATATGGAACTTCCTCCTGTAGATAAAAGGCAGACACATCATACTTTTAAAGCTTATAAAGTAGAAAGGTGAAATGAATGAATATAGCAATTTTAACTGCTGGTGGTATAGGCTCACGAACTCATCAAGACTTGCCAAAGCAATTTATAACTGTGGATAATAAGCCTATAATAGTGTATACATTGGAGGCATTCCAGCAACATCCAAACATAGATGAAATCTATGTAGCCTGCTTAGAGGGATGGAATAATGTTTTGGATGCGTATGCCAAGCAGTTCAATATCTCAAAATTGAAAAGAATAGTTACTGGGGGGAAAACAGGTCAAGAATCAATTTATAATGCATTGACAGCTATAGCAAATGATCATATTGATACTTCGGATATCGTTGTAATGGTTCATGATGGGAACAGACCGATGGTTTCACAGGACATTATTACTGATAATATTGTTAAACAGAAGATTTTTGGTTCGGCTGTAGCAGTTATCCCAACTGCAGAAGTTGTATTTGTTTCAAAAGATGGCTGTGTATCCAATGAAGCTTTAAATAGAGAAGAACTTTGGCGTACACAAACTCCTCATTCATACAATTTTGATGAGCTGTGGTCGATTCATCAAAAAGCAATAAAAGATGGTATAATTAATACTGCTGCATCGTGTTCATTAATGCAGCACTATGGATATACAACATATTTTTCAAAAGGTTCTGAAAAAAATATAAAAATTACGACAGTAGAAGATATTGAAATATTTAAAGCATTACTCAATGCTAAAAATGATTCGTGGATAAAGAAATGAAAAACATATTGAATAATAAAATTTATATTTCTGACATTAAACGTGTAATAGAAAGATTTGATTTACATTGTTTGAATGGTAGGAGTATACTTGTGACCGGTGGTTTAGGTCTTATTTGTTCTTCTGTTGTTGATTTGCTGGTTATGTATAATGAGTGCCATAATGCAGATGTCAAAATTTATATTGCTGCAAGAAATAAACAGCTTTTTGAAGAAAGATACGGGGTATATCCGTATATTAAATATATAAATTATGATGCGACAAAGCCCATTAATTTTGACTTTAGGGTGGATTACATTATTCACGGTGCAGGTGTTGCATCACCAGAACTTTATGTAGCAAAACCGGTTGAAACGATGCTTTCCAATTTCAATGGTGTTTTAAATTTATTGAAGTATGCCAAAAATAATAATGCAAGGCGTATGCTGTATATTTCATCAAGTGAGGTATATGGTTCAAAAATCACTGAGGATTCATTTGAGGAAAGTCAATTTGGATCAATAGATATAAATTCAATACGTTCATCGTATTCTGAATCCAAAAGAGCATCAGAGGTGCTGTGTAAGGCTTACTCGTCTGAATATAATGTGGATACTGTTATTGTTAGACCAGGTCATATTTATGGTCCAACAGCTTCTCCAAAGGACAAAAGGGTTTCATCTGATTTTTCATATCGCGCAGCACAAGGAAAAGTTTTAGAAATGAAGAGTTTAGGATTACAAAAACGTTCTTATTGCTATTCTTTGGATTGTGCTGCAGCTATTCTCATTGTTTTAATAAACGGAGAAAAAGGAGTATCATATAATATTGGACATGATGAGGTTACAAGTATTAGAGAGATGGCACAAATTATAGCTGAAGCTGGAAATGTTATCTTAAAAATAAAAGAACCAACAGAAGATGACTTAAAGCAGTTTAATCCAATGAACAATTCATCATTAAATAATGAGAAAATCAAAGCGATTGGATATAGGGATAGCTTTTCTGTTCAAGAGGGATTGATGCATACTGTGGAAATACTAAAAGAATTATCTTAAAATGAAGCTAAAAATATGGGATGTTTCCAACGGAAGAAGAAATGAAAGAACTTGTAAAAAAACTATTTTTGTTTGACTTTAATAAATATTTTAAAAGAAGAGATCTATATTTTCATACAAAGTCTAAGGCAATAAAGGTTTTTTTATTACTATGGTTAAAAAGGCAACATGAAAGAATGAATGCGGATATTGCAGTGGACATTAATTTGAAGAAGAATCAATTTTTAGGAACGCCTATATTCAATCCTCATGGCATAAATGGAATTGTTATTTCTCAAAATGCTGTTATTGGTAAAAACTGTTTTATCTCTCACCAAGTAACCATAGGGACTAGTATGGGAAAGGCACCTGTGATTGGGGATAATGTGTATATTGGACCTGGTGCTAAAATATTCGGTGGTATTAAGATAGGTAACAATGTCAGAATTGATGCTAACTGTCCGGTGTTTTTTGATGTTCCGGATAATTCTACAGTTGTTCTTCCGAAACCAAGGGTGATTGTTAAAGAAAAAGACTATGAGTATTATACGATTGAAGAAGATTCAGTAAAAAGGTATTCAGTAAAAAGGTATGGTTTCACTCAAAACAGTATTATAGAATAAATTTAAAAAGATAATGGCACATTAAAAGCCATATCATTAGTAGGTGGCATATGATTATATTACACATTGCATCAATAACAAATAGTCCATATAATGGAGTTTGTGTAGTTGTACCTGAACATATCAAATCTCAACAAAAGTATGAAACTGTTGGGTTTTTGAATATTAGAAATGATATTATCGAAGGAATAACGCCACAATTCCATTACAATGAAATAAAGAAAATAGATAAACTAGACGCTCCGTTTAACAAGCCGGATATTGTTGTTTTTCATGAAGCGTATATAAGGGAATATCTTATTATATCTAAGGCATTAAGAAAACGAAAGATACCATATATAATCATACCTCATGGAGAGTTAAATGAAGAAGCTCAACAAAAGAAACATCTAAAAAAAGTTGTGGCAAATTTTTTGTTGTTTAATACGTTTATTAATGGTGCAGTTGCAATCCAATGCCTTTCGCAAAGAGAAATGGATTCTACTCGCTTTGGAAAACAAAAGTTTATTGGCACAAATGGAATTAATATTCCAGAAAAAAGGAAAACGTCATTTCATACAGATAAAATTAAATTTGTTTATATTGGACGATTAGATGCATATCATAAGGGCTTGGATTTAATGATTAGTGCTATTAAAAATATCTCAGATTTCTTATGTGAAAACAAGTGTACATTTAATTTGTATGGGCCGGACCTTAATGGTCGTTTTCAGCATGTTACAGATCTAATAAATGAAGCAAATGTGCAGGATATAGTTTTTTTGAATCATGAAGTCAGTGGAAAACAAAAAGAAGATATATTGCTTGATGCAGACATTTTTATTCAGACTTCTCGTTTTGAAGGAATGCCAATGGGCATTCTCGAAGCTATGAGTTATGGTTTGCCTTGTTTGGTTACTGAGGGGACTACTTTGTCTGGTATAATTGCAGAAAATGAATGCGGCTGGTCAGCTAAAACAAATATTGAAGACATAGCAATGAAAATAAAAAAAGCTGTTACTGAATCAGAAATATTTGTTGATAAAGGAAGGAACTCTCAGAAAATTATAACAAAGTTTTTTACATGGGAAAAAATATCTGATTTAGCAATTGATAGATACAAAAAAATAGCTTTTAAGGAAAATTAATTATGAGCATATATTTTTTCATTTCTTTATTATTACTTTCTCCGATAATAGCTGACATTTATTCTTATAAAAAAAACAGCAAATTATATAGAATAGATATGTATAATTATAATCGGATTATTTTTTCAATTGTTGTAATCATAACATTATGGATTATGACTTCATTTAGAAGTATTAATATAGGAAATGATACAATCACATATTGTAAATATTTTAGAGTGATATCTAGTTCTGGAATTAATACTAATTACGCAATTGAAATTGGTTATCAGTATGTCATTTTATTTATAAGCAAAATAACTAAGTCTATACATGGATTTATTGTCTTATCTTCAAGTATACAATATATACTTTTGACTATATATATGATAAAGTATTCAAAAAACAAGGAGTATTTTGCGGTATTAGTATTTGCAATTTGCTTCGGGGCAATATGTAATATTCAAAGGCAAACTTTGGCGATGATAATTTGCATGTTTGCTTACGAACAATTAAAGAAGAAAAAGTATATGCTGTTTTTCCTTTTTGTTTTACTTGCATCTACAATACATAGTTCATCATTATGTGTTTTATTGATACTATTCAATAAGATAATGCCTATAAAAAAGAAAAAATGTGTTATAATATTTATCCTGATTTTTTTGCTTTCAGTAACGGGAAGAATTTTTGGAATAGTTAACTTAATATCAGGTGAGTATAATAATTATTTTGAAAGTCAATATGCGAATTCAGGATATTTAGGTGTTTTTATTTATATAATAAAAGCAACTTTTATTTATATGATTGCTAGAATTAATAGTTCAAGAAAAATCGAATACACAAATGCATTTTTGCTTATTTCGTTTTCTTTGTGTGCGTTTTCTGTCAATCTTTTTACAAGGATTTCAGATTATTTTTTATGGTTATCTCTTGTCGATATTACTAATATAGATAATTTTTCTGATTTCAATAGACAAATTAAATTATTAGATTGTTTTATATTTTTTTCGGTTGTATGGTTCTTTGTGGTTATATTATTACGTCCAGAATGGAATAATCTTGTTCCATATGAATTTTGGCATTAAAAACGAAAAGTACCTGTAATTTTGATAGGGAACAGAATTTCACAAAAATTTTACACGAAAAAACAACCGCAGACAGATTGATATAATTGAATAATGCCAAATCAAACGGCGTTTCTCGAAAAAATCGAGGAACGCCGTTTTTTTGTGTGGCATTCTTTTTTCTCCTTGTTTTGTTTTTTTGTTTTATGCTTGCTTTTCATATAAAAAGTGAAATCATCATCAAAATCAACTTTTACAGTGAAAACGTTCCTCGGTTTTTTCGAGGGACGTTTTTTCAGAAAGGAGTGGTAAGAATGGCAAGACTAACAAAGAAAATGGAGAAGGATTTCACAGTGGTTCATAACGAATTTATTCGAGATAAAAGCCTTGGGCTAACAGCAAGAGGTTTACTTTTGACCATGTTGTCCATGTCTGATTCTTTTAGTTTTTCCATTAAAGGCTTGGCAAGCATCGTTCCTGACGGTGAAACGAAAGTTTCCTCGGCTCTCAAAGAATTAGAAAGATGCGGATATTTACGCAGGCAAAGAATATTTGCTGATAATGGGAGATTTCTTGACGTGGAATATTCTATAAGCGATGAACCGATTTTTTTGGAGGATACACCAGAACAGGAAACACCATATCGGGAAAACCCAAATGTGGATGAAACACATGCGGAAAACCACGATGTATATAAAATATCAAAACTATCAAGTACCAAAGAATCAAATACTGATTTATTAACTATCAATCAATCTATCTCAAAGAATGAAGATAAAAAGGGATGGATTGATAAGATTGAATGGGAACAGACAAAACAATTGGTCGAAGAACAGATAGAAGCAGATATTATACTGCAAACGACTAACTCTAAAGGGCATTTAATATACAATGCTGAGCAAGTGAATGAACTCATTCATATGATTAGCTTTGTACGTTGTACAACACAAAAATCCATTCGCATTAACGGTATGGATATGGATACAGAAATAGTTCGTTCTATGTATTCAAAACTCAATTCCGAACATATCATGTATGTTTTAGACTGCTTAAAGGCAAACTCCGCCAAAATCACAGCAAGGCAAAATTATTTACTGACAGCGTTATACAATGCTCCCATTTCAATGGAGGGTTTTTATGATAACCTTGTCCACCATGATATGTGTACCGGATAATTACTACGCTATCAACTGGATTTCCGGTTGAAAATAAAAAAATGGAGGAATCAAAAATGAGCATGACCATTATTCCAAAGGGAACAAACGACAAAATGTTAGTCAATTACGCAAACGTCATTTCCATATTCACAATGGAAAATACAACCGTGGTGGATACAGAAACAGATGAAGAAAAAATGGCGTATGCAATTGTCGCAGAAGTTGTTGACAATGAAGACGTTGTAATTCTTGGTGTTTACGACACTGGAATTCAAATGGAACAAGCCTTGGCAACGTTGATTAACTGGTTGTCTGGAAATTCAGATACAGGAAATTTGCTCCGGATGCCCGATTAAAAAGAGAGATGAAAAGAATGAGGGAAGTTGTAAAAACTGTTAAAACCGAAAAGCTTTTATTGACTGAGTTCAACCGTATTCTGTGCAAGGAAAACATTGTTTCGCTGCGAATTGAACAAAATCAAATGAAATCATATAGCGTTTTGGCTGAAATCAACAATGGTGAAATTGTGACAATTGCAGTGATAACTGATGTAAAAACCGCCAGAAAGTTTGCTTTAAAGCTTCGCTTATGGCTGCAAAGCACAGAAGACTGTCCGTTTCACACGCAGTATGAAATAAATCATATTATGCGTAGATAAGGAGGACATTCTATGGCTTCTGACATGGAACAAGGCTTAAAAAAGACACTTTCTCTTTCCAAACAAGCAACTGAACTTACATCAGACATAATGAAAGAGATGATGAAAACCTTTTTAAGCGGAAATGCAGAAAAGAAAGGTAAGATTTCTGTTCGCCAATTGAATAAACGTGCAACAGAACATGGTGGAAAGTTGGAATCTATTGAAGTGTCAGATAAAAATATCGGAGATTTTTTGTCTGTCGCAAAAAAATATGATATTGACTTTGCAATAAAACACGATTCAGCATCTGGCGAATTTCATGTGATGTTTGAATCTGGAAAGACAGATAATTTCAAGCGTGCTTTTACTGAATATGCAAATGAAAAACAGCAAGACATTGAGAAGCAGCCGACAGTAACAAGACAGCAGCTGCGTGAGAATGCACAGCGTATTCAAGAGCAAGAGCCGAAAAAGAAAGAAAAAGTTCGTGAAAAATCAAAGGACATGGCTCTTTAATGCCGACAAAGCCACTTGACTTTGACTTCGGAGAAAATAATGAATAGCAAAAAAGTAAAGAAAACGATATTGAGTTGGCTGCCATTTGTTATATTTGGATACGCAGGTGATTTGATTTCACTTGCATATCGAACAGCCGAAGGTAACGGAATCTCTGAAAAAATGATGCCATTTATGAATAACCTAGGCGTTGTTTTTGCACAGGTAATTCCGAGTTTCAATGTGATAGATTTGGGATTTGGCGTAGCAGTTGCACTCATAATGAAACTCATCATGTACATTAAGTCAAAAAACAAAAAGAAATTCCGTAATGGGGAGGAATACGGTAGTGCAAGATGGGGCAACGAACAAGATATAGAACCATATATGGACTTAAAAGATAAGTTTAATAATGTAATTCTAACGCAAACCGAGAGCCTGACAATGGGAAAACCCTCTCACCCGAAATACGCCAGAAATAAAAATATTCTGGTTATCGGTGGTTCTGGTTCAGGTAAAACAAGATTTTTTGTCAAACCAAACTTAATGCAGATGCATTCTAGCTATATCGTTACCGACCCGAAAGGAACAGTATTGATTGAATGCGGAAAAATGTTGAAGCGTGGTAGACCGATAGGAAAAGATAGCAATGGTAAGACAATCTATGAACCATATCACATAAAGGTTTTTAATACGATTGATTTCGCAAAATCAATGCACTATAACCCTTTTGCATATATTAGCGAAAAAAATCGTGAAAAGGATATTCTTAAATTTGTAGATGTCCTTATCAAAAACACAAGCGGAAATCAGCCGAATAGCGGTGAAGATTTCTGGGTTAAAGCAGAAAAACTTTTATATACTGCATATATTGCAATGATTTTTGCAACCTCTCCTCCGGATGAACGAAATTTTGAAACATTGATTGATATGATTAACATGTCTGAGTGCAGAGAAGATGATGAAACATTCAAAAATGCAATTGATAGACATTTTGAATTCGTTGAAATGTGGATAAACGGAACAATTCCGGAAGAAATTCCAGAGGAATATGAAGGATATGAGGGATTTAAAGAACTTGAACCCTCAGATGAAGTTGTTAGAATTGCTTCATTTGCAATCAAACAGTTTAAGTCATATAAGCTGGCAGCTGGTAAAACAGCAAAGTCTATTTTGATTTCTTGTTCAACACGGTTAGCACCGTTTGCAATAGATGAAGTATTAGAGATAACCAGATATGACGAATTAGGCTTAGACAAACTTGGTGATGAGCTGTCTGCTTTATTTGTCATTATCTCTGATACCGATGCTACATTTAACTTCTTAGTAGCAATTATGTATTCACAGCTTTTCAACTTGCTCTGTACTCGTGCAGATACGAATGACGGTGGCAAGCTGAAATACCATGTTCGCTGCTTACTCGATGAGTTTGCGAACATTGGAGAAATACCACAGTTTGAAAAGTTGATAGCTACTATCCGAAGTCGTGAAATATCTGCAAGTATCATTCTTCAGGCTAAATCGCAGCTAAAGGCGATTTACAAAGATAATGCTGACACGATTGAGGGTAACTGTGACACTACGCTGTTTCTCGGTGGCAAAGAGAAGTCAACGTTGAAAGAAATTTCTGAGAGTTTGGGAAAAGAAACGATTGATTCGTATAACACTTCTCAAAATCGAGGGCAGAGCGAGAGTTACGGAACTAACTATCAAAAACTAGGAAAGGAGTTGAAGTCACAAGACGAATTAGCAGTCATGGACGGCGGTAAATGTATCTTACAACTTCGAGGAGTACGCCCATTCTTTTCAGATAAGTATGATATTACAAAGCACCCCAACTACAAATATCTATTGGACGATAACCCCAATATGAAATTTGACATCGCCGATTACGTGGCAAAAAGAAGTAAACATAGAATGGAAACCCCACCAGACAAGGTTGCTATAGAATATGCTTGCTGAATAATGGGTTGTCTGGTAATTGCAATATAGAGATTTCGTACATATGGTTCGTTTTTTCGAGTTTTCGGTATCATAGACTGTACATCCCCATACCAGTCTTTATGTTGCAATTAGGTGTAAATTAAAAAATTATAAACTGAAAGAAAAGGAAAAAGAAAATGAAGAAAACATCTACAATGGCAGTTTCGGCTGCAAACGAAAAGCTTACTAAGACTTGCAAGATGACAAAGAAGACGGTATTGACCATCTTTACCATGGCAATCATGTGCTGTATGTGCAGCATGACTGCTTTTGCATCCGGTGCAGTTGACAGTTCCTCATTTATTTCGACTGCCGGAACAGTTCTGCGTTCTGTTGTTATCCTGATTGGTGGCGGTGTTGGTGTCTGGGGCGTAGTTAACTTGCTGGAAGGCTACGGTAACGATAATGCTGGTGCAAAATCGCAGGGCATGAAGCAGCTGATGGCTGGGCTTGGTTTGATTCTGCTGGGCATTATCCTCGTTCCGGTACTTATCAGCATGATGCAGAGTGCTGTTTAATCGTCTGTTACGGTAACAATCTCCTATATTTTTTACTACGGATGACTTGTGGACAGTTTGTCCGCAGGTCATTCCTATAGTATACAGAAAGGACGGTGAAGTAATGGGCGTTATACAAGACTTTGTGGATGGTCTGCAAACGTGGATTGAAAACTTGTTTAAAGACGGTATCAAATCTCAATTTTCCAGCATTGGTGATTTGATAAAGACATCCTTTGACCCCAACAACTCTGATACAGGCGTTTCCGGTTTGGTTTCAAACTTCTTGACCACGCATCCTGCAAATTTTACAGGTGCAAGCGGAAGCAGCGGTACGACAATATGGCAAACCATTGAAACGCTCTGTAATAATGCAGTAGTTCCCATAGCAGGTATCATTTTTGCCATTTTAATGATAAATGACCTCATACAAATGGTGCTTCGTGGGAATAACTTCAAGGACTTTGATGATTCAATATTCGTCAAATGGATTATAAAAACGCTATGTGGCACGATTTTAATATCGAATGTCTATTACATTGCTTCTGCCCTATTCGGGTTTGGCGTTTCGGCAACCTCAGCAGCAATGACAACTTTATTTAATACCAGTGTGACAGATGTGTCACTGAATAAGAATGCATTGGACGGTCTTAGCATAGGAGAATTGATTTCAACATGGCTTATCTCCATTATAGTGTACCTTGGTGTCATAATTATGATAGTGGCTATTGTTATCGTACTGGCTTCTAGAATAATTGAAGTTTTTATGTACTTAGGTATTTCTCCGATTCCAGTTGCAACATTGGTAGACGGCGGTGAATTTGGTTCTGTCGGCAAGAATTGGATTAAGCAATTGATAGCTCTTTCATTTCAGGGCTTTTTCATTATTGTAGCGATTGGCATTTTTAAAACGTTATTTAACAATGCGATTTCTACAATAAATAGTGGCTCTGGAAGCGTTACTATGCAGATGGTATTTCTATTAGGTTATACTTGTGCGTTGGTATTTACAGTTCTTCGTACAGGAGCAATTTCTAAATCTGCGTTTAACGCACACTAATGGGAGGTATACAATGGGAGCAAAGTCTTCACATTTTGTCAAAGTACCAAAAGACTTAAATGATATAAAGCAAAAATTCATGTTTGGCTTAACCAAAAGGCAGTGTGTATGCTTTGGAATAGGAATAGCTCTTGGATTTCCTGTGTTTTTCCTGACACGAGGTGTGCTTGGTCTTACTGGCGGAATTATTGCTATGGGTTGCGTTGCAGCCCCTGCAATTGTCTGCGGAATCTACAAGAAGAACGGACTGTTTTTTGATGCGATTTTTAAGAACATGATACGATACTTCAAAAAAAAGCACAAACGTATTTATCGTAGTACGGATGTCTTATCTTGTATCGAACTACAATTGGAATCAACTAGGCTGAAACGGATTTTGAAAAAAGCGAACGGAGGTAAATAGCTTGTTTGGAAAGAAAACTGATAAGAAAAAGAAAGTAAAAAACAGCACAAAAACCGCTGCAACCATCGCATCTCAAAAGCCAATCTCTCAGCTGACAAAAGAAGATAAAGATGTGATGCAGCAGCGTATCACAGAAATTCATAAATTCAACAAAGACAGTTCTACTGTGCAAAATTCGATTGCATACAATAGAATGTATGAAGATGGTGTTTGTCAGGTGACGGAAAACACGTTCTCAAAAACCATCCAGTTTTACGATGTAAGCTATCGTCTAGCAGAATTTGAAGAACAGAACAATATTTTTTCAAAATACTGCGACCTTATCAATTTTTTTGATAACACAATCAAATTTCAGTTGACATTTGAAAATCAAAATCGCAGTCAAGATAAACTTGTCAGTGAAATCCAGATTGAAAAGCAGGACGATGATTTTAATGACATTCGAGAAGAATACTCTCAGATGATTGTTAGCAAACTTAAATCCGGAAATAATGGTCAATCTACAAGGAAATTTCTTACGTTTACGATTGAAGCACCATCTTATCGTGTAGCTAAAAGTAAGCTTATGAATATCCAGATAGAAGTCATTAAAATGTTCAAAAATATTGGTGTGGATGCCAAAGCTCTAAACGGAACAGAAAGACTAGAAACCTTGTATTATTCTTTGAATCCGTTTAAAAATAGTCCATTTATTTTTGACTGGAAAGAAATGCTCCGATATGGAATGGACACTAAAGATTTTATCGCTCCATCTTCATTCAAGTTCAATAAGATGAATTTTGAGATTGGAAGTGCCTACGGTGCGATTTCGACTATGGACATTCTTGCCGGAGAATTACCAGATACAATTCTGAATGACTTTTTGGAAATGCAGCATTTGTTCTGTGTGAATATCCATGTAACACCGCTTGACCAGATTGATGCGTTAAAATTCGTTAAACTTAAACTTTCAGACGTTGAAAAAATGAAGATTGACGAACAGAAAAAAGCTTCTCAGTCTGGTTATGACCCCAATATTCTTCCTCCGTCCATCAAGATGTATATCGAGGAATTGGAAACACTTCTGGATGACCTGAACAGTAAGAACGAAAGACTGTTTCATATCACAATTTTGATAAGGAATTATGCAAAAACAAAAAAAGAATTGAAGTTACAGTTGGAACTTCTAAAACGTTTGTGTCAAAAGAATAACTGCATGCTTCGCAGCAGCGATTATCTGCAAGAAGATTACTTAAATTGTTCTCTTCCGTTGGGATACAATGTGCTTCAAACGTCGAGAGCAATGCACACTACTGGTATTGCAGTCTTTGTACCATTTAACACACAAGAGCTGTTTCAGACAGATGGTACATATTACGGATTAAATACCGTATCCGGAAATATGATTATGGCAAATCGTTCTCACTTGAAAAATCCCAACGGTTTGATTCTGGGTACACCGGGTTCTGGTAAATCATTCTCTGTAAAGCGAGAGATTCTGGATAGCTTTTTGAAAACGACAGATGACATTATCATTTGTGACCCAGAAGGAGAATATTTCCCTTTGGTTCAGCATTTGCACGGACAGCTAGTGAAAATCTCCTCAAAGAGTGAAGATTATATCAATCCAATGGACATCAATTTAGACAGTGCTGATGATGATAATCCGATTGCAACAAAATCAAACTTTATTATTTCTCTTTGTGAAATCATTGTAGGTGGTAGATATGGCATTTCTGCCGAAGAACGCTCTATCATTGATGATTGTGTTCGTAAAATCTATACTAATTTCTTTGATAATAATCCTTCCAAAGAAACTATGCCTATTTTAAGTGATTTATACAAAGAGCTAAAGAGCCGTGGCGATATTGCATTGCGTATTTCTAACTCATTGATGATGTATGTAAACGGTTCTCAAAATTTGTTTAATCATCGCACAAACATCGACCTTAACAATCGAATTGTTTGTTTTGATATTAAGGAGCTTGGCAATCAGTTGAAGAAAGTTGGAATGCTGATTGTACAAGATACGGTATGGAATAGAGTAACACAAAACCGTGCAGAGCGAAAAGTTACCCGATACTACATTGACGAATTTCACTTACTGCTAAAAGAACAGCAGACAGCACAGTATTCCGCAGAAATCTGGAAAAGATTCCGTAAATGGGGCGGTGTTCCAACAGGAATCACGCAAAATGTCAAGGATTTGCTTTCTTCTAGTGAAGTAGAAAATATCTTTGACAACTCCGACTTCGTGTATATGCTGAATCAAGCTGCTGGTGACAGGGATATACTTTCTGAAAAGCTGCATATTTCTGCACAGCAAATGGAATGTGTTACAAATAGTGGACAAGGTGAAGGATTGATTAAGTATGGCGGTATTGTATTGCCATTTACAGATACATTCCCTACAAATACGACCATGTATCGTTTGATGACTACGAAACCGGAAGAACAGCAGCTCTCAAATTCGGATAATAATGAGGATGTTCATCAGCTTATGCAGAGAAAATACAGTAGTATGTCCGATGAACAGAAAAAAACGTTCCTGAGCAGTGTAGACAGTGGAAAAACAATAAATGGGTTTACTGCTGTAGATGTTCTCTTGTATCATTGTATTCTGGAAGAGGAAGCGGAAAATAACCACTCCTCTCAGTAATTGGAGGTGGCATAATTGGATTCAAAAGAGAATCGTTCCAAATTTCAAGATAAAAGTTTAAAAGCTCTTAGTGAACAGCAATCTGGATTGGAACAATTCAGTAAGAAAGAAGTTCAAGCAAAAGAAGCACATTCCAGAGAACAAGCACCTAGTGAAAAGTTGCAAACTAATTCTCAAATCAAGGAAGAGAAGCCTTTTGAACCTGTATTTACTCCTCCAAAGAAGAAACTTACTGAATCTACTGAATCAGAAAGCGAAATCATGCCGGAATCCCCTTCATCAGATGTGTCTGAATCTTCTCCAATGGAAAATCAATCAATTGAGCAGCATTCAGAATCACAAAAATTTGAGCCAGAAGATAGAAGCTTTCATCGTACCTATGATGAACCAGTAGATTCTACTAATTCTGTAAATGAACATTCCTATCATTCTACATCCAAACATGATACATCAGTCAGTACAGATACAACTGATTCAAAATATTTTCGACAAGAGCAGTCTGCATCATCGCTGAGAAATCATGATGAGAGTACAAGATTTGAGAGTAAACCTGTCACTGAGCAATCTGGTTTTCAAAATGCAAAGCACTTCTCTGAAACCAAAGTTACTCCTGCACATACTGAGCAATCACGAGCTGGGTACATGGGGCGTTATACGATGCCAAGAAGAAATCAAACCAGCTTTACTACTCGTCCAACCGTGGGGCAACAGCATAGTTCAAGCAGTAATACAAGGTCTACGTCTGCATCTTCTTTTTCAGCCAGAACTTCATCTAGCTATGATTCAAAAGCTGTTTCACGTCAAAGTACAAGAGATAAAAATAACGGTTATCGCAATCTATATTCACATTCTATTGCAGGAAAACTAGACAAGCAGCAACTGAAACTGCAAAGATATAGTGGCAAAGAGAAACAGCTACAATTGAATTTTACAAGACAAGAGAATCCAGAAGGACGATTACATACAACAGCAAGCATTACATGGGGCGATAAGAGCGAAAAGTACGAGAACAAGGGCATTATGCACCGTATTGCTAGTCAAAAGTATCGCTTTACTGGAGATGTTCCAAAGCTGCATAACATACACCCTGTTAGTTTTCAGGGTAAAACAGTAAAGGCAGCTGCTATTGCTGGTTCGGCTGTTCTAAAAGGTACACTTACAGCAGCAGTATCCCTAGAATCTGTTGGTATGAAATTATCAGAGAGTTACCGCAGAAAAGACCTTGAAAAACAAGAACATATTCTGGGTAAAGATAATCGGTATGAAAATAGTGGTGTTTTACACAGAAGTATAAATTTTGTACATCGCAAAGTGGGTAATGATGTTTCTGTAGGTGCATCATTAAGCCACTATCAGCCGGAATCTATTAAGGGAAAAACCGCAAAAGTAGCTGCGTTGACAGGTTACAAACTAGCGAAAGCTGCATTTTATGTTGGACTTTCCGCAGAAACAAAACTTACTGGTGGAAATGAGCAATTTCAGTTCCGAATGACACGTCAGCAAGGTGATGATGGGAAATTTCATACGAAAGTCAACATTGTTCGTGGTGAAAAGCAGTATAAGCTGAAAAACAAGGGTGTATTGCATCGCTTAGTAAATCAGCGGCATCGTTTCACCGGAGATGTTCCATCTTGGAATAAAAAAATCAATACTTCCTTAGATAAGTGGCAGCCTAAAACCATGAAGGGCATAACAGCTAAAAGTCTTGTGAAGATTGGAAAGGTTACTGTTCAAAAAACTGGAAGTGCAGTTGTAAAGACTGGATTGACCGCAGAATCTGGGATTCTTGCTCTTGGTGATGCTGCTAAAAATAAGGCATTGCTTGCAGCTAAGCAAAATGCATATAAATACCGCAATGAAGCACAAGATGATGTTCATAGAGGTGCTTTTGCAGCTTCAAAAATTGCTATTGATGCTGGATTGGGCTTGCGAAATCATTTCAAGGAAAAGAAGCAGCACAAACTACACAAAGCAAGATACCGTTTACAAAAGTATAGTGCAACTGAATTAAAATTGCAAAAGCAGCCTGTTTTGAAGCAAAACAAGCGTGATATAAAGGCGAAAAAAACTCTCCAAAAAATAAACAAGTTGTCCTATCAGCAAAAAATGAAAAAATTGAAAGGACAAGCTGTTATATACAAGGGTAGCAAAAGCAATGAAGCAATTCAACGTATCCAAAAGCGAAAAAAAATCCAATACAAAGAGCAAAAACAAAAGTATAAGCTTGAAGGAAAAGTTCTGAAAAATCATAGAAAGCAAGAAAAACTTGAATTGAAATTTTCAAAGAAAAAGCTGAAAAATCTCAAATCAATTTCAAGACTTTCTACACCAATGGCATTGATACTTCGACCAGAAAGATATACCATGCGACGTATTGGTGCTTCTGCGTATCAAAAAGCAATTAACGCTGATTCTACCAACGATTTTATTAAAGTCGTAGATGCTGGAAAAAAAGGACTTGTGGATAAAGCTGCTAAGCAACTAAAACCCTCTAAGCTGATTGATAAAAAGCAAAAAAAGAACAGCAAATTGCAAGAAAAGCGTACAAAGAAAAAAAGTAAGCTGAAAAAGCAAGAGAGTCGGTTAAAAAACAAGCAAAGGTCTAACACCACTAAAAAACAAGGAAAAAAAGCAAAGCAGTCCATAGGAAAAAAGCTGAAACAATTTGTAAAGAATGTTTATGAAAAAGAAGCCAAATGGTTTCTCGCTTCACTTCTATTTCCCCTTATGGTAATTGTTCTGACGATTACGCTGATTCTCACTATCTTTACTTCGATGTTTACGCAGAGTGGTTTTACCCTTGGTACGTATACAGCACAAGACCAGACGTTATCAGATGCAGAAGAATACTATACAAAATTGGCTTCTGACTTAAACAGAGAAGCGTGTAAATTGGCACAGTCAGAGCTTCCGTGGAATTGGCGAAATATCCTGCTTTCATTAAGCGGTGAAAGTCTCCTTAACATTAGAAATTTGAAAGATGACCCTACAGAATGGTATTGTGGACGAAGCTCCGAATTTGATTATGACCCAGTATGGGATTTTGACCCGTGGCAATTATGGAGTTTCCTTTGTGCTTATAATTACGATTTTTCCACTGATTCTAACGGAAGTAATGACATTAAGTTCTGGAAATTCAATGGCAAAATGGAAGACTTGCTTGATGAGATATTTGAAGAGGAGTACGAATTTGTATACCGTTATGATAATGGTTCTCGCTGGGAAGAACGCTGGGACTATGCCTTTGCTACATCAAGCGGTTCAAGATTTAGATGTATCCAAAACAACCTTGGATGGGATGATAAGCATAATGTAATAGGAACAATAGAAGTCGGTTCTGCAAGTGGAGATTTATCAAATTTTGTTCGTAAAAAGGTTGATTCCTCTACAGGAAGAGTGACTTATTTGATATGTTACAGTTTATCTAATCTTGAAATCCTTAATGCAAATGATGAGTATTCCGCAACAGGCTGGTATGTCATGGATGAGGGTGCAACTGTAGTTGCTCCTTGTGGGAACAGATATGACGGTATGTACGAATGGAATAACTATAAAGGCTGGGGTTACTATGATGTAACAGGTACGTGGCAAAATCGTGATGAAGGTTGGTTTAGTTGGTACATGCCCGGAACAGATGTTAAATTAAAAAACACACCAATTGCTAGTATTGCACCGACAGATGGTACAAAAATGGGATTTAATATGAGCCAAGAAGGTTTGTATACATTCTATCAAAAGTACGAATGGGTAACAGATTGCAGATTATATTGCAATATTAAGCAGAAAAAATCATTTGAGCAGATTCTTCTTGATAGATTGGGAAGTTTGAGCTATAGTGACCAGCGATTGCAATACTATAATCTCCTTGTTGGCAAGGATACCGATACAGAGCCACTATACGGAAATCACCAAACCTACAAGAACATCTTTAACGGTGAAACTTTCAAGTCTTATATGCATGATGGTAACATTCTAAACTGGTATGGCTATGATATGCAAGGATGGTTTGTTCAGCATTGTGAGATTGCTAAATATGAATATACTGACTATTCAGAAGGAGGTATTCCACCAACATATAAAGGTATTCATCGAGGAATAGATGTGTCTTATCCGTCAAATGCAGATATTTATTCTCCAATAGAGGGCTGTAAAATTGATTCCTACAATTCAAGTGAACATGTCGTCATTCTGTTGAAAAAAAGTCTGAATTATTGGTATGACGGAAAAGCAGGAAACGGTAAAAATCGAGATACAAAAATCTATATTACAAATGTCACTTTGAAGAGTGGGTACTCGGAAGGTAGTGTTTTAAAAGCAGGAGAAGCTTTTGCTACGACAACAGGTGATAGAAAGTGTATGCGTGGTGTGGAACATGGTATAAGAGATACAATACAAAGTGGTTTGCCTTACGATTATGTTCATGTAGCTGCATATATTGACACAGATGGTTATGGGTGGAATTATGTTGACCCTATTCTATTATTCTATTAAAATCAGGAGGTTACTATGGTATCAAATGAAACCAGATTGGAAACGCTCAAAAAACAGATTGCCAAACGTGAAACTTTGATTAAAAGTGAAAGTGAGAAGCTGAAGAACGACAAAAAGAAGTTGGAACAGCTTGAAACGGCTGTCATGTCGGAATACATGACAAAGGAAGGCATTTCTTTTGATGAGAATTTCAAAAAGCAGCTGAGCTTAGCGAAAAAAATCATGGCAAGCAAAACAACAGAACAAGATATTGCAGATTTTTTTGCTTTATCAGAAGACGCTGTATCAGCTGAAACCAAGGAAAGCACAATGAAGACGGAGGGTAATCACCATGTTTAAATGGAAAAAAATCATAGGAACTTTGATGGCAGGAAGCATGATTCTGGGTGGTGCAATGTCTGTTACAGCATCCGCAGAGGATGGGCTGGGTTTTGAAGACAATGCAGCTAACCAGAATGTTCAGGAAGCTGTAGAGCCGGAAGTTGAACAGGAAACATTGCCAGTGGTACAGGATGATAATTCAGAACAAACGACAGAGCATACTGTAGACATTGCTAACTTTTTCCGAAACAAGACCAGTGAAACTACTACAACAGATGTTAGCGAAATTGACTACTACGGTGACGATTATTACGATACTGACGGAAATGCAACCCTTATCAAACAGGAAAAAATCATTTATGACAGCGAAGAAATGCAGTTTATTGCTGTAACGACTAAGGACGGCAGCGTGTTCTATGTGTTGATTAACTACTCAGCTGAGGGCAATGAGGATAATGTTTATTTCCTGAATAAGGTTGATGACTATGATTTATATGCATTACTTTATCAAGACGATGAAGACAGTCAGAATACTAATCCGGATTCCGCTGCTGCTGAAGCAGCAAACAATGCCAACAAAGCAAATGGCAATAAAGGAAAGAATAATGTAAATGAAGCAACAACTACTACGGATTCAGCTGTACAGCAGACATCCTCTAAAAATCAGTCAAATGGTTCAAAAACGCTTATGATTACTGGTGTAGGTGTTGCTGTACTTGCAGCTGCTGGATTCATTTTCTATAAGATGAAAAATGGAAAGTCTAAAAAGAAATCAAATTCAGATGATTTTGATGGATTTGAAGATGATTTTGACGATATTACAACAGAGAGTGAGGACGAAGAATCGTGATATTGATTATTGGCGAAAAGCCCTCAGTAGCAAAAGCGATTTGTCCAGTAGTTGGAGCAAAGTCCAAAAAGGATGGATATATTGAGGGCAACGGCTATATTGTATCGTGGTTTGTCGGTCATTTGGTTGGACTGCGTTTTCCAAATGAATATAAAGAGCATGAAGACTGGTCAGGAACATGGAGCTTTTCACAGCTCCCTATGTTTCCTGAAAAGTGGAAGTTTGCTGTTCAAAAGAAAACCAAATCACAATTTGATATAGTAAAAGGCTTAATGCTTGATGAACGTGTAAATGAAATAATTTGTGCAACGGATGCTGACCGTGAAGGCGAATGTATTTTCCGATATGTTTATAACATTATCGGTTGTAAGAAAGCTGTAAAAAGACTGTGGGTTTCTTCTTTGGAAGAATCTGCGATTCAAAGTGGTCTACAGCATATGAAACCGATGAGTGCTTATGATTCGTTATATGCTGCTGGTTATTGCCGTGCAAGAGCCGATTGGCTAATAGGGATGAATCTTTCCAGATTGTTTACAGTACGCTTTTCCAATCAAAAAGCATTGAATATTGGACGAGTGAAAACGCCTACTCTTTCCATGATTGTGGAACGTGACGATGCTGTCAAAAATTTTGTAAAGCAAAAGTATTTTACTGTTGACCTTGATTGCGGAAGCTTTACAGCTGCTTCAGAACGTGTAGATGATGAAAAACAAGCAGATACAATCATATCAAAGTGCTACGGTATGACTGCTGTTGTTTCTGATGTAAAGAAAGACTTAAAGACTGTTAATCCCCCGAAGCTCTTTGACCTTACTTCATTACAAAGAGAAGCCAACAAAAAGTATGGATACACAGCACAGCAAACGCTTACTTATCTGCAATCTCTGTATGAAAAAAAACTTGCTACTTATCCCCGTACAGATAGTCAATATCTAACGGAAGATATGGAACAAAGTACATTAGAAGTGATTCAATGTATTGGTGAGGTTATGCCGTTCGGCGTTGTTGATATGCCCAACCTGTCCAGAAGTATCAATAACAAAAAAGTGACCGGACATCACGCTATTATTCCGACTTCTCGCATTAAATCAGAAAAAATTGATGATTTACCAACAGGAGAAAAAAATATTTTATCCCTGATTTCATTGAGATTGTTGTGTGCTGTATCTGAACCACACAAATATGAATCGGTAAAAATCATTGTTACATGTGAGGGCAATATATTCACAGCATCAGGACGAACAATTGTAGACATGGGTTGGAAATCTATTGATGCGAAAATAGAAAATTCTGATAAATCAGAACAAGGACAGGATGAATCACAACTTCCGAATATAGAAAAAGGAATGACATTTGAAAAAGTTCCGGCTAAGAAATCTGTACACTTTACCAGTCCACCAAAATCCTTTACAGAGGATACTTTGTTATCTGCTATGGAACATGCCAGTGCAGCGGATTTTGATGAGAACGCAGAGAAGAAAGGAATTGGTACGCCAGCAACAAGAGCTGCCGTTATCGAAGAGTTAGTCGCCCACAAGTATGTGAAACGAGAGGGAAAAAAAGTTATTGCTACAGAAGATGGCAATAAATTGATTTCATTACTTCCGGACAAAATTAAATCTGCAAAGTTGACAGCGGATTGGGAATCTGATTTTCTTGAAATTGAACAAGGTAAGAAAAATGCCGATGATTTCATACTTGAAATTCAAAAATACATTTCTGAACTTTGTGATGAATATGGAAGCGTTGATGATAAGGTGAGTTTTGTTGACCGAAAAGAAAGTTCTGCTGGAGCGATTGGTGCGTGTCCAAAATGCGGAAAGGAAATCAAAAGCGGAAAATTTGGGTTCTATTGTACTGGAAAATGTGGTATGAATACTTCCGCAGTATTCGGAAAAAAGCTGACAGAATCACAGCTGACAAAACTATTATCCGGAAAATCCATTTCATTTACTTCAAATGGATATGAAACTACAGTCTATCCGGAAGTATCAGAACGAGAGTATAACGGAAAAACATATTATAGCTGGAAAAGCAGCGGAAAGAAAAAGGATGGTTAAAATGAAAAAGAAAGCAGTTGTTTTTTGGATTACCGCTGCATCTGTGGCAGCAATCAGTACAGTTCTTTACATTCGGAGTTTACTTGCAGATAAGGAAGAACTGCAAAAAGAGCTTAAAGACCACAATGATGACGATATGGACGAATATTTGTATGACAGCTTAAAGGATAACGACTATTTAGTATAAGAAAGGATGAAAAATATCATGGATATGGATTACGAAGAAAACATTGTAGCAGAAGGAACAGAAGAATTTGTTGTGGATGCAGATAAGCAGGCTAAATTTATGGAAAGTTCCAAAGAACGAATGAACAAGATATGCATCCAGCTGGCTTATCTTGAAAAAATCGCAACGAAGCGTTCCGTGGATTACACACCGGATAACATTGAAAAGATGTTTGCCTACATGGAAGAAAGACTTGCTTCCTGTAAAAAAGCATTTATGGCAAGATTTGAAGAACCCGAAAAGACTTCTGTTTTTGATTTCGACTTTTGATTGTTTTAGGAGTTATAGTGAAATTTACAGGGTTGACACGAAGAATCGAGATAGGTGGGAGATTGTCACTTCCAAAAGGTATTCGAGAGCATTTTCAAACAGAATACATTCAGATTTATGTTCAGAAAAATATGATTTATCTTTCCTGTAACGTAGAAGAAAGCAAGCTAACTAAAGATTCTCTTTTTCAAATCAAGAAAATTGATTCAGTTGGACGATTATATATCCCTTTGGAGATTCGTAGTTCACTTCATTTAATGGATTATGGTGACGAAGTCGAGATTTACATTGACAATGCAAATCAAATTGTTTTGAAAAAGAGGTGTTTAAGATGTGTGTTTTGTAGTAACAAACGTGCTGGAATGTTGTCATTTCAAGGAGCTGATGTTTGCCCAGAATGTGCCGAAAAACTGACAGACACCTATCAAAAGTATAAGAAAACACATTGCATTAAATAACATAGGAGTGATTGCTTTGAAATGGATTAAGTCCATTATCTTATCTATCCCATGCTTTCTCTTGCTTACTGGATGCTATGCTATTGACCTTTATCAAAAGCCAATGCCTATACAAAAAACAGAGTATGGAACAACGGCAGCCATAACAAGTACTGTGACAGAAGTGACAACAACGACAACAACAACTATCTTTGCACCAACTTATCCTGAGAAAGTTGTACAAGCTCCAGTAAGTTTGAAATATCCTGTTGATGTCAGAGTTCAAGCCGAAGATTGCAAGTTGTCTGAGTGGTTTCAGGTAGATACAGAATATTCGGGATACACTGGGAGTGGCTATGTTGTTGGTTTATCGGGCGATTTACAGAATACGATTTGTTTTACTGTGAATGTTCCGGCATCTCAACATTATGATGTTTCTGCAATTTTGGTAGCAGATAGCGATGCCGTATGCACATTACAGATAGATGATGAAATGTGTGGTACACTCGAAATCTCTGGGACAGGTCACTTTATTCAAGCAACTGTTAAAAGCGTATACTTAGAAGCTGGTACAAAAAAGATTACCGTACAACAAATAAGCGGTGATGCTGCTATAGATTGTATCCTTTTGCAAAATTCAAATGACTTGAAAATAGCAGATGTATCAAATACTTTGTGTGATGTTGATGCAACAGAGGAAACGCAAAAACTAATGCGTTTTCTTCAAGAGCAATACGGAGAACACATCATTTCTGGTCAATATGTTTCAAGTGAGGAAAATACGGAACTTACAGAAATCTATAAAATCACTGGACAACTCCCTGTTATTCGATTTTCTGACTTATTTGATGAATCTGGAAATGATACGGCTGCTGCATCATTAAAATGGAGCAATCAAGGCGGTATTGTAGGTTTGATTTGGAACTGGAAAGCTCCGACAGGTAAATCTTCCATATACAGTGAAGAAACAGATTTTTCTTTATGGGATGCTATCACAAACTTAGACATTGCTACATGCAGTTTTTCTGAAATTCAGCAAATGAAAAAAGATGGATTGATAACAGAAGATTGTGAAGCTCTTATTAGAGATATTGATAAAGCAGCAAAAGCATTAAAAAAGCTACAAAGTCAAAATGTGCCTGTTCTTTGGCGACCTTTACAAGAAGCAAGTAATGGTTGGTATTGGTGGGGTTCGGCTGGTAGTGATGCTTATCAATGGCTTTGGAATCTGTTATATACACGTCTTACCGAATATCATAAATTGCATAACCTTATATGGATTTGGAACGGTCAAAGTGAATCATATACTGTTCCTGAAACACAATACGACATTGCATCCGCAGATATATACCTCGATGCAACAGAAAAATATAGCAGTCGTTATGAACAGTTCTATGGGTTACAGAAGATTGCAGCGAATAAAATAGTTGCTCTTAGCGAATGCAGTACCATTCCTGATTTAACTGATTCTCTTCGTGATAATGCCATGTGGTCTTTCTTTGGGTTATGGTATGGCGAATATCTAATGGATGATACCACCGGATACACAACACGCAAACAAATGATTGAAGCCTATAATTCCAATGTTGTGCTTACTTTATCTAAATATCTTGCTTGGTATGCACCTCTTTCAAACTAACCTTTAATAAATATGCAAACGCCACAGATGAAAACCATGTACTTTCCAACTGTGGCGTTTATTCAAAAATAAAGCTAAAACATGTGGACAGACTGTCCATGAACAAGAAAGGAATAACTATGAATGAATCAATTGAAATAGCAGCAAAACTCTTAAAGTTGCCAGTTGATAACTTATCAGATTTTTCGCAGGATGCATTGAATGCAATGGAAGCCATTGTTTTAATGTATGACATCCAAAATGAGAAGAACGAAGGTGTTATACAAGATGCTCTGCGAGAGTTGGAACAGATTTGGCGTTCTGAAACCTTGAATATAACAATGAAAGATGTTTCAAATGTAATCGGGTTTGATTATTCTTATGAAACGCTTTGCTCTCTTGATGAAGAAACAAAATCTCATTTGATGTATGCTTGTTTAAACGATAAGAGCGATGTTTATGGGATGTTTGAGATTGCAAGAAAAGGAATGATTCGTAAAGAACTAAAAAATGTTGCTAAATTACTGAATATTTCTCCAGAAACCTTGTATGAGTATCCAGAAGAAATACAGGAAAATCTATATGGCATTTATCTTTATCATTATGGCGAGTTTGATGAAAATAATGCTGCTGAAAATCCTGAGCTGATGGATAGATTAAAGGCGGTGCTTTCATTGTGATGGAACATGGAGTACCCTTATCCGAAATTCCGGATAAGCAATTTTTAAACATTCAAGTGAATAATCCTGATTTCGTTTTAAGAGGATTAGAACAATGTTCAATTGCCTATCACGCTAAAATCAATGACCATAAAATGTTGATTGCATTCAGTGAAAAAGATAGGGATAGAGTAACCGACATTATTGAAAGGAGCAATCGTCTTTCTGTAAATGCTGAATTTCATGAAAGAGTTGAGCAACTACGTTCCGGTGAAAATCAATCTGAAGCAGTTCAAGCTTTACTCCCCGAAATAGCAGCTGTATTGCATGTTTCTGTGTCTTCATTAGAAAGAAAACCGCCTGATTTACAATTCGGTCTTGCATTAACATATACATCTCTCTGTTTTTCCGATGATTTGACGATAAAACAGGCTTTGCAAGAAGAAATCCAACTAAATCATGAAGCAAATACAGAAATAAAGGAGTTGCTAGAGAAAAGAACTAACGATATTCAACCTCTGAACAAAACAGAAAAACTTCGTCAGCAGCAAGAAGATGACCAGAAGAAAAAAGAAGTATATGTTTCCAGAGATGTTCTGAAACGAAATGCCCAAAGAGTACAAGCAGAAAAATCGGATGAATACGTTCAAAGGTCTGAAAAGGAATACACAGAACATCTTGAACGGACAAAGAAACCATATTAACGATAGGGAGAAATGAAACTATGCCAGTAATGGAAAAAGAAAAATCCGCCTTGACAGCGGAAGAAAATCAAATTCTGAGTATGTCTGAAAAAATCCAGCAGAACCTGAAACAAGATGAATCATTTGCAAATGAACTTGATTCGTTTCTGGGTTCTGATAAAAAATCAGATTTTTTACATATTGGCGATACATCAAATGCCCTTGCACTGTCTGGAGCGAATCAAGATTTACAAGTCGTTATTGCCCCAAGAACAATCGTAAAATGTATGTCAGAAGCAAATGAACACTACCATGGACACGGACTGGATGCGGATACTATGAAGCAGCTTCCAGCAGAGCTGAGAAATCC
Source organism: Ruminococcus callidus (assembly GCF_020709055.1). Taxonomy (GTDB): domain Bacteria; phylum Bacillota; class Clostridia; order Oscillospirales; family Ruminococcaceae; genus Ruminococcus_C. Next base: position 43,029 of record NZ_JAJFCK010000003.1, read on the forward strand.
AGTAATGATACTAAAGGGTAACAAAGAGAATAGTTTAGTCGCTATTACCCAGTTGCAAGATAAAGAAAATCGTCCCATTATGGTAGCTGTATCTCTTTCAGAAAAGAAAGGATTCCATGAGGTAAACCGGATAGCAAGTGCATACGGACGAAACAATATGGGAAATTATCTGGATAAACAGCTGAATCAGGGAAACCTTATTGCAGCGAATCAGGAACGTGCCGAAGAACTACTTAACACAATGGGACTACAATTGCCAGATGAAAAAACATTTATCAGCTTTGATGACAGCATTGCCTATACAATGCAGGGTGTGCGAAATGAAATAGAAAGAGCTGATGAGATGCTTCATTCTGCCGGGCTACAATCGCCCCTAGAGAACACATCCATCAGCTCTAAATCTAATAATAGTATAACACATTCAGAGGGTAATGTCAAGACTTCTGATGAAAAAAGACAAGCACCAGTTCAAAAAGAATCGTTATTGCCAATTTTAAACTCTATTCATCAAAGTCACGAGGAAAGGATTGAATCATTAAGTGACAGGATTGATTCACGGCAAGGAAAAATAGAGAAAAACGAAGCACGCATTGAAAAATTATCAGCAAAGGCAGAGCGTTTACAAGCAACAAATGAAATGCTAAAAGGGCTATCTGGCGGTGTGCTTTCTTCTGTTGTAAATTTGATGATAGACCGTAACCAGAGAAAAATAGATAAAATTCAAAATGTTTCTATTCCTAAGCATGAAGCAAAGATAGAGAAGCACAACGATAGGATTGCTACATTAGAACATAAAATTGCTGTTTCTCAAGCTAAAGCGGATAAATTGCAGGGATTGAGTGGGGTGATAAAAAGTTTTGCAGTTTTAAATCCAGAAAAACGCAGACAAGAATACGCACAGAGCATGGATTTGCTGCATGATGCTTCTCGACGTTCCCTATCATTTAAGATAGAAAAATGTGATACGCAGATAGCAAGATTAAGCCAACGATATGAAAAAGCTGAAAATACGACTGAACAATTAAGTATACAAGGAAAAATACAAGCCATTCAGGACAGACGAGAAGAACTTTCGGCTCGTATCGAAAAGATTGAACGCTTGCCAATCAATTTTTCCGAACAATCTTCTGAAAGTATTGACGGTGCAATGCAGCAAACTGGCGTAACGATAGAAAGCACAGCAAATAATATGACGTTATCTCGACTTGCAGAAGAAGTTGCCGTAGATGGTACTGAATATCTTCGTACAGCAGAGATGTCAATGGAACAAAATTATAATCAAATTGACGGTGTAATCAATAATCTTCCCCCAGAACAGGAACATTTTTATGATGAACAAATGGAAGAAACACAACAAGATAACATAGAAAAAAGCCATACGGAAGAAGTGCTTGAAGATGAAAAGACTTCCGAAAAAAGTTTTTTGCTTGCCTTAGCAGATGAAGAAAAAGCAGAAATACATAAGGATGGTTCTTTTGTTATTCGTCCTGATTATTATCATCAAATTTCTCCTGAAAATCTTCACATGGAAACGTATCCGGCAGAACAAGCAATGACGATATTAGAAAGCCTTGCAGCCATGGGCATAGCATTCTCGGCAATTTCCGTACAGGATAATAGCGTTGTAACAATTGCATTAGACAAACATGACGACATTGCATTACAGGAATTTGCTGCAATTGCAGCGAAAAACATTCAAGAAAAAGTGGACGAGTTCCTATCACCTGAAAAAAGCCCTACAAAAGGAGAAAGGGAAAAAGATAAGCCAAAAGAAGAAGTCCATACTTCTAAAATCAACCCAGAGTATTACGCTTCGATTCCTAAATCTGAACGTGTAACAACCGTTGTTTCACCCGATAGTGCAAAAAAAATAATGCAGACGTTAGACAATCAAGATGTTTCATATTCCGCAGTAGAACGAGGAAAAACAGCTGTAGCAATTACAGTAGCAAAATCAGATGTTCAAAACTTAACATCTGCTCGTGCAGAAGCACAAAAATTGCAGACAAAAGAATTTATCAATCCGGAATTTTATCAGCAGCTCCCAAAAGAAGATAGATATACACAACGTATGACTGCTGATGAAGCACGTCAAGCCGTGTCCGAATTGCAAAAAGAAGGAGTTTCTCATTCCGCTGTGATTGACGGAAATAAGTCGGCAGTTACGATTCACAAAAAAGATAAAGGGGCTGTGTTCTTTTCAAGAAAGCAGCTGCATCAGCAACATGAAAAAGCCCAAAAGCAAGAACAGCAACAAACACAACATCGAAGCACCAAACGAGGAAAAGAGGAATTATAATGATACAAATTTATAGTGATATGTATTTGGTAGACACTGATGTTCCCTCTTTGACCGAAAAGGCTACCTCTATCAGCAATTCAAAGCCACTAGTATTAAAAGGAAATTTGCTTATTGATTACATAAATGGTATCGCAATGTTTGACTGTAAAGACTGCAAACTTTTTATTGATTGCATTAGCATTACGGAGTATGAAGATGAAATTGTTATCTTTGAAGCATATGCCAGTTATGAATTTACAAGCATTGCTCCATTTTAAAAAATGAATAAGTAAGGAGGTTTACGGCATGGAACAGCAAGATATTATAATGGAACGAAATGCTGAAAGGAAAGAAAGATTGCTTGACATTGCTGAAAAAATCGGGTATGATACAGCCATTTCCCGATTACAACAAAAGTTATCTGAAAATCAGGCAGCATTGACAAAACAAAATGTCCCTCTTGATAGCTTTAACTTTCGCAGAATGCAAATTGAAATTGCTTTTAAACAAGAGGTCATACAAGCATTGAAAGTCCGTTCAGAGCATCAAAAACACCAACCGTCACATTTATCCAAAAGAGTATCTCAGGAGGAAATAGACGCTGCCAAACGTGTGAATCTGCCCGATTTCTTAATGAGCCAAGGCGTTGATTTAAAACGAGTTGGAAAAGAATATATCATGTCAGAACACGATAGCGTTCATATCAAAGATAATGTGCAAGGTGAAATGGCAAAATGGTATCAATTCAGTGAAGAGCGTGGCGGAGATAGTATTTCATTTGTTCGTCAGTTCCTCGGAAAAGATTTCTATGATGCAGTAAAAATGTTGAATGGCAATCAGACACCAGAGCTTTCATATGATGCAGATACAATTACACAAAACAGAACACAAAGAACTGAACTTCAAAAACCAGAAGAAATACACCTCAACGTTGACACGGAACAAAAACGTGTACTTGCATATCTTTCTCAAACAAGAGGATTAAATTATGAAATGGTACATGGTCTTATTCAAGACGGAAAAATACAGCAGGAATCAAAAACTGGAAATGCTGTTTTTCTAATTCAAGATGAATTCGGTAAAACTGTTGGTGCAGAAAAGGTAGGAACGCTATCCGATAAAAAATACAAAGGAATTGCTGTTGGTTCTGCTTCTGGATATGGCTTTGAAGTAACAAAGGGAAATGGTGAAAATGCTCTTTTCTTTGAAAGTTCCATTGATATGCTGTCTTATATGCAACTGCACCAGAATGAACTTGATAATCATCGCTTAATTAGTATGATGGGTGTGAAGCCTAATATTGTCGAAGCGACAATGGAAAGGTATCATATCTCTCCTGAAAGAGTGTTCTTGTGTTCAGATAATGATGAAGCCGGAAACAATTTTGCAGAGCGATTACAGAAAAAGTATCCTGAAATGCATCGCTTGACCGCTGATTCAAAGTATAAAGACTGGAACGACCAACTGCGTGACATTCCCAAGACAATAGAATCTCCTGCTAAAAAGCAAGAACTTCTGACATACGGAAACCACTTTTGGAATGATGCTACGAACAATAAAGATAAGACTATTTTTCAAATGCGAGAATCTGATTTCTTGCAGCATAGAGAAACACTTGATAATGCAGGTATGAATTACTATGCTTTTGCAAGAAATGGTGCTGTAGTAGTAGCAATCAACGATAGAGAAGAAGATAAATTTCGTGAATTGCTCGGTAATGATTATGCAGCAACACTTACAATGCGTAAATCGCAAAAAGAATACACTCCACCAAATCACCAAATTATCGGCAATGCAGAATATCGGTATATTCCGCAGAAAAGTTATGTTGCAGCTCCAACTCAAACTGCATTAAAGATTGCAGAATTACTTGAACAGGAAAACATAAAGTTCTCTGCAAAAATCGGAAGAATATCATCAACTATTACAGTTAGTGAAGCTGATAGAAAACGAGTGTCAGAGCTAAAAGAAAAGATATTGGAGATGCGGAAAGCACAAATCCCTAAAGATAGGCAACAAGGAAAAGAAGTAAGCAGCAATCAGTCTATTCAAGAACCATCTAAACCTGATTTTAAGGATTGCTATTACTTAACTGCACCACTCCAGCCACAAGAGTATCAAGAAATCAAACCACTACTTGAAAGTGCGGATAAGATTCCCTATTCTTGTTTACTGCGTGACGAAAAACTAGTGTTTGTAGTAGAAAAAAGTTCTGCTAAGGATTTTATGCAAGAACTTTCTTTTGCAACGGTGTACAAAGGGAACATAATAAAAAACTTAATAATGGACTGCCAATCTTACACAAAGTACCGTAAGCGTCCAATAAGAGGGTGTATCGAAATTTCTGGCTGTTGCATGTAAACTATTGATTAGAGTTTTGGGAGTTGACTCTAAAAACTCTAAATCTAATCTAAGGAGCAGGCTTATGGATCTTTCTTCTTTGACTCCAGACAAACAGGTGAAACTTCAATACTGGCTGGATGTAATACGGCAATGCAGGGCCTCCGGACTGACAAATCAGATCTGGTGTGAACAACACGATATCTCTTTGAAAAGTTATTATTACTGGCTTTCCAAAATTCGAAAGCTTGCCCTGGAAGAACTGCCCCGCAAGAAAAACGGCATCCACATGTGTACAGACCAACAGTCAACTGCTTTAACGGAATCCCCGGCTGAGTTTGCGGAGCTTTCACTTCCGGACAGAAACATTTCCCGTTCCACTCCTGCAGCCATACTTCATATCGGATCCATAACAGTGGAACTTTATGAAGGCACATCTGCCCAGATGCTGGAAAACATTCTGAAAGCCGTGCAGTCATGTTAGGAGAGCTTTCCCATGTGGAGAAAATCTATATCCGATGCGGCTACACCGATATGAGGAAGCAGCTCAATGGCTTGCTGGATATCATCCAGTACAACTTCAAACTGGATCCTTACAGCAATTCCTTATTCCTGTTCTGTGGAAAGAGGGCTGACCGGATCAAAGCAGTCCATTACGAGGGAGACGGTTTCTGCCTTTTATACAAACGGTACGAAAACGGACGTCTCCAATGGCCGCGGACCGGCGAAGAAGCAAAACAGATTTCTGATCAGCAGCTGCGCTGGCTTCTGGAAGGTTTGAACCCGGAGCAGCCAAAGGCGGTTCAGAAATGGCTCCCGCATAAGTCTGAAAATACTGAAAATCCTTAGAAATGCTGGGAAATCTGGCGATTCTATGGTATAATAATCCTATCGAAGCGAAAGGGTTTTCAGGTTATGTCAGCTACGGAACAGGAGTATAAAAATCATATCAAAGAACTGGAACAGCAGGTCCGGCTCCTGAAAGAGCAGGTTGATTTCCTGACCCGTAAACTTTATGGAACAAAATCCGAGAAGACATCTACTCTCGAAATCGAGGGGCAGATGTCTCTTTTTAATGAAATCGAAACCTGTGCGGATCCTGATGCACACGAACCGGAGCTTGTTGAGATAGAGAAGCACCTACGTAAAAGGAAGTACACCGGTCAGCGGGAAGAACTGGTAAAAAATCTCCCTCACAGCAAAGTACTCCATACCATAGATGAAAGGGAACAGATATGTGATAACTGCGGGAGTACGATGGTGAAAGTAGGGGAAGAATTCGTCCGCACGGAAGTACAGTTTATCCCTGCAAAACTCAAGGTGATTGATCATTACCGGGAAACGTATGAATGCAGGTCGTGCCGGAAAAACGGAACTCCTTATATGGAGAAGGCTCCGGTGCCATATCCTCCCGTCCTGCATTCTCTGGCATCTGCATCTACCATCACCTGGCTCATCCACCAGAAGTTTGAATTAAGCATCCCGCTGTACAGACAAGAAAAAGAATGGGAGGCTTTGGGATTACGTTTAAGCAGAGCGACTATGTCAAACTGGCTTCTGGTTGTCTATCGGGACTGGCTTGTACACATCGTCCACCGTCTGAAGCTGGAACTTCTGAAACAGAGATACCTTCATATCGATGAAACACATGTACAGGTGCTGAAAGAACCGGGACGGAAAAATACGTCCGATTCCTATATGTGGGTTTACTGCAGCATCAGAGATGCTGTAAATCCCATCCGCTACTTCGAGTACCAGCCGGGACGAAGCGGGAAATATCCGGAAGCGTTTCTGAGGGAATATGAAGGTTATATCCATACAGACGCTTACTCCGGATACAATGCAGTTTCAGGAGTAAAAAGATGTCTTTGCTATACGCATCTGCGCCGGGCTTTCGTGGATGCGCTCCCAAAAGACATCCATAATTCGGAAGCATCAAAACCTGCGGAAGCAATCCTCCGTCTGAATCAACTCTTTAACATAGAGTCAGAGTTGGAGGCGCTCCCTCCTGATCAGAAGAAAAAAGAACGTCTTATCCGCGAGAAACCGCTTCTCGAGGCTTTTTGGTCATGGGCAGAAAAAAGTGCCATCGGAGAGCTGCCGAAATCCAAACTTTCAAAAGCTTTTCATTACGCCTTAAATAACCGTGAAGGTTTTTGGAATTATCTGGAAGACGGGAATTGTTCCATCAGTAATTCGCTTGCGGAAAACTGTATCCGTCCCTTTGTGATCGGCAGAAAGAACTGGCTGTTCTCCGGCAGTCCGAAAGGGGCGGAAGCCAGTGCAGGAATCTATACACTGGTAGAGACAGCGAAAGCGAATGGGCTTGCCCCGATGAAATATATAAAATATATCCTGTCCGACATGCCGGGGAGTGCTTTTCTTGAACATCCTGAATATCTGGATGATTATCTGCCTTGGAATCCTCTTGTAAAAGAATTCTGTCGATAACCGTTGACCTTTTAGTATAAAAGGCTGACGGTTATTTTTCTATACACTGTTTTATTTGACGCTTACAAAGTACCGCCCAAACGAGACTACGGGCGGTATTTTTGTATCATGGCGGAGAAAGGAGGAACTTCCCACGGGGGCTTGACTGAAAAGTTGAGCCTCTTTTTTCATGCCAAAAAACAGGAGGTAAATGCTTATGGCAGATGATAAAACCACAAAAACGCCGGAACAGCCGGTAACGGATAGCGGGCCGGGCAAGGAAACGCCTCCCGCTCCCCCAAAAGAGCCGGAGAAGGTTTCCGTTTCTCCGGAGCCGGAAAAAAAGACGGAACCGGAGGTAAAGAACCCGCAGGTTTCCGTCTATAACTTCGCTGAAATTATGAAGGAAAAGAAGGTCGAGGAACGGGCGGCAGCTCCCAGCGGGGAAAAGTCTGCCCCGGCAAAAACGGAAAAACCGGAAAAGCAGCCGGAGGCTCCGAAGAAAGCGGAGGAAAAACCCAAAGAGCCGGAACAGCCGAAGCGCCGGGGCCGTCCCCCGAAAGCAGATAAGGACAAGGCCGCAACCCCGAAGCCCGAAGCTCCCGCACAGAAACCGGAAAATGCGGTCAAAAAGGAACCGGAGAAAAAAACGGCGCCAACGGTACAGGCCGCTCCCGCTCCGAAGGAACCCGAAAAACCGAAGGATGCACCACGCCGGGGCAAGGAACAGATCGTCTATATCAAGCTGAACGAGCTTCACGCCTTCAAGAACCATCCCTTTGAGGTTCGGGATGATGAAGAAATGCGGGCTATGGTGTCCAGCGTCAAGGACAAGGGCGTGACCCAGCCCGCTATCGTCCGTCCCCGTGAGGATGGCGGCTATGAGATCGTGTCCGGCCACCGCCGCCAGAAGGCCAGCGAGCTTGCCGGATATGCGGATATGCCCTGTATTGTTCGCAATCTGACGGACGATGAAGCCATCACGCAGATGGTTGAGGACAATCTCAACCAGCGTGAAGAAATCCTACCCAGTGAGCGGGCCAAAGCCTTGAAAATGCAGCTTGAGGCTATCAAGCACCAGGGCTCCCGCACTTCGGGCCAGATTGACCCGAAGGACGCAGGAAAACGCTCCAACGAAATTGTAGCCGAGCGCAATAAGATGGCGGTCAAGCAGGTGCAGCGGTATATCCGGCTCAATGAGCTGGTTCCCGACCTGATGAAGCTGATGGATGAAAAAAAGCTGGGCTTTACTACGGCGGTGGAGCTTTCCTATATCGGCAAGAAGAACCAGAACTATATCGCCGTCGCCATTGACAGCCAGCAGTCCTCGCCTTCACAGGCGCAGGCAAAGCGTATGCGTGAGTTGGACGAAAAGAAGCTACTCAACGGGGATGTGATCGACGGCATTATGATGGAGGACAAAAAGGAGGTAGACAAAGTGATTTTGACAGGTGCGGAACTGAGCAAGTATTTCGGCAAGGAAACTACGCCGAGGGAAATGAAGGACCAGATCATCAAGCTGCTGGACGACTGGAAGGGCCAGCAGAAGGAACACGAAAAGCCGGAGAAGAAAAACGAACAGGAAAAGTAAGCCGAAACTTCGGGTCAACGTGGCCCGAGGATTGCGGGGCTCTGCCCCGCGCCCCGAAGCTCTGGAGATATAAATGATTCCCCGTCGCCAGTTATTCCGTAGCATAGCCGGGAAAATCAGTCAAGGGCAGCGCCGCCGCAGGCGGTGCCGGAGGCACCCTTGACGGATTTCTCCCGGTTATGCTTTTTCCCGATCAAGCGACGGGGATATAAATTCTCCAGAGCCGTTCCCCTTCCCGGGGGAAGGGGCGGAGGGGTTGGGCGATACCTTGCTTTTCCCTAAACCAAAACAGAAATGGAGGTTCAACCAATGAAACGACCTTTAGCATACCTGACCGCCGCATGGAGCGGCGAGCCGGATGTTGATATGGAGCTGGCGGCCCACTACTGCCGCCTTGCTTATGAGGCGGGCTTTTCCCCGATCTGCCCGCTCTTGTATCTGCCGCTGTTTTTGAATGACAGCGTTCCCGAGGAACATAAGGCCGGGATCGATATGCGCCGGGATATGCTGCGGCGCTCCCACACCCTGATCGTCTGCGGTAGCGCTGTGGACGAGGATGTGAAAAACGATATTGCGGTTGCCGGACGGCTGGGCATTGCGGCGACAACGCTGGAAGGGGTGCTTGCCGTGAAGGGACACGGCACCCCGGGCCATGCCGGACATTAAGCTGGGGAGCCTTTTCGACGGGATTGGCGTGTTCCCTCTGGCTGCTTCCCGGTGCGGTATCCGTCCGGTCTGGGCCAGCGAGATTGAAAAAGCGCCCATCTCCATAACCAAAAGGCACTTTCCCGACATGGTGCATTTGGGGGATATTACGAAGGTGGACGGCGGGAAAATCCCGCCGGTCCATGTGATAACCTTCGGCTCTCCCTGTCAGAACCTTTCTCTGATCGGCAACCGCTCCGGCCTTGCCGGGGCAAAATCAAGCCTGTTCTATCAGGCGTTTCGTATCATACAGGAAATGAGGGATGCTACTGATAACCTATATCCAGCTATCGCTGTTTGGGAAAACGTCATGGGAGCGTTTTCTACAAATGACCGGATGGACTTTAGAGCCGTCCTATCCGCCTTCTCGGACACCGAAGTTCCAATGCCTCCTTCGGGAAGATGGGGAAACGCCGGAATGGTGCGAGGGGGAACGCCTGATGTGTGCTGGCGGCTCATGGACGCCCAGTATTGGGCAGGCTCCCGAAGGCTGGCACGAAGGCAGCGGATTTTCGTCGTGGCGGATTTTGGAGGCAGACGTGCCGCAGACATACTATTTAAGCCCCGTCCAATGCTCCTACTTCCTCCGCCTTGCGGAGAGGGCGGGCGGGCCGCCGCCGAAGGAGATCGAACAGCTTCTTTTGAAACAGGGCGGCAGATACCAGTCATCCACCCCTTTCAGTGCTTCCGTATGCGGGGAGCGGCAAAAAGGCAGGAAAAAACGGCCTTCCGAAACAGCTTCGGATTACCAACTGACCCTTTTCCCACTCTTTTAGCCAGTGATGTAACGCCCTTTGCCTTCTGGTATGAGGGCGACCCGGAGGGCGGCTGTATCCGTTTTCTGACGGAAACAGAAAGTGAACGGCTGATGGGGCTGCCGGAGGGCTGGACAAAGTACGGGGCGGACGGCATGGAGATCCGGCCTCTGCAACGTTACAAGGCGCTGGGAAATGCGATTGCCCTCCCTTGCGCCGATTACATTATGGCCGGGATTTATGAGGTGCTGGCTGACCGGGCCGGAAAGGAGGAATGAGCCCATGTTTGAAGCCTATATAACCAACACAGCCCTGTACCCCTTAATGGGGATCGAGGTAGGGACAACGGTACATTTCCCCATGACGACACAGGAGTTGCAGGCCGCCCTTGCCAAAATCGGGATAGATGGGAAACGGTACAGCGAAGTGTTCTTTACCAGCTTTGACAGCGATGTGTTGGGGCTCTACGATCATCTCTACGAATGTGAGAACATCGACGAGCTGAACGAGCTGGGCCACGCTCTGCTGGAAGTACGGGATAAGGGCGGACTGGAAACCTTTGAAGCCGCTCTTGTCTTGGGAAACCACACACGGAGCGTGAAGGATTTGATAAACCTGACGCAGAACCTTGACCTTTACCGCTTTTACCCGGATATTTCTGATGATGAAGGGCTGGGCCGTCTGTACGCCGACGAGCTTGGGACCATCGACATACCGGAGCACATTCAGAACTACTTCGATTATGAAGCATACGGACGGGATGTGCGTATCAACGAGGGCGGCGTATTCGCTCCCGGTGGGTATGTGTCGGCAGTCCCGGAGGGCTTCAAGGAGTATTACCACGGGTCACAGGACATTCCGCCGGAACACCGGATATTTGCTTATCCTGAAAAGGCCGAGCCTGTCCACTCCATTCTCGCTGCACTCAAACGGTTTCAAGAAGCCCCACCCACTCCGAAAAAGGACAAGGCGGGGACTTCCCATGAAGAACGGTAGGACTTCGGGCCAGCATGGCCCGAAGCATAAAGGAGGTGCATACCATCAACTATTACCCTATCAATGAAGGAGCCGCCCGCCGGGCAAAAGAAATGAACAGCTTTTCCGACTACAAGGAAGGGAGCGCAACGGCGGAATACCGGGCAATGGTAGACAAGGCCGCCGCCATAGCGGAACAGCAGAAATCGCGGGTGGACCCCATGTACCATGAGAAGATCGACCATCTGTTAGACATCTACGCCCGCAAGCTGGCCGAAAACATGAACCAGGGCTTTGCCATTGACGCAAGGGTTCCCTCTGTGATGATCGCCGGACCTGCCAATTTCCCGGTGGGAAAGAAGGAAAAACAGAACCGGGCCCGGGACAGCAACATGGAGGAATGGCGGTATATTCAAGGGCTGCTGGATAAGATACGTAGTACCGGCATGGGCGGGATCAGCGCCGATGACCCGGCGGCCATTGAAAAGCTCCAGAAGAAGCTGGACGGGCTGGAACGCTCCCAGCTCATTATGAAGGAGGTCAACGCCTATTACCGCAAGCATGGCAAGCTGGATGGCTGTGCGCTGCTGTCTCCGGACCAGATTGAAAAGCTGAAAGCAAGCATGGCGTCAAGCTGGCGGAGCGACCCGAGGCCCTTTGAAAGCTACCAGCTTACTAACAACAATGCGGAGATCCGCCGGGTAAAGGCCCGTATCGAACAGCTTTCCAAACAGGCACAGCAGGAATTTTCCGGCTGGGAGTTCGACGGGGGCCGTGTGGAAATGAACCGAGAGGACAACCGCTTGCAGGTGTTCTTTGACGGAAAGCCTGACGCGGACACCCGGGCCGAGCTGAAAAGCAACGGTTTCCGCTGGGCTCCCAGCGTGGGCGCATGGCAGAGGCAGCTCACGGACAACGCCATCCGGGCGGCTGACCGCTTGGAATGTATCAAGCCGCTGTCCGGCGAAACGCCTTCCCAGCTTCAAAAGAAGCCCTCTATCTTGCAAACCATGCGGGAACAGGGCGAAAAAGTCCAGACGGAGCCGGAAAAGAAAGCTCCGTCCGGCAGGGATGCCGAGCGGTAAGCCTCGGGCCACATTGGCCCGAGGTTTTCTGTTCCCCGAGACTGTACGGGGGCCTCCCGGATAGCGGGAACCCCGACGGAAAGCCTGCAAATAAAAAGTCAAGTCCGAAACAGGACTTGAGCGAAGAAAAATTTACAGGCAGCAGGTAGAGCAAAAGGGCAACACAAAAAGACCACCACAAAGTGCTGGTCTAATAAAAAGTGTGAAAATATGGACTACGTCAGTCGCTTGTTTTCAGCCCGGTGGAATCCATATCTACCGGAGGCAGATCGTCCAATGTAGAAAGATAGTCCCGCACCTGTGCGTAATAACGCCGCAGAAACTTGTTGGATGCAGCGGTCATGTAGACATAGAAGGGTTTGCCCTCGGAACGTTTGTGGTCAAGGAACTGGTAGACCGGCTCATCCTGAGGTGAGCATTTCAGGTATATCCCCATGATATTGAACAGCGTTTTGCGGAGATATGGAGAGCCACGCTTGGAGGATTTGTTACTCCTTACGTTCTTGTCACCGGACTGATTGGGCATGGGATCAATACCTGCAAAGGCAACCAGAGACTGCTTTCGTTCAAAGCGGCGCACATCGCCGATCTCAGCCATGAGCTGCGGGCCGAAGGACTTCCCAACACCGTACATCGCCATGACCACAGGGTACTCTGGCAGCGTAGAGGCAAGACGTTCCATTTCTGCACGGTAGGTTTCCACGCTGCGGGAGATGCTGGTGAGCTGGTTCGCCGCTTCCTGTACGAGGACTTTCGTTACCTCAGATTTAGGGACCAGAACGACAGCGTTTTTGGCAAGGGAATACACTTCCACGGCATTGCCCTGCTTGAAGATGTAGCCATGGCGCTTGCACCATTTTCGGTAGCGCTCAGAGAATGCGTTGAGACTCTGCTTCCGCACGCACTCCACATGCCAGAAGGTATGGACAAAATCAACCCATTTCTGCGTCCCATCGCTTCGCACAGGGCTGTCAAAGCACTTGCGGATGCCGGGGAAGGACTGTTCCAAAAGAGCAATCAGGTTGTTTGCAGAGGCTGTCCGCTGCTTGGAAGCAAGCTGAAACTGACGGTTCAATGTTTTCAGATCATAACGAATGGTATCCATAGGGGTATAGTCTCGCAGATCAGCCCAGTTGTCAAGAGCGTATCGGGCGATCTTCACAGCATCGGCCTTGTCGGTTTTCACACGGCGTAGAGAATTGGCACCGTATTCCTTAATGAGCAGCGGATTTACTGCACTGACATAAAGACCGGCTTCATGCAATGCTTTTGCGACCGGCTCATAATAGCGGCCTGTGTGCTCCAGTACGACACGGGTTTCCCCATCAAGAGCCTTCAACTGCTCAGCGAGAGAAGCCAACCCTTCCGTATTGTGGGCGACATCGAATGGCAGCCGAACGACCTCGCCAAAGGGGCGAAGCACTGCCACCGTACTCTTTCTGCTTGAAACATCAATGCCTGCTGCGTTCATACAATCACTCCCGGTTAGAATTTGCAATGGACAAAAGCCATCTTACCCATTGCCGATTCCATCTGTTTGCTGACACGAACGCATTGGCTCTACCTGCACAAATCGAACACTGCGAATAGGAGGATGGCTGACTGACTTTCTGGCGGACGTATTAGCCCTTGGAGGCTTAGGTCAGACCATTACCTCACTATTCTAACAGTTTAGGCAACGAGATGTCCCATGCCTATGGCTGGCTGCCATAAACCAAGGGGCAAATATATAGTAACAGGAGGTTTTATGCAGGAAGAAGTAAACCAAAAAACGGTTGCCCTTTCGATCAGGACAACGAAGCTCACAGGAAAAGTGCTGGCTGCCGCTCTTGGCAAGGTGGTTCGGGCGCTGCAAAAGCACCACCGGAAGGCGCTGACCCCGCAGGGACGCCAGAGCGTGAAAAAGCTGATGAACCACTATGGCGGCAAAAGTGCCATGCCCTATGTGGGAGCTCCAAAGGATTTTGACCGGATCGCGAAGGAGTTCCATGTGGACTACGCTTTCCATAAAGTGAGCCCCGGTCATTACCTGCTGTTTTTCAAAGCCAATCAGGCGGACGCTATCACGGCGGCCTTCCAGAAGTACAGCGCAAAGGTGCTGAACAAAGAGCAGGACAAGGCTTCCATCCTCGGCCAGCTTCGGAAATTCACGGAGCAGATCAGGACACAGGCAAAGGAAAAGCAGCGGACCAGAGAGGCGGTGAAGGACGGACGTTGAGTGACAAGATCAGAAAATATGTGCTCCCAAACCTGCCGTACCTCTTTGTGTTCTGGTTCTTCTCCAAAATCGGGACGGCCTACCGGATCGCCCCCGGCACAGACTTCGGGACAAAGCTCATGGGGATGCTCGATACCTTCCCCAAAGCATTTGAAACCTACTGGCCGGGGCTGGGAGGTATTGACCTGCTGGTGGGCCTTGCCGGTGCGGCTGGGGTGTATCTGCTGATACAGTCAAAGATCAGGCAGGCGAAAAAATTCCGGCGGGATGCGGAGTACGGCACCGCCCGCTTTGGAACAAAGGAAGATATAAAGCCATTTGTTGACCCTAAATTTCAGAACAATGTCATTCTGACCGGGACGGAGTTCCTTACCATGAACACCCGTCCGAAGATACCCGCCAATGCCCGGAACCTAAACGCCTGTGTCATCGGCTCGTCCGGCTCGGGAAAGACAAGGTTCTGGCTGACCCCGCAGCTTCTTCAAGCCCATTCCTCGTATGTGGTGGTAGACCCGAAGGGCGGCACTCTCGACCAGTGCGGGCGGTTTCTGCAACGGGAGAAATACAGGGTGCGGGTGTTCAACAGTATCGACTTTTCAAAATCCATGCACTACAATCCGCTGGCCTATATCAAGACAGAAAGCGATGTTTTGAAATTTGTTACCGCCCTGATTGCCAACACCAAAGACGACGGCAAGGAGGGCGACGAGTTCTGGACCAAAGCCGAAACCCTCTTGTACTGCGCCCTTGTGGCCTACATCGTGTTTGAGGGGCCGGAGGAAGAACGCAACATGAATACGCTGGTGGAAATGATAAACAGCATGGAAGTCCGGGAGGATGACGAAACCTTCAAAAATGCGGTGGACTATATGTTTGACGGGCTGGAACGCCGCAGCCCCCAGCACTTCGCCGTGAGGCAGTATAAGAAATACAAGCTCGCCAGCGGCAAGACAGCCAAAAGCATCTTGATTTCCTGCGGTGCAAGACTGGCTCCCTTTGATATTCCCCAGCTTCGGGAGATCATGTCTTATGACGAACTGGAGCTGGATAAGCTGGGGGATGAAAAATCAGCGCTGTTCTTTCTTATCAGCGACACGGACACCACCTACAACTTTTTGGTTGCCCTCGCTTTTTCGCAGATGTTCAACCTTCTGTGTGAACGGGCTGATAACACCTATGGCGGGCGTCTGCCCTACCATGTGCGGGTGCTATGGGACGAGGCTGCCAACACCGGGCAGGTGCCGGGGCTGGAAAAGATTGTGGCCGTCATTCGTTCCCGGGAGATCAGCCTGACGCTCTTTTATCAGGCTATGAGCCAGTGCAAGGCATTGTACAAAGACCATTCCGAAACCATCATGGGAAACATGGACAGTATCGTGTTCCTCGGAGGCCGGGAGGCTTCCACCCTAAAGGATATTTCGGAAAACTGGCTGGGCAAGGCCACCATCTCTATGCAGACCGAGGGCCGAAGCCGGGGACAGTCTGAAAGTTACAGCCAGAATATGCAGCGGCTTGGCCGGGAACTGATGACCACCAGCGAGATCACCACCATGCCCGGGGATAAATGTATCTTGCAGCTTCGGGGGCTCCCGCCCTTCCTGTCCCCGAAGTATGACTTGAAAAAGCACCCGAATTACAAGTACACAGCCGAATTTGATAAAAAGAAAAACGCCTTCCGCTTGGAAAGCCTGTTCCGCCACCGGCCATTGAGACTAAAGCCGGAGGACGAATACACGGTGTACGAAGTGGACGGCTCCGACACGGACGAAGAAGCTGACCTGTTGAATTTCGATGATCTGGACAGCGACGAGTTTGTGTAACTTCGGGCCATGATAACCCGAAGCGCCGCCGATGTGGGCGGCTTTTTTTGTACCCAAAACCATCAAACAAACAAAATGGAGGAACGTATATGGAATTTTTCAATCAGGCAATCGACATTCTTAAAATTCTGGTCATGGCTCTTGGCGCTGGTCTGGCGGTATGGGGCGTCATCAACCTTCTGGAAGGTTACGGGTCGGACAACCCTGCGGCAAAAAGCCAGGGCATTAAGCAGCTCATGGCGGGCGGCGGTGTCGTTCTGATCGGCCTTCAGCTTATCCCTCTGCTGTCCGGGCTGTTCAGCTAAATGTCACCCATTGTCCCTTTTTCCAGAAAAGGAGCTGATATATGGACTTTATCATCGACGCAATCGTTGAATGGCTGAAAGGTCTGCTCGTCGATGGTATCATGGGGAATCTGGACGGCCTTTTCGATAACGTCAATCAGAGCGTTGGCGAAATCGCCACACAGGTAGGCACGACCCCGGCGGACTGGAACGCCGGGGTCTTTTCCATGATACGACAGATCTCCGAAACTGCCATTCTGCCAATCGCCGGGGTCATCCTCACTTTTGTTATGACCTATGAACTGATACAGATGCTCATAGAACGCAACAACCTCCATGAAGTTGACACATGGATGTTTTTTAAGTGGGTGTTCAAAACCTTTGTGGCTGTGATGATCCTGACGAATACCTTCAATATCGTGCTGGCGGTCTTTGATGTGAGCCAGCATGTGATCCAGCAGTCAGCGGGCATTATCCAGAACGGGACAGAAATCACGCCGGATGTGCTGGACAGTCTGCGGACAGAGCTTGAGGCGATGGAGTTAGGCCCTCTGTTCGGACTCTGGCTCCAGTCCTTCCTGATCCAGCTTACCATGATTGCCTTAAACATCGTGATTTTCGTCATCGTATATGGCCGTATGATTGAAATTTATTTACTCACAAGTTTAGCGCCTATCCCGTTTGCCACAGTCCCCAACAGGGAAACCGGACACATGGGGCAGAACTATTTCCGCTCCCTCTTTGCGGTGGGCTTTCAAGGTCTATTGATCTTAGTCTGTGTCGCCATCTATGCGGTGCTGATCCAGAGTATCGCCACCGACGGCGACCCCATCGGGGCAATCTGGGGCTGTGTGGGATATACGGTGCTGCTGTGTTTTACCTTATTCAAAACAGGCAGTCTTGCAAAATCCATCTTCGGCTGCCATTAAGAGACTTCGGGCCATGCTGACCCGAAGCGGAAAGGAGAAATCCATGCAGGAAAAAACTGCGGGCGGAACACCAGCCGCCCCTATAAAGCTGGATGTAAGCGTGCGGGTCATCGAACCTGTGAAAAACCTCATGGGCTTTGCCAGCGTGAAATTCAATGACTGCTTTGTGGTGGAAAATCTGAAAATCGTACAGGGCAGCAAGGGGCTCTTTCTTGGGATGCCCAGCCAGCCAGACGGCAAAGGCGGCTACCGGGATATGGCCTACCCTGTCACAAAGGAGTTCCGGGAACAGCTCAACACCGCTGTTCTGCAAGCCTATGAGGCAAAGCTGGAACAGATGGCGGAGCGCGGCTCTGTGGGGCGTGCGTCCATCAGCGACCAGCTCAAAGCCGGAAAAGCGGCTGCCGAACAGGCAAAGGCAGAACGGCCTCCGAAGGAAAAGCCCAGCCGCAGCGCAGAGCGTTGACCTCGGGCCATGCTGGCCCGAAGCAGAAAGGAGGCGGAAACCATGCCACGCAAACGGACGGGCTATGACGCGGCCTGCTATTACGACGGAAAACTGCTGGGCCGCTGTACCAAAGCGGACAGCGATGCCTATACCCTGTTGATGAACGCCTGCGGCGGGGAGGCTGCCCGTGTTCTTCGGGAATATGCCTATTTTTCCCCAGAACTGAAAGCCATCTTGGAAAAGGCGGCGCTCATGCAGGCGGACCGGAGCCGGACGGGCGGAATGTTCCATGCGCCGAAAAGCTCCCCGTGGGGCGAGGTGCAGAATTGTGAAACCCTCTGTCCGGGGGTGTTTCTGGTATCTACCGCCAGCCACGGCGGAACGATGGTGGCAAACGAGGTAGCCGCCGTTCTCTCCCCAGCGGCCAAAAAATGCGGCTTCAAGGACAAGGGCTATATCTGCTATGAGGAGGACGCACAGGAAAGCGTAGTGCTCCGGGAGCTGCTGGACAAAAAGCTGTGGAAAATCCCTGACCGCATTAAGGACAAAGGACAGTTTGAAGAAAAACTCAATCAGTCCATCCGGCAGTATCACCCCGAATACTGGCGGGCAAGGCAGAGCGGACGAGAGGCCGCCGAAGCTGCCCGCAGCACAGCCCCGGCCAAAGAGGCCGCAAGATAACCTCGGGTCATGCTGGCCCGAAGCAATAAAGGAGGTGTACCAAAATGGCCTATGTACCAGTACCAAAAGACCTTTCCAAAATCAAGACAAAGCTGGCCTTCAATCTGACGAAGCGCCAGCTTGTTTGTTTTTCCAGCGCGGCGGCGGTGGGCCTCCCGGCCTACCTGTTTTCCCGTGGCAGTATCGGGAACAGCGCCGCCATGTTCCTGATGATCGGCCTCATGCTCCCGTTCTTCTTTCTGGCTATGTATGAACGGGATGGCCTTCCGCTGGAAAAAGTGCTGAAAAACATCATCCGCACCCGGTTCCTCTATCCCCGGGTGCGGCCTTACAAAACCGAAAACTTCTATGCGCTGCTTAGCGCCAGAAAGGAGGCGCAGCCGATTGCGAAACAACAGAAGGGCCGGAAAGCCCGCAGGCAGAAAGCCTGAAAAGCAGGGCCTTATCGGCCTGTTCACGAAAGGAAAGAACATTCCCACCACCGCCCAGCAGACCCTCCCTTACCGGGAAATGTACCGGGACGGGGTGTGCCGGGTAGCGGACCGCTATTACACCAAAACCATTGAATACGAGGACATCAACTACCAGCTCGCACAGTCCGAAGATCAGGCGGCCATCTTTGACGGGTGGAGCGCCTGCCTCAACTACTTTGACAGCAGCCTTCCGTTCCAGCTTTCCTTCCTCAACCACCGAAGCCGCCCGGGCAGCCGGTACAGCGTGAACATCCCCATGCAGGATGACGATTACAACAGCGTCCGGTGCGAGTATGTGGAAATGCTGGAAAACCAGATCGCCAAAAGCAACAACGGCATTGTTCGCACAAAGCTCCTGACCTTCGGCGTGAACGTGGACGACCTTTCCACCGCCAGGGCAAGGCTGGAACGTGTAGAGGCGGACATTTGCGGGAACTTCAAAAAGCTGGGCGTCAAGTGCCGCTCCCTTTCGGGGCTGGAACGGCTGGAGCTTCTTCACGGGCAGCTTCACCCCGGCAGCGGCTCCCCCTTCCGGTTTTCATGGGATATGATCCCCAAAACCGGGCTTTCCACCAAAGACTTTATTGCCCCGGACAGTTTCGATTTTCGTTTCAGCCGTCTGTTCCGGGTGGGGACGACTTGGGGCGCTGCCTCCTACTTGCAGATTTTGGCCTCGGAGCTCTCGGACAAGCTGCTGGCGGAGCTTTTGGAAATGGACGCGGAAATGACCATCACTCTCCATATCCAAACCGTCGATCAGGCCGCCGCCGTAAAATCTATCAAGGCCAAAGTCTCCGACATTGACAAGATGAAGGTGGAGGAACAAAAGAAGGCAGCCCGGTCAGGGTACGACATGGACATACTTCCACCCGATCTTGTAACGTACAGCAACGACGCAAAGACCCTTCTGGAAGATTTACAGAGCCGGAATGAAAGAATGTTCCTGCTGACCTTCCTTGTGGTAAACATGGCCCCGACCCGCCGGGAGCTGGACAATGACCTGTTCACGGTGTCCGGTATCGTCCAGAAATACAACTGCACCTTGAAGCGGCTGGACTTCCAGCAGGAGGACGGTTTTCTTTCCAGCCTTCCGCTGGGCCATAACGGCATTGAGATCAAGCGCGGCATGACGACCAGCTCCACGGCCATTTTCGTTCCCTTTATGACGCAGGAGCTCCGCATGGATGGCGAAGCCGTCTATTACGGGCTCAACGCACTTTCCCATAACGTCATCATGGCAAACCGGAAAAAGCTCAAAAACCCCAACGGCCTGTTCCTCGGCGTGCCGGGCTCCGGCAAATCCTTTGCCGCAAAGCGAGAGCTTGTGAACGTGTTCCTTGCCACCCGTGACCGGATCATTGTGGTGGACCCGATGGGCGAATACTCGCCCCTTATCAAGCGGCTGGGCGGACAGGTCATCGAGATCGCCCCGGACAGCCCCCACCACATCAACCCGATGGACATTGACCTGAGCTTTGACGAGGAAAACCCGATGGCGCTGAAAGCCGACTTTATCCTGTCGCTGATGGAGCTGATCGTCGGCGGCAAGGATGGCTTGCAGCCGGTGGAGCGGACCGTCATTGACCGCTGTGTACGCCAGATGTACCGGGAACACTTGCAAAACCCGGAAACAAGCAAAATGCCGACCCTCCAAACGCTATATGACCTGCTCTGTTCCCAGCCGGAGGGCGAGGCGGTGCGGCTGGCAACGGCCCTTGAAATTTATGTGTCGGGTTCCCTTAACGTATTCAACCATGAAACCAATGTGGACTTAAACCGCCGTCTGGTATGCCTTGACTTAAAAAAGCTGGGGGCCGGGCTTCGGACGATTGCCATGCTCATTATGCAGGACTTGGTAAACTCGCAGGTGTCCATGAATTTCCTGCGCGGTATCGCTACATGGTGCTACTTCGACGAATTTCATGTGCTGCTCCGTGACCGTCTGACGGCAAGCTATTGTGTGGCGATCTGGAAAATGCTGCGAAAAAAAGGGTGCGTTCCAAGTGCTTTAACGCAGAACGTGAAGGACTTTCTGGCAAGCCCGGAGATCGAGAACATCTTTGAAAACTCAGACTTCCTTGTGCTTCTCTCGCAGGCACAGGGGGACCGGCAGATTTTAGCCAAACAGCTTGGGATCAGCCCCCATCAGCTTTCCTATGTGACCCATACCAATTCCGGCGAAGGGCTGCTGTTCTTCGGAAACACCACCATCCCGTTTGTTGACCGCTTCCCACAGAACACAGAACTGTACGCCATTATGACCACCCGCCCGGAGGACAAAAAACAGGAAATGAACCGGGCATAACACACTTCGGGCCATAATGGCCCGAGGTTTGGAAAGGAGGGATACATCATCGAAAAGAAACCGGACAAACGGAATTTTCAAAGGCCGGGGCCGACGGAGGATACCGGGGGCAATCGCCCCGGACCGGCTGAACGGGAAGGACCTTCCCCTGCACCATCCCGACGCCTGCGGTTTGAGGACGAGGATACCGGACAGGACAGCCCTTCGGGTCATGATGGCCTGAAGTCCAAAAGCGGTAAGTTTCAAGAGGACAGCCGGAAAAGCCGTCCCTCTGACCGCATGAGGCAGGAAGATGAAGCGGGCGGGCCGCAGGATACCGGCAAGGCACAGGAGCCGGAGGGCTCCGCCGAGAAGGCCGGGAGCAAAAAGGACAAGTACCAGAAAGCACAGGCAAAAGCGGAACACGCCGGGGAAAAGCTGGGAAAGGCCCGGGAGAAACTGGACAAGACCGAGGCAAAACGGGCAGCGAAGAAGCCGCCGGGGCTTGCAAAAAAGGCAGTCCGGGGAGCCCGTACAGAAGCGTGGTTCTATGTCCACAACAAGATACACGAGGTTGAGCATGAAAATGTGGGTGTGGAAGGAGCCCATAAATCCGAGCTGGCCGCAGAGGCCGGAGCCCGGAAACTGACCCGCTATGCCAAACGCCGCTGGCGGGAACACCCAGCCCGGAAGGTGGCAAAGTGGGAACGGAAGGACATAAAAGCCCGGGCCAATGTGGATTTTCAAAAGATGGCCTCCGAGCACCCGGAACTTGCCAGCAATCCGCTTTCCCGTGTGCAGCAGAAATGGAAACTGAAACGCCGGTATTCCAAAGAAGCAAAGGCGGCTGCAAAACAGGGCGCAAAGGCCGCAAAGAAAACCGCTGCCGCTTCGGGAACTGCGACCCGTCGGACGGCGCAGTTTGTGACCCGTCATCCCGTGGCGGTGCTGGTCCTGCTCCTGCTGTTGCTGCTCTGTTTTCTTGTGTCGGCGGTAAGCTCTATCTTTCCTACGCTTGGCAGCGGCCTTGCCAATGCGTTATCCGGCACCTCCTACGCCTCGGAGGATACGGACCTGCTGGGCGTGGACGAGGACTACACGGCACTGGAAAACGAGCTGGCGCAGACGGTAGCGAACATCGAAAGCACCCATCCCGGCTATGACGAGTACCGCTATTCCGTGGACGAGATCGGCCATAACCCCTATGAGCTGGCGTCCTATCTCTCGGCAAAGTACCATGTGTATTTCCGGGAACAGGTGCAGGACGAACTGCGGGAGATATTCGAGGCACAGTATGAGCTGACCTTGACGGAGGAAGTCGAGATACGCTACCGCACCGAAACCAGCACCGACCCGGAGACCGGGGAAACCACCACCGAGGAAGTCCCCTATGAGTATTACATTCTCAATGTGACCCTCACAAACAAGACGCTGCCCGCCGTGATCCTGCCGAGGCTTAACGAACAGCAGCGGGAAATCTACACCGTTATGCAGCAGCTCAAAGGCAACAAACCCTATCTGTGGGAAGGGATTTACAACGGCGGCGAAGATACCGGCCCCAGCTATGAGATACCCGGCGAGGCGCTGGATGACCCGGCTTTTGCGGCGCTCATGGAAGAAGCCACAAAGTACATCGGCTGGCCCTATGTGTGGGGCGGCTCCAGCCCGTCCACCTCCTTTGACTGTTCGGGCTTTGTCTGCTGGGTGTACACGGCCAGCGGCGTCCACAACCTGCCCCGTACCACGGCGCAGGGCATTTACAACCAGTGTGCTATCATTTCCCCCTCCGAGGCAAAGCCCGGCGACATTATCTTTTTCACGGGAACCTATGACAGCCCCGGCCCTGTGTCCCATGTGGGGATTTATGTGGGCGACGGGATGATGCTTCATTGTGGTTCGCCCATCCAATACGCAAACATCAATTCAAGCTACTGGCAGACACATTTCTATGCCTTCGGGCGTTTGTGAGCCAGAGGAAAGGAGTCCTTGCATGAACAAGATCGACAAGCTCGATAAGGAACTGGAAAAAGCCCGGGAGAAGGCTGCCGAGTGGCAGGCCAAAATCCGGGAGCTGGAAAAGCAGAAACAGGAGGAAGAAAACAGCCAGATCGTGCAGGCGGTGCGCTCCCTCAAACTGACGCCCGCCCAGCTTATGGCTTTTCTGAATGACCCAAAAAACAGCCTTACCGCTTCGGGCCATACTGACCCGAAGCCGGAGGCACCCGAAAAGGAGGACACAGCCCATGAAGAAAATTAAATACCGCAGGCTGGCGGCGATGGCTGCCAGCCTTTTGTGTTGCCTGATCTTTACGGTCCCGGCCTATGCACAGAGCAGCGAGCCGCAGCCGGAGACAGCTTCCGCCCCGGCAGAAACCGAAGCAGAGCCGGAAACCCAGAACCCCTTTACCCCGGACGGGACGGGAACCGTGGTGGACAACGCCACCGACGAGGATGGAAAGGAGTTCTACACCATCACCACCGCAGACGAGAGCGTGTTTTATCTGGTGATCGACAAACAGAAAACCAGCGAGAACGTCTATTTCCTCAATACCGTTACCACAGACGACCTTCTGCCTCTTGCTGAACAGGGTAAGGAACCGCCCAAAGAAGTGACCCCGGAGCCAGAGCCAAAGCCCACCGAACCGGTGGAGGAAGTACCGGAACCCGAGCCGGAGAAAAAGGACAGCCCCCTTCTCTCTCTGCTCCTGATCGGTGCGGTGGTGCTGGCCGGCGGTGGGATTGGTTACTATTTCAAGATTTACAAGCCGAAGCATGAGGCCCCGGATTTGGAAGATGATTACTGCGAATATGAGGACGGGGAGCTGGAGGAGATCGCAGAGGAACCCGAGGACGAAGATACCCCGCCGTGGGAGGAAGATACGGAGGAATGAGAATGAATTTTACAAGCAGCCCTTTTGAACGAATGATGAAGGAAGTACCGCACCCCGGCTGGGACAATGACGACCCTTGTAAGGGATGCCGTTATTACAAGGAGTGCAAAGGAAAGAAAAAACAGTGCCGGAAGAAGTTCCGGGCGCTGATCGTGGAGCCCCGCCCTTCGGGCCATCGTGGCCCGAAGTCTTAAATGGACGCCCGGGAGCTGACCCGTGACGAGAAGAAGAAAATCCGTTCTCTGGTCACGGGGATGTGTGCCAACTATGACAGGGAAAGCGGCCTGTGCCTTCCTCTGGGCTGTGCCTGTTATATGCTGCACAAGTGCTGGACAGGGGCGTACTGCCGTTACTTCCGTGAGGCTGTCCTGCCCCTTGACCCGGAGCTTCAAGCGGCGCTGACAACGGAAGGCATCTCCCCGGAACTGCGGGCCTGTGCGGTCTGCGGAAAGGCGTTTTTGCCCGATGGGCGTCAAGCCTACTGCTCCGACGTCTGCAAGGCCGAAGGAAACCGTCGGAAAAGCCGGGAACGCATGAGGAAAATGCGGGAGAAAAGGCCGGGCGGCTGTTACGATTTGCCGCCTCCAAAGGCTTGACATTCCGGGCTTTTTTGAGGGTGTTTCCGGGGTAGGAATATCTTATTACATTTCTCCCCGGTCTGCCCTCTTATTTCGTAACATCCAGCACTTCGGGTCATGTTGACCCGAGGCACAGAAAGGAGGGATCTCTTGGAGACAGTACAAGGATATGTGATTTTGAAAGCTGCCACCTTTGAAACCGGACACGGCTTTGCGCTGGGGCATAATCCGGGAGCGCCGAGCCCCTTTGTGACCTGGCAGTTTACCGAGGGGGAAAACGGCCATCGGGATTACTACTGGGGCCGCTATGGAACCAGTCAGGCGTGGGCGCAGCGGGACTTTGACCGCCGGGTGGACGACTATCAGCAGCTTTACCATGCGGCGGTCAAGCATACCGAGCTGGGACCGGAGGGCGTTTACCGCTATTATTCCACCCAGCGGCCCGTGGACATAGGAACTTACCCGAAGCTGCCGGATAACCAGCCTCTTTCCATCGTCAACTACGACGATGACAGGCGGCGTCCTGTGGCAGACGGCAGTCTGATGGCATGGGGCGAACTGACCTACGCAAAGCCGCTGACCGAAAAGCAGATGGAGGATTATGAACTGAAACCAGCACCGGGCAATCCTGACCGGGTGCGCCCATCCATTACCGCCCGGCTCAAAGAAGGAACCAGAGGGCAGGAACCCCCGAAGGAGCCCGGCCAGAAGCGGAGCCATAAAAACCATGAGGAACGATAAAGGAGGATCGCCATGCACGAAAAAGACAACTATCTGAAAACCGCCGAGCTCTCCACAGAGCAGAACTGCAACATGATCGACGGCGTACCCAACAACACGCCCATCCCACCCACGCCCCCGGAGCTGGACGCAAAACCGCTTGATAAGGTAAAGGAACCCAAAGAGCGCCGGAAAGGCCGGGAGCTGGAACGCTGATGGAGAACCGCAAGCGGAATGTCCATCTGCACGTCATGGTAACGCCGGACGAGCTGGCAGCCATCCATGAACGGATGGCTGAGGCGGGCATTTCCAACGCCGGGGCTTATGTACGGAAAATGGCTCTGAATGGGTATATCCTGCACATCGACCTTGCGCCCGTAAAAGAGCTGATCTCTCTGCAACGGCGCTGTTCTAACAATCTCAATCAGGTTGCCATACACGCACATACCTATGGCGTGTACCCGGAGGAAATCGACGGATTGAAGCGGGACTATGAAAAGCTGTGGGGCGAGGTGTCAAAGGTGTTGCGGGAGCTCTCCGAGCTGGTGGCAAAGTAAGACGAGGGCGGCAGGCTTCCGTTGCGGGGCTTGCCGCCCTGCTCTTTTTTTACCACTTCGGGCCAGTATGACCCGAAGGTTTGGGACAGGATTCACTAATCTTTCGCAACATTTATGTCCCCGGGCAGGCATGATAAAATAGAGGTAGGAAGGATAGATAAAGGAGGTTTTGAAGATGAAGATACTGCTGAAAATATTGGTTGCTCCCTTTGCTTTGGCGTTGTCCCTTCTGGCGGCTCTGCTGGTGTTCCTGTTGGATATTTGTGCCGTCCTGCTGACGATTGCCTCTGTGATCCTGGCGGTGCTGGGTGTCGCTCTCTTTTTCACGCCGACGCCCATAGGTGGGATTGTATTTCTGTTTCTTGCCTTCCTTCTTTCGCCGTATGGACTGCAAGCGGCGGCGGGCTCCCTTCTTTGGGCGCTGGACGGAGGCAAATCCGCTCTGTACCGGTTTCTGGCAAGTTAAGCAGCCTCGGGCCATACTGGCCCGAAGTCGGGGCGGTCTGAATGGGCCGCCCCTTTCTCATGGAAAGGAGGAATGATTTTTGGCTACCACAACTTTGTTACAGCGCCATGCGGGCGAAGGCGAAACGATTGCTGAGGCTATCCGGGATTGTCTGGACTATGGCAAGGACCCGGAGAAAACAGAAAGCGGAAAGTATATCTCCGCTTATGAATGTGATCCGGCCACCGTGGCGGACGAGTTCCTTTTGGCAAAGGCCAGCTATGCCGCTATGACGGGCCGGGAACAGAAGAAAGAAAATAATGTGCTGTGCTATCAGATACGACAATCCTTCTATCCGGGCGAGATCACCCCGAAGGAGGCGAACCGTATCGGCTATGAGCTGGCTATGCGCTGGACAAAGGGGCGGCACGCTTTTATCGTTACCACGCACACCGATAAGCAGCACATCCATTGTCACATTTATTACAACTCCACCACCCTTGACTGCACTCGGAAATTCCGAAATTTTTGGGGCTCCAGCTTCGCCCTTCGGCGGCTCTCTGACAGGCTGTGCCTTGAAAACGGGCTGTCCATCGTGGAGAACCCGAAGCCCCGGAGCAAGAGCAAGTATCGGAACTATGGGGAGTGGCAGAAAGACCGGAAAGGGCCGCTTTCCTATCAGGACCGACTGCGCCTTGCCATTGATACTGCGCTGGCGGAACGCCCCGCTGATCTGGACGAATTTCTCAATTTGATGAAGCGGGCCGGGTATGAGGTCAAGACGGTTCGGGGCGGCGGTATCAGCTTCCGGCTGACCGGGCAGGGACAGGAACGCTTCACCCGTCTGCGTGCCTCCACGCTGGGGGACGGCTACGACTTGCAAGATGTTCTGTCCGCCATTGAGGGCAAAGAAAAACACCCCGGGCGCTCGGAGCGGAAAATCAGTCTGGCGGTGGATATTCAAGCAAAGCTGGCTGCCGGTAAGGGGCCGGGATATGAACGCTGGGCGAAGGTATTTAACATTAAGCAGATGGCCGCCGCTCTTGCCTATATACAGGATAATAACCTGACCGATTATGAGCAGTTGGCGAAGAAAGCCACCGAGGCGGCAGACCGTTTCCATGTTATTTCCGAACAGGTCAAGCAGACGGAACAGGCCATGAAAACCAATGCTGGGCTAAAGGCCGCAACGGTTCAGTATGCCAAAACCCGCCCAGTCTTTGAGCAGTATAAGGCGACGAAGTACAGCCGGAAATTCCTTGCGGAGCATGAGGCCGACCTTGAACTGTACCGGGCTGCACAAGCGGAAATGCGCTCTCTGCTGGGCGGGGCGAAGCTCCCTAAAATGGATGTGCTGAAGGAGGAAGGCCGCAAGCTCACAGCAAAGAAAAAACAGCTCTATGGAGAATACCAGAAGGCACGACGGGATATGCAGGAGATCGTCACGATCAAGGCGAACATTGACACTCTGATGGGCTACACCGAGCCGGGAAGAAAGCAGGAAAAGGAGCGTTAAGGTTATGAAAATAAGGAGCAAAGCGACGCTGACACTTCGGGCCATGTTGGCCCGAAGATACGGGTTTGGGGCGAGCCCCAACAAGCCGCCTTTGTGCCACTTGTGGCCACAGAGGCATTGCTTGCCACTTAGCGACAGCCCCTAAAATGGCGCAAAAAAACAGAGGCCCTTATTCTGGAACCTCCGTTTCTCTGGCTTTCTTAATGCCCTCGGCTGTGGCTTCTATTACAACAAGCTCTTTTTCATTCATAGAATTTAGGAGCACATCAATGTGCTTTCTGCAAGAACTTGACCTTGCCCCTCCGTCCGCATGAATAAACTGGTCAACTGAAACGTCAAACATGGTAATGAGTTTAACAAAAAGGTCGAAGCTGGGATACTGACCTTTGTTCTCAATATTCATAATGGTACGGGAGTCACGGTCTACTAATTCCGCAACGTAGGCTTGTGTCCAGCCCTTTTCTTCTCTGGCTCTTTTGAGAGCTGCCCCGAGGCCGTGAAAGTCAAACCTTCTTTCATCTTGGTTCATTCTCATATCACCCTATATCATTGTACATTTCGGGCTGGATTATGAGAATGTAATGAAACTTTATGTAAGGTAGTATTTCATTTCACTATTCACTTGTAAAATCTTGATGTAAAAGCCAACAGGCTATATAATTTATGAAGAAATAATTTTTTGAAAAATCCGTCCGCTGTAACATTTCGCGGACATTTGCCTGTTATACTATCTGCAAAAAGCAAAGGAAGTGAGGATATGAAGCAGATTTTAATTGTCGAGGACGACAGTTTTTTGAATAAGATGGTGGCCTATAACCTGACCGCAGACGGCTATGGCGTGACTTCTGCCCTAAATGCCAGAACCGCAGCCGACGCCATCCGCCAGCGGGAATTTAATTTAGTGCTGCTGGACATCAACCTGCCGGACGGGAACGGTTTTGAACTGTGCAAGCTGATAAAGCCCCAGCACCCGGATACCATCGTGATTTTCCTGACCGCCAACGATCAGGAGAGCGACCAGATACGGGGTTATGAGGTGGGCGCGGTGGACTACATCACAAAGCCCTTTGTGATTGGGGTCTTGCAGCGGAAAATCAAAGCCATGTTCGCCATGCTGGAACACCACAAACCGGCCAAGGACATTTACGATGACGGGCGGTTGTTTCTGGACTTCTCGGAGCAGACGGCTTCCTTAAACGGCAAGCCCCTGACTCTATCCCCGATGGAGTACAAAATGCTGAACCTGTTTCGTAAAAATCCCCGGCAAGTGCTGACCCGTGGGCAGCTTTTGGAAAAGCTGTGGGATATAGACGAGCGGTTTGTGGACGAACACACCCTGACAACCTCCATCAGCCGTATTCGCAGCAAGATTGAAGCCGACGGCGGCGCACCCTACATCAAGACCGTTTACGGCATGGGGTATCAATGGACGGGAGGCGAGGTAAAATGAAGTTTCAAAACCTCTCGGTAAAGCGGCTGTTTGGCCGGGTGGCAATGGAGCTTGTCCTCTCCATGTCCGGGATCACCATAGCTCTTTTTCTTGTGACAAAACAGATTGCGGTGCTGCTGACAGGCGGGGCGCTGCTGCTGTGCGCCATTGTAGGGATTTTTGTACTGACGCAGGCGTTTGGAAAGCGACTGTCGCAGTTTACCACTGACCTGTGCCAGACCTTAGACCACATGATCGCCGGAAATGAAGCGCCCCAGCGGCCAGAGGACAGCGAAACCCAGCTTGCCAGAATCGGACACCGGCTGGCAAGGCTTTACCAGATCATGCAGGAGAACCGCCGCCGGGTGGACGAGGAACGGCAGGAGTTACAGACCCTTGTATCGGATATTTCCCATCAGGTGAAAACGCCGGTAAGCAATCTGAAAATGGCGACGGACACCCTGCTGGAAAAGCCTATGGTCGAGGCAGAGCGCACCGACTTTATCCGGGGAATCCGCAGCCAGACGGATAAGCTGGACTTTCTCTTTCAGGCCCTTGTGAAAACCTCCCGTCTGGAAACAGGCGTGATCCAGTTGGACAAGAAACCGGGCCGCCTCTTTGATACCGTGGCACAGGCCATGAGTGGGATCGTGTATGCAGCGGAGAAAAAGGAAATCGCCGTGTCCGTGGACTGCCCGGAGGATTTGACCGTTTCCCATGACAGCAAGTGGACATCGGAAGCCCTCTTTAACCTGCTGGACAATGCGGTGAAGTACACCCCGGCAGGCGGGAAAATCGCTGTGTCTGTGGTGCTGTGGGAAATGTATGTGGAAATCAAAGTGACCGACACTGGCAAGGGCATTTCCGAAAGCAATCAGGCCGCTATCTTCCAGCGCTTCTATCGTGAGGAAGAAGTACACGAACAGCAGGGTGTGGGCATTGGCCTGTATCTGGCCCGCGAGATCGTAACGCGGCAGGGCGGCTATATCAAAGTGGTTTCGGAGCCGGGCAAGGGTTCGGAATTTTCCATTATGCTTCCCTTGCGTTGAGAGAAACTTTCTGCTTCGGGTCAAGTTGGCCCGAGGTGCAGAGATAAAATGAAATGTCCGAGCGTTGTAACATTTCACCTCAATTTTCAATGAATTTTTTTAGCCGCTGTAATATTTCGCGGACATTTGGGTTTTACAATACACTTATCAACAGGTAGGAAGCCTTGAAAGGAGTTTTGAATATGAGCGTTTTACAGACGATTGACCTGAAAAAGTATTACGGTACAGAACCGAACATTACCCGCGCCCTTGACGGCGTAAATTTCTCCGTGGAGGATGGCGAGTTTGTGGCTGTTGTGGGAACCTCTGGTAGCGGCAAGTCCACCCTGCTTCACATGATGGGCGGGCTGGACACTCCAACCAGCGGAACCGTGATCGTCCGGGGCGAAGAACTGGCAAAGAAGAACGATGAACAGCTTACCATCTTTCGCCGCCGCAACATCGGCTTTATCTTCCAGAACTATAACCTTGTTCCTATTCTGAATGTGTATGAGAACATCGTCCTGCCGGTGGAGCTGGACGGGGACACGGTGGATCAGAAGTTTTTGGACGAGATCGTTCACCTGCTGGGGCTGGAAGATAAACTGAAAAATATGCCGAATAATCTTTCCGGCGGACAGCAGCAGCGTGTGGCGATTGCACGCGCCCTGATTACCAAACCGGCTATCGTGCTGGCCGACGAGCCGACCGGTAACCTTGACAGCAAGACCAGCGCCGAGGTGCTGGGGCTTATCAAGCGCACCAGTGCGGAGTTCCGGCAAACCGTTGTGATGATTACCCACAACAACGATATTGCCCGTCTTGCAGATCGGATTGTCCGCATTGAGGACGGCAAAATTGTGGAATAAGTAGGGGGTGGCAGACTATGACATGGCCTTTTGAAAATGATACCAGTAACATTGAAAAGAAACTGGCAAAGCGCAGTTTGCACCATGAACGGCAGCGTAATTTATTTGCAATCATTGCTCTGGCGCTAACTGCATTTATGATAACTGCGACATTTAGTATTGGCTTTAGTTACTTTGAAACCTACCAAATGCAACAAATCCGCTTAATGGGAACTACCGCAGATGCCGGAATCACAAATGTAACGGAAGAACAGTTGGTTGAGATTTCAAAATCAAGTCTTGTACTTGACGTAGGCATACAGCAGCGTTTAGGCAGTGTTGATACAGAACAACTGAGAAACGCAAGATTAGGTGTAGTATGGATAAATGATACAGAGTGGGAACACCACCGTCTTCCTACTATATCAGGTGTTGTAGGAAATTATCCGTTAAGTAAAAGCGAAATCATGTTGCCTACATGGGTGCTTGAACAGATGGGTATTTCTGATCCACAAATAGGGATGGAAATTGTGTTGTCATACCAAATTGGCGATAGCTATGATTATGTCACGGACACCTTTTTGCTGTCGGGCTACTATACGGACTACATTCCAATGCGCACAAATAATCGTGGTTATGTTTATGTTTCATCCGCTTTTAAGGATAGCTTAAATGTATCACTGGATAATAGTGTTACGGCAATGATCCGTTTTCAAGGCAATGATAATGCTGACAAAAACTGTGAAAGATTGCGGCGTGAGATTGACTTTACAGAAGGGCAAACATTTGAAATTGTACCATTAGAACAGGCAAATGGTGGAACTATTATTTTAGCTGTAATAATTTTAGCAGTTTTTATATCCTTTAGCGGCTATCTGCTGATTTATAATATTCTTTATGTCTCTGTCGTAAAAGATGTGCAATTCTATGGCCGTCTTAAAACGATTGGAACGACCCAAAGGCAGATAAAGAGAATTATCTATAAGCAGGCAATCAGAATCTCTTGTATTGGTATTCCGATTGGTCTGTTACTTGGTGCGGTTGTTTCCTTTGGCATTGTTCCTTACTTCCTGAATATGATGTATTCAACAAATTCTGATGTGGGAACAAAAGTATCTTTTTCGCCGTTTATTTTCATAGGAGCGGCCATATTTACGTTCATTACCGTTATGATTGCAAGCATGAAGCCCGCCAAAATTGCCGGAAGTGTTTCACCAATAGCAGCACTCCAATATACAGCAGCCAGCACAAAGAGCAGCGCCAGAAATTGTAGCAAAATGAAGTTGTCCAGAATGGCATGGAACAATGTCTTTCGTAATGCTAAGAGTACAACCCTTGTTTTTGCATCGCTTTTTTTCGGCCTTACCTTGTTCCTTGTCGTCACAGGGCTATTACATGGTTTAAGCCCGGAGAATTATGTGAGCCAATGGGGAGTAAGCGATTTTGCACTCACATATAGTATCCACGAAAGAGAAGATTTAATTTCCAGCGAAATGGTTTCAGAGATTGGTCAGCTTGACGGCATTGAGAATTTGAGGTTGACCTATGCACCTTATCCTCAAGTAGCAGCAGATGTTGTATATGACGATGCTGTATTTCACGAGTTTCTTGCGTCATTAGACGGAGTAAACGGCATTGATTTTTCTGATCCGGCAAAATTAGAAAATTATCAGCAAAACTTTTTTAGCGGGGTTTTTGGAATTGACAGTGCATATTTGGAAGAAATCAATAAAACCTTAAACTTGCCTATTGACACGTCTGCCTTTGAACAAGGAAAGGTTGTGCTGCTGTCCAAAACAGTAGAAGGCCTTATTCAGCCAGGGCAGGAAATAACAATCCAGACGCAGAACGGACAGCATTCCTTTATTGTAGCGAACGGTTATTTGAATGAAGGGTTTCGAGCAGGAGGAGGCAATGAGAGAGGGACAGCTCCTGATTTGTATATTAGTCAAACAGCTTTGAAAGAACTCTTTCCGCAATATAGAGTGTTCCGCGTGGCCTTTGATACGGATGGTCAACATGACGAAAGTATACTGCAAGAATTAAAGCAAATCACCGCATCACAAGCTAACATTGATATTATATCCCGATATGAACGGCGAGAAGAAATGCAGGAATATCTCATTACAGCAAAGGTTTTAGGAACAGGGTTGTCCGTGATCCTGCTGCTTGTTGGTGTCATGAACTTTGTCAATACAATGGTTGTCAATGTAAATACTCGGCGCTATGAATTAGCTGTTCTTGAAAGCATTGGAATGACAAAGCGACAAATCAAACGAATGCTATTTATGGAAGGTTTCTATTATTGGGGTGTTTCCCTTTCCCTTGCAGTCACCATTGGAACAGCAATCTTCATCTTGCTATATATGATTTTTAGTAAAGTGGCCTATTATGCTGTTTTCTCCTATCCATTTATCCCACTGGTGCTGGTGTCTGGACTGGTGTTGCTAATCTGCCTTATTGTGCCTATATGGGTCTACAAAACTGACGTTAACCTTCCAGTTGTGGAGCGATTGCGGTTGACAGAGTGAGTTTAATCAAATAGCAAAACATCCTTAGATCAATCATATCGAAGCGGAGCAGATTTTAGCTGCTCCGCTTCTTTAGTATTTTTCAAAAAATTCTTTTGAAATGTCCGAGCTTTGTAACAATTCAGCCTGTTTTTCTGTCGAAATCAAAGACGCCTCGGACATTTGTGTAACATTTGTAGTTTATGCTTGTGGTAAATCAATTAAGAAACATCTGCCCCCACAGCGGGGAAAAGAAAAAAACCGCTGACGGGCAGAGGATTTCGTGTGCTTTCCTATATCACTGACGATACGGCGGTTTTGAGAAATCAGAGCCGCCGTTTCTTTTCGCTCCCCTAAACCAACGACGACCTAACACCGTGTAAATCCACGGCGGCATATAGGAGGATTGCCGCCGTGTCTATCTTTGCCTTTTTTCACAGTGCCCATGACCTACATCAGTTAAAAAAAGCATAGCCCCGCCTCCGGGTTATTCCGGCTATGTATGCGAAATTTGTTGGAACCTTAACTATTATGTCATTTCATGCGTCCGTGTGGCTTCATGCCGCCCGGGCGCTTTTGCGTTCTTATGGGGCGGCTTCGGGTCATGTTGGCCCGAAGCCATTCCCCGGTGCCGCTCCCCGCCGCCTTCGTTTCGGTCACTCGTCAACCAACAACCGAAACGGAGGTCAATATGGCTATTATCAATTTGCGGGACTATTACCCGTTCTATACATCGGATTGCTTCATGGAAGTATCGGAAGAAGTTGCAGAAATGTTCAAAGAGTTTGATCGTAAAGAGGCTGCCTACCGGCTGCGTACATACCGCCACAAAGCCTACTATTCCCTTGATCGGGATGACGGGCTGGAGCATGAAGCTGTCTTTGTTGCCTTATCTCCCCATGAACTGTATGAGCGGAAAGTGACCATGCAGGAGCTTCACGCAGCGATTTCCAGTCTGCCGGACAAACAGGCAAAACGGATTTATGCTCATTTCATTCTCGGCATGACCAAACAGGACATTGCCCGGGCAGAGGGCGTCCATGAAAAAGTGGTTCGTGTCGCAATCGAGCGAGGTCTGCGGCGCTTAGAAAAAATT
The DNA here is from genome assembly GCF_020709055.1 of Ruminococcus callidus. Taxonomy (GTDB): domain Bacteria; phylum Bacillota; class Clostridia; order Oscillospirales; family Ruminococcaceae; genus Ruminococcus_C. Next base: position 77,946 of record NZ_JAJFCK010000003.1, read on the forward strand.
TTGAAAAATTCTTTGTAAGGCGTACCGATTTAGGCCGGAAAATGAAATGGCTTATGAGAGGCAAAACACTTCGGGTCACAATGGCTCGAGGTTCAGACAAGCCTCATGCAGATTGAAAATCGAATAAAAAGACACCCGGATACGAAGGGGAACGCGCTGTGTGACAGACCCGCCATGACCTCGGATTTCAGAGAATACAGTCTTTGTAAAACTGAGCGAGCGAACAGGTCCATGCCATAGGTGGGGCAAGGCTGGCTCCACCGGAACAGGCGCAGAACCCGGATACTTGCGTTTAGTCACAGTCCGAGCGTTGAAGCGGCCTTGCAAGCCGTGAGCCGTCGCAGGCAATGAGAACGCCTTGCCATCAGAATGGGGAGAGTTGAAATACTATGGGGCATGAAGCCTATGTCCGTCCGGTGTGTCTGAAATGAAGTGAAAACCTATGGGGAGCCCCCGGCAATGCTGTCTGATGATAGGCCAACCGATCCGGCGTGGCTCCCCATCTTTTCAAAAAAGGAGCATTTTATGGGAAATGCGTTTGGAATGATCCCCGGCTTGGAAACGGACGAATGGAGCAATGACGCCTGCCGCGGTTATGTCATTATGGCAATGGAGGACTGCGGATTTTCAAAGAAGGATATACGGCGTGTTGTGGGGCAGCTTTATGAAGTATTTGACCTCAACAGCGTGGAGGACGCCAAAGAAAAGTACCTTTCCAGTCCTTACTGACCTCGGGCCATATCGACCCGAAGTGGAGAAAGCTCAAAGGGCGGCACCTGCTGGGTGTCGCCTTTTGACATTTCCCCACAGGACAAGCGGGAAAGGCAGGCATATACACGCACTTTCGCAAAGGAGGTTTTCAATGACGCAAGCTGTCACTTATGAACGAGAAACAAAGTCTGTCGCATTTCAAGGGAAGATCATTGTGCTGGAAAGCCTCACGCCGGTACTTCCCCCGAAGGAGAAAGCACAGCGCAAAAAAGAAATTGAGCGTTGTCTTTATGAGGTGTTCAGAAAATATGGGGACAGATTTCCCTAATCATTCGCAACATTGTTGTCCGGGGCTGCTGATGGTATAATATAGTTGTAAGGTTGGTAGCTCCATTCCAACAAGGAAAGGAGCCCAATATGGAATTTATCAGAGAAGATTGTATTTACGCAAGACAGTCAGTAGACCGCAAGGACAGTATCAGCATTGAAAGTCAGATTGACTTTTGCAAGTATGAATTGAAAGGTGGGAGCTGCCGGGTATTCAAGGACAAAGGCTATTCCGGTAAAAATACGGATAGGCCGGAGTTTCAAAAGCTGTTGGGCGAGATCCGCAAGGGAAAGGTCAGGCGGGTCATCGTGTATAAACTGGACCGTATAAGCCGCTCTATTCTGGACTTTGCAACGATGATGGAGCTGTTTCAAGAGTATGATGTGGAGTTTGTATCATCCACAGAAAAGTTTGATACTTCGACCCCGATGGGCCGGGCCATGCTGAATATCTGCATTGTATTCGCCCAGCTTGAACGGGAGACAATTCAGAAGCGTGTCACAGACGCCTACTATTCCCGGTGTCTGAAAGGTTTCCACATGAGCGGACAGGCACCATACGGTTATCAGTTAGAGCCTACTGTGGTAGAGGGTATCCGTACAAAGAAAATGGTTGCCGACCCCATAGCCGCCGACCATGTACGGCTGATGTTTGAAATGTACGCTGAACCGGAAACCTCCTTCGGAGATATTACCCGATACTTCGAGGAACAGGGTATCAAGATTTACGAGAAGTCAATGGTTCGGAGTTTTCTTTCCCAGCTTTTGCGAAACCCCGTTTATGCACAGGCCGACTTGGAGCTGTACGAATTTTTCAAGAGTCAGGGTGCAGCGATTGTCAATGACGCTTCTGACTTTGCCGGAACAAACGGCTGCTATCTCTATAAGGGGCGGGATGTGAAGGAGGACAAGGACAGGTGCTTAAAAGACCAGATACTTGTTATCGCTCCCCATGAAGCACTCATTTCCTCTGACACATGGCTGAAATGCCGGAAAAAACTTATGGCAAATACCACCTTCCAGCAGGGACGGAAACCGAAGAACACTTGGCTGGCCGGAAAAATCAAATGCGGTCATTGTGGGTATGCGCTGAAAGCCACCCATGTGCCAAACAGCACCGGGTATTTCCGCTGTACCAAACGGACGGAAAACAAAGGTTGTCCGGGCTGTGGGAAAATCCGCAAAGAAGAATTTGAGCAATTCATTTTCTCGGCCATGCAGGAGAAATTCAAAGACTTTCAGATACTCCACGGCAGGGAGGAAAAAGTCAATCCGAAACTGACAGCCTATCAAGTGGAACTGGCACAGGTGGAGGCAGAAATTGAAAAGCTGCTGGACACGCTGACCGGAGCCAATGCGACCTTGCTTGCCTACGCTAACAAAAAAATTGAAGAACTGGACACCCGACGCCAGACCATTTCAAAGGCAATCGCCGAATTGAGTGTTGAAACCATATCGCCCCAGCAGATAAAGAAGTTATCCTATTATCTCGACAACTGGGACAGCATAGATTTTGACGACAAAAGAAAAGCCGCCGATGGTTTGATCTCTACGATCAAGGCCACCAGCGACCGTGTTCAGATAGAGTGGAAAATCTGACATTTCCGCTCTATCGCCCCTCATTTCTATTTTATCTTGTTTGTACCCCTTGTACACCGATGTTTGCAAGAAATCAGAACCAGATAGAAAGAGATTTAAAAAGTCGTGGGATTTCTAATGAACAATTATCAGAATTGAAAAGTAGCATACAAGATTCTGCTCGTTCCGGACAAACCAGCTTAATTGCAACTTATATTGATGCTGCTTACACTCCTGCACAATTGCAACAACTTAACCAGCATATTTCAGCGTATATTTCAGATAATTCCGATACGTCATTTCTTAGACTAATAGAATGTAAAAGTCAGTTGGATAAAGATGTAACACTTTCTGAAATTACAGCTGGACATGACTATAATGAAGAACAAAAGGCAGCCATAGTCCATGCCTTTGACATTGGAGTTCCGCAAGCTGCAATAGAACAATTGATAGATGAAACAGTTTCCGCAAATGATATACTTATTTTTTCTGATATGTATCGTCAAGCTGTAACCACAAATGATTCCTTAGAACAAGTAACAACATTTTTGTCAGAAAAAAAGCAAGCTGCATCATTGGATTCTGATTCTAAATCAATTGAATCAGAAGAGAAAGAAGCTTCTGATTCAGAACAAAACATTACAGATATAGGCAGTCAAAACATTCAGATGTCATTTTCAGATATAGAGGTTGAACCCGAAAATGAGAGCAGTGTTTCCATAACAGATTCTACAAAAGTTGAGGAACTGATTGAATCAGTTGAAGAAGAAAATCCGGGAGCAACATCAGAATCGGCTGAAGAACTACAAAATGAGAAAGAAGAAAACGATTCTGTTGTCGATGCAGAATCGCAACCTTATGAATTAAAAATCGGTGATAAATTTCAGAACTTGCGTACAGGTGATATATGTGAGGTTGTTTCTTTGGCAGGAGCTTTACCTTGGTATGAAGATGACTGTACAGTAAAAAGAGAATCTGGGGCGTTTGTAGTTACAGAAAATCTCCCTAAAAGCAAGTTGCTAGATACTGATTTGTATAAATACATTGACAGTCCGGAACAGCTTTCAGAAATTGAAGAAGTAGGTACTGTTGAACAGGTAGTCATGCCAGCGTTTTCTGATGAGAAAATTTTAGAGAATCCAACCTTAATGGAAGAAAACGCTGAATCATTTTCAGATACTATGCCAGAATCGTTTGAAGAATTACCCTCAAAAATTGAGCAAACTGAATCACCAACACTGCAAGATGAAGATTCTAACAAAGAAAAAGAACAACCGCAGACAACAGAAGAAGCTTTTGCAGAATCCGGTATCACAGAAGAAAATCCTTCTATTGTTAATCCAGAAGTAGATAGCGAATTGCAATCACAACAAATTGAAAAGTTGGTTCAAGACAAGGATTCCAAAGACATATCACAGGAATTTGAAATGGAAGCAAAGCCGAAAGAACCACAGAAAGAACAAGTTGAGAAAACTTCAAACTTTACCATTACAGATGATAATCTGGGCGAAGGTGGTGCAAAAACTAAATTTAAGGCAAATCTCGCAGCAATTGAAACCTTAAAAACGCTTGAAACAGAGAATCGTCCGGCAACAGAAGAAGAAAAAGAAGTTCTTTCAAAATATGTTGGATGGGGCGGTATGCCTCAAGCATTTGACAGTGGAAATGAAAAATGGTCAAAAGAATATGCAGCATTACGAGAAACCCTTACCGATAGTGAATACACTTCTGCTAAAGCTTCCGTATTGGATTCTTTCTACACACCGCCTATCGTAATTGATAGCATTTATGATGCAGCTAAGAGTTTTGGATTTGAAGGTGGAAATCTCTTAGAACCGTCTTGTGGAGTGGGTAATTTTATCGGCAGAATGCCCACAGACTTGCAAAAAGAAACACAGATATATGGTGTTGAACTAGATAGCATTTCAGGGAGAATCGCAAAAAAGCTTTATCCTGATGCAGATATTCAAATAAAGGGATTTGAAAAAACAGACTTTCAAACCGGAAGTTTTGACATGGCAGTAGGCAATGTTCCTTTCGGTGATTTAGGTTTTTTTGACAAAGAATATGGCACAAAACAGCTGCACGACTATTTCTTCGCAAGAACATTAGACAAAGTAAAAGAGGGCGGTATTGTTGCATTTGTTACATCCACTGGGACACTAGATAAAGCAAACGAAGACTTTAGAAAACAGTTGTCAGAAAAAGCAGATTTGATTGGTGCTATTCGTATGCCGTCAGGGACATTCTCTAAAAACGCTGGTACAGATGTTACATCGGATATTATCTTTCTGCAAAAGCGTTCTGAACCGCCTGTAATTGAACCGGAGTGGGTGCATATTGGCGAAACAGATGCAGGACTTCCAATCAATCAATACTTCTCAGAACATCCTGATATGGTCTTAGGCGAGATGGTAGAAGGTAATAAGATGTATGGGCATGGAACAATGTGTATGCCTATTGAAGGAGCAGATTTAAAAGAACAACTGCAAGAAGCTGTATCAAAGTTATCTGCCACAATATCTGATGTAAAGGCAAATGATGTTTATCCGAAAATAGATGGATTGCAGGTCGCTCCGCCAGAAGAATTGCGTAATTTCAGTTTGTTTGAGCAGAATCATAAGATTTATTTCAAGACAACAGATAGATGCTGTGTTCCTAAATGCAATCATAGCAATAAGGAAATTCAGGCAGCAAGAGCGTTTATTTCACTTCGTGATACGACACGAGAGCTTTTAGTTGCACAGGAACAAAATCAATCGGATGATGTAATTCGTTCTCTTCAAGAGCAATTAAACGCACAATATGATAGCTTTTCTAAAAAACATGGTCTTTTGCATAGCAGAGCTAACAAGTCCATGTTTGGCGAAGATGTATCCTATCCGTTGGTTGCATCTTTAGAGAAAAGCTATGATTTGAGTAAAGGAACTGCCGAAAAATCCGACTTGTTTACGAAGAGAACAATAAAACCGCCAAAGGCAGTTGAACATGTTGATACAGCAATGGAAGCTCTGACTATTTCTCTTTCCGAAAAAGCCAAAGTAGATATTGGATATATGCAAATGCTGACCGGAGAAACAAAAGATGAACTACTTCAAGAGCTACAAAGCGAGATATATCTTGTGCCAAATTTAAGCGGTGAGGAAATTTATCAAACTGCTGCGGAATATTTATCAGGAAATATCTATGAGAAATTAGAAGCAGCAGAAAAAGCAGCTGCATTAGATAGCAGATTTGAAAAAAATATTCAAGTACTTAAAGAATCCAAACCACCTATGCTAAAAGCAGAAGACCTTGACATTCAAATTGGTGCATCTTGGATTGACCCGAAAATTTATCGTCAATTTATGTATGAAACATTTGGTACGTCAGAAGAAAAGCAAGTGGATTTTCAGCAAAGGATAATGGATGATTGTAAAAAGCAGCTAGAAGATGCTCCATTCTACAAAAAACATATGCTGCAAAAGCAATATAAAAATGCAGAATCCAGCATGAAAAGTGCAATTAAGGTAACGCATTCTGAAAGGTCTGGAGAATGGTCAATCACCCCAAAACCGACACGTTATGGGAATTTATCAGTACATGAACAAGAATATAGTACAAAGCATAAAAGTGCTTATCAAATCATGGAAGACCTACTGAATTTGAGAGAACCTAAATGCTATAAAGTCGTAGTTGAAACGCTGCCATTTGGCGAAACGAAAGAAAAAAGAGTAATTGATGATAAAGCAACAAAAGCAGCACACCTAAAAGCAGATAAGATAAGAGAAGCATTTAAAGAATGGATTTTTCAAGACCCTGAACGCCGAAATGAATTAGTAGAACAGTATAATCAAATGTTTAACTGCATCAAACCACGGGAATTTGATGGAAGCAATCTTACATTTCCTACAATGAATGCAGATATTTCTCTTAGACCACATCAAAAAGATGCAGTTGCACATGCACTCTTTGGCGGCAATACACTGTTTGCACATTGCGTAGGTGCTGGAAAAACTTTTGAAATGATTGCAACAGCTATGGAATCAAAAAGATTGGGATTGTGCAGCAAGCCTATGATTTGTGTTCCAAAACAGTTGACTGAACAAATTGGTGAAGACTTTCGTTTATTGTATCCGGGTGCAAATATCCTTGTAGCTACTGCAAAAGATTTTCAGGAATCCAATCGAAAACAACTATTTGCGAAAATTGCAACTAGCGACTTGGATGCTGTAATTATCAGTCATCAGCAACTTGGCAGAATCCCGATTTCACAAGAACGACAAATTGCATTGTTGGAACAGCAGATACAGGATATTGTAACAGGTATTAAGGAACTAAAAGAAGCCGATGGTGGTTCAGTAGAGATAAAAGCCCTAGAACGTAGCAGAAAATCTCTGAAAAAGAGATTAGACAAGCTACTAGATACTCCGAAAGATGATACTGTAACTTTTGAAGAAATGGGTATTGACAAGCTTATCGTAGACGAAGCCCATGAGTTCAAAAATCTCTTTACAGCAACAAAATTACAGGGCGTATCCGGCATTTCTACATCGTCTTCTCAAAAGGCTATGGATTTGTTCCTAAAATGCCAGTATCTCGATGAAAAAACAGGTGGTAAAGGTATTGTTATGGCAACTGGTACTCCATTAAGCAACTCTATGACAGAGCTGCATGTAATGATGCGATATTTGGAACATGACTTTTTAAAAGGCAAGGGACTTGATAACTTTGACAATTGGATAAGTGTGTTCGGCAAACAGCAAACAGATTGGCAACTGAACACAACAGGAAGTGATGTAAAGCAAAAAGTACACATGAGCTATACGGGAATACCAGAGTTAATGGCAATGTTTAAGCAAATTGCTGATATTCGCACAGCCGATATGCTGAATTTGGATGTCCCAGAATGTGAAATGCACGTTGTACAGGTAGAGCCGACAGAAGAACAAAAGGATATGCTTGGTGAACTATCTGACCGTGCAGATGCTTTGCAAAATCGTACTGTTACAGACCCACGCATAGATAATCCCTTGAAAATAACTGGTGATGGCAGAAAATTAGCATTAGACCCACGTTTGATTGACCCAACATTGGAAGATAATCCAACCACAAAACTGAATCAATGCGTAGAAAACGTATATCAGATTTATGAAGAAACCGCACCAGATAAGCTTACACAGATTATATTCTGTGATTTGGGTGTACCGTCCGGCAGTAGTCCCAAAACGACTGCAAATGAAGAAAAGTCGGCAGCAGATATGGATTCATTAGAAGAAGCTTGTGATTTCTGTGTATATGATGACATTCGGAATAAACTAATCGAAAAAGGAGTACAACCGGATGAAATTGCATATATACATAGTGCTAAAACCGAGAAAGACAAGGAAGAATTATTTTCAAAAGTTCGCTCTGGAGAAGTTAGAGTATTACTCGGTTCAACATCTAAAATGGGTACTGGTGTAAATGTACAGCAAAAATTGATTGCAGTACATGATTTGGATATTCCTTGGCGACCAGCTGATATGGAGCAACGGCGAGGAAGACTGGTTCGACAAGGCAACGAAAATAAGCATGTACATCAATATCGCTACGTTACAAAAGGTACATTTGATGCATATTCTTATCAGCTTTTGGAAAGCAAACAAAATTTTATTTCGCAGATTATGACATCGGACACCATGTCCAGAAGTGCGGAAGACGTTGACCAACAGGCATTGAATTACAGCGAAATAAAAGCACTTTGTATTGGTGATGAACGATTAAAGCAACGTGCTGATATGGAAAACGAAGTATCAAATATGAGAATACAAAAACGTGAGCATGACAGCAGAATCTATGATATGCAAGACCTTGTAGCAGCATATCCACAATCAAAAAGCGATTTAGAACACACGATGGAATCTTTAAAAACTGATAAAGAGCATGTCAGAAGCTTGCCTATTGATGCAAAGACCAATCGTCCTGCATTTGCAATTACAATAGCTGGTACAAAGTACACTGACCGGAAGGATGCAGCAGATGCCTTACGAAACGCTGTGTTTTCCATGGTAAAAGAACGTGGTACACCAACCGAAATCGGTGAATTTATGGGATTTCCACTATCTATTACAATAAAGGACTTTGGAAATTTTGGAATACAAGAAAACGGAAGCGTTGCAGCTATTTCCGCATCTCTTAGTGGAGCAGCAAAGTACACTTGTGATTTTGTTGATTCCTATGATACTAATCTTCGCCGACTGGAATCTAGTGTAGCAAAAATAGACCAACGTATCCAACATACGGAGAATGAATTAAATTCTCTTGAAATTGATTTTAGCAATGCACAGAAGATTCTTAGTGAACCATTTGAACTTCTGAGTAAGGACGGCAGGACACTTGGAGAAATGGAAACTGCATTAAAGGAACTTACCGCAGAACTTGCTGCATCAGCTGCACAGGCGAAAAAAGAAGCCCCCGACAAGCCAAAAACCTGTTATTTTGAACGTGCCAGAATGCGAAAAGCTGCAATTTCAGCTAAACAGGAGCAAGGCTCTGAGCCAAAACAAAAAAAGAAAGAGCAAAATTTAGATTGAAATAAAAAGCTCTTGACGATTACAGAAAAATAAAGTATAACATAAAAAGTTGTTCTGATTTTTTTCTTTTGCAAAGAAAAAATATAGAAAAGCCCTTGACATTTCAGATGAAATCGGATATAATAATAGTGAGGAAAGTTATCCGTAGCTTTTCTTAGTGTAGCTGACACTTGAGGGACACATTAGAGATGGATTGTATCTATTGTCTGATGGCGTGTATCCGAAACTCTGAAGTTCACTGCTACTTGAAAGTATAGTATGCACCGTGCAAAGAGAATTACTCCTTGCATGAAAGTTGGTCGACCAGAGCGACTATAAAAATCAGCTGTTTTGAAAGTTAAAGCCAACAGGTAAAACTGTTGGCTTTTTTCATGTGTTTTATGATAAAAGAAGTACAAGGAGGGATAAATAGATTATATGACATCTCAATTGCGAAGATATTCTAGTGTTGCAGAAGCACTAAAACGTGCTGAGGAGCAAAAACTTCTTTATGAGAGAAATTTAGTTGGAAAAAGTTTTTTGTATGTATTTATAGATAAGCATAACACAATTACATATCGTGAAGTAAAATTTGAAAGAAAGAATTTTCTTCATTTAACTGGTCTTGATTATAAGAATACTCAATCATTAAAACGTTCTGGGGTAACAGGGGTTTCAACAGATGCAGAAGAATTTTACAATAGATTAGGAAGTGATGCGGAGTTAATTAACGATGTATCATTTATTCAAGGACAGAATGAAAGCGAAACTAAGAAGTATCTAAAATATACCCAACGTAAACTGAACAATCTATCTCAATTGACATCAGTTGCTGCAAAAGCAGAGTATATAGGAAAATACAACGGAAATCAAAAATTCGATATTATAATAAATCGAAATATGAGTGCAATTGCCCTTATTCCTGATAAAAACCATAGATATATACCCGTTTCTTCCCTCTATGGAAAAGCAAAAGATGTTGCAAATGATATATATCCTATTCTAGCAATTTTCGAGAGAAAAAATGAATTTGAACCATTTCGATTGAACTTCTTAAATTCGCACATAAAGATAGGAAATAGGTTATTTTCAGATGAATTTATGCGGCTGTCAGGAAAACTGATTTTTTCTAATGATAAAGCTAAATTTAATAGTCAATGTCTAGGAGAATTTCTTCTATCCTACGAATATTCTGTAAAAAAGTATATTTCAGAAGAATTAGCTCCAGTTATGCAGTTAAGAAGTGTTGCATTTGATAGTGAAGAGTATATGGAAAGTTATATGCAGTCTTTCGATTCGTTCCTTAACACTTTAGATGATGAAATCAAACTCAATGCTGCTATAGAAATACTGGAAGAACAATCATGTTCAGAAGAAGCAGCTCAAATAATCGGTATTATAAAAGACGAACTAAAAGAAATTTCCAAAAAGCAATCGGAACAAACTGCGTCCTCTTCAGTGAAAATTGTAACATTCAGCAATGATTTTCACAACGGAACATTTTCAAATTTTTCTGGAACAGCAACATTGTCTGCTTCCGAAACATTTTCTCCACCACCAATAGAAGATTTTTTTGCAGAGATAAGACAGGCAGTTTCAAAAGCAATTCAAAAGATGAAAAGCACCGTTATTCCGAATGAAACAACGCCTTTAACATTTTCTAAATCGGAAATATCTGATAAATCTTCTGAAAGAGAACTTGTAACAATATCTGCTGGTTCTACTCAAAAGGACAAGCCACAAACACAACCATACATACCTGTTTCGCAGCTTCGAAAAAATGCACTTGCCCAGAAAAAACGGGAACAACAGAAACCGCACCAAATAAAGAAGAAAAAAGGCCAGCAAAGTCTAGATTAAGAATTTGCTCTTTGAATATAGAAAAAAGCGATAAACTGTTTTACGCAGTCTATCGCTTTTTTATTTAATACAATAGAATCTTAGTAGAAAAAGCCAAGAGCTGTATCGCCTAACCAATCACCGATACTTTCAAACAAGTCTGCTGCTGCACTGCTTAAATAGAACATCAAACTGAATGCCATAGAAATTAGCCACAAAACGCCTATTAAAACGCCCCCCTGCAAACCTGTAAGAGAACCATTTTGAATGCTCTTAACAAGTACAACAGTCCCTCCAATAGCAATCAGCACAAAGATACTTCCGAGTATGTATTGCAAAGCAACCAAGACCTCAGAAATAAAGTTTAGAATAAATGCAAGTAGGTATAGGATACCTTTTAATATAAAAGCGATTATTAGAAAAACTATTTTGAACGGCAATAAAAGTATCGACATATTGTTGCTCCCTTACACAAAAATTATACTATCTAAAATCAGTTCTCTTGCTTGCTCCTGAAAGGCATTGTACAGTTGAGTGCGTTTCATAAAATCATCATTCTTTACTGCAAGCAGGTATTCCTTATCACTCGCCAACCACTTTTCAATCTGGTCAAACTCCGCATCCTTTGCTCTCGTTTCTAATTTCAGCAAATACGAATATATCTCGCCTTGATTGACAAGTTCCTGAAGCTTATCAGGATTCCGCTCCAGCATATATGGAATATAACGCCGAATATAAACGCTAACAAAGCTGTTCTGTGTGGATGCTCCTGTGCTAGAATCTGTATCTGTAACAATGAGATTCTCTGTATCAAATTCGCATAAAGGCTGTTTGTACTTCTTTTCTTTTTCATCGTAGAACCTTTTTTCACTTTTTAGTATCATGCTCATTCCCTTTCTTATTATTTTTCTTGTGCATTACAACAAAAATTATTATTATTATAACTGCTGCAAGAAGCGTACCACAAAGCAAACCTCTTTTTGCAGATGACTTTACAGTTGTTTGTTCAGCTTCTGTGACTTCATCCGTACCAGCTTCGGTTGCTGGTTGTTGTGTGGTTTTTCCAAGAACTCTATGTACAGAATTTCCGGTGTTATTGCTGCGATTGTTATTTTGTTTATGCTGTTGTGAAGTTGATGAATCTTTACTTTCTTCCTCAGAATTAGAATCGGACTGATTCGCTTCTTCTTTGGCTTCTTGTTCCTTTTCCCACTCTACTGTGTTAAACGGCATAAAACTGTCTACTACGTTTCCATTTTCATCAGCCATATTCCATTTGCCGTTGACAAAATTAAAATGGTACAGAATGTTTCCGTCTAAATCTGTAATATAGTAATTCCCATTATCATCATCTTCAAACGCCCAATTAGAAACAAGGTCTTTATAGTATTCTCGATACGCATATATAGCGTACGGAACATCGTCCTTATACTCATCAAAATTTTCATCAAGCCATGATTCAATCAAATGATGTTCATATGATGCTTCAGGAAATTGTGTGCCGTCTTCTGGTGTACCAAACCACCATTCTTCCCAAATCAAGTCGGCAATGTAATCCTTATTGACTTGTTCATCCGCATAAACACCAATCGGCATTGTAGCCATTCCTGCTGCAATGCCAAGAACCATACCCATTGAAATGACTGCTTTTTTCATAACTTGTCCTCCATTATTTTATCATAAAATGCTTTATAAGTCAATTACACATTTTACTCCTAGAAGCAATAACAAATGTACTGGGTAAAATGCGTAAAAAAACCACTTGTGAAATGCTTTTTTACTGCCTGATTCTCCATGATAGAATAGCTTTAACATTGGAAAAACAAAAAATACTCCGATTGCCCAAATGCCTGTCCATGCTGGAGAACTTTTTATAACAAGATACGAGTATAAAATAGCAGTCGCTAGATATAATCCGTATCCGATTGCTTTCTTGTTTCTTTCTAAAGCCAAAAATGATATGCACCATAAGGGAACGAATATCATCCAGTCGGCAAGAAAGGAAAAAAACAATATAAGAACTATGCCAAAAATCTTATATCCAGAATTGATTTTTGAATCAAGCAGCCATACAATCATCAATCCTAGGAAAAGTGTAAAAATCACACTGAAATGGAAAGTGGCTTTGCCGTATTCAAAATATGAATACGGCAGCCATGAAATCAGCGAAAATATAAATAAACGAAGAGCATATTTCTTTTTGTTTTTTGTATGAAAATATCCTTCTACAATGAAAAAAGCCATTGTAGGAGCTGTCAATCGACCTATCATCCGCATTATAACTGTTATAGCAGAATCATTAGAAAGGAAGGCAGCTGCAATGTGGTCAATAACCATTGCTACAATTACAAGATATTTCAGTTGATTTCTATTTAACGACAATTGCTGTTCCTCTCTTACGAAACGGACACCAATCAGGAGAAATTTCTCTTTTTACAATGCCAATAAATCCGGTCAATTTTGCTTCTAAATCATGACACTTAAAATATCCCTGTATGTACTTCTGGTCAGGGTGTCCACAATAATAAAATTTTTGACCACTTTTATTAGATTTACGACATTCGCAGTGCAAGCATTTTTTACATGAATGCATCTTAACAAGTCCCCCTATATTCTTCCTATGATAATAAGCCAATCCTTTTTATCCTTAGAATACAATCCAAAGACTTTAGGCGTTTTTACATACTTATATTTGATTCTGGCAAAGAAAGCGATTGCATTAGTCATTGCTTCTAATGCTTCAAACTTATAATTTAGCTGTCTTTTTAGATAACACCTGTACTCATACTCTTCCGGTGAATCACTTAGATTATCAAGATAGCATTGATACAAATGTATCTGCTTTACGGTTTTCATAAGGTCTTTTCCAAAGCTACTTCCTAGTAGTTTTGATTTGTTCATTTAGATAACACCTTCTTGTACCAGCTCTTGTATTCGTCTTCCATAAAACCACAGCGAATGATATTGTATATTGCCAGATAGCGGTTATGCTGAATTGTAACAGCACTTTCATCAGCATTATCATTGAGCATTCTGACATATATTACATGCTCTTTTGCTGCTGCTTGAAAAACCAATAACTTCATTTGATTCATCATGCTTGCTCCTTATCAAAATCAGGAAAAGTTGCAATAACTTTGCTCTTATCCGTATCATCGTCCTGATTCATAAAGTACATTTCCAATGCCTTTTCAATAATTTCTGATACTTCCTCGCTTGTTGCCTTTTTACTAAAGTATCTCGAATAAGAAGCCTGACTGATTTTCACAGATTTTGGTTTTGGTTGTTGTGGTTCATCAGTTTTTCCAGACAGAATCTGTTCTACTTCTTTATCGGATAAGCTTCCATCACTTGCATTTTTCCGTAGTTCTTCTGCTTTCTTAATGCTGATTTTGTACTGTTCTGCAAGTAATGCAACCGTTTCCTGTGTGTCATCTGACAGATAAGACAACTGAACTCCGGCAAGAAAAGCGATATTCTCGTTGTCGATTTGCTCTTTTAGTTCATCAATCAAGCGATTTATGCGTATCAATCTTGATACCGTTTTTCCACTTAATCCATATTCAGAACCGACCTTATCTCTGGTCGTTTGAGATGGGGTTTCTGTCAATTCAGATTCAAGATTTGGGTTTTCAAGTAGTTTCAATTCACGGATAATGTCGTTTCTTTTTCCTTGAGAAAACATTGCTTCGTGACGTTGTGCTACAACCGCTGCTTGTTCACTGATTCTAAGGTTGTCAAAACCACGTTGCATGATGTTTGATTCTATTACATACATCTCAGCTTCATCGGCTGTCAATCCCTGTTTTACAATAGCCGGAACAGTTGCAAGCCCTGCTGCTTTAGAGGCATTCCAACGGTTATGACCAATTAAAATTTCGTACTTTCCACCGCTTAAAGGTTGTACAATTAAAGGTGTAAGCACTCCGTTTTTGCGGATACTTTCCACCATGTCTTCCAGTCTTTCTCCATCATAAAGAGCAAACATATGATTATGATATGGTGTAAGCAAATCGCATGCAATTTGCTGCACCATGTTCGCTGATGGTGCTGTATTCAGCATCATTCCTAAGTCAAAAGCTGCTGCCATTTCTGTATCTCCTATTCTGGACAGGCTGTCCCAAAGTTACTAAATAAGTATAGCATTCGTTTAGCTTTTCCAGTTTGTTACGTACCTCTTTTTCCGTAACATTTTCGCACGTTTGCGGAAAATAGTGGCGTATTCCTTTTGTACAATAGTTTATACTTTGACCAAAAACGTAATACCGATTGTACAACCACCAAAGTTGTTCTGAATCTTCCTGCATTGGAATCCATTCTTTCAAAACAGTTACTGTAACATCATACAATACAGAATGTTCTTTCCAACACTGGTTACGCCAATAAAGACGCATTCTTATCAAATCACTCATGATGCCATCTCCTATCATTAAAACGATACATCTGGGTCGTCTAACAAATCTTCAAAAGCAGCAAAATCTTCATCACTAGCTTTTTCTTTCAATTCTGACTTTCCAGAGGGTAAAAAATGAATTTCTCGGACATGGATTTGGTCACAGTAATGCTTCTTTTCATCAAGCTCATAGTTTGCATTTTCAATTCGCCCGATGATTTCTAATGCATCGCCTTTATTCAACCATTTTTCAAGGATTTCTGCAACTTTTCCCCATGCGACACATGTAAAAAAGTCAGTTGTTGCTGTTCCATCAGATTTCTTGTGACGGTCTACAGCAATTCTGAATCTACAAAAAATCTTTCCATTTGCGGTTTCTTTTAGTTCGGGCGTTACCGCTAAACGTCCAGTTAAAATGATAATGTTCATGATATTCCTTTCATTTCCTGATAAACAAGGCTGTTAGTAGCCAACCGCAATAAACATCTATCAATAGCAAACTTACAATGAGTAGGCAGGTTTCTGCAATGTGAACGGCTCTTGGAAAATGAAATAACCCTTTTCCGCTGCGACCAAAAATATAGCATACCCAATCTGCAAGTAACGTACCGACAAGTAGAGCAATTGTAAACTGTAACACCATAATCCCTTTTTACCTTTAACCTTTTCTTCATTGTGCTTTGGTTGATAACATTGGGGTGATTGTTCTGGACAATGCATTTGCAAAGTCACGTTCCCAACCATTTATCATACCTCTTCGGCTGTAATCAGCAAACTGTAAAGCATGAAAAATGCGGTCAGAGTTGTAACCAACACCATTTTTGCTGGGGGAAAGTTCTGCACTTACCCCCAACGATACAATAGAAATGTACGCTCCGTTTATATGTCTGCCAAACAAGCAAAGAAAGGAAAAGCCATTCATTTCTACGGAGATTTCTTGTACCGTTGCTCGATGGCGGTGCGTAACGGTAAGTTTACCGTTGAACATCATGCTGCAACACCTCCTCTGCAAGAGCTGAATATTCCATTCCAAGCTTGCTTGTGGCTGGAATCATACACCCTACCTCTACGGCTTTAGCAGCTTCCACAGAGCGATGTATGTATGTCTTGAAAAGGATACTACCATACTTATTCATCAAGTTCTGATATGCTGCTCTGCTTACTGTTGTATAGTCCATCATAGTCGGAAGTATTCCAGAAAGCTGTATTGTCGGGTTGATAGTTGCCTGAATCTGCTTAAACAATTGAATCAAACTATCAAGCCCATCCATACTAAATTTTTGCGTCTGTACCGGAATCAGCATTTCATCAGCTGCGGTCATTGCATTGATAAGCAATACTCCCAAAGAGGGCAAGCAATCAATTAAAATGTAATCATAGTCATCTGAGATTTCGGACAAAATGCGTTTTAAAATACTCTCTCTCGCAAGGGCGTTAATCATCAACATCTCGGCATTTGCTAAATTGATGTCGGCAGGAATGTAATCCAACTCGTACATATCATGTTTGCGAATTGCCATTCTCACAGCAGCAATGTGAATCATGGACTTTGTAGAAACTTCCGAAATCAGTTCCGTCATGGTAGGTTTATTATCCTTTTGATACCCCAGATATTCACTCAGATTTGCCTGTGGGTCAAGGTCTACTAACAGCACTTTCTTTCCTCTTCTGGAAAGAGCAGCAGCTAGATTAAACGTTGTTGTAGTTTTTCCTACGCCACCCTTTTGGTTACTGATTGTAATGATTTTTCCCATTTTCTTTTCCTCCTGTTATTTCATTTTGAGTTTTCAAGCTCTTGTACTCTCCGCATTAGATTGATATAATCTGCTGCGGATTGTCTGCGTTCATTTTCGAGTTCCTGAATCTGCCTTTGAGCTTGCCGGAGCTGTCGTTTCAGTTCCTGTTCCATGGAAGGAACTTCTCGAATTTGGGAACGTTGTTCCTTAATACGATTAGCTTCGGTTTTGCACTGGGCAACATATTCAGCTTCACTTAAACGTTGTTCTTCTCGTGATACCGCATTTTCAGCTCGTTTTTTCACTTGCTGTTTTTTCTTGCTGTTTTTTTTCTGCTCTTTGCGAACATCTATACGGCATTCATCGCAGTACTTTACGCTAATAAAACGATACCAACTATCGTAATCCGTATCAGCAATTTCGATACCACAAATATCACAGTATTTACGCATTCTATCCCTCCTCTTGCGTTTTGTCTACCACGTTTTGTCCACTTCCCCGAACCCCTCTCGTCAACCCCTTCCCCACGGTTTTGTCCCTCGATTTGTCTACCGTTCTGTCTACCGTTTTGTCCTTACTGTTTTACGATTTCAGCAAATTCAAGGCTTTTTCTTCGGATTTGCTGAGAGAGCGTTTTGTCCTCTACCTGTAAAGCCTGTAAAATGCTCTCTTGAGATAAGGTGGTTGATTGACCATATTCTCTGCAAACATTGACTTCCACGTTTCGACCATTCTGAATGTCTTCAATCTGTGCAAGCGTTTCTGCTTGCTTCAACCGCAACTCAGTTAGTTCACCAAGGATGACCTCGGCTTCTTCCGGTATTGAATCTGCATCACCGGATTGAGAAGATTGCAGCTTAGAACGTTGCCGTTGTTCCAACATCTCTTGTCTGATTCTATTCTGTCGTCTTCTCAAATAAATGTATGCTGTCGGAATACCAACAGCTAGAAGAATCAAAAGATTTTGAGTATTTTCACTCATGACTTCATCTCCTTTGTTTTATTCATTCTGAGAAATACTCATGTCTTTCTGAACAGAAGAAAATATATCACAATATGCTTGAGCTTCTTCCAACGTATCAAACCAGATACGCCGTATGTCTTTCTCCCCATTAGAAAGAATTGTATTCAACGGCTTTTGCTTTGCATCACAAGTGTCTGTAACTGTGGGAGTTGTATAATTACTAACACAGTTTGTCACAGCATAAAACTTCATACTTCGCCATCTCTTTCATTTTTATTTGCTTGTGGGTTATCGGGGATTGTGACCGTTTACCCATCCGCATTACCAGCAATAAAATTTCCTTGCTGTCACTCTGCTTGCGACCACCATATAATCTAATGTTACATTCCATTGCAAATTTGCTTTCTTTTTGGCTCGAATTCTTATTATTCTTTTTGATTCTTCTATGATTATATCATAAACTAACGCTATTGTCAAGATATAATCCTTGTGTTTTACAGTTTGTTAAATATAAAGTTTGATGTTTACAAATGATTCACTTTTATGAGTTTGACAAAGCATAGGGGATATGATACAATAAAATAAAGTCAAACTCTACAAGAAAGGAAACTAAAATGCCAACGATGATATGCCAGAAATGTGGCAAGGAATGCGAACGCACTTCTAACGTTCAAAAATATTGTCCTGAATGCCGCAAAAAAAAGCAAGTAGAGCGTAATGCAACTTATCAGCAAAAGCGTGAAAATACTCCGGATTTAGTTGTGGCTGTTGGCAGCCAAGCAATCTGTCCGAACTGTAAAAAATCGTTTTTGAAAAAATCGGGAAATCAAATTTTTTGCGAAGATTGTTCTGCGGAACATTTCCAACAGCAGAAGAAGCAAAAAAGGACTGAGATGTCAGACGTAGAACGTTCTGAGGTGTATCGCAAAACAACGGAAAATAACAACAACATTTATGATAGATTCTCACTTTATGTCCCTAAAGGCAAAAAAGCTTATCTACAGGAAATCTCTAAAAGTATGGGAATAAGTTTAAACACCTTTATCAATCAAGCCATAGAGCAATATGAGCAATTGATTCTATCGCAAAAAGAAGAAAATGAATAAAATCAGATACCGATACAAAGCACAAGCAAACCGCCTGTGCTTTTTTCTTTTTTCTGCCAGCATCATTCCAAATCACCCTTCTTCCTTTTTTGTTCCTGACTAACATCCTGCGTTTTCAGATAATCATCTATCGCTTGACGTGCATAATCAATATCCTTCAATTCTGAATTTACTGCTTTATATTCGGAATTGGATTTGTCACGTTGCTGTATCATTTCATTTCTCTTTTTGATGAGATTTTCTTCGCTCGGAACTTTTCCATCTGGATAAGCAGCTTTTAGTTTTGTTCCAGCTTCACGATATTTTTCTAATTCATTTGAGAATTTTTCTGCAAAACCTTTCTTCTTTCTATCAGGCAAATTCTTCATTTGCTGCATGATAGGTCTATACTTTTGGAACACTCGCAAGGCTTCGATAGTTTCTGATATAGAAGCAATGTCTTTTTGTAAATGATTCAATTCTTCGACTAATTTAGCTCGATGCATTGAAGCAGAAATTGCAGCCGGCTTAACTTCTTTTGTACTTTCAATCTGATATTGCGTTAATATGTCTATTACACGAGATGCTTCTTGCATATTCCGTATATCTGCCCATTGTTCCAGTCCCTTTGCTTCTTGAAATAGTTCTGCACTTGTATCAATAATTTTGGTGCGTGGTCGATAGGCAAGTGATAACTCTTTATGTCGTAAGTAGTTTTCAATTCTTTTCTTTATTTGAGAAGTTTCATAATACCAACCAAGCGTTTTTGCTCTTGCAAATTTTTGCTGTTCTGGCATACGAAACTTCAAATCTATTTTCCGATTTGGATTGTAGTCAACTTCGATGTTATTAGCTCTGCATTTGTCAAGAAAATCTTCAAAACTATCACTTCGCATTATTAGGCAATCCAATTCGTAGCGAAGTTTAGATTTCCATGAAAGACCTTGTTTCTCTTGTGACCATTCATACCATCTTTGCTTTTTTCCTAACTCAGGATTTTCTACAACAGAAAGTTGATGTTCTCGGCAAAGCATATCGCTTGTATCTCTGATTTTTTGGTAAAGCAAGTTTTGCTTTCCTCGGTCTGCAAGATAATTCAACGTTCTCCCATTTTCAAGATTTACATTGTTTACTATGATGTGATTATGGATATGCTGCTTATCCGTATGTGTTGCAATCACAAACTGATACTCATTTCCAAAAAGCTTTTGACACAGCTCTAAACCAATTTGCATTGCTTCTTCTGGTGTAGTTTCACCGGGTGCAAAATTTTGATGAATGTGTCTTGCAAGGATTATGCCACGTCCTGTTCCTTTCTCATTTCTAACGGCATCAAACATTTCTGCTGCAATAACAGGGTCGTTAGAACAAGCAAAATTTTGAACCAATGTACCGTCTTCTGTTTTTTCAGGATTGACAATATACTCTAATGCTTGAGCTTGCGTAACGTAAATTGAATGGACTGAAGTTGTTGCCATGCAGCATCTACCTCTCTTTTAACCTCTTGTATCTTTGCGGAATGTGTACATGATTCTTCGGATAACTTGTCCACACTCTGAGCTATGCTTTTTAAGAGGAGATTTAGATTTTTTAATTCTTCCTCACTGTTCTGAACTATCATATCATTGATGACAATCTGTCGGAAAAATTCGCTGATAGAGGAACAGCTTGATTGAATATATCGTGCTTCTATCATAGAGCTTTCAGCTTTATTTGCTCTAAAGCGATATAGGATTTCTCTCTTATCATCTTTCATATGGTCATGCCCCTTCACTTAATCTGCGACAGTTTGATAATCAAACTGCATAACTGTTGGTTGATTTCATCCACTCCATTTTTCAAATCTTTAATGTCGTCTTGATACAGTTGTTTGCTGTAATGATAGCGAACTGTTATTTGATTTATGTTGTTTGCAACGCTACTAATAGCACGGCGTATTGCTCGCCATTCCTCTTCGGGATACACAATTATATTTCCGTTAAGAGCCATACGGCGAAGATAAGAACTCATACTTTTGCATTTTGTCTGATTGTATTTTTGATTGAACTCGGCATATTCTTTTTCGTTCAGTCGAAAAGTTATCCGGTACATCTTATTATTTTCCATTGCAATTTCCTTTCAAAGCTCATTTTCATTCACAAAAATGAAATAATGTTTTTTTGCAAAAAAACGCTTTTCTTTGTTGTATCAAGACTTGTAAGGATTTCTTTTGCCGAAGGCAAATTTGGGGTCTTAGGGGTTTTACCCCTAACAAGCATAGTCTGGTATTATCCAGACGATGACATTTGTCCGACAAATGTCGATGCTTGCTATTTTAGAAAACCGCCTTTGCGGTTTGTCGAAATATTCGCCATGCTCCTGCATGGCTCACTTTTCATGCAAAGCATGAAATTCGTAGATTACATATGCCGTAAAAAATACCCCTCTACTTATAAGATAGAAAAAAGGCATTTCCACGTGCTTTTTGCTCTATTGTTTACAAATTATTTACATCTATCAATGTGATATAATATAGTAAGGATAAGAATCGCTCGAATGTACAAAAAGCTTTCAATCACATCAGCACATGGCGTAAAAAAGAAAGACTTATGTCAGATAAAAAGCGTTGCAATTCCGGCTGCTTGAATCTCAGAATGATAGGAGGGAGAGAACAGATTTTTATTCTGATGTCGTCAGTCATTGCTGCTGTTATCCGATATTGAAAGACAAGAACCGTTACTGTATTGCTTTTCCTCTGTGGATGTCTTATGTGAGATTGTCAGGAGGGAAATATGCTGGCAGAAAGAAAAAAGACAGCCCTATATGCAAGACTGTCTAAAGATGATTTAGAGGACGCTGTTAGCAACAGTATCATCCACCAGAAATTTATGCTTGAGAAATATGCCGAAGAACACGGTTACTACAATACGCAGTTTTATGCAGATGACGGATATACTGGAGTGAACTTCAATCGCCCAGCTTTTCAGGAAATGATGGACGATATTCGTAAAGGCAAAATTGAAAGAGTGATTGTAAAAGACTTCTCCAGATTTGGCAGAAACTATGTAGACTGTGGAAGATATGTAGATTATGAATTCGCAACTTACAATGTTCAGTTTATTTCTATCGGGGAAAATTTCAATTCTGAAAATGGCGATAGAATTATGATGGGGCTGTTCAATCTTATCAACGAGTTATATGCACAAGACATTTCCAGAAAGCAAAGGGCTGCAATTCGTGCTAAAGGTGAAAGCGGTAAACATGTAACAACACGACCGATATACGGATACCGCACAGACCCACAAGATAAATCTCATTGGATTATAGATGAAGATGCAGCAGAAGTAGTGCGTTTCATTTTCACCATGTATTTGAGTGGACACGGATTTTCAGAAATTGCTGATATGCTGCATGATAAAAAAGTACTTTGTCCTAGTGCATATCGTGGTAAGATTAGAAAAGGAAGCTCTGCCCAGACTGACCCGTATACATGGAATGGGAGAACTATTGCAGATATTCTATCTAAACAGGAATACTGTGGTGATACAGTAAATTTCCGAACAGAACGGAAATCATATAAAGATAAACGGGTGATATTCAAACCAGATTCAGAATTGGTGATTCACCAGAATACACAAACTGCAATTGTTAGCCGTGCAGATTATGAAGCGGTACAGGAAAAACTTTCTCAAAAGAAAAAATATGTTCGTAACAGAGAAAGACCTATTTTGGATGGAAAAGTATTTTGCTATGACTGCAAATGCAAAATGTACTTAATGAGAAAAAAACAAAAAGGCGGAATCTATAACGTGTATGTCTGCAACAATTACCGCAAGAAGAAAAATCAGACTTGTTCATCTCACTACATTCCGGAAAAAACAATTCTGCAAGAATTGAAAAAGCTGCTTTATCAAATTCTACAAGAATACGAAAACGACAAAAAAACATTTTTAAGAAAACTACGATATTTGCTTCGGGCAAAATGCAGCTCTGAACTAATGGCAGCACGTTCCGAATGTGAAAAAGTCGAAAATCGAATTCGAGAAGTAAGCGATTATAAAAAATCCGCATACGCAGATAAACTCTCAAAACGCATTACAGACGAATTCTTTGATTCTATTATGTTCAGTATGGACGAAGAAACAATTCAACTAAAATCGAAATACGAAGAATGTCAGCATGTCCTTTGTGCAGCAGAAGAAAAAATCAAAGGTGCTGATTTGTTTTGTAGAAGATTAAATCAATTCTCCTTGGAATCTCTAAATGAAATCTCTGAAACAGCTGTGAATAGTTTGGTGGATAGAATTGAGATAAGAGAGGAAAATGAATTGGGAAAGAAGAGTGTACTTCTTGATTTCTATCTTGTGGGAATTGGGAAAATTTTATCATAAAGAAGAAAAGCGGTTGTGCTGCTTTATTTATAGTGATGCTTTTTGAATAAATAGCCATGTTGTTCCATCTATTCCTCAAAAATTCATATTCGACAAAATCACATTTAAAAAGTTCTCAAATGATTCAGATATTGCAACTGGTTTCTTTTGCTTATCGGTTGTATAATTGCATTAACAAATTAAGAAAAAGTAAACAGGAAGGAGAACACAATGGAATTTGCAACTAATTATTCAGCCGACTATGAGTGGATGTCTACTTTTCTTGGATTGCGAAACGGTATACGTCATTTTTATGCTCTGATTTATGGATTCACGAAAAGCGGAAAGGATTGCTTTTGCAGTTATAAGACTTTTATGAATCGGCTGAGAATCAATTCTCGGTCAACTATTTCTAAATACATCAAAACGTTGGTGCAGAAAAAATTGATTATCGTGGAACGAACAACAGGTGATTGTAATCATTATAGAGCAGACCTGAACTACCTTGAAAGTTTGAGAAAGGCAGCTGATTCCGATTCAGAAAAATCGGACTATTTTTTTGAAACGGTAGTCCAGTTTTCAAACACGGGTAGTACATTTTCTATACCCAATAATAAAACATATAACTTTTTTTATGATGATGATTCTTTCTCTTCTGCTCTTTCAGAGCAAGAACGAAAAGAAGAGATTATCAAAGAAAAAGAAAATTTATCGTTACAGCTAAATGCCGAACAACTCAAAACCAATTTTGATAGCTGTCTTATTGATGACATCGTTGAATGGATTGCAACAACAGATTGCATCTCAGTTCATGGTGAAACAATTGAACACGAATACCTAAAAGAGAAATTTTCAAAGTTGACCTCTCAGCATATTGCATATGTTATCAGAAATGTGAAGAAGCATGGCAAAGGAATCAATGACAAGAGAGCTTACTACCTTGCTGCATTATACAAATCTGTGGATATAGAATTTAATGCAACAAAAAAGAAAAAAAGAGTTCTCGGCAATAAACTCGGCAATGAAATACGAGAAACTTCCCATGATGAAGCACAATCCATTTCTTCGCCGTATGCAGCATTAACTGAAGAAACAGAAGTCCGGAAGAAGTTAAGGAATGCTGGCATTTTTGATTTGTTTATGGATATGTTTGAAAAAAATCGAAAATACGATGACTACGACAATGCTTTACTTACAGAGATTAAGTCTGTAATTTCATGGGCGTGGAAAGTCAAAAAGAATATATACGTCAATTCAGTCAAAATGGATGCTAATGCAGTTCGGCAACAGTTAAACAAGCTAAATCGTTGGCACTTGCTTTTTACTATGGATAATTTGCGTAAAACGAATACTGTGCCAAAAAGCAGAAAGTCATATATTTTAACGGCTTTATACAACGCACCGACACAGTATGCAACATCCGATTTCAACGTAGATGAGGTGTATCCTGTGTCCGGTTCATCATCATCGACAGTTTCAGAAAATAATGATGAGCCTATAGCTATGGAACTGGAAAGTCATTTCTTTCCGATACAGCCTGTAGAAGAATCATAATTTTTTGATTCTGATATAGTGAAAGGAGTGATATTTATGGATTTTAAATGAAATAGCGTTATTCGCTAATTGCAGTATCCTCTTTCTTTGTGGAAATGATAAGAATGTCGTTGAAAAGAATCCGTATAAAAGAGTGGCAAACATAAGCGAACGTGGTTGGGATAATCTTATTGCAATATTTGATAATGTTAATGACCATCCGCTTATTGCAAATATGCAAATGCAACTTAGTAGAATCGTCCTTTATAACCTAGAAATTTGTTCTGGTGAGCAGATTCCAAATGAATTTCTTAGCGAAAAAGCCGATTTTATTCTTTGCGACAAGAAACAAAAGGATAGCCTTAGAAATTATCCTTTTAATCTATCCGACTTGCTTGCCCTTGGCGATATTTTTAATAAAAGCATTAAGTTTATGATTTCCGGCATTGAATAAAGAGTATCGCAAAAGCATTGCAAGATAAGGAGAACTTTTATTTATGTTTTGGGAGAAATTTCGGTATTTATCAGAAATCAAAGGGATTAAACCTCATGCAATATTGAAAGAACTTGAAATATCATCGGGTTCAGCAAACAATTGGAAAAAGGGAACTATCCCTAATGGAGAAACACTAAAGAAAATTGCAGATTACTTTGATGTATCAATAGATTTTTTGCTTGATTCTGATGTAAATGTATCTGTAAGACTTAGTAGCAAGAAATCTGTTTTAAAAGAATCCAGTTCCGTTCCTCAGAGATTTAACAGTCTACAAGCAGTTGTGAGAACTTCTGATGAACAGAAACTTGCTATTGCTAAATATGTAGGTTGTTCTATTGGGTGGCTTATGAATAAACATGGAGTGAAATTTGAGCCGAAGGCTATGCTTTCTGATATGAATAGCAGCGTATTATTTACAATTCTGGACATTATGGACGGTTGCCCTGATAATGATATTGATACGGCTATGCAAATTCAACTTTCAAGGATTGTATTATACCATCTTTCAGAAAAAGGTTTTGGAACTGAAAAACTGTCTACTCTTTCCGGTATTGACCAGAACAAGCTTCATTTCATTCTTACAGGAAAAGAAAACAAGGATTCTTCTCTTAATTATGGTTTCAACTTTTCAGACCTTGTTTATATCAAAAACGTTACAGGTCTTGATTATTCTTACTTGTTTTCAGGTAAATAAAAAGAAAGAAAGTTCAAGTTTTATATTTAAAGGGAGTTGTTTATTATGATGAGTTCAGCAACATATTTCAAGCTTTATGGTTGTATCTATGGTGTTTACTATAACAAGCTTGATAAGAAATACAATGTAGAGCGTTTTGACAACATGGAAGATGCAAATGCTTTTATGGAATTAAAAGCAACTGACCGACATCGCTTTATTCATGGTAGAAAATTGACTGATAGAAGAACAGTTATTCTTCTTATCGGTGAAAAAGCAGTAATAGACCTAGACATGAAAAGTATTAACGAAAAGATTTCTAAAGCAGTAGGGTAATCATTCTGAATTCATATAGCGAACCGAAAAAAATGTGGCACTTGTTTTTTTCGCAAAATACGCTATAATGATATACAGCAAAGAAAAACAATCTGTCTGCATATAGTTCAAAGGGGCGATATGCGGATGAGTGTTATTTTGTCATCGTCATATGCAGACTACCATGTATGGGAGATAGACTACTATGTGTGGGAGCAAAAGCAGCTGGAGAAAACTGAAATAATATATCGACACAAGCTGCTTTTAGCTCTTAGGATAGCAATGGATGAGTATCGACTATCAAACCCAGAAGGTTATGAGTTGATTGAAGACTACTATCTTGGTGAAAAAGTCACACATAAAGAGTTAGGAAAACGGCATGGAATTGCCGAATCTACTGCTCGTGAAAAGTTAAACAGAAATCTTCATCGTCTGCGAAAATTGGCGTATAAAAATCTTTCGTTTTTAGAGAATGAGTACCTTGACAATTGAATAGAAGAGAAACGTTTTACCCTGTATAATTACTTGATTTTTCTATGGATATACGGTATAATAAAATAAACAGTTATATCCGTCTGTCTGCATCACGAATGAGAGGTATTATGGGATGATACAGACAGGAAAAATCACAGCATTATATGCGAGATTTTCTCATGATGAAGGCAATTCGGGGCATGACAGCAATAGCATTGCCAATCAGAAAGAACTTCTTGCAGAATATGCAAATACACATGGCTTTATAAACCATCAGTTTTACACAGACGATGGCTATTCCGGTACAAACTTTGAAAGACCAGCATTTCAAAAAATGATGACAGATGTTGAGAATGGTCTGATTGGTACAATTATCGTTAAGGATATGTCACGTTTGGGAAGAAATTATCTGATGGTGGGACAGTATACAGAGATTATTTTTCCGGAATACAATGTTCGATTTGTGGCAATTAGCGATAATGTGGATTCCGCAGAGGGACTGAGTGACCTTATACCGTTCAGCAATCTTATCAACGAATGGTATGCAAAGGATATTTCCAAGAAAATGAGGGCGATGATTACTCAAAAGGGCAACTCTGGCAGACGACTTTGCAGCAGAGCAATCTACGGGTATATGAAATCACCTGAAGACAAAGAAAAATGGATAATAGACGAGTATGCTGCTTCTGTTGTTAGGCGAATTTATGAGCTTTATATAAGCGGAAATGGTGTGTCAAGAATAGCAAACATTCTTCGGGATGAAAAAATCCAGCGACCGTTTGTCTACCTTTATCAAAAAGAATCTGATACGCCATATGAATGGACAGGTGCAACTATAACCGTGATTATTACAAATCGTGAATATTGCGGTGACACAGTGAATTTCAAGACACATAAGCCTTCTTATAAAAGCAAGAAAATCATAAAAAATCCGCCGGAACTGCAACGTGTTTTTTTAGATACTCACCCAGCTATCATTGACAGAGTGATATTTGAAAAGGCACAAAACCGATATGCTAAAAGATGCAGAAAAAAGAAAAGTAAAACAAAAGATACGCTTTTCACTGGATATGTATACTGCAAAGATTGCAAATCCAGATTTCATGTATTTAGGCATAAAGCTCGTGGCAACATGATTGTAAGTTATGAGTGTTCTGGTTATAGAAAGCAGCAAAAAAAATGCACCTATCATCGTATTGATGAAGATGCACTAAAGCAATGTGTATTGCAGAAAATCAAACTTATGTGGTACGAAGCCAAGAGTGATATTCGGTCATTTAAAGCCAAAGTAAGAAAAAGGCTGAATGCCGATGAAACAGCATCCAGAAGCAAAATCCAATCAGAAATAGATGCTGCACAAACTCGAATTGCTGAGATTGATAAGTATGTACAGGGTTTGTTTGAAGCAAAAGTTCGTAACGAAATTGATTCAGATATTTTCGGAAGTTTATCAAAAACATACACTGAAGAAAAGGCTGAACTGAATGCAAAAATTGCAGACCTGATTTTACAGGAAAATAGTGCAAAAGATGCATATCAGAAAATCAATAGATTGTATGAAGCAATTGAAAAATACGACAGCATTACAGAGCTTACTCCCGAAGTCTTATCTGATTTTGTTGACCGTATTGAAGTTGGCGAACATTTGAAAGGCACAAAGGAACAGAAAATTGACGTGTTTTTTGTAGGTGTTGGACTTATGGACACGTTATGAAATCGTGTTCCCCATGCGAATTACAACTATAATTAATTTTGAAAAGAAGAAAATGATGATTGGAATGATTAAATGAAGTTAAAAGAGATTCATTACTGTTGGTTCGGGAAAAATCCTAAATCAAAATTAATTTTAAAATGCATTGATAGCTGGAGAAAGTATTGCCCAGATTATGAGATAAAAGAGTGGAATGAAGATAATTTTGATGTAAATTGCTGTGCCTATGTCCGAGAAGCTTATGAAGCAAAGAAATGGGCTTTTGTATCTGACTATTGCCGCTTTTATGTACTTTACAATTATGGTGGCATATATCTTGATACTGATGTGGAGTTGTTAAAACCACTTGATGTACTAAGCGAAAATTTTGTTGGCTTTGAAAATCAAAATAGAGTTAATAGTGGTTTGATTAGAGGGGCTATGGCTAAAGATTTAATATGTAAACTTATGCTAGATTCTTATGCCAGTGATCATTTTCTTAAACAAAATGGTAGTTATAATTTATTAACTGTGTGTGATAGAGAAACCGACATCTTAGTTGCACATGGAATGAAGAAAGATGACACATTGCAGATTAT
Source organism: Ruminococcus callidus (assembly GCF_020709055.1). Taxonomy (GTDB): domain Bacteria; phylum Bacillota; class Clostridia; order Oscillospirales; family Ruminococcaceae; genus Ruminococcus_C. The sequence goes on from NZ_JAJFCK010000003.1 coordinate 107,241, forward strand.
TGAAGGCACAACTGTTTATCCGTCTGAGTATTTTAATCCCATGGATATGGAAACTGGAAAAATTCGTCTTACAAATAAATCTGTTTCTGTCCATCACTACGCTGCAAGTTGGGTTAGTAAGAATGATCGTATGCGAGGTAAAATCGCAAAATGGTTTTATCGAATGTTTGGTTTAGAAACAGCAAATAAAATCAGAAAGGTATTTGGTAGAAATAGAAAAATATAAAGTATGATTGAAGATTTTTAAAAGGAGGAAAGCCGAGTGAGTGGTAAAATTGGTTTAGTGACGTTTTTTCGTGATAATTACGGATCTGAATTACAATGTTATGCTACAAAAACATTTTTAGAAAAAAATGGATATGAATGCGATGTTATATACGAGTATTGTTACGGATTAGATAAAATCAAGAAACGTTTTAAATCAATTTCAAAGATCGCTTTGTATTCAATTTTATATAGAGGTTTTGCTAAAAACAGAAAAAACATAAATAAAAGTATAAAATTATCTGGAAATAGTCTCACAAAGGAATCGAGATTCTATTTGAATTGGTTTTGCGAAACTGTGTTACGTCCACGAGGATTGGAATACGAATTGTTAAAAGATAAGAGGTTTACTAATGAATATGATTATTTCATAGCTGGTAGCGATCAAATTTGGGGTGGTGGATATCTGGTTCAGCCTTTTATGTTTTTGGAATTTGCACCTGATAAAAAGAAAATTGCACTGTGTCCAAGCTTTGGGACGGATACTATTAAGAAGTTTAACAGAAAGCACTTCAAAAAATCAATATCAAAGTTTTCTAGATTATCTGTTAGAGAAAAATCAGGTCAGAAGATAATTTCGGAATTGACTGGGCTTGAAGTACCTATATTGTCAGATCCGGTAATGCTTCTTGATACCGATGAATGGCATGACTTTGCAAAAAATAGCACTGTTAAACAGCAGAAATATATTTTTGTACATTTTCTTGGTATACCAAATGAACACATTATTCAATTTATCAATCAAATTGCCTCAGAATTTGATTTAAACATTATATGTTTTGCCAACAATTATAGTGTATATGACATATTAAAAGCATATACTTTTGTTGATGGTACGCCTTATGACTATGTTTCTTTGATTGAAAATGCTTCTTTTGTATTTACAGACTCTTTTCACACATCGCATTTTTCAATAATCTTCAATAGGAATTTTTATACTTTTGAGCGCAATTATGGTCATAAAAACAAGCAAAGTACACGAATTCACAATTTGTTATCAACGTATGAGTGTAGTGAACGCTTTTTTAAAGATGACGAACTCCCAGAAAAATTATTGAACGATAACCCCTGTTTTGACGAGATTAGAAAAGTCAAAACTAAAGAGATACGGAATTATTTATTAGATTCATTACCAAAAGCACCTCTTGTTAAAACTGAAACAGAATTGAAAAGTGAAAAAGATTGTACAGGCTGTATGACATGTGCAGCACTCTGTCCGAAAACTGCAATTTCCGCCACTTATTCGGAATTTGGTTATAGAATCCCTATGGTCGATAATAGTAAATGCGTCCAGTGTGGATTATGTGTAAAAGTATGTAGAGCGACTTTAACACCTCAAAATTCTTCTGTAAATGATGCCTATATTGCTTATAATACCAATGATGATATGCGTTTAAAATCTGCATCTGGCGGCGTTTTCTCTTGTTTGGCAAATGCAATTCTTGAACAAGGTGGTGTCGTTGCTGGGGCAAATTTGTCATTTGAAGATGGCGTAGTTACAGTGAAACATATAATTGTAACACAGAAAGAAAATTTGCAATTGCTGCTTGGTTCGAAATATGTGGAAAGTGATTGCAGTTCTGTATACCGCCCAATTGAAGATTATTTGAAAAAAGGTATAGCTGTATTATTCTGTGGAACGTCTTGTCAGGTAAAAGCACTCTATTGTTATCTGGAGATTCGGCATATCAATACGAATTCTCTGTATACAATAGATCTAATATGCCATGGAGTCCCTGGTATTAAACTATTGAGAGACTATCTTGACGAAACAGGTTTCAAACTTGATAATAACACTGATTTGAAGTTCAGAACAAAAAATAATGGAATTATCAGTTATCAGTTTTCAGGAAAAACTGATAACTCCGGTAATATGACCATACCGGCTTCACATTCAAGTTATTATGATTTGTTTCTGCACAGTGATTCGTATAGAGATCAATGCTATCACTGTGAATATGCGAACGATCACAAGCCGGGGGATATTACTATCGGTGATTATTTTGAGGCAAGACAAGATTATCATGAGTTGTTTCAACCAGGGAATGTATTGTCTGATTCGGATTATTTGAATTGTTTGCTGGTGAATTCTATTAAGGGACAAGAATTGCTGAAAACTTATGGTAATCAGCTTAGAATGTCCCCCGTTTCACGTAAACGTATACAGCTTAGTCACTCAAATTTGTGTAAGCCTTCTACATATGGGCGTTTACGACTTGATGCGAAAGAGCAATATATAAATTGTGGAATCAAAGGAATAGAAAAACGCTATAAAAAGATATTCCTATATAATAATATGATATCAGTAATACAGAAGTTGGCGAAAGCTGTTCGTAATCTCAGACGCAGATAGTCATGCTGATAACAAACTATTTTGAAAAAGCACTGGAGGTGTTGGTTAAAGCCACATGAAAAAGAAAAGTAAGTATGGTGATTTGTCTAAAAACACTTTGCTATTCACTATTAACAGCTTTGGTTCTAAGCTCATTACTTTTTTGCTTGTTCCTCTGTATACCAATATTTTATCAACCAATGACTATGGAACAGCAGATTTGATGACATCGACAGCACAGCTGTTGATTCCTTTGCTCACACTCAATATTCAGGATGCAGTTTTACGATTTAGTCTTGACAAAACAAAAGATCCTAAAAAGATTATTTCAGTAGGATGTACAATTAACTCTATTGCAATGTGCTTGTTGGGTATCGCTCTCTTCCTGCTTTCACATTTCGAGATTCTCTCCTTTGGGAAGGAATATATTATTTTTCTGTTCTTTTCATTTGCCTTTGGCGGTATACAGAACTCATTACAAATGTATATGAAAGCAGTAGATAATGTCAAGGTTCTGGTATATAGTGGCCTGGCAAGCACATTGTTTTCATGTGTGTCAAACCTCTTGCTACTGCTTGTTTTTAAAGTTGGTATTCTTGGATATTTGATTTCCAATTTAGTTGGGCATTTTGTTGCGATTTTTATAATGTTTTTCTTCGGTAAAATATATCGGGATGTTCGTTTTATAAATGACACTAAGTTAATCAAAGAGATGTTTATCTACAGTGCACCACTTGCAATCAATTCTGTTGCGTGGTGGATCAATACGGCAAGCGACAAGTATATCATTACATTTTTTTGTGGTGCAGCAATCAATGGTATTTATTCCGTCGCATATAAAATCCCTACCATTCTTTCTACATTTCAAACAATATTTTATAATGCATGGTCTGTATCAGCAATTACAGAATTTGATAAAGACGACAAAGATGGATTTATCGGAAATATATACTCCTTATATATGTGTGTTTCAACCGTTGGGTGCTCTGCGATTCTGATATTTAATAAGGTTCTTGCCAATATGTTATACGCAAAAGATTTTTATGATGCTTGGCGATGTGTTCCTTTCTTGTTATTAGGTGTTGCATTTAATGGTATTGCTTTATTTGAAGGATGCCTTTTTACAGCAGTAAAAAAGACAAAAGAAGTTTCACGAACAACAATTGTGGGTGCAATAGTTAATACAGTAGCTAATTTTGCTCTCATACCATTTTTTTCTTCTGTTGGTGCAGCTTTTGCTACAATGATTGGTTATTTTACTGTATGGATTGTCAGAACCGTTTCTCTACAGAAAATAATTCGAATGCATGTTAACTGGTTTAAGCAGGTTATATGTGTTGTTATTTTATTTGTTCAGGTATTTCTTGCTTTAAATTCAAATATCATTACGATGTCGCTTCAAATAATCTGTTTAATGATATTAGTTTTTTTACAACATATAAGTATAAAAAAGGTAGTTTGTAAGCTGTTGACAAAGATTAAGCGATAATCAGTATACCAGAAATATACTTTAATGATGAAGTATATTAAGGTTAAGGAAGCAATAGTAATAAAAATGGGCTCTTTTGCAAATGTTGGGGTAAGCGAAAACAACGCAGTTGCGAGATAAATCAAATGCATACAGCATTCTGATGTAGCCGCTGCAAAGCGGATGGATTTTGCATTCTGAAATGTGAATACTAGTTAAAAAATGCCATTTGAAAAGATGAAACGGACAGTTTTAATCTCTTTTCAGATGGCATTCCGCTTTTAGAATGGTGATTGAAAGACTAACTTTAGGAGGGAAAAGGAATGAAGGAATTGAAGAATCGTGCTGAAATCGTAGCAAAACTGGCTGAGATGCTCAAAAGTGCCTTTGTCAATAAAAAACTGAGCCACTTCGCTAATAAAAAAGTGAGCCAGTTGTGATAAAAAAATTTTGAGCCACTAATCGT
>NZ_JAJFCK010000030.1 GCF_020709055.1 Ruminococcus callidus
CAGATGCGTCGTCAAATTTTTCGTCAGATGAAACAAAAAGCGGAGTGAATACTTGATGTATTCACGAGCATTTTTGTGAAATATGACGGGAAATTTGCAAGCAGATGGCGTGCAAAGTCGCCAGACGCTCTTTGTGCGGTATTGCCGTAGATAGACGCCTATGAACACGAGCTCTTAACGGTAAACCGTGCAGCAAAAGATACAGGACAGGCTCCGGGGAGCATGCTATGAGACTTTTCGTGATAGAAGATGAACAGTCCTTGCGGGAGGACATCACAAAAAAATTGCAGCGTTCAGGATATGAAGTCGATGCCTGCGGCGATGGAGAAACAGCCTCAGAATATCTGTCTGTGGAATATTACGATTTGATATTATTAGACCTGAATCTTCCTAAGATGGACGGAATGACACTTCTCCGCAGCTTCCGGAAAGAAAATCAGGAGACACCGGTGCTGATCTTGTCGGCACGAAGTGAAATTGCCGACAAAGTAGAGGGGCTGGATGCAGGTGCAAACGATTACCTTTCAAAGCCATTTCACCTCGCAGAGCTGGAAGCCAGAATCCGCAGCCTGACACGCAGGCAGTTCATTCAGCGGGATGTGCGCCTGCAATGCGGACAGATCGTATACGATACCAAGAGCCGTACCGCAGCAGTGAACGGCGTTACGATCAGTCTGACACGCAAAGAAACCGGCGTACTGGAATATCTGATGCTGCATCAGGGCAGACCGGTCAGTCAGGAGGAACTCATTGAACATGTATGGGACAGCAGCGTGGACAGCTTCAGCAATTCGATTCGTGTCCACATTTCTGCACTCCGGAAAAAACTCCGTGCAGTTCTTGGCTATGACCCCATTCGAAACCGGATCGGAGAGGGCTATGAAATAGAAGGAGAATCAAAATGAGGCGAATGAAACGACTATCCTTTCAATGGAGAATCACATTGCTGACTGCCATTTTAATTGCCGGAACCTGTATATGTTCCAATCTTCTGCTCTATCGTTCCGGTACAGTCGGCATAGATTCGCTGAATGGCTTTGTCATGGAATATGATCCTGAAAGTTCCGATGTTCTGAAAATTGAATTTGACGATCAGCAGATGTCCGCATTTCTCCATCAGTTTTCGCAGGAAATTTACGATGTGAAAGCAGAATTCGGAAGAAAATGCTGGTATATCACAGCCGCAGTCACACTGCTTAGTGCGGCAATTGCATATTTTGTAAGCGGCAGAGCACTCAAACCGCTGAAACAATTTTCAAAGCAGACAGAAAACATCAATCAGGACAATCTTACCAGCACCCGTTTTGATGAAAACACCGCAGCAGAATTTCAGCAGCTGAGCTGCTCGGTCAATCATATGCTCGACCGTCTGGCACTTTCCTTCGACTTACAGCGTCAGTTTGCGGGAAATGCCGCACATGAATTGCGGACACCCCTGGCAATGATGCAGACGAAATTAGAGCTGTTTGCCGAAGAGCATCCGGATGCCCATGCGGAAACCGCAGAGCTGGTTCAGTTTCAAATTGATCAGGTAGACCGCCTGACTGCTCTTGTCCGCACGCTTCTGGAAATGAGCAATTTGCAGTCTGTTTCACGTTCGGATGAAATTGAGCTGTCCCCGCTGGTTGACGAGATCCTGACAGATCTCACCACGCTTGCGGAACAGAAAAATATTACACTGCATCAAAACTGTGAGGACGTTCATATGACCGGCAGCGACACGCTAATTTACAGATTATTATTTAATCTCATTGAGAATGCGATCAAATACAATCATCCGGGCGGCAGTGTAACGGTTTCCATCCGGAACGAAAATCATCAGGCTTTGCTGCATGTTGCAGACACAGGCTGCGGAATTCCGGAAGCATACAGAGAGAGTATTTTTCAGCCGTTTTTTCGTGTGGATAAATCAAGAAGCCGGCAAATGGGCGGTGTCGGTTTAGGGCTTGCCCTTGTGAAAGAAATTGCAGTATTGCATGGCGGGAATGTCTGTGTGGAATCAAGTTCAGAAGCCGGAACGACCTTTGCGGTGAATCTGCCCCTGGACGGAGAAGCGGAATAGCGGTATTAGAGCTTGTGTTCGTAGGAAATATATGCGGATTTTCGAGCAAATTTTTTTGCAGACAAGGCAAAAATTTGCAGGCATACTTTCGTATGGCAAGAATTTTTAACGCAGTATGCAACAAAATTTGCCGAAAAGACGTAGATAGACGCCTATGAACACGAGCTCTTATTCGCAACCCGTTTCCACAAACGCATCCGCATGCCTTTTCGGCAAATCGGTAATTTTTGAAGAAAATCATGAAATTGTGTTTCACAAAAAGCATTTCTGTGTTATAATAGAGATACGTACAAGAAAGGACGATTTACATGACATTTTCAGAATTACTGAACGAATACATCTGCATATTTCGCTGTACTGCCGGCGAACTGGCAAACGCCTCCGGTTTGACGCAGGCATCTCTCAGCAGATACCGAAACGGACAGCGGATGCCGGAAACCGACACCCTGAAAAAACTTGCGTCCGGAATCGCTCGCATTGCAGCGCAGAACGGCACAGATCTGGATCTTGATTTGGTTTTCTCACAGCTGGCAGAGGCAGCCGGCATTGTGAAAACGGACCACACGCAATTTTCCGGTCAGTTTTCTTTTCTTATCGATGCAATTTCAATCAATCTGAGCGAACTTGCCAAAAGCATGGGCTATGACCCGTCTTATCTTTCGAGAATCAAAAAAGGACAGCGTATGCCGGCAGATATCACGAAATTTGCGGAGAGCCTGAGCGCTTTTTTGCTGCGGAAATACGGCGGATCCGAGAAAATGAAATTGATCTGCAAGCTGCTGGATTGCTGCACCGCAAAGGATACATTCTCCCATCCGGATTTCACTGCTGCAATAACCCGGTATCTTTGCAGCAGCGAACCAAAAGAGAAAGCAGCGGAGGGCATCCGGGATTATCTGAAAAAGCTGGACGAATTTGACCTGAACGAATATATGACGCTGATTCGGTTTGACCAGCTGAAGGTTCCCACTGTGCCGTTTCACCTGCCCTCTTCCAGAAACTATTACGGCATCGAACAGATGAAACAGGGCGAACTGGACTTTTTCAGGGCAACTGCGCTCTCCCGTTCCAAGGAACCGATTTTTATGAACAGCGATATGCCCATGGCAGATATGGCACAGGATATGGAATTCAACAAAAAGTGGATGTTTGGCATTGCCGCCTGTCTGAAAAAAGGACTGCATCTGCACATGATCCACCATGTTGACCGCCCTCTGGAAGAGATGATCTTAGGTCTGGAAGCGTGGATCCCCATCTATATGACCGGACAGATTACTCCGTACTACCTGAAAAATCCGGGCACCGACACTTATCATCATCTGAATTATGTTTCGGGTGCAGCGGCGCTTGCAGGAGAATGCATCAGCGGATACCACAAGGACGGAAAGTACTACCTGACCAACGCCAGACAGGAAGTTGCCTATTACCGCACCAAAACCAATCATATTTTATCCAAAGCACTCCCCTTAATGGAAATTTACACGGGAGAATCCAAGGAGGAATTCCACCGCTTTCTCGCCGGCGAAGCCGGAAAGGACGGCGTATCTTCCAATCTGTACACCGCACTTCCGCTGTACACCATTTCAGAGGAACTGTTTCAGAATATCCTGGAGCGAAATCATATTCCGGCGGAGAAACAGCAGATGCTCTTACAGGAACTGCACCGGGAGAAAGACAACTTTCTGCAAACGCTCCAGTCTGGTTCCGTAGAGGACAGGATTCCTGCACTTTCCCGAGAGGAATATGCAGAGATGCCGCTGGCGCTTTCTCTATCTGAAGCGTTTTACGAACATGAGATCTGCTGTACCTACGACGAATATCTGGAACATTATCACCAGACCATGGCATTTGCGGAACACAATCCGAACTACACAGTTTTATCACAGCACACCCGCATTTTCAGAAACATTCAGATTCGGATTAAACACAGCGAACGGGTGGTCATCTCTAAAAACAAAAGTCCGGTGATTCATTTTGTCATTCGGCATCCGAAGATGAGAAAGGCAATCGAAGACGGACTGTGGCAGGTGCTGAATGAAGAATAAGAACCTGTCTTCACAAGCGTATACAAGTGTCTTTTCGGCAAATTTTGTTGCATACTGCGTTAAAAATTCTTGCCATACGAAAGTATGCCTGCAAATTTTTGCCTTGTCTGCAAAAAAATTTGCTCGAAAATCCGCATATATTTCCTATGAATACAAGCTCTAAAATAACCAGCCTGAAATTCCAATACTGGAGCTTCAGGCTGGTTTCATTTGCGGTTAAGTTTTTTGATTTGCGTACCGGCAGGCTATGGCTTTGGAAATGATTCGAGGATTCCAACAACCACCTGTCTTTGTTTTCCGTCGTCTGTACAGGATATTACCGTCAATCTGTCGTCGCCGTAATCATCCAATACTTCAACAGATTGCGGCGCAACGACATGGTATTCCGCCACAATATAGGTGTACCGTGTTCTCTTTTCATCATTGTCAATCAGGTACATCTCATCCCCGATTTGAATTCGGTCAAGAGCATTGAATATCTCGGCATAGATCGTGCTGTTATGTCCGGCAATGCAATAGTTGCCGTGTCCGGGCAAACCAGTCCCCTCAAAATGACCTGCCGATACCTGAAGCGACTTGGAATCTGTCCCTTCAAGCACCGGAACTTTGATGTTCAGAGAGGGAATCTCAAAATTTACGTGATCGTTCAACAGCTTTTTGAGATACCGCTCTCTGCTGATCCTTTGATACGCAAACAGAGCCAGAATCAAAACCCCGCAGACCATCAGCAGAATTCCGAGCGTTCGTAATACTTTTCTTTTCATCGTCTTATTTTACAAGTAGTAGTGCCGCTTGGAAAACGACACTCCTATGGGCGAATTATTTCTGTTTTTTTCTTGTCCTGATCATAATTGCCGAGCCGCCAAGCGTCATAAGCACTGCCAGTCCTGCGATCACCTTGTAAATGCTGGAATAACCAGTTTGCGGAAGACTGACCTCACCGCCTGCACTGTCTGTTCCTGTTCCCGTCACAGGGTCAATGGCATAGGTATCCAGAAGCTTTCCGTCCGCATCATACAGCGCAATGGAAAGCGTTCCGTCAGCGTTTGCGGCCGTTTCCGCTTTCGCCGGAATTGTCCCTGTTTTCTGGCGATAATCTTCCATCGCCATTTTGCCAAGCTCCTCTTCGGAGGCAAAGTATTCTTCTGTGGTAGTCGTTGTGGCTGAAGTAACGCTTCCAGTGGAAGTGGTTGTTCCGCTATCCTTCGTTGTGACGGTATCGGCAGTTGTTTCGGTAGTTGCAGTAGACTCTGTTGTTACAGTTGTTGTGACAGTTTCCGTTGTTGTTTCGGTGGTTGTGACTGTGGTTACAATAGGAGTTGTCGTGCCCGGTTCTTCATATGCAACGTTGTAATCCGCAGAATAATCCTTCACGGTCTGGCTCGCACCATACAGGACGAAGCCCTCTATGGGAATCAGATCCCCGTAAGGGTCTCTGGGATTGATGCCGTATCCGATTGCCTGCGCACCGATGACAGATACATGATCCGGAACAGCGATGCTCATTGCCGGATTGACAGCAAATGCTCTTGAACCGATTTTTTCGACGCCTTTTCCTATCGTAATATCGGTAAGATCGTTATATGCAAATGCACCGCTGAGTACTGTTTTCACACTGTCGGGGATTCTGATTTTCGTAAGTGCACATTCCGAAAAGGCACTGTTTCCGATCTGTGTAATGCCATCTTCCAGAACAACATTGTCCAGCTTTTCACAGCCGCTGAACAAACTGTCCGGTATCTCCCCGATCTTTGCCGGTATCGGAGGAATTTCCGTCAGATTGCTGCAGGCTCCAAACGCACGCTCTCCCAGCATTTCCAGAGATTTTGGGAAGTTCTCTATTTGCGTAAGATCTTTGTTTTCGTTGAAAGCACTGTCACCGATCTCTTTGACGCTGTCAGGGAATTGCAGAACCGGACAGCTGCTGTACTCGAACGCAGATGTTCCGATGGATTCCAGTCCGCTGCCAAGTGTCAGACCATTGCTGAGGGAACAGCTTTGAAACGCTGCCGTTCCGATTTCCCTGACGCTGTCGGGAATCACGACACTTTCCAGCCCAAAATCTTTCGCAAAACAATTTCTCGGAATGCCTGTTAAATTCTCGGAAAGTTTCAGCGTTCTGAGTTTGGAACATTCGGCAAATGCAGCAACGCCGATACTGGTTACAGAATCAGGAATGACCAGTCTTGTGATCGGCTGACTGCGGAATGCACAGTCGCCGATTTCTTCCAATGTATCCGGAAGTTCAACTGCTGTGATCTGCGGCGTTGTCCAGAAACCGTCAAATGCACTTTCCCCAATTTTGACGATACCGCTGGGGAAAACGACTTTTCCGAGAATCGGATCGCTTTCAAATGCGCTCTCTCCGATTACGGTATCGCTCATACCCTCTGTGAAACCGAGTTCAATCAGTTTATCGCAACTGATAAATGATGTCTTACCGATAAGCTTGATTCCCTTGCCGAACTGGACAGAAGTAATGTTGCGACACCAGCCGAATGCACTTTCCCCAATGGTTTCAAGCGTGTCCGGAAAAGTAATCGCTCCGCTGATACCGGAATTTGCGAATGCTTCAGCACCAATTGTTTTTATGCTGTTTCCAAATGTCACCTTTTTGAGATTGACAAGAACCTCAGTAGAATATCCGTAAAATGCCCGATTGCCGATCGTTTCAACGCCGTTTCCGATCACAACAGATTCCAGACCCGTGCAGCCCTCAAAGGCACTGTCCCCGATTGTCTTTACACTGTCCGGAATCACGAGATCCGTCAGGGATTTGCACCCGCAGAAAGCACACGAGCCAATCTCTGTGATGGTATCAGAAAAATGAACCGTTTTCAGATTTTCCATGTATCGAAATGTGTATTCCGGAATCGTTGTCACGCCATCGGCAAATGTAATTGTTTCGAGTGCGTCGCTGTCAAAAGCATATTGTCCGGAGGTCAGATCGCCGGAGATCAGGATACTCTTTACAGGACATTTCTCAAACGCATCTACGCCAATTTCTTGCAGCGATTTCGGAAGAGAAACATCCGTCAGAGCGGTGCATCCGCTGAACGCTTTTTGTCCGATGCTTGTAACACCTTCCGGAATGGTTACCGAGGTAATTGCTGTGTTGTCCCGAAATGCCTCCTGTTTTATTTCTGTGACAGGTATTTCCGTGCCGTCATAAGTAACAGCTGATGGGATCACAAGTTCTGCATCTGTTCCGGAATACCCTTGAATTATGCAGTAGTCGCTTCCTACACCATCGTAATCATAATATACAGCGTACTGGTAATTGTCATCGGTCGTCCCCTCTCCACACACGCCATATGCCGCAGATACAACAACACTGCTGTTTTCAACGGTACCGGTGTATGCCCCATAGGCGTAGCAGCAGGAAAAAACGGTGGCAAATGCAGTAGCCGAAGCCAGAATCCGACGAATCGATCTGTGTTTTCTCATGGAAATCCCTCCTGTTCCTTCGTGTTGTGCACGTATTGTTCAGCATGCACATTCGATATCATTTATATCCATATCATATCATACTTTATCAAAAAAAGAAAGCAGTTTTACCAAAAAGTCAATGACAAATCGGTAAGATTTGAAGAAAGACGCTGAATTTATGAGATAAGAGCGCCGTACCCGCAGGCTGTCTTGCTCTTATTTTCCGCCCCTCCGCCAGTTTATGCCCGTGGTCGGGGCATGAAAAAAGCACCTCGTTTGAGATGCTTTTTGTTATATTTGGTTTTACCTCTCAAAAACGTACTATTTTGAGAGGTCTTAGTCGATAATTTCAATGGATTTAATTTCATTTTTTGGAAATTCAACAAGTTTTCCTTTGTATTTTTCCACTAACTCTGAACGGACAACAATGCTTTCAACTCCGTCATTGTTGTCTTCACCAGAAATAACGTCTTCAACCGTTCCAATCCATTCTTCGTGATCTATATCGACTAATTTTATTCTTTTTGCATTCTCATAATCAAATAAATTCATTCTTGCTCCTCCTTTTTTGCAGGAACGGCATGAGTTCTGCTTTTCGAGTAATGTACACGGAACCGATTGGTTTTGCCTAAAATCTCGCCGCTTTTGGTCACACACACGCCCAAATCATAAGGAACTGTAATATATTCTTTGGCGTTTTTTATGCCATTTCTTCCAATTGTAACTTCGCCAGTCCCATAATACTGATTCACAATCTCCTGGATCTCTTCCAGCGAAATCGTGAAATAACTTTTGTTTTCTGCCGGGTCATAGCCTGGAGCACTCAGAATATGTGCATTTTGTTTTTCCGGATTTAGTTTCAACGAGATTTCTCCAGCTGATACAGCATTCACTATTCTTTCATCTCTTATTATACCACTATCCGCCCCAGAAATCAACGATTTCCCGCTGATTTTCTCCGGCAAATACACCTTTCGGGCATGAAAAAAGCACCTCGTTTGAGATGCTTTCTATCATATTTGGCTTTACTTCTCAAAATGTGCGGTGTTTTGAGACAGCTTTAATCATTTTTGTGCTTCTCTGATTCAGTCTCTTCTTTTTGAGGAACAAAGCCTATCCCGTTGTTACAGTAATCTCGATTGCTCTCATTGATGTTCGAAAATCTTTCATAAGGGATTCCATCAGGGAATGCTTTGCACTTCCAAGTATACGGAGAGCGTTCTCCACTTATGAAATTTTCACATCTGAGGCACTCATGCATTCCAATCATGTGATCCCTGCTTTCTTCAAATACTCAACCGCCATCACAATACAAGTATCTGTTGTTGATGGATTCCTTCCAAAAAGTAAGAACCTGTCTTCACAAGAAATATATGTGGATTTTCGAGCATAATTTTGTTGCAGACAAGGCAAAAATACGCAGGCGAGCTGTCGCCCGGCAAGTATTTTTCACGCAGTATGCAACAAAATTTGCCGAAAAGGCACGTGTATACGCTTGTGAAGACAGGTTCTAATGTGCTTCTTAGCCTTCTTATGTCTCTGAAAGGCTTTCCAATCTCATCAAGCCGTGGATTTCCTGCCGATTCGGCATCACCTTTAACGCACCCTTTCTCATCGTTACCAGTGATGCTCCGGCATTTGCAAAATGCAGCAGCTCCAGAAGCTGCTCTTTCGTGAGCTTGTCCACTTCATGCTCCAGCACATAGTTCAGTACGCAACCGAAAAATGTATCTCCCGCACCCGTTTTCTCCACGGATTTCACATCATAGACTGGTGCTTTTGCCACTGCATTTCTCGTATAAGCACAGCTTCCGTTTCCGCCGAGTGTGATGCAGATCAGCTGCATCTGCGGATACTTTTCCAAGAGTTCTCTTGCTGCCCGGTCATAGTCCGAATGCCCGAACATAAACTCCACCTCATTGTCTGAGATTTTCAAAAGATTGCATTTGGAGAACCCGTATTCGATTTCGGTTCTTGCATCTTCAAGATTGTTCCAGAGCGGTTCCCGCAGATTCGGGTCAAAGGAGAGCATCGCTCCGCTTTCTATTGCGGTATCTATGGCAAATCTGGTGGCTTCCCGAACGCCTGCATGGGTCGAGGAAAGCGTGCCAAAATGAAAGATTCTGGAATCCCGAATCAAATCTGTACGCACTTCCTGTCTGGTCAGCATCATGTCCGCACCCGGATTGCGAATAAAGCTGAACTCCCGTTCACCGCCGGCAAAGGTATGCACAAAGGCAAGCGTCGTCGGAACACCTGCATCTGCCACCAGGCCGTCTGCACAAATTCCAACCTCTTTTATAGTTTCGGAAAGCTGCCTGCCGAACATATCTGCTCCGACTTTTCCGATGAATGCAGTACGCTTTCCCAGCTTGGAAAGCATGGCAAGCACATTACAGGGAGCGCCGCCCGGATTCGCTTCCAGCAAGGGATTTCCCTGCGGACTGATTCCGCTTTCGGTGAAATCGATCAGCAGTTCACCCAAAGCTGTTACATCATATTTTTTCACTGCATTCCCCTCACTCTGTCGTATACAACGTATATGCTTCGCCAGTGACTACATCCGACAACCCGTATACCACACTGCTGATCACCGCTTCGCCCTGATTGGCATAGACTTCGATCAAATTGGAATCCACATAGATCTCCAGTTCACAGCCGTCCCTGAGTACCGGTGTTTCCGCAGTCAATCGATATTTGCCGTCTTTCACAAATACAGCAGAGCGATCTGTGAAAAGCTTGTCCTGTTCCCGCCAGATCCGGTATCCGCCAATGCTGATGCACTCGCCGTTTTTCAGCGAGGTCTTTACCAGATAGCCAGACTTGCCCGCCTGTTCCGGCGAAGAGATCTCCTTGGTAAAAGCGTTTTGGATATGCGGATGAGGGCGGAAATAAATGCGATCGTTCTTCACCGAAACCACTCTTGGAATACACATCATGCCGTTCCACTTACCGTCTACTGCCTGCGGCATTCTCATCCATGCAATAACAATACGATTGCCATCTTCATCCGTCGTACTCTGCGGGGCATAGAGATCCAGCCCATAGTCCAGAAACTGAACGTCATCTGCAAGCTGCATCGTTCCGGTCGCTTCATCGAATGCGGAGAACAGACAGATCGCTGCGGAATCATACGCTTTTCCATCGTTCAAAAAAGCCATGGGGGAAAACACCGTGATGCCTTTGCCATCTGCCTCAAAATAGTCCGGACACTCCCACATCCAGCCGAAGTTGTCCTTTTCCACGTGGCTGAGATACTTCCAGTTCTGCAAATCCCTGCTCTGATAAATCAGCAGTCTGCCCTTTTGGGCAACAGAGCTTCCCAGTACCATATACCATGCATCTGTTCCACGCCATACCTTCGGGTCACGGGTGTGCGTCTTGCTGCCGATCTTATCTTCTGCAATGGAGGGAATGATCGTCTTTTTGTCATGAACATTATCAAAAGTCATGCCGTCTGCGGAAGAGATCATCATCTGTGCTGAGAGAAACTGATCGTTCTTGCAGTGGTTAATGTTCTCCGGATCCTCCTCCAGATAGTTGACACCGGTATAATACAAGTACATCGTTCCGTCCTGCTCCACAGCACTGCCGGAAAAACAGCCGCTGCGGTCGTCGGTCTTGGTAGGATACAGGGCGATTCCCTTTTCCTCCCAGTTCACCAGATCCTTGCTGACAGCGTGTCCCCAGTGCATTCTGCCCCACTGCGGTGCGTAGGGAAAGCACTGGTAAAACAGATGATACTGCCCCTTGTACCAGATAAATCCGTTCGGATCATTGATCCAGCAATTCGGAGCTTTGAAATGAATTTTCTGCATAGTATCCTCCCAATTAGAAAAGGCTCTCTTCGGTTTGCGTATCAAAAAAGTGCATTCTGGACGGAACAAAGGCAAAATCAATGGTATCTCCAGGCTTGCTGATCTCATATTTGGATACTCTCGCCACCGAGGGAGTGCCGCCGAAGTTAAAGTACAGGTTGTTCTCATTTCCCATAACTTCTACGCTGTCCACCGTTGCAGACATGATATTCTCCTTGTAAAGATCCAGATTCTGCGGATCCAGCTTGATGTCCTCACCACGAATGCCAAGAACCAGCGTTCCCTGTCTGCCGTTTAGTTTTGCCACAACAGATTTCGGCAGCTGCATCTTACTGCCATCGGAGAAAGTCATGGCATTCCCTGCAACCTTTACCTCATAGAAATTCATCTGCGGCGAACCGATAAATCCCGCCACAAACTTATTTGCCGGATGCTCATACAAGTCCATCGGCTTGCCCACCTGCTGGATCACACCGTCTTTCATAATGACAATGCGGTCTGCCATGGTCATTGCCTCCACCTGATCGTGCGTCACATAAATGGTGGTACTGCCCAGCTGCCGGTGCAGCTTGCTGATCTCGCTTCTCATGCTGACTCTCAGCTTAGCATCCAGATTGGAAAGCGGTTCGTCCATGAGAAACAGCTTCTGATCCTTGACAATTGCACGTCCCAATGCCACTCTCTGCCGCTGACCGCCGGAAAGATTCTTCGGTTTCCGATAACGGTATTCCGAAAGTCCCAGAATATCGATTGCCCAGTCCACCTTCTTCTTGATTTCCGCTGCCGGCACCTTCATATTCTTCAAACCATAGGAAATGTTCTTTTCCACTGTCATGTGCGGATAGAGGGCGTAGTTCTGAAATACCATAGAGATGCCACGATCTCTCGGCAAAACTGCATTCATACGCTTTCCGTCAATGTAAAAGTCACCGCTGGTGATTTCCTCAAATCCGGCAATCATACGAAGTGTGGTCGATTTTCCGCAGCCGGACGGCCCGACAAAGGCAATGAATTCTCCCTCCTCAATGGAGAGGCTGAAATCGGTTACGGAATTTTTATCTGCACCTGCATATTTCTTACAGATGTTCTTCATTTCAATAAAGCTCATAAGTTAGCCCTCCTTGGAACCTGTGGAAACGACGCCCTCTACAATCTGCTTGGAGAAAAGGGCATAGATGATAATAACCGGAATGGTAATCAGGGTGATGACAGCAAGCGTCTGTCCCATGGTTGTATTGTCGTTGGATGTGATGGAGTTCAAACCGATCTGAGCGGTCAGAAGATCGCTGGACGTGAACACCAGTGACGGCCAGAGGTAATCATTCCATACATTCAGGAATGTGAAAACACTGACAGTTGCAACGACTGTTTTGGACATCGGCAGCACCATTGTAAAGAAATACTTCACAGGATTGCAGTGATCCAGCTGTGCAGCCTCCCAGACATCATCGGGCAGACTGACAAAAACCTGCCGGAACAGGAAAATATTAAACGGATTGACGATCATCGGAAGCACATAACCAAAAACGGTGTTCAGCAGTCCCATTTTGGAAACGAACATAAAGTTGATGGTGATAATGGTTTCTGTCGGAATGATCATCAGCATCATGATGATCGCCAGCCATCTGTCACGAAACGGGAACTTGATCTTCGCCAAGGCATAGCCTGCCAGGCCGTTGACGATCACGCCAGCCACAATCATGATGGCTGCATAGAACAGTGTATTTGCCATGAACCGGAGGAATCTTGTGTTGAACAAAATTTCCTTATAGTTATCGAAAAATCCCTTTCCCGGTGCGGGCGGAATAAATGCACTGACGGAATTCATATCTGCTGTGATTGCAGCGTCCGGTTTAAACGAATTTGCAATCATCCAAATGACTGGAAACAGGAAGAATAAGGACAGCACCAGCATTACTGCAACAAGGATTCCATTAGCGATTTTTTGCTTTTTTGTTTTCATGTTTCTCCTCCTTATCCTTTGTCAAAAATGTTTGAATCATGGTGAGTATGACAACGAATACGGTAAAGACGATTGCCATTGCCGAAGCAAGACCAATTTCCCAGTTTACCGTGCCGGTTTCGTAAATATCATAGACAATGGTATAGGTTGAATGAGACGGACCGCCGCCGGTCATTACCATCGGCTGCACGATCATACGGAATGCACCAATGGTTACGGTGATAAAGACAAATACACAAAGCGGCTTCAGCTCCGGCAGTGTGATATTCTTGAATTTGCTCCAGCCGCTGGCGTGGTCCATTTCCGCAGCCTCATAGAGTGCCGGATTGATTGCCTGTAATCCGCCGAGGAAGATGATCATCTGATAACCGACACCCTGCCAGACACTCATCAGTGCAATGGAGGGAAGTGCCTGATTGGCACCATAGATAAACGGCTGTGCATCAATGCCAAAGTGAGAGAGAATCGTGTTCAGAATACCCTCCGGACTATAGATCTGCATCCAGAGATTTGAAACAACTGCCAGGGACATGACCACCGGAATAAAAAATGCGACCTTGAAGTATTTCTTACAAACTGTGACTTTATTGATGAGCAGTGCCAGCCCCAATGCTCCCAGCGTTTGCAGCGGAACAATGATCAGTACAAACTTAACGGTATTTCCAAAAGCTGTGGTAAACAGGTCATCCTTAAAAATGGTACTGAAATTTTCCATTCCTACAAAATGTGTCAGCTTTGGATTCAATGCAAAATAATCTGTAAAGCTGTAAATCAATGTGAGTATCATCGGAATGAACAGGAACACCGTCATTAAAACCAGTGCCGGTCCGAAAAAAGCCATTCCGAGAATGGAATTCGATTTCTTTTTCATGTTATCTTGTGTAACGCTTGAGCTTTGCGTTAATCCTTTCTACAGATTTATCCATTTCGTCTGTGACGTTTTTGCCGCTCAATCCAACGTCCTCCAGAACCTGCTGGAACGATGTGCTGACCTGCGGATAAACAGGTGTTTTCGGTCTGGGATGACCGTAATCTCTCAGCTGTTCGTAAAGTGCCTTATAATTTTCGTCGTCCTCAAAAGTGGTAATCTGGTCATAAGCCGCATAAGTGGAGGGCATACTCTTGGTTTTCTCATAGAGAAGAACGCCGCTGTCCACACCGCTCATCCATTTTACCAGTTCTGTAGCGGCTTCAATGTGTTCCGTTTTTGTGGTGGCAGCATATGCCCAGGAACCTGTCGGCGCATATCTGCCGCCGTCCCAGTTGTCACTGACAATATACGGCGCAACGCCAAGGTCGATGTCGCTGTAGCTCTGATAGATCGTATTGACTTCCCATGCGCCGTCAAACTTGAACGCCGCACGTCCGCTTTCAAACAGGTTTTCAATGGGTGTTGCGGACATATCCTTGTTTTCCACCAGTCCTCTGAAGTACTGGAACACCTCCGCATTTTTGTCCGAGTTGAAATATCCGTCTGCGGTAAGACCGTCCTCACTAATGAGATCGCCGCCATTGGACCAGATAAACGGAGCATAGTAATAAATGCTGGATTCGCCGACCGGAAAGGTCATGTCCAATGGATACCCGTTTTTGCTGTCCATGATCGGTTTCAGCTGCTCCAAAATATCCAGAAATTCCGAGAATGTCCAAGGGTGATCCTTATCGGGCACTTCAATTCCGGCTTCCTCCAGAATCGCCTTATTATAATAGAGACCGACACTGGATTCCATGGCACCGAGTGCATACAGCTTGTCATCGACCGTTCCCTGCTCCAGAATGGAATCCAGATAAGCCGATTTTTCTTCCTCGCTCAATTCGGCAAGCGGCTGAATAATGCCGTTTGCTGCATAAGCAGAAATATTCGGGCCGTCCACGGTGATGACATCGGGAAGATCTCCCGACATAACCGAAGCATTGATCTTATCCGAATAACCGCCGCCGCTGTCATTTCGAGGAATAAATTCAATGTCTGCAAAATAGGTTCCGTCATACTTTTCATTGAAGCGTTCCACCGACGCTTTATAAGCTTCGCCTTCCGGTGTATCCTCAATGGTATGCACCCACATGCTGATGTACTGCTCTCCCTCATCATATCCCTTTACATCACCGGGCTTTACGGTTTTGCTGCACCCTGTAAGCGGAACTGCACTCGCCAGAATTGAAAGAGCCGTCAGAAATAATGGTAGCTTTTTCATCGCTGTTTCCCTCCGTTCTTTTTAAGTAACCGGTTACTTTACTGATTACAGTATATCATGGAACCGGTTACTTGTCAAGATTTTTTCTGATTTTTGTAGCAATTTCTAAAAATCCTGAAAACGTTTTGTGCAGTTCTACGAAACTGGTTACTTTACAGATTCTTTTATTGATTCAAAAACCGTTGTGTGCTATAATGAAGAGAGAAACAGGAGGCATAAAAAATGGCGAAAAAAAATGTAACCTTTGCAGATATTGCAGCATATACCGGTTTTTCCAAAACAACGATCTCCCGATATTTTAACAATCCGGACTCCATCACTGTGGAAAATCAGGAGAAGATCGCAAATGCCTTAGCCGTGCTGGACTATAAGGAAAATAAGCTGGCAAGAGTCATGGCAAACGGCAAAACAGAAATGATCGGCGTAATCATTCCCAACTTATACATGCACTATTATTCGGATATGCTGGATCACATCATCTCGACTTATGAGGAATACGGCTATAAATTCATCGTATTTGCAGGGAACGAAGATGCTGATGTAGAACGGCGATATATTCAGGAGCTTCTCGCTTATAAGACAGAGGGACTGATTGTTTTAAGTCACACGCTCTCTTCCAAAGAACTGGCAGAATATCACGTTCCCATCGTTACCATTGAGCGGGAAGATGAATATGTGTGCAGTGTCAATACAGACAACTACATGGGCGGCGTGCAGGCTGCAACCGTTCTCGCCAAAAGCGGCTGCGACATTCTGCTCCATGCAAATTCAGATTTTCCAAGTACCATTCCAGCTTACGGACGAATTCAGGGATTTCAGGATTTTTGCGAAACAAACGGGTTGGAACATCGCATCATGATTCGGAATTTCGGTGCCAGCTTTGAAGAAAACAATGCAGAGATCGCAAAGCTTTTACAGGAGATCGAAGAAATTTATCCCGAAAAAAAAGCGGGAATCTTTATGCCCAATGACACCCACGCCAACATTCTGCTCAATCTTATCATCCGAAAATACGGCACGCTGCCGGAACGATATAAAATCATTGGTTTCGACAACTCTCCCGTTTCCAGAGAGGCGATTTTTCCCATTACCACAGTCGGACAACAAATGGACAAAATCGCACAGGAGGCAGTAGAACTGCTTTCGCAGCAAATCAGCGAACGGAAAAAGCGCAGACCCAAGCCGCTTTCCGCACCGATTCACAAGGTACTTACCCCGGTTCTGATTCGCAGAGAAACCACAAAATAAAGACAATCCCCTGATCCGCAGAACGCCGTTTTCTATATAAGGACCTGTCTTCACAAGAAATATATGTGGGTTTTCGAGCACAATTTTGTTGCAGACAAGGCAAAAATACGCAGGCGGGCTGTCGCCCGGCAAGTATTTTTTACGCAGTATGCAGCAAAATTTGCCGAAAAGGCACGTGTATACGCTTGTGAAGACTGGTTCTAAAACAACCAGCCTGAGATTCCAATCATAGAATCTCAGGCTGGTTTTCATTTGTATGCAGTGAGAAAAGCGATGTGGTTTTCACAACCTTCTTCCATTTTGATGCGTTTTCGTTTATTCTTCCAACAACGATTCCATAAATCGCACGAAGGCTGCTTTGCCTGTCTCACTTCTCCGAAATACACCGGCATCTAACAAAACCTGCTCAAACACCTTCCCCACTTCTGCGTGCAAGATATCCCATGCATTTTCCGCTGAAAATTCCGGATGCTGTTTCAAAATGGAAACAGCCCAGTCAGCATGTGATGCGGTCAGCGGATTCGCCGTCAAATCTGCACCGGAAAGCATCGCCGCTCTCACGGCATCCAGTTCCGCTGCAAGACGTGAAGGCAGCACTGCAAGCCCCATGACCTCGATCAGGCCGATGTTTTCCTTTTTGATGTGGTGCAATGACGGATTGGGGTGAAATAGTCCCAGCGGACGTTCTTCCGTAGTGCGATTGTTTCGCAGAACCAGATCACACTCATAAGTACTGCCATGCATTCTGGCGATCGGTGTGATGGTATTGTGCGGCACACCATCAGTGGATGCCAATATCTGCACACTTGCATCGCTGTAGGTACGCCACTTTTCCAGAATCTTGCTGCAAGCCGCAGCGAGCGTGCTCCGGTTCGATGCCTGCAGCCGTATCACTGACATGGGCCATTTTACAATGCCCACCTGCACATCCGGAAACTGCGGAAGCACATAGTATTTTTCAATCGGTGCTTTTGCCATGGCAAAGGTATAGTTGCCGCCCTGAAAATGCTCATGGCTGAGAATCGAACCGCCCACAATGGGCAGATCTGCATTCGAGCCAATGAAATAGTGGGGCAAAATATCCAGCACATCAAACAGCTTCTCAAACACTGCCGCATCGATCTTCATTGCTGTATGCTTTTCGTTGAACACAATGCAGTGCTCGTGGTAATACCCATAGGGTGAGTATTGCAGCTGCCACGGTTCTCCCTGAATTTGCAGCGAAACCGGACGCAGATTCTGCCGTGCCGGCTGTTTCAAATTTCCGGCAAACCCTGCATTTTCCGGACACAGCTGACACTTGGGATATGCAGATGCCTTGGCAGATTTTGCTGCGGCAATGTCCCTGGGATCTTTCTCCGGCTTGGAACGATTGATCGTAATGTCTAGTGTGCCGTATTCGGAAGCATATGTCCACTTCAAATCCTTTGCAATTCTGCCCCGACGCACATAATTCAGGTTCTGGCTAAACGCATAGTACCAGTCCGTCGCTGCTTCCGGCGATACAACGTAGTGCTTCCGAAAAGATGCCATCACCTCTCTGGGCATAGGTGTCAGTACGCCCATAAGCCTGGTATCAAACAAATCCCGTGAGGCACCGGTATCCGGAATGAGATGCTGTGCACAGGCATAGTCGATCAGCGGCTGCAAAATTGCATCAATCTCTGTTTCTGAAGATGCTTCTCCGCTGGTCTGCCAATCGTTCAGCTGAAAAATCTCCATATACTGATTCTGTACCACATAGCGATCTTCCGGTTGGATCAAATCGTTTTGCAATCCGTAATCCATCAGCTTTTGAATCGCATCGCAAATCATCTGTTTCACTCCTCGTATCCGTTGGGGTGGTGCTTATGCCACTTCCACGCACTGGAAATGATCTCCTCCAGACTATCGTGCACCGGATTCCAGCCCAGCACACGTTTTGCCTTTTCACTGGATGCCACCAGTCTGGCAGGATCGCCGGCACGGCGTGGGGTTTCTACTGCCGGAATGGGATGTCCGGTCACCCTGCGTGCGGTTTCAATCACCTCACGGACAGAATACCCGATTCCGTTTCCCAGATTGAAAATATTGCTCTCACCGCCCTGCATCAGATACTGTACCGCAAGAATGTGTGCCTGTGCCAGATCGGTCACATGGATGTAGTCCCGAATGCAGGTGCCGTCCGGTGTGTCGTAGTCCGTACCATAGATGGAAATGGCATCCCGTTTGCCGTTGGGGACTTGCAGAATCAGCGGGATCAGGTGGCTTTCCGGATCGTGTGCCTCTCCGATGGTACCGCTGGCATCTGCACCGCAAGCGTTGAAATACCGCAGAGAAACATACCGCAGACCATGTGCTTTGGCAGTCCAGTGGAACATCTTCTCCATGGCAAGTTTGGTTTCCCCGTAGGGGTTCGTGGGACAAGTCCGGTCGCTCTCCAGAATCGGAATATTCTCCGGCTCGCCGTAGGTAGCAGCAGTGGAGGAAAAGACGATCTTATCCAAACCATGGCGTACCATTGCCTCAAGGAGTACCTCTGTTCCGCAAAGGTTATTGTTGTAGTATTTCAGCGGATTGGCAACACTCTCTCCCACCAGTGAAAATGCTGCAAAGTGAATCACGGCATCGATTTTTTCCGCATCGAACAGCTTATCCAAAAAGGCAGCATCCCGGATGTCGCCCTCGTAGAATTTCGCCTGCTTGGGAACAGCGCTGCGATGCCCTGTCACCAGATTGTCTGCGACAATGACCTCATGGCCGGCTCTTACCAGCTCCAGTGCGGTATGCGAACCGATGTATCCGGCTCCTCCTAAGACTAAAATACGCATATTATGCTTCTCCCTTCTGTGAAAAATGGAACTGTGTTTTCTGCCGGTACGGGGTATTTGCACGCAAAATCGGCGAGGGAAAATTGGGATGATTGATGGCGTCCGGAAAATTCTGCGTTTCCAGACAAAAGGCACTTCGTTTTCCGTAAGCACAGCCGTCTTTTCCCAAATCCGCCGGAATTTCTACGGAATTGGCAGTATACACATGAATGGCGGGCTGCGTTGTTTTGCAGGTGAGCCGGATTCCGCTCTCTGTGCTGTATGCCTCCGCCTGAATCGGTGCATCGGAACGAACGGCAAAACTATGATCTACCCCAGCTGCGTTCTGAATCTGCACGCAATCCTCCTGAAATGCTGCCGGAATCGGCTTGTATGCCCGAAAGTCAAAGGGCGTTCCTGCAACCGGTGCGATTTCCCCTAACGGAATGGAAGTCCGGTCAATGGGAATGTAGGAATCCGCAAAAAGTTTCAGCATATGATGCGCCAGTGTTCCGCTTTGGTGTCCGTCCAGATTGAAATAGCTGTGGTTTGTCAGGTTGCAGATTGTATCTTTATCACAAACTGCGTCATAGGCAATGGTCAGAGTATTGGTATCGTCAAAGGTATAGGTAACAGTCACCTGCAAATTTCCCGGATAATGTTCCTCGCCGTCCGGACTCTCTGTGGTGAAAGCAACGCTGTTCCCGCTGCATTCCGCCTGCCAGATACGCCGGCTCAAGCTGTGGTAACCGCCGTGCAAATGGTTTTTTCCTTCGTTGCAGTTCAGCTGTATCTGCTGACCGTTCAGGGTGAACTGTCCGTGACAGATACGGTTGCAGTATCTTCCAACAGTTTCGCCAAAATATTCTCCGCCGGTTTCATAGCCTTTCACATGGGCATAGCCCAGCACCACGTCCCGCAGCTGCTTCTGCCGATCCGGCACCAGCAGGGAAATCACCGAAGCACCGTAATCACAAAGTGTCACGCTTGCACCGGAGGCATTCTCAATGCGGTAGAAATGTGCCATCTGCCCACTGGAAGTTAATTCAAATTCTGAAATCTGTACTTGTTTCATGTGATACATATCCCCTTTCTCAATCAAACTGCATACCGCCAATGTTCCGGATCTGAAGGATCTGGCAGCTGCCCGCCCCGAACAACTGATCCATTTTTTCGCAGTAATCTTTCGCCATGTGCACCGGCACAAATGCCTGAATGGTTCCGGCAAATCCTCCGCCGTGCACTCTGGAAACGCCTGCATCTCCGAGGATCTGCTCGCTCGCCCAGAGCCCCAGCGGAATGCCCTGCTCTGCCGGTTTGCTGCAAGAGTAGAGATTCTGGAGCCATTTCGCAGAGGAATCTCCGGACTCTTTCACCAGTTTCAGAAACTGCGGAAAATCATTGCCGGACAGTGCCTTTGCCTCCTCGGCAGCACGCCGGTTATCTCCGTAGAAATGGGCAGCACGCAAAATGGCACGGTCGGAACAGGCAGTCCGCAATTTCGGAAGTGCCTGCAGGAACGCTTTCTCGTCCACTTCCCGCAGATGATTTTTTCCGAATTGTGCAGCCACCAGATTCATCTCCGCCGGAATGGAAACGTAGTCATCTGTTAAATCTGCATGGCTGCCCTTGGTATCTGTGATACAAAGCACATAGCCGGCATCTTCAAACTGACAGGACAGTTTTTCGATTTTCGGGTTGTCCGTGTCCTCAAAATCAATGAACACAAATCCGCCTACAGAGCTTACCATCTGATCCATCAGCCCGCTCTTTTTTCCGAAGTACCGATTTTCCGCATACTGTCCGATTTTGGCAATTTCTACTGCTCCGGCAGCACCTGCATGATAGTGCTGGTCGATGATAGTACCGATGAGTACCTCAAAGGCTGCCGAGGACGAGAGCCCGCTGCCGCTCAGGACATTGGAGGTGGTGTAGGCATCAAAGCCACCTACAGCAACGCCCATTTCCTGAAATCTGGAAACCACACCACGAATCAGTGCAGCGGACTTTCCCTTTTCCTCCGGCTGTACCGTAAGGTCACACAAATCCACATAATCCTGCGAATATCCGGCAGATTGCAGCCGAATCACATGCTCATCGTGAAATGCCACAATGGCAATGACGTCCAGATCAACAGAGGCCGCCAGAACACAGCCATGCTGGTGATCGGTGTGGTTCCCGCCGATCTCGGTTCTGCCGGGTGCAGAAAATACGGCGATCTCCTCCCGTTCCGGATACAGGCGGGAAAAGTTCTCTGCCGCCTGCAAATAGCGTGCACGCTGTGCAGCAAGTACGGCATCGGAGCTGCCGTAGAGTTTGCAAAGCTTTTCATCATATTTTCCTGCGGTCAGGTCTGCCTGAAATTGTTTCAGTTTCATGGTCATGCTGCCTCCTCTGTCGTCTTTTCGGATGTCAATTCAGTCTGGGGACTAGAAATGGCGGAAACCACCTTTTTCATATACGCATCGTTCAGCTTATACTTCCTGCGGTATACCACATATGCCAGCAGCATTCCCACTGCCGGAATGACACACATCAGCACACGAATGGAGTTCTGGGTTGCGAGGGACTGGATCTGGTTCGGTACATATCCGGTCAGGTCCAGTGCAAAACCGATGGACAGAGAGGTAAATGCAGCGGTCAGCTTCACGATCAGTGTCTGGAGGGAGAATACGACACCCTCATTCCGAACGCCCAGCTTATATTCGCCGTAGTCCACCACGTCTGCCAGAAAGACTGTCGCACAGCCCAGTTCCAGACCAGTACCAGTCTTGACGATCACGCCTGCAATGACAGTGAGCACAATGTTCTGCGGTGCAAAAATACCGGTAAGCAGCAGGATCATCAGTCCGATTGCCGGAAGAATACATGCCAGCAGGAATGCTTTCTTTCTGGAGAGCATCTTGGTGACCTTCGGGAAGATAATCAGACCAACCACTTCTGCGATGGAGGCACTGATCATAAATGCAGAGAGCATACCGCTGTTGTTGCAGACATAAGCGAAATAATAGGTTGCAACACCCATAATGAACTGGATTCCCACGTTGTACAGGAGGATCAGAGCCACTGCCCAGCGAAGCTGGTCATTTCTCTTGATGATGGAGAAGATGTCCTTGAAAGAAACCTTTTCTGCCTTTTTGCCCACCTGCTTTTTCGGCAGATTGATGACGGTAACTGCAATGGTAAAGATAAAGGTTGCGGCAATGATCAGTGCAAAACGGTGGTATCCTGTATAACCGCCGCCCAGTCCCTTGATGATCTGTACGCCAAATCCGGCGATGATCAGGGACTGACCGATGCTGGCAAAAATACGGGGCAGTACAGAAACCTTTTCTCTCTCATGAGGATCTGAAGTCAGATTCGGAACGATAGACCAATACGGAATATCCATAATGGTATAGGTCATGCCCCAGAGGATATAGGCAACGGCAGCAAATACGCAAAGTCCGATGCCACTCAGATGGAAGTCAGTGAACAAAATGATAAAAACAAATGCGTTGATCAGTGTTCCGACCGCCAGCCACGGGACAAACTTTCCGAAACGGCTTCTGGTGTTGTCCACCAGCATTCCCATAAACAGGTCGTTGAAGGCGTCCCAGATTTTTGCGGCAAAGAACATGATGCCGATAAATGCCGGTGCAACCTTAATGATGTCGGTGAAATAGATCATGGAGAACGTTGCGATCATGCCATAGATCATATCCTTGCCCAATGCACCAAATGCAAAGGTATACTTGATTTTCCCCGGAACTTTCCCGGGATACATGACGTTTCCGCCGCCGGCGGGTTGTGTGCTGTTTTTTAACATAAGAAAAACCTCCTTGAATCGGGACCTGTTTTCGTTCCGATCCCTGTTTTGTTTGCATCTTTATCATACCACAGGACATCCCCCAAAGGAATACATTATCCTGTGCAAAAGATACAAATTCCAACACAATTCAAGAAGGTTTAGGCAACACCGCACAAAGATTGTGCGACAGATGCGTCGTCAAATTTTTCGTCAGATGAAACAAAAAGCGGAGTGAATACTTGCTGTATTCACGAGCATTTTTGTGAAATATGACGGGAAATTTGCAAGCAGATGGCGTGCAAAGTCGCCAGACGCTCTTTGTGCGGTATTGCCTTTATTTTATTTTGTATAAGGAGATTGCGGAAGATAGCAGACTTTTTCTTTCGGCATTTCTGCTCCGGCATCGAAATTTCCCTGAATGATTGCAAAAATGGTTTTTGCCTGTTCCGGAACATTCAGATCTACCGTCCCGTAAATCACGCCGGCATCAATGGCATCCTGCATGTCCTGAATCCCATTGATGCCAATGATGACCGGCGGCGGCAGCTTCTGCTTTGCATAAAAATCTGCGACACCCAACGCCATGCTGTCATTGCTGCAAATGACCGCCTCGACTTCCGTTACCTCCTCTGCGGAGAGGTTCTGCATCTCCCGCAGTGCAGAGGCTCTCGCCCAGTCCGCAGAGATCACATGGAGCTGATTCAGAGGAAGTGCAGCAGAAGCCGTTTGCAGAAACGCATCGGTACGGTTGATGACATCGGTATGTGCCTGTTCTCCCTCTACCAGAATATAGTCCAGCATGCCGTTCCGGTTCTTGTCCATCTCACAGGTATTCCAAGCCTGAATCAGCATTTCTCCTTGCATATTTCCGGCTTCTTTCGCCTCTGTGCCGACGTACCACACATTGTCCTGCTCCTCCAGATCGGCTTTCGCCGGTTCACGGTTGAACAGGATCACCGGCACATCCTGTTCCTGTGCGTCCTCCAGTATCCCCATGACATTGGTGGGCGAAACCGGATTCCAGAGGATCACGTCATATTCCTGCTGCAAAATTTCGTAAAGCTGTGTGTTCTGTGTTACCGCACTGCCGGAGGCATCAAAAACATCGTAGATGATCTCCTTTCCGTCAATGGTCTTGTCTTTCAGCTGACTGCGAATGGCATCTGTCAATGTCTGAATATAGGGGTCGTCCAGATCATATACCGCAATTCCCACTTTCAAAAAACGGTCCGTGTGCTGCCTTTGAAAGTGGACAAATCCGCCCGCCGCCGCAGCCGCCAGAAGTCCAACGCCTACCGCAGAGAAAATAAGGTTCTTCTTTTTCATGGCACTTCTCCTATTCAAACAGCAGTGCGTCCTGCTGGGCATCGAACAGATTTTCCTTTGTGATTTCACGCAGCTCCGGCGGAGAAAACGGCACATTTTTCCCCTGCATACGCTTTGTCAGATAGGCGATCGCCTGATACCCAAACCCATAATCATTCTCTGTCACGATCATGTCCACCGCACCGCTTGTCAGCAATGTATAATCCGGCTGTTCGGGGCAGATCTGAATGACTGCCGCCGCATGGGAAAAAGCTTTGGCGTCCTCTGTTTCTCCGCAGACCAGCAGTGTTTTAGAGCCGTTTTCAGAACTGGTATCCCGATCATATACCGCATCATTTTGTTTCAGGCACTGCTCCACAGACTCCGCAATTCGCACGCTCTTTGTCTGCGTGGTATCTGCGGCAATTTCGAACGCACTCTGTGCTGCCTCTTGGATTTGCGGGGATAGGATCTCGGAGATCTGCTCCATGCCATCGCTATAGGCACCATGGAAAAATGCAGGTGCATAGGTGATAGAAAAGACAGGAAGTTTAGACTGCTCCAGCGTTTCGGTATAGAACATTTCGCTTCCGGTATAGTATTGTTCCGGACAGAACAGCAGAACACCGTCACAGCCCTGCTTTTTTTGTGCAGACAGCAATTCTGCCCATGCGTTTTCCGAGAGCTCCGGGGTATGTATGATGCGAAGTGACACCGTGCAATCCTCTGCACCGTCATAGATGCCCTCCTGAAACGAACAGAAACCGGACACTGCATCTTCCGACAAAATCACGGCGATCTGTTTTTTCCTTGTTTGAAAGAACTGCTGTCCAAGAAACAGCAACAGTACCAGCAGAATTCCTCCGGCAAAGACCCAGAGCACCTTATTTTTCGATTTCATCTTCCTGCCTCCTCATGGGGAAATAGATGCGTGCCGTAGTTCCCTCATCCGGTGCACTGATGATCTGTACGCCATATGCTTCACCGAAATACAGCTTGATTCGGTCATTGACATTTTTCACACCGATTCCGGAGCCTCGCTTGCTGGACACCACATCGCCCTGCATCATCTTCTGCACCTGTGCTTCGGTCATACCCTCGCCGTTGTCAATCACATCAATGTGCACCAGTTCGTTTACCGCATAGATCTTCAGTTGGATCTCCCCGTCTTCATACATGCCCTCCATGCCGTGATAGACTGCATTTTCCAAAAGCGGCTGGATCACCAGCTTGGGACACAGGCAGTCCGCCAGTTTTTCATCCCAATCCACCGTAAATGTAAACTTATCCTGAAACCGCACATTTTGAATGGAAAGATAGCTGACAGCGTGTTCCAGTTCCTTTTGCAGCGGGATAATGTCCTTTCCCTGACTCAAGGAGATGCGGAAAAATTTTGCCAGCATGGACACCATTTTTCCGGCGCCCTCATACTTTTTGCTCTGTATCATCCAGATAATGGAGTCCAGCGTGTTATACAAAAAGTGGGGATTGATCTGAGATTGCAGCAGCTTTCGCTCGGTGATGTGTTTTTCCCGTTCCTCTTTCCGCACTCGTTCCATCAGCTGATTCGTCTTTTCCGCCATGTCATTAAAGCCGTCGGAAAGTCCTCTGATCTCTCCGTAGCTCTCTGTTTTTGCACGAACCTGCAATTCCCCATGTCCGAACCGTTTCATGGTTTCGGAGAGCCGCAAAACCGGTGCGATCATCAGACGCTGAATCAAAAAATCCAATATCACAGAAACCACCGCCATCAGCAGAACAATGACTGCGATTCCGGTTCGGAGCTGTGTGCTGTTTTGCAGTTCTTCCGTCAAAGAAGCAGCAGAGATCAGTTTCCAGCCGGTATATCCTATGGTTTGCTGCTGGAGCAGCCACTCCTTTTTGTCCTGCAAAACCACCTGATTTTTCGGTGCATGCAGCGTCCATTCGGTTCGCACACCGCTCTCCAGTCGTTTCTCAAAGGGATAGCAGATCAGATGTTCTTCGTTATCCATCAGGTAAAAATAATCCGTCTGTGATGCCGGATAGATGTTCAGCTCTGCCTCCATGTTGTCCATGCAGACATCAAACCGCAGAATTCCGGATCGGCTCTTTCCGCCGTCCTGAAGCTCCACATAGCGGGAAACAGTCATGGCTTTTTGAAATCCTGCTGCTGTCTGGATATAATGAGGCACATCAAATGCAACGGTATCAATTTCGGTTTCTGCTGCCTGAAACCATGCAGCACTGTCCGCAGATTCTGCATCATAATTCTCTGCATTCTGCCAGAGCAGTGCCCCGTCAATATCATAAATGGCGGCATACAAAATCTTGTTCTCATGAAGCTGGCAGAAATCCGACAGCGTCTGTTCCGTCAAAAGTGCCTGCAGGTCAGTGCTCTTGATGATCTGATAATAGGCGGTATTGGCAAGCGCAATGGTGTCGTCCACATCTTCCTCAATGCTGAAACTCATACGCCGCAGCTGCTGGGTATTTTTCTCCTGCAAAAAGGCAGCAATCTGCGCCTTGGTATACTCCGAATAAAGGGAGATGATCAGTGCAGTGAACAGGCTGACGGTCAGGAAAAACAGAGCAGTAAAAATCAGACAAATGCTCTTTCCGTCAATCTTCCGGTGCAGCCATTGCAATATTTTCTTCATGCTAGTTCTCCGTTGCCAGTTCTTTTCGGAATTTCGCCGGCGACATGCCCATGTTCTTCTTAAAGACATAGCTGAAATAATTGGGTTCCGGATAGCCGACCATTTCTCCGATTACTCTGCTTTTTTCGTCCGTTGTCTTCAGCAGGCGAACTGCCTCGTCCATTCGCTTCTTCGTCAGGAACGCCAGAAAACTCATGCCGGTTTCCTTGCGGAAGAGGTTGGAAAAGTGAGATGTGCTGACATGCAGATAGGCACACACCTCGTCCACGGACAGCTCCGCATTGCCGTAATGCTGCTGGACATATTCCATGGCCTTTTGTGCAAGGATACTGTTCCGATCCACCTTCCTCTGGTGAATCGCATAAATGATATAATCGCAGTAATTCAGCAGCCATGCGTTCAGCTGCTCTCCCGTTTCCAGGGACAGGACCTTCATGGTCATACGCTTGGCATCGGCAAATATCACGTCGTCCATCATGTGATACTGGCGAAAAATGCCGGAGATGGAAAAAATGATCTCCAGAATCGCTGACTGGTAAGCATTGAAATTATAGTGGCTCTCTTCCAGCTGTGTCACCAGCTTTTCCACTTCTTTCTGCACTTTTTCCTGATCTTCCAGCTTGATCGCCATTTCCAGTTCCTCTGTGGATATAGAGGTATACACGTGGTTTTCGTACAGTTCCACATCCTGATAAGAGGTCACAGACTCTTCTGCGGACACCACGCTGTATTCCAACGCCTCCATTGCCTGTGAAAACGAAACTGGCAGCTCTTCCAGCTTTTCACAGATGCTGCCGATGCCGCAGGAAAATGCCACTTGATTGTAGTGCTTGGAAATATGAGAGGCTTCGTTCAGTGCTTTCTGAATCCGTATCATTTCCGACGGTGCAGAGAGCAGCAACAGATAAATGAGCTTGTCCAGATAACGAAATGTCCGAAAGGGACAGACCTGCTGCAGCATCTCATTGACGGATTCTGCCACGGAAAACTGCGACAGATAATCATCGCTTTCCTCCGTGATTTTCATACTGACCACACAAAAACAATTGGCATCCAGCGAAACCGACAGATTTTTTTGCTGCCGCTGCATCTGCTCTGGGGTAAGTGAGCCACTGACCAGTTGTATCAGAAACTGCTCCTGCAGCAGCGGCAGGCTCTTTTGATAAATTTCCGCAAAACGCTCCTGATTTTGACGCTGTTCCAACTCCGTTTCCAATTCTCCGCGGATTTTTTTCAGCAGGTTTTGCATCTCCTGAAAGTCGATGGGTTTCAGCACATATTCCGATACCCCATACCGAATGGCAAGCTGTGCATATTCAAAATCGTCCCAGCCGGAAAAAAGGACAATTTTGATATGCATCATGTTCTCATGCAGGATTCTCGCCACTTCCAATCCATCCAGAAACGGCATTTTAATGTCGCTGATTACCAAATCAGGACGAAGCGTTTCCGTCTGTTCCAGAAGTTCCTTTCCGTTCAGTGCTGTTGCAATGACACGAAATCCCAGTGTTTCCCACTCCACAGAATCCCGAATTCCCTCTAAAATCTGCGGTTCATCATCCGCCAATATTACTGTGAAACACAAGATATTTCCCTCCATTCTCCGCCGATGCAACTGATTGTCAGTATGATTATAGCATATTTTTTCAGAATTGACAATGGAAAATAGAAAAAGAGAGATGATGTAGTATAATAAGAACCTGTCTTCACAAGCGTATACAAGTGTCTTTTCGGCAAATTTTGCTGCATCCTGCGTGAAAAATACTTGCCGGGCGACAGCCCGCCTGCGTATTTTTGCCTTGCCTGCAACAAAATTATGCTCGAAAATCCACATATATTTCTTGTGAAGACAGGTTCTAAAACTTGACACCCCCTCTTAACACACAGGTTTATGAAAAAAGCGGCAGCTTATCAAAAAGCCACCGCTTTTCAAAGAA
>NZ_JAJFCK010000031.1 GCF_020709055.1 Ruminococcus callidus
GGTCAAATGGAACAATTGCCCCTGTTTGTGCCGGATAAACTGCACCGTCCAGATACAGTACACCACATCTGAGCACACTCATCAGCTTGGACAAGGCGGTATCTCCGTGCACCTCAAACGACAGCGGAATGGTTTTCACCAACGCCAGAACCGGATAATAGATCTGTGTTCCGGCAGCACTTTGGAATCGTTTTCCCAGAGGCTCCGCAGTAGAATCTCCGTTAACCAGCTGTCGCATATTGGCAGCACAAGACCAAGTGCCGCTCGGCGACTTCGCCCAAATATTCACAAGTCTCATAATGTTTCCCCTCCGCTTCGTGCATTGGCGATCTGTGCCGCCTTGACCACAACGGTTTCCAGCTGTGTGCCGCCGATGTTCACCGGAATGATAATATCCCCGTTCTGCTGCGGCTGCCGGTATTCCTCCGCCGCTGTCTTCTCCGGCGGATTGTACTGTACTGCCGTTCCGGCAGTTCCCATGCTGGAATATCCCTGCATCTGTACCGCAGAATCCAGCTGCATTTGCAGCCGGTCGGTGTCCACCTTGTCCATCATGGCATCCAGCGAACGGTTCAGATCATCGGCAGTGTCGCCCGTGGTGTCTTCCATGCCTATGGCAACGCCGGGCAGTAAAAATTTACCCACAGTGTCACGCATCAGCTTTGACGGGGAATTGATCCCGAAAAAGTCCTTGAATCCGTCCCAGATCTGTCCGGCAACGTCCTGCACTGTATCCCAGATAGCAGAAACACCCTCGATCAGACCGTTGGCGATGCCTTTCAGAATGTTGCCGCCCAGTTCCAGCCAGTCCACTTCGGTGATCGCATCCCAGATCGCTCCCCATATCTGGGGAATCGCTTTCAAAAGATCCGGAATCGCTTTGATCAACCCGGAAGACAGTCCATACATCAGCTTGATTGCTGCTTCAATAATCATTGGCAAGTTGTCTATTAGCCCTTGAAACAGAGCTGTGACAATTTGAATGGCTGCATCGATCAGCTGTGGCAATTGTTCGATCAGTCCGTTGACAATGGCAAATATCATATCAATTGCCGCTTCGATCAATTGCGGCAGATTGTCCAGAATGCCATTGACTAACGCCATAATGATCTGAATAGCGGCATCGATCAGGAGAGGGAGATTCTGGATTATCATATCCGTCAGTGTCATGATAATCATAATGACCGCTGTTAGAATCGTGCTGACATTGTCTATCAGACCGCCCACCAGAGCATTCAGAATTTCAATGGCTGCTGTGATCAGCGTGGGCAGGTTCTCCACGATCACATTGACAATGGCTAGAATAATCTGCGGCACATACTCCATCAGTGCCACCAGACCCTCTGACAATCCGTTGATCAGCGTGGTAATCAGCTGCACCGCAATGGGCAGCAGGTTCGGCAATGCCTGTTGAATCGCTGTAATAATGCCGTTCAAAAGTGTCTGTCCTGCTTCCAGTAATGCCGAAGCATTTTCCGAAATGCCCTGGACGATGCTGTTTAGGATCTCTGTTCCGGCACTGAGAATGCCAGGTAGGTTTTTCCGGATACCGGAAAGAAATTCGCCCAGTATCTTCTTACCAGCTTCCACCATGCCGCTGGATCTGCTGCCGATGGAGTCGATCACACTGTTGATGCTTTCAAATAGCCCGTCAAAGATCCCGGCAGCATCTCCGCCGTTCATCACATTGATGATACCGGAAATGGCATCTGCTGCTCCGGCAGACAGCGTGGACTTCATATCCAGAGAGAAACCGCTGACAGTCCGTTTCAGTCCCTCTACCGCACTGCCGATGTCGTCATACTTGACCTCGTTGATCTGTCCCAGTGCATCATACGCCACACCGGACGCATCTTCCATGTTTGCCAGCATGGGCAATAGGTTTGCCTGTAAGTCCTCGAACTGTGTGCCGAACAGGTCAATGGCAGCTTGGTTTTTGGCGACAGGGTCTGCAATGCTGTCCAACGCCTGGACAGTCTGAAAAAATGCTTCCTGTGCTGTGTCGCCGCCAGCCGCAAACCGCTGTGCCATGTCATCTGCATTCATGCCAATCATGGCAAAGCCCTCTGCTGTGGACTCGCTGCCGTCCTTGCAGCGGATATTGAATTCCTTGACCGCATCGCCCACCTTGTCGATGGAGAACGCCCCGGATTCTGCCCCGGAGATCAGACTCTGGGTGAACTGCTCTGCGGAAAGTCCCAGTGCCGCATACTGTGTGGAATACTCATTGAGGGTGTCCAGCAGATCGCCGTTCTGATCGGCACCGTTCTGTGCTCCTGCGGCAATGAGATTGTATGCTTCTTCGGCACTGATCCCGAAGTTGTTCATGAGTGCCGATGCAGCACGGGTGCTTTCATTAACTTCATAGCCGAACGTGTCGCTGAGTGCCATAGCACCCTCTGTGGCAGACTGCAATTCCTCGCCCATCAGTCCGGTCTGCTTTGTGACCTCTGCCACGGCATTGGCGGCATCCTCATAGGAATCCCCGAAGTTATTGCCGTACACATCCTTGACCACATCCCGAAGCCCTTCCAGCTCCGCTCCGGTCGCACCAGTCGAAGAGGACATCTGATTGATCGCCTTGTTGAACTCGTCCCCGGAGGAGATCATATCGCCAAATGCAGACAGGGCTTTCTTTCCCATGTCAGAGAGCAGATTGCCCATTGCCACAGATGCTGCGGAGATCGTCCCTTTCATGCCTTCAACCTTTTGGTCAAAACCGCTGGTATCACCGTCAATGGGGACTCTGATGCTTTCATCTGCCATATTATTTCACCACCTCCGAAAAAGCGGCACTCTCACATACCGTAAAAGTGCCGCTATTTATACGCTTCTAAAACAGGATTTATCTATCCGAAAAACGCACCGCATTGATAGCCGTCCAGCTCCGGCTGCGGAATGCGGATGCGATCCTGAATCTTCCGGATCCGCAGCCGTTCGTTCTTGTTCTTGATCTCCGCCAGATTCACACTGCGGTATCCCATCCGCTGCTTAATGGGTGTTTCGTCCGGAAGGGCATCAAACAGCCCCAGAAACAGATGCCAGTGCATCTGCTCCACCTGCTGCAAGTCCATGTGATAGACCGACAGGAACGCCGCATACACATAGGCTGCATCATACTGCCATGACAGCACCCGGTCTGTGGTTTTGCGTCCGGAATGCTCCTGCCGCTGTTCCGGTTGCTCCTCAGAGCGTGTCGCAAACCCAATGAGAGCTTCCAGAGCCTCCTCCAGACAGGAGAGCGGTGGCTTGTCGATGTACCATTCCAGCATCAGCAGCAGCTTTTCTCGTTTGGAAAGACCATCGTCCTCCTGCATATCATAAAACCGCAGCCAGTCCCGATAGTCGGTATAGATCCGGTACGCCTTGCCGTCTACCGTCACCGTGTCCGGCAGGGCATCGTACAGCAGATTCATCGTCTGCCGCCTTTGGGCAGATACTTCTTTTTCAGCTGCATGGATTCCGCCTGCGACTGTGCCGCCTGTTTTGCCACAAAGGTCAGGAATTCTCCGTACACTGCCGTATACCGCCGTGCATGATCTGGGATGCCGGAAAAGATCTGTTCCGCCGTACCCTCACCAAAGAGCGTATCATAAAAGGTACGAAACGCCTTGCAGTATGCCCGGATGTATGCTGCCGCACCGGCAGACTTGTCCTCCGGCACATCCTGCTCCAGCTGTGCCAGAGCAGCCTCGTACTTTTCCACGGTGTCCGCTTCCTCAATGTCCAGCGGCAGCTCCAGTCCGTGGATATGCCAAATCGTCAGATCTTCTTTCATCGT
The DNA here is from genome assembly GCF_020709055.1 of Ruminococcus callidus. Classification (GTDB taxonomy): domain Bacteria; phylum Bacillota; class Clostridia; order Oscillospirales; family Ruminococcaceae; genus Ruminococcus_C. The sequence goes on from NZ_JAJFCK010000031.1 coordinate 3,782, forward strand.
TCATTCCTCCATAAGATGAATTATTCAATTATAGGCTCCCCTGAAAGGGAAGCTGGCAGCCGTAGGCTGACTGAGGGGTATTTACGAAGCACTGCACTTAACGGCATAGGTATTAGAGCCCAGTGTGCCGTTTGTAACAGTAATGTAGATATAGTCGCCTTCCTTGACGGTAAATGCCACACCGGAATTGGTAATGGACGAAGAATTTCCATTGCAGGAAGCTGTAATACTAAATGTGTCACTCTCTGCTGCTGCATACACACTCAGAGAACCGATCTTGCTGACCGTGTACTCTGTAACAGACGGCTTGAAGGTCGGTTTCAGCAGGTTCTCACTGCCATAGGAAACAGACAGCGTTTTCAGTACCGGCTTGGTGTGAGAAGAAAGTGTAATGGTCTGAAAATCATCGGTGCTGTACACCGTGACATCCTCCATTTCGCCCCTTGTCTTAAAGTTGCCGGAATAGGTCATACAGTCTGTGGTGTCGCCGTCTGCATCCGGAATGACGGCATAGTCACGCATCTTTGCCGATGCCGACCAGATGCCGCTGCCCCCTTGCTGTGCTGTGGTCATATCCACATTGATGATAGAACGCACCGCATCCTGTCCCAGCAGCTCGTTCTCGTGAATGTTGATAATGTCATCTGTCACAGGATGTTTTTTGTAGCGATCCAGTGCATAGGCAATGGCAGTGTTATAGCCGGTAATATCCGTCCGCTTGAAATCCTCGTCCACATACTGCCGCTCATACTCTGTGGGATTCTTGGACGTGGAGAGGCTGGTGAAGCCCTCCATGCGTGTATAGGCACTCTGTCCCGGCACATGATAGAATGCCACCTTGCCGGTACGCAGCACAAGGTCTGCGTTTTTCAGATTTTTACCCATGTGTAAAATACCTCCTGTCCTGATAATACATCAATTTTAACTGGATCTGATACCGTGCGGTATCATCGCCGGTGTCATAGGCATAGCCGCTGGAAGCAATGTCTATGCGGTATGGTGTCCGGTAGTCGCCCAGATCCGGGAAGATGCCCTGCCAGTTGTTCCGCTCGATCCAGTCGGCAAAGTCGTCGTAGAAACCGGAATTGGCGATATTCTCCAGTACCTTTTCCCCGTATTTTTCCCGGCTGGCAAAGACGAACAGAAACTGCCGCTTGTCGCTGCCGTCCGTGTACTTCTGTACCACCGGTTCGCAGGGGACGGTGTCCACGGTATAGCCGATGGTGTCCGCCTCCAGCTGATCTACGCCTAAGATCGCCCCGTCATGGAGCAGAGGGCATCCGGCGATATATTCCCGGATCGCTGAAATGATTGCCATGTGTCACACCTTTCCCTTGGCGATGCTCCGGGCCCTTTTCAGGATCAGCTTGCCGTGATCTGCCCATGCCCGAAGTGCCCACTTTTTCCCACGCAGCCCACGGGATACGCCGGCATACCACTGCACCGCCGCATAGGGTGTTTTCCATAGCAGATACCCTTCCTCCGGCTTGCTGTGAGAAATACCGGAATCCCGGAGCATACCGGTGTCAAACGGCACATAGGGATCACATTTCCGCAGCAGCTCATTTCCCACAAATTCCTGTGCCTGCTGTTTCAGGGCTGCCGATTTTGCGTGGAGCTGCTTGGTATTGAAATGAATACCCACTTTGATGATCATACTGCCACCACCTCCAGATGCTGCACACCGGCAGAGCCATAGCGAAAGTCTTTCACTTCCATGACCGTCCGGCATTCCTCCGGCGGTTCTGCGGCGGTGCATCTGCCGCAGAAGATCCGGTCGCTCCGTTTCGGGATATAGCCGGAAACCGATGCCGCCGGAATGATACACAGCACGCTGTCCTGCTGCTTCATAGATGTGCCGCTCTGGCTCTGTCCCTTCATGTCCTCCCAGTAGATCGCAGGGAAGAAGTGCCGCACATACTGCTCCATGCGGTCTTTTCCCACCGTTCTCGCAAATACCGTGCAGCCGATTTTGTTGGTAAACATATTCACACCCCTCTGTACAACAGCCCCGAACCACCCAGATACCGGATGCAGATGCTTTTGAGGTAGTCCTGCAAGCCGGATGTTTCTCCGTTCAGCAGAGCGGAAATGCTTTCTGTCGGGGTAGCGTAGCTGACGCTGTACGCTCCGATGGTCTCCGCCGTTTTCAGACCGATGCCCTCTGCACCGCCTGTGCCGTATGCCTGATAGGTGACGATCGCCTCCGCCAGTGCACAGCAGCATTTCCGGATGCGGTCTTCCCACGGATCAGGAACACCGTCCAGCAGCCGCCCGAATGTCACCATGTCCAGATACTCGCTTGCCCGTTCTGCCGCCCGACCGAATGCGGTCGGATCCCGGATCATACTGCCAAGATAAAAATCCTGGTAGTATGGAAAATCAGCATATGCCATGCCTTACGCCTCCACTCTCTTGACATAGACGGTCTGCGGCTTGGAAATACCGATGCCGTAGACCTTTCTGCCCTGTACGGCAGAAGAACCGATATACTCGTTGGTCAGATTCTTGACGGCGACCGGAACAGACCACTCCTGCACACGGTGGCACCAGTTCGGGTGACCGCAGATGAATTCCGTGGTGGTTTTCTTGCCGGATACCAGCTGGCTGTCCTCAAACATGGTGTTGTTGGACTCGAAAACATTGTAGCCGGCGATTCTGCCCACCACGCCGGACTGCACCAGCTCCTGAGACAGATCACCCTGCTTGACGAAACGGTCATCCGTCAGCAGCACCTCCATAAATTCCGGAGATGCCAGCAGCCAGCGTTTGCCGTCATTGGGGACACCCATACGGGACTGCACACGCTTTGCCGCCAGTACCTGCTTGTATGCCGTGCTGTCGGTGCAGGCAGTCTTGGACGCTGCCACGGTGATGCCGGCGGTCTCCTCCAGAGCACGGACAGACTTGGTGTCCATGGACAGCCCCAGAGAATAGCCGGCACTGTCCAGACGCTCTGCGGTGATGCCGTCCGGCACGCTGGCAGCGTCATAGCCGTCGATCATCTCGTTGACCGCCTCGTCAATGTCGATGTTGATGTCAAAATAGGTGGTAGAGCCGGCAGAGATCGCAGCACCTGTCTGCTTGTCATACTTCTTGACCTCTACCTCGGTATCACGCACCGGCACCTTGACCTTGCCTGCCTTGGGATTTCCCTCATAACGGGGATTGAAGATCAGATTGTCCTTGGTGACCAGCGTATACCGCAGCTTCTCGTCCACCAGTGTCGAATATCGTTCCTGTGCAATATGTGCCATAACTTTTCCTCCATAATAAAAATAACTTACCTGATAGGCTCCCCTGAAAGGGCACCCGTAGGGCGTGCCTTGTGCTGAGGTAGATGCCCGTAGGGCAGACGGTGGGGTAACACCTCTCTATAGGCTCCCCTTTAGGGGAGCTGGCAGTGCGTAGCACTGACTGAGGGGTCAGGACTTCTTCAAACTCGGATTCATGCCATAAAACGCAGCTTCCACGCCGTTCATGGCACTGGGCAGATTGCCGGACGTGGGAACAGCCGCACGCTCGCCGGGGTTCGGGGCGAATGCGTCTGCATGGGCGGTGCGGAACTGCTGCACCACATCGTCTGCCCCGATCAGCTTGTCACCGTCAAATTTCAGTTCCTTGGATGTCAGCAGATCGGTGACGTACTTTTCGTACACATCATTTTTCAGCTGCAATCCCTTGACATACTGGGACAGCTTGGTGCGGTACTCGAATGCGGCACGGTCTGCCTCGGACTGCTCCAGCTTCTGCTTGTAGTCTGCCACGCTCGCCTTGATGCCGTCAATGTCCATGTCCTTGTAGGACTGAATGGTCTTGCTGGCTTCGTCCAGCTGCGTCTGCACGGCGGCGGCAGCGTCCTGCTCCGCCTTGATGTCTGCGGCATAGGCTTCCGTGATCTTCTGCACGGTGTCCTTGTCGGTGATGCCGATGCCTTTCAGAAATTTCTCATCGATCATAGGGATAACTCCTTTTCAAAAAAATAAAATGTATGAAAAAAGCACCTCAGTCGAGATGCTTCTCATAAGCTTTCAGAAACAGTTTCAAAATAAGGTCAAACGCTCCGAATCCAATGCCGATCCACGAAAGCACAAAGCACACCGTGGGAACGGCAAAACTTCCGTTCAGGGCATAGAGGAGGACTAACAAAACAATCATTGTAAGCATAACTGCTCCTTTCTGGCATAGAAAAAAGCACCTCATTCGAGATGCTGCTTTCGCTATGCAAAAACGCTGGTAGTCTATTTGACAATGCACCAATCTTCCGCCAGCATATCGGTCTGACTAGCCAGCCAGCCGATGCAATATCGGTTATCTGCGGTTTTCATGACAATGCTGTCCGTAAACGGATAACTTCCGTCACCGATTTCCTGCGTCAGTAATTTGCCGTCGGCAAGGTACAAATACATTCCTTTGCCGTTCCAACCGGTTCTGGCAACTTTCTTTCCGGCTTTCATTGCTTCCAATGCACCGCCGAATGTCATTTCTTTCATAGATTCTCCTTTCTGGCATAGAAAAAAGCACCTCAGGTGAGATGCTTTTTGTTATATTTGGTTTTGCATCTCAAAAAACGTGCTATTTTGAGGTGCTTTCATCATTCTTGTGCTTTTCTACGAATTCCTTTTTGAACTTCTCGAATTCTGCTTCTAGTTCTTCGATAGTGTTCTCAGAGCATATTCGTCTAATTTCATTCATATCAACATCTTTTTCTTTGATATCAACATCATCCATCTGATTTCATCTCCTTAAATTTGAATTTATAAAATTCTTGCAAATCTAGGAGTGCGTTTACCTGTGCTTGGAATTCGCTATCTCCTTTTTCGGCATGTAGACTGATTCTCTTATTATACACCGCTTCATCGATAATAAATATTGGTGCTGTATATTCAAATACCGTACCGTCATGTCCAATTGTATAGCCCTTTTGATACCCGTTTTTCAATGCGGCATTCAAATCACCAGCACTGGGCGGCATACCAAGTGGGTGGTTATGGAACGAAACGATTTCATCTTTTTCAGATTCTTGCAACGCTCTGCGGATTTCTTCGGTATAGTCCGGCGTTCCGGCTTGCGTTCCTGTTGTTGAGGAATACCATTTCTTTGTTCTGGTATTATAGAAATACAAGTCTTCACCATTTGTGCCTGAACGATGGTTCAACATTTTCTTAGCAACCTGATAATACTGCCGCTGTAACTTTTTATCTGAATCCATGGAATCAAACTTGCTCCTGAACTCTCTGCTTTTTACCAAATCTTTTGGAACAGCATAATCCGAAGAACTTTGCATTCGTTCCTGTTCTTTTATTATACCACCGTCACCGCCAGAAGTCAATTCTTTTTTGCCATTCTGAACTCGTTTTGCAGCCTGCACCGCCCTCTGAGCCGTAGACCGTCCGAACCCATTGACTTGCGACCGGAACGTATCGTTCCGCCGTCCGGTCTGGCGGCAGAAGTCTTTCAGCGTTTTTTCCGCATCTTTCAAACGCACAGAAACCGCTGCAAAATCATCGTTCAAACCCTGTTTTAACGCTGGATCATCGGTGTTCTTTGCCGCTTCGTCCAATGCCGCCGCACGCCGCTTTAGTGCTCTGACCTTCCGCTCGCCTTTCCGCTGCATCTGGCTGATCTCGTACTCTGTGTACTTCTCGCCGTTGTAAGAAATGCTCTTTTCGTCCAGTCTGGCGATCTCCTCCGGTGTGTAGTTCGGCGTGGACAGTCCCGGATAATACGGGTGCCAGTTGTGCCGGCAGTTCCAGCCTTTGAACCCTCTGCCGTCCCCATAGCCGATCTCTTCCAGCGTGAACACTTTCAGCCCGTCAATGATCTTCCTGGTGCGTTTGCCCTGTATCTGGACAAGCTGCCCCTGCCATCTGGCGTGCTCCGGTCTTGCTCCGCCGTGTGCTGTCAGCTCCATGTACCTGCATCCGGAATCTTCTGCACGTTTCTTCGCCACTGCCGCCGCAGTCTGTCCCACGCCTGTCAGCACACACCGCCGCACCGCAACATCAATGCGGTCTTGGTGTCCCGTGGGATAGGTCACATACGCTCCGCCGTCCGCCAGATTTCGCACCGCCATGCGTATGGCATCCTGATAACTGAACGCTCCGGAGGACACCTGCATATACGCCCGGTCACAGGCTTGCAGGAAAGCAGTCTGCGTGGTGTTCGCCGTGGTGCTGACCAGATTCCGCATGGTTCCCAGTGTTTTCCGGTATCCGGCTTCCAGCACCTGCTTCATGCCTGCGTCCTGCCGAATGTCCACCGGAACTTCTCCGGCAGCCTCGTGGGTGTCGTTGTCGATGTCCACCGTCTTCACGCCGGCATCTTCAAATAACGCCCGGACTTGTGCCACGCTGGCATCTGTCCGGTCTGCGATCATCTGCAAAATGTCCTCGTACAGGATTCCGGCAGATTGCAGCACCTCCGCCTGATATGCCGTACTTTCCGACACAAAACCCATTTTCAGCATACGCCGCACCATGTCCGCCACAATATCGTCCTCCAGCTGCTGATACAGCCCCAGCAGCTGAGTCACATCCGGCTCATAATTCTGCATCAGATCTCACCACCGGAAAATAAACCACCATCATCCTGCCGCTCCGGCATCATCTTCGCCGCCTTTTCCTCGGAGCAGTCGAAGTACCACGCCAGAAATAGCTCCGGACGCAATAGCTTGTCCCGTACCATCTGCACACGCCGCTGATACTCCACGTCCGGATCTTCCAGCACACCGTCCCCAAAGGCAAAGGTTGCCTTGACCGGCGGACTGCTCTGACTGCGGTAGTAGTCCTGATAGAACTGCATTCCATAGAGCATCTGCTCCAGTGCGTTCCGCAGGTTCTCCTGAATGTCTTTCACTCTGGAAAAGCTCCGCTGCTTGGAACTCCGCACTTCCTCTGCGGTTTTCTCCACATCGGATACTTCGGAGAGTGTGCCGTAGGAAAGCCCCACCGCATTCTCGATCCGCCGCAAAATCTGATTGAACGCATGGAAATAGGCAGTGTCCCGGACTTCCGGAGAAAAGGTATTGATAAAGGACTGCCCGTCCGTTTTCTCATAGCTGCGGAACATCCGCTCTCTGCCTTTCGGCAATACCGGCTTGCCGTCCTTGTACCGGAACAGATCCTCGGTGGCATCAATGGCACGTTCGGACGATTCCAGTTCCCACAGAATCCGTTCCCAGTGCTCATCCGCATCCCGGATAAAGTCCACGGCATCGGCAAAGACCGAAACGCCCAGCGGTGAAGTGGGGTCGATGTTGTTGGAATCCGGTGTCTGAAAAATGGCAAACAGCGGACGCTGTACGTTTTCATACACCTTTTCCGGCAATACATCCGCCCACTGCGGCACTGCATCCAGACTGCACTCTGTGCCCAGTATTCCCGGACTGGCAGAACAGAAACAGCGGTTCTGAATGGTATGTGTCTGCCGCACCTGGGAATAGACGTGCAGCTCCAGACGGGTGTAATAGTTCTTGCCAATAGAGATCTCTTCCGGACACACCACCGCATCGCAGGAATCGTCCGTGTAGTTCACCGGAAGATAGGCGTTCTGCGGCACAATGTCCACCGAAACGCCCTGTGCCGTGAAATAAGGTTTCAGCAGCAAGCCGCCAATGGCAAGCCCGAAGTCCATTTTCCGCCGCAGCTTCGGCAGCACACGCCTGACCGCCTGTTCCAGTTCTGCCGCATCGTGTACCGTGGCGGAAAATTCCGTCAGTGTCAGCCGTTTCAGCTCCTGTGCGATATTCGCCGGAATGTGACAGGAACGAATGCGGTTCCGGATCCAGCCGGCACGGTTCAGATATAACTCCTCCCACAGCTGCATCTGCTGTATCATGTCACCGCTGAGCAGGCAGGGCACCTGCATGGCTGCGGCGATCTGGGTTGCATCGATCATGGCATCACCTCCTCGTTGTCATCTGCCGGCGGCATCCGGTATTCCCGCAGCGTCCGCTGCATCGCCGTCCGGACGAAATACCGCATATCGTCCATGGCGTGGTCGTTGGTCTTGACCACAGCATCTTTTCCTTTGGCTTGATTGTCCCAGCAGTACAACCCGAATTCCCGGATAATATCCGTACAGCCTTCACAGATGTGGATGCGTCCGGCTTGCAGCAGCGTGGACGTGTCACGGATGCCGTCCAGAACGCTGTTGTTGGCTTTCCGCACCCGAAATACCCCGTGCCGCCGGATACATTCAATAAAGCTGGCGGCAGACGGGTCTACGATCACATACCGCACATAGGGGGCAATATCTCCGGCAAGCTGTTCCAGTGCAGCGTAGTGCTCCTCGTCTGTTCGGGAATGTCCCTCTTTTCGGGCATCATAATAGTACTCCCGGATTCGGGTGGCATAGCCGTCTCCGGACAGGTGCCATAAGCCGACAGAGGTCGGGTTCAGTGTGCCGTAGTCGCAGCTGAGATAAAACTCGCCGGAATGCACATCCGGCACAGTGTCCGGAATGACGTGCCGCAGCTTCTGGAACTGCGGATACACCAGACCGTCCGCCATGACCCACTTGCCCAGTACATACCGTTCATAGAACACACCGGAATACATCCGCTCGTACCGTTTCCGGACAGATACAGAGAGAGCACGGTTGTCCTCCATGGTGAAATGCAGGTGCAGCCGGTTCTTTTCGCCGGCTTTCCCGTGTACGCTGTCAATCCATTCCTTGTACAGCCAGTGTTCCTCGCTGCCGTCCGGGTTGCAGTTCATCCAGATCTTAGAACCGGTGACAGAGCATCTCGCCGTTGCCTGATCCACAAAAGAACGGGGCATCAGTGCCACCTCGTCCAGCAGGACACCGGCAAGGGTGATACCCTGAATGAGAGCATAGCTGCTCTCGTCCTTGCCGCCGAAAAAATAATAGCGGTTGTGATGCCCCCGCCATTCCACGTCCATATAGTTCTTGGACAGGTTGATCTTCGGCTGCATCACGCCTGCCATCCACTTCTGGATCGGCGTGACCACATTGCGTTTCAGGCTGTCAATGGTCTTGCCGCAAAAGGCAAATGTCTCATGGTCAAAGTTCCGCATACTCCACAGCAGATAGCCGATGCTCATTGCCATGGTCTTGCCGGAACGGACAGATCCGTCACAGATGATAGCATCATACTGCCGGAATTTCGGCATTGCCCACCAGAGCATGGCTTGTATCTGCTTGGGAGAAAAAGTCTGATAGATCATGCCAGTCCCTCCTGCAATTTCTCAAACAGATTGGTGATCTGTCCGTTGTCCTCTTCTTCGGCTGCTCCGGATGCCGCCGCCTGTAGGGTGGCGGTGATCTTGGTTTCTGCCCGGATCAGATCCGGATTGCTTTGCAGGAACTCGTATAGCTCCATGTGCCGTTTCCGGAATTCCTCCGCCAGTTTTTTCCGTTTCTTCGGCTCCGGGGTATTCAGGTAGGCAGAGAGGAACGTCTGCAAATCGGTAAAGTCCGCTTGCGGAATGGATTTCCGCTTGTCCTCAAATTGCAGGATACCGTCCGCCAGCTGGTGGATGCTCTTTTTCTTTCGGCTGTTCATTTGCAGTCACTCCTTTCAGAAAAAATGGTCAAAAAAATACGGACGCTGTACGCCCGTATATTGCGTGTATTCTTTTTGGGTGTTGTTTTTCGCAGAAAAATCTTCAAACGATTCTAAACGCCCTCTGAACGTTCTTAAACAGGGTATGCTTCGCCATTCGGAATCTTTTTGGAAAAGTTCCGTTCGGGGTTCAGGCAATACCGCACAAAGAGCTGCAAGAAGTATTGCCTTTATACCATATACCGCACCCTGTGGGACGAATCAACCACAGCAGCGACAGGCATACTGATTTGTTTCACACACGCTCTTAAATGCCGATTACCGGCAGTGTGACCGTGTAGTCATGTCCGCAGATGGAGAGCCGCACACGGGCACGCCGCTGCCGGAGATCCAGCCGCACCACATTGTTCCAATACTCCCGGAGCACGCCGGACAAGACCATCTTGTCCCCCTGCAATGTGGTATAGATGCGGGACGGGGCAATGGGTTTGCCGCCGTTCCAGAGCCACCGGATATATGCTTCCTCGTGGGGCTGCAGCTTGCCCAGCGTACAGCCGGACACTTTCAGAAATCCGATCACGCCGTCTGACTGTACCACGCTGTCATACTTCTGCCGGTCGATTTCTTCCTCCAGAAACAGATAGCCGGGAAAGACAGGTTCTGTGATACTGTTCCATTTCCCGTTCTTCCGGATGTCCATGGTTCGCTGCGGACAGCGTACCAGATGCCCGTTTTTCCGCAGCAGCACAGCCACTTGCAGATCTGTGCCGGGCTTCACCTGTACCACATACATACTCATGCCTTTCCCTCCTTGGCTTTGGATTTGATAAACTTCTTGACTTCCTTGTAGAGATCCGGTCGTTCTGCCGCCATGGCTTCATAGATCAGATCCTTGAACTGCTCTGCACCGTTTTCCAGCAGATCCCGTGTCTTGGTGTCCACGTTCTTCTTGTACGCCACTGCACGGGTGAGTGCCACGGCATTTTTGGACAGGGTGTCAAAGTCGATCTCCGACAGCCGTTCCTCCGGCAGCTTGTTGATGGCATCCAGCATCTGATTGCAGAGCAGGCGGAGAATGCCGTCTGTCATGTCCAGATCCGGATAGCGGTCGGTTTCTTCCATAATCGCCCGGAAGTTTTCCTGACTGAGCCGCAGTGCGTCCAGCGTACTCATGAGATTTTTCGCATATTTTCCCACCGCTGTCAGAGAGATGCTCACGCCGTGGGACTGGATATAGTCCACGATCTCCCGGTAATAGGCACCGGTCTTGATCATCTCGTCTACGGTCTCTTTGACTGCCGGTTCCAGATTGTCGATCTTAGAATGCTTTCTGCGTCCCATGCAGCACCTCACACGTCAATACATTCGTCCTTGCGGACACAGGCAATGATCTTGATACCGTCCGCCGATACCTTGGCTTCCAGCTGCTCCATTGCCGTGTCTGCCAGTGTCGTACACGCCTTGGAATCCATGTGCCGCAGCCGGATATATCCGGATTCCGTCAGATAGTTGATGCTGTCCCGGAATTCCGCCTCAGTCATGCTGGGTTCCAGTGCATAGCGGATGTCCGTCAATGCAACAAACTTGTCACGCAGCAGATTCACGGCTTTCAGCACCATGCCGTTATTCTTGAAAAATGCCTTCTGCCGGATTCGCTCTATCATTTCTGCCTGCTCCAATGCCGTTCCTCCTTACTTGCTGCAATAGCTGTCGATCTTGCTTTCCAGCCTTGCCATGGTGCGGATAAAATCCTCGTTCTTGGTGGTGTGCTCCTTGATGTAGTCGATGTTCTCCGACAATTTTTCCATAGATGCCTTGATCTCCCGGATCTCTGCCTTGGTGGCGTACTTGTCCGACAGCGTCAGCAGATTGTCACGCAGCTCCTGCACTGCCATTTCGTTCTTGTCATTGCGATCCATGGTGCGTTTCAGAAAATAGCCGATGATCCCAAGGATCACGGTGATCACCGTGGTGATGATAAACAGGATCAGTTCCTGTGTCACTGTATCTCCCTCCCCAAAAGAAAAGTGCTATCATTACTTCTACTGTAATGATAGCACAGAAAAGAACGGTGCTGCAAATAAGGCAGATTTTTCAGGAATTTCAATGAGTTTTCGGGTTCAGAAGAACGTCATCTGGTGTGCTTCCCGGTCGGTGCTCTGGCGGTAGATGATGTCCCGGATGGTGTTCTCCGCCAGATTAAATGCGTGTGCCAGTTCCAGATAATTGGAACCGTCAAACCGGCGGAAGATCTCCGCATCTCTCAGACCGTTCATCACGGAATCCGCCTTGCTGATATAGATGCTGCTGCCGCCGTAGCTGGCGACCAGCTTCCGGTACGCTTCCATACCGATGACCTCCGCAATTTCCAGCTGACTGCCGTGCAGCTGTTCCATGGTCAGTTTATCCAGAGTCATGTGCTTTCGCCGCCTTTCGCTTTGCGTTTCGCAGATACCGTTTCAGTGCCTCGATCAGTTTCGCCCCGTCCTCCCGTTTGACCCAGTTCAGCGGATGACCGGGGCAGGGGGCTTCCTGCAATACCTTTCGGACGATGCCTGCCATGCGTTCCCCCACCGGCACCGCAGAGGGCGAGAGCTTTGCCAGATCATACAGCAGCCGCCAGGCATACGCCTTTTGTCCGGCTGTCATTTTCCCCGGATACTCCGGGGATGCCGTTTTCTTTTTGGGACGCTGCTCCCGGAGCTGCTGCCGCAGCTCCGCCTCTACCGCTGCCGCCTCCGGTGGGGTGAGTTCCCGGACAGAGGTCTTGCCGCTGATACGGTAGACGATCATGTGAAACGGGTCTTCCTTGTTTCCCGATTCTACCAGCCCCAGCACAGCAGCAAGGCTGTACAGTGTCTGGGTTTGTCCTTTTGCCATACGCTTCACTTCCTCAGCCGATAATCTTTCTGGTTGTCCGGGCGTATCTCAAACGCATACCCTTTGGACATCTGAATGATCCTGCCGCCGATTGCTCCGTCAATTTGCCGCAGCTGGGGCAAAAGCCATTCCGTGGAGAGGATCGTCAGCATCTGATTTCTGGCACGATAGTCCAGTATCTCAAATGCCAGACGCACATCTGCACCGGATACCTCTGCGGTGCTGCTGGTCTTGAACAGATCGTCTATGTACAGCACATCGGCTTCCTTGTACGCTGCGATCTGTGCGGCATAGCTGCCGTCCGTCAGAGCAGCTTTCAGCTGATTGGACGCTTCACGCCACACCATGTACCGCACCGAAAAACCGTTCCGGATCATGCCGCCCACAATGGCGGTGCAGATGTGTGTCTTGCCGCATCCGGTCTGACCGCCGATATAGAACCACCTGTGCCGTTCCTGTAGGTACGCTTTGGCACATTGGAGAATGTGCTGCTGGAATGGCTGCTCTGCGGTGTAGTTCTGAAATGTGCAGATGCGGAGCAGGGATTCCAGACCGGATTCATGGATTCGCCGCAGGGTGTCTCTGGTTTTCATACAGCTGCACAAGCACATGACCTCATAGCCGTCCCGGATCTCTGCGATCATGCCCTTGTTGCGGCACGTTTTGCAGTCATAGCCGGTCAGCGTGCCGGGCTGTGCATTGTACGCATCCACACGCATCTGCATCAGATCAGTATACGAAAGCCCCGTAGGGGTCATCGTCGGGAATGTCATCTTCTGCGGCAATGGTCTCATCCTCCCATCTTCTCTGATTCAGCCATGTGGCAGGATGCGGAATGAACTTCCAGTTCTCTTTGCCCCAGTGGTAGACCTTCCGCTGCCGTTCCAGCTCCGCCAGCATCTGCTGCAATTCCGTCTCGCTGGGCTGGATCTTCTCGAATGCCCGTCTGGCTTTCTCCTTGCCCACCTTTCGGGGATACGCTGCCCAGAATTGGTCGAAGCAGCGGTTTCCGGTGTCTGTTGGTTTTCTCATGCTTCCACCTCCTCATACAACGCGATGTCTGTGCAGTTCTGGCATAGATGCCGTTTCAAAGAACGGAAAGAACTCCAGTAGGGAGAATAGGTGTAGTAAACGCTGTTGGCAAGTACCGCCTCCCGAAAGGCTTTCCGTTCCCGTTTCAGCTTTTCCTGCTCCTTTCGGGTGAGTATACTGTGTTTGTGCTTCTGGAAGAACTTTCTGCGGATCTCACAGTCCTCCGTCAGCCATTTTCCCTGAATTTTACCGTCAACATAGACCGCAATGCACAGCTGCATCTTGTACCGCTGTGTCTGCAAAGACAGCGTGTAGCCGTCTGCCTGTAGCTTTACGATGCGGTAAGATGATTGCAGGTTCTGCTCTGCGGTTTCCCATTGTTCCTTCGTCATCGCCGCACCTCACGAAATGGTAAACCGCTTGCTTTCCGATGCAACGCAGTACTGGTCATAGAGTGCCTGGTGGGTCTCCTGAAATGCACGGCTGTCGAACCGGCTGCTGACCACTGTGGTATACCGCACGGTAAAATTGCCCACGTCCATTTCCTCCAGATGCTTCTTGTCCATCATCGCCTTGACCTGACTACGCAGCTCGTCCGCCTGCTTTTTCAGCTGCTTGCCGGCTGCCTCCAGTTCCTTGATCTGGTTGACGGCGGAGAGCATATCTGCCTCCTGTTTCAGTGTCAGTTTTGCTTTTGCCATAAGAAATACCTCCGTTTGTAAAGAATTGTAAATAGATTGCCGACTCTGCATTTTCACGGGCTTGTCACCGTCCTTGGCTGCATTAGGCGAGAGGAGCGTTTCTCCTCTCAGGGGGATTATGTGATTTCTGTATCCCGATGCTTCGGGATATGTCTGGTACGTTCTGTGTACCGGTGGAGAATGACCAGCTCCGTGCTGGTGTTCTTGGAGATCAGCCAGTCCTCCGGATGGAATCCGTAGAACGCCAGGATCTTTTTCTGTGCCTTGGTGGGGCGTTTGCCGTTTTTCATCTCAGACCTCCATATCCATGTACTTTGCCATTGCCACCAGCCCCTCATAACTGTAATCCTCGTTGTCATAGGCATTGGAGAACAGGTTGACCACGCCACGGATAGCCTGCGGTGTCTGGGCGATGCGGAACAGAAAATCAATTTCCTTTTGCCGTCCGTTCAGCATGGGGAACAGCTTGGCAATGTCCTCACGCTGGATCTTGGAACGGGTGTACAGCTTCTTCTGCTTGGTGCGGTTGGCGATCTGTGCGAACTCTGCCTTCTTGCTGCCGATGCGTGTCACCGTTTCCAGATTTCCGATGAAACAGATGCCCAGCGTCTGCCCGTGATCGGCAAAATCATCAGAGAAGCTCCGCAGCACCTCAATGGTTTTCAGCGGCAGGTGCTGGGATTCATCGAAGATCAGCACCGTGCCGTCACTCAGCTTTTGCCGGATGGAATACCACAGGGCATCTCTGGAGCGTTCCATGGGAGCACCGATGCGGTCGGCGATCAGCCGCAGCAGGGACTTGATGCTGGTCAGACAGGGATTCAGCGTGATCAGTACGCTGTTGTTCGGGTGCTCTGCCACAAAGTGCTGTGCTGCCTTGGTCTTTCCGATGCCGGCATCTCCGGCAGCAATGGCAAGACCGCCCTTGATCTGGCAGACACCGATAATGTCATAGATCTCCGTGGAGATGCTGGTATCTGCATAGCCGGATTCCTGATAGGTCTGCCTGGTCTGATCCTTGACACCGAAATAGCTTTCCAGTTTCGCAAACATCTTCTGCGGATTTGCCTGATAGCTGCCGGAAAACAGCTGGGAGAGTGCTCCCTTGGAGATGCCCAGACGGGCAGACAATGCAGACAGGCTCAGTCCTTCGTCCTTTTGCAGCTGCTCCAGCTTGCGGAGCAGGCTCTGTTGATGCTCTGTGTATTCCATGTGTTATTCTTCCTTTCGTCTTTGGGCGTTCTGCCGCATTTTTTTCAGGTCGATGGTGACCGGGATCATTTCGCTGCCGGAAACCATGCGGTGTTCTTCTTCCGTTTCTCCGGCTCGTACCGGCTCGATGGTCTTGGGATACCGGATCTGGAACCGTTCTTCCTTTGCCTTGGCGGCTCTCCGGATCGTGGCATCCAGGGAATCGATCCGCTGTGCGTTGGTCAGATCGGCGGTGATGCCCTTGACCTGATCCCGTACAAACTTCTTGGTGCGGCGGATCATCATTTCTGCGTTGGCGATCTCCTCCGGATTGGAGGTCAGATAGTCCATCAGCAGGATGTCCGCCAGCTCCCAGGTAAACAGATACTGGTCTTGGGTGTTGTACAACCGGACAGTTTTCAGATCTGCCGGGTCATACCGCACATAGACCTCCTCGCCCAGATGCAGAATGGTTTCCTCCGGATTCATGTACCAGATCTTTTCCCCGGCAAAGGTGATGTACACGCCGTTTCGCTTGATCTTCTGGGTTCTGGTGGATCGCATCAGCATGAGATTCAGCTCTGCGTCCGCCGCCTTGCGGATCGACCGGATCTCCTCGTTCCAGACATCCAGACGGCTCATGCCCCGGTACTTTGCCTCAGAGCCGCCGTACTCCTGCAAGTTGTATTCGCCGTCGATCCATGTTTCCAGATGGCTTCTGACCTCGTAGTCCTGCGGTATGGCTTTGTTCTTGATTCGCCGTTTCAGGCTTTCCGGACGTTCCAGAATCGTGCCGCCGCAGAAACCGCTGAACGATTTGGAAAACTGGCTCTTGACCGTGTAAAAGGTTCGTTCAATAGGCTTTGCTTTCGCATTTCGTACAATGGCGTTGTGCATTTCAATGCCCAGCCGCTGTAAAATGGTGGGCGGCTCTGTGACATCCTGATCAGATTTTCGGGTACGGTGTCCTTTTCCGCCCACATCGTGGGTGAGAAACTCCCGACCGTTGTCGAAGTACACCGCTTTCGGGATGCCGAACCGCAGAATGCCGTGCCGCAGTGCCAGGATCGTGGACTGGGAATCCGGGGATTCCGTAATATTCCAGCCGGTGATCACGCCGGACTTGGCATCCAGAAATGCCGTCAGATACAGGCGGTGAATGGTGCCATGTTCGTCCAGAGACTGAATATCCAGTGTGTGGTTGTCGGCGATCCATACGTCATTCGGTTCCATCTGGTCATACATTCGGATGATGTACGGCATACAGCGGTCAGAAAACGCCTTTTCGCCCTCACGCATCAGAATTTTCGTTGCTTCTGCCACATCGTTGTCGATTCGCCGCCGAAAGCTCCGTTCAGACGGGATCTGTTCCATCAGCTCCGGGTGGAAATCCTCTGTCCAGCTGATCACATTGCGATAGCTGGCTCGGACAGTTGGCTGATTTTCGTCCAGCCAGAACCACAGAAACGCCTCCCACACGACTTGTGGAATGCCGCTGCTGTGCTTGTTCCAGCCGCCTCGTATCCCCAGCATACCGGCGAGATCATGCTCTTGATAGGCATTCCATTTGCGGTACAAAATCCCCGTGGAAACCTGTAGGTCTGGGTGCTCCAGCTGACACTTGCCCACATACAGCTTGTCATAGTCGGTTTTCTTGCTGTACTGGATGCGTCCGGCGTGCCATTCCAGCAGAATTGCTGTCCAGATCTGGATCTCCTGCCGCTGCTGTGCGGTGCAGTCCTCAATGGTCATTTGCCGCACGGCTTTTGCCTTTTTCTTCGGCTTCTGTGGTTTCGTTTCCGCCGAAATGGGCGTGGGCATCACGCCCATTTCCTGCCGCTTTTGCTGATAATATCTCGCCTGCAACGGCTCCGGAAATGCGGAGACCGGGATCTGATAACAGGGTTTATGGTTCTGCGGATGCTCTCGGAGAACCGCTGGTAAAACACCGTTTTTACATTGTTTTTGAAGTGATTGAACGCTGCACCCTTTTAGGGCTGCCGCTTCTTTGACGGATAAGTAGTCCATAGCTCCTCCTTTCCGGTCTGCCATCATCAGTGCCGGTAGACCAGTTCCGGCAGACAGCGGCTCTCTGCCGCTGTTTCGGCTTTTATGTTGCATCTGCATTTGTAAGCTTCAATCCGGCATAGTCCAGCACTTCTTCGGTGATCTCGTCCAGGAAGTAGACCAGCGTTTCTGTCGGCTCTTCATAGTCATAGTCGATACTCAGGTCAATTACGATTGCAAACTTGAAGCCGTTTCCGCTGTAGTGCGTGTGCAGCCAGTCGTAGATCAGCCTGAGATTCGTGCTTTTGAAAATGATGCAGTAGTTGCCGTACTTGTCTTGCACATCTTCGATCACCTTCACAGCACATGCACCTCCATATGCAGCTCTTTCAGGAGCCTGTCCTGCTCTGCTTTGGAACAGTCGCTGGTGCGGATCTCGTGGAGGATCGCCCAGTCTGTACAGCCGCAGTTCTTCATTCGCCGCACGGTTTTTCGCAGCCTTTGTGACTTTCTGGGCGGCGTTCCGCCCCATTGATGCAGTTTTCTCATCCTGTGTCCTTTCTGTCTGCTTACGGAAGATCGGGAAATTCCGCAAAGGTCTCATCGATTTCGCCGAATTCCGTAAGGGTTTCATCGATCTCGTCATCCTCCTCACTGGCTGCAAACAGCACACTGTCTGAAAGCCATGGGAAACACCGTGTGACATACGCCCGTTCTGCATCCATCTGATCGGGGAAATACGAACCGCCCCACACGCCCTTGCCGTCCTCATCAATGTGCCAGACCACGAATTCGCCGTCCGGCAGGATCGGTCTGGCAAGGCAGTGCTCCGTACCGTAAATGGCATAGATCAGGTGATTCTCGATCACCGTTCCGATTTTGATTTTCATGATGCACACCTCCGCTTTTTCAATTCCGGTTCTGTGGGGAGCAGACGCTCCACCGGCACACGCAGTGCCTTTGCCAGCCGCAGCACCACCGTGATGCTCGGCACAAACTTGTCCTGTTCCAGCTGACAAACATAGCTTTGGGATACCTCTGCCGCCTCCGCAACCTCCGTCTGGCTCAGTCCCAGCGTGGTGCGGATCTCCAGCAGCTGCTTGCCGAATGTTTTCGGGGTCATTTTTCATCATCCTTCCTGTGTACGCCGTTGGTTTTCAGAATGCGTTGTTTCAGTTCTTCCTTGGTTTCCAGCATCTCCGGGATAGCGTCATACCAGTCATACAGATAGCCGATGCTCGCCGCATCCCTTCCGTGAAACCTTGCACTGGCAGCGATCTGCAAAGCCGTGGGATTCTCGGTCACGACCATGTCACATCACCTCCCATGGCTTTGGCAAACTGCTCTGCGATCAGCCGCTGGGTGAAATAGTCCCGATAGATGTTCTGCTTCCCGTCCAGACAATAGCTGCTGTTGGGCTTGTCGCCGGTCTGCACCGTTGTCAGACGGACAGTTTTTCCAGTGGGCGAATAGGTTGTGGTAACACAGTAATAGGTGTGCAAAATTCTCGGTAACATGAAAATCGCTCCTTTCAAAATGTTGTTGGAATACTTTGTTGAATCTGCTAGGTTATATTTGAAATTTATCGCAGATGAAACAGATGACGTACTGCAAATTCGACATACTTTTTTCGTTCACTTTCTGTTGGTTCACGAAACTTATCTGCCACAAATGCAGTTACAGTCAGTGCTGTAATTTTCCACTTAACCCATTTCAGGCAAGCAAAAATGCCGATTGCCGCAAGAAATATGATAATAAGTGCAGGCACGTTTTCTCCTCCCTTCAAATTCCTTTTGATAGCTTTGCATTGTGAAGCATACGTTTCATATCGATCGGAATGCAAACCACGTTTGCATTGCAAGCATCTGCCTTTGCCTGCTCCGCTGCATCTGGAGCAGGCTTTTTCCTGCATGGGATCCGCTTGACAATAACTTTCATGGGTTAATCCTTCTGGTTCAGAGTTTCATAATCTTCTCTGGAAATTGATTCGAGTTGTGTAAAATCCACATCCAGTGATGCAGCAACATTTCTCGACTGCACAGCATAGAATGCAAGAATTTCGCACGCACTTTCTTTTGTCGCATTTACTGTAGCGGTGCAATATCCGACACTACCTTCACCGCCAAAAATCAGAGCATCCCGTACTTTGTAGTAGAAATGCAGTCCCTTAGAATCCATGGTGTAATAGGTCGTGATTTTAGAATCCATATTTTTTTCCTCCTTTTCATTTACTTTTGCCTTACTTTGTGGTACAATTATCATAAGGCTTTTTATACCCTGTTGTATTGGTATGCTAATATTATAGTCCGAAAATATCGTACTGTCAATATTAGAGTACGAAAAAATCTTATTTTCAGCGTTACGAACAAAAAAGGAGTTATAATTTTGAGCATTTTAGATAGAATTGTTGAGTTACTTGGAGAGCAAGACCAGAAGAAATTGACAGATTATCTTCACTTGAAAAAGAGTGCATTTACAGATTGGAAATCCGGTAAGAGCAATTCGTACCGCAAATATCTTATTGAAATCTCTGAATTTTTTGGCGTTTCTATTGACTATTTGGTTTATGGAAATGATGCCCCGGTTCAAAATATCACTAATTCAGCAATCGGTGCGATGGGAGAGCACTCAACAGGTACAGTAAATATCCAAAATTCAAGCGAAAGCGAGGATGAACTCGCCAAAGAACTGGCTAAAATCCTAAAAAGCCTTCCACTAAAAGAACGCAGCAAACTTCTGAATATGATATATGACTTCGAGGAAAGTTATAAAAAAGGAAAAATGGAGGATTGATTATCGATGTTTGGAAAAAAGAAATTGACTGCTTTTGATGCCGATTACATAAACAACTTGCTTAAACAGGTGCATGAAAGTGAGACCATTGTCAATCGAACAACTAATCCAACTGTATTCTTTGGAAGATTGAATTTCTTATTTGATTGCTTACTAAATTTGAAAGATTATGAGAAATATGATATTTTTCATCCGGAAAAGCCCTCAGATGTTTTGAAAAACATTACAAAGAACCTTGAAAGTCACGTGAATGGATTTATTGATCGTGCATACACCGAAAAGAAAAAGAAAATAGCAAGCCTAAAAACTCAGACAGCAAAAACAAACAATTGGGAAAAATTTTTTGATTCAATGTTTGCTGCATTTGAACTTGCGAATACTTTCTGGACTGGAAACGGCAAAAAAGAAAAGCATTATAATGGGGTTCTCTATACAAAGGGAAACCTTAAACACTTAAAAGAATTGGAAGAAAAAACACTGATAAATGAGTAAGGGATAGGAACTTGTTCCAAACCTATTTGGTTCCAGTTCCTATGTTCCTATCCTTAAAAATATTTTTTGATTAAAGATGCTTGTTTTTTCTAAAACAAACTGTTCAAAACCACAAAAGCAAAAAAGCAGCGTATTTCCGACGTTTTGAACACTTTCAAACACTTTTCAAACGCCGGTAAAACGCTGCCCTCAAAAATTAAACACCAAAACGAAATCGCCCGGAAAACAGAGGACATCCTCATTTTCCGAGCGATTTTTTTGACACTTCAATTTTCGTTCACTTTTCCAATTCTATCTCATTCCACCCAAAACATCACGCATTTTCGCCACTTTTTACCCCTTCCAATTCAATTCCACCCTTTTCCACCCTTTTCAACCTTTTTACGTTTCCCTTGTCAACTCACACAAATGCATTTCGTATATGCCGAAACAAGCAACGATAGCCTGCCTCATGATCAGAAATTTGAGCAGATAAGTTACCCTCATCATCCTCAACTATTTCCATTTTACAATCCATATTCAGCACTGCTCTTGTGTGCAGCGGACAAATGTGGCTATTATCTAAATCCATTGCTTGGAGTGCTTTTTTAGTTTGCTTTTCTGTATAGGTGAAAGAAATATTGTCTTTCAGACCTGATAATTCAAGCATAGTATGAAATAGCTTATCAGGATATAACTTCAATATTTCATTTCCAGATTTATCTTTGCTCTTTATTCTCCAGTGATACCTATCTCGCAGAATAGCCTGTGCGTGCTTTTCTTCATTAAGTGGATGTAAAAGATAGAAATCTATGAGTTTCAATATACTTGAATAAGAATACTCATTTTCTTCATTTGAGACAATCGATTCAAATTGCTCTATAATACCGGTATCAATAAAAGTTGTTTTACGTTCTCCGCATCTATGTTTCTTATCACTTCCCGACATATTAATCACCTCATGGTGATTATAGCACATTTTGTCGAAAAAGTAAAGCGTCAAAACGTATCAAAATCCCTCTGATCCGCCAGCACATCATAATGACACTCGTCATTCTCCCGTTCGGTGAACATATCATTCACCAGACCAATGGTCAAAAAATCCAAATCGCCCATTGACAAACCAAGCTGAACGCACCGCAACAAAAACAGCGGTGTGGTCATCGGTCGGTCAATCGGGCGATGTTTTTTTTAGACTTGACCTGTGTTTCTACGTTCAAACCCCAAAGGTCGATCAGCT
This sequence comes from Ruminococcus callidus, assembly GCF_020709055.1. GTDB lineage: Bacteria > Bacillota > Clostridia > Oscillospirales > Ruminococcaceae > Ruminococcus_C. Next base: position 25,626 of record NZ_JAJFCK010000031.1, read on the forward strand.
GCGGCAAGATCTCATAAATGCTGAACGTGTTAAACTGCTCCAACCACTCGTCCGGCGATGCCGGAATGGCTGCATCGGCGTGTTTTGCCATGATGTAGGCGATGTTCTCAAACACTTCAAGGCTCTCGATGTCCAGTGCGGAGGATTCCTCTGTATTTTCTCCCACAGACTTTTGCAGTGCTGCAAAATCCTGATAAATATCTCTGCGAAATTTCAGACGATACAATCTGGGAACTGCTGCACTTGCCTTAAAAGGCACTTCAATCCCATCAATTGTAATATTTTTCTGAATTGCCATACTGCCACCTCCTTACGCTTTCACAGATGCTGCGGATGCTTTACCACTCTGTACAGCGGCAGCCAGATTTGGCATATATACCGCCTTGTACCAATTCTCATAAACCTCAGCATCCGTTTTCTCACAGGTTTTAGTTTTTACCAAACCACTGTTCAACGCCGTTGCGGTCAAAGACAGTGTTTCTGTTTTAACTTCCTTTTCGTCCTCAATGGTGCTGGATTCTGTTGCCGGACGAGAGGCAGAGTAACAGAACAGACAGTGCCGAATTTTATTCTTATCGCCGCTGAATTCAAACAGCAGTGCAAACTGTGATACTTCTGCAGTATTGGTTTCCGTGAGAACGCCCTTTTCATCCAGTTTCTCACCGAGAATGTCTGTCGCAAACTCAAGCGGAACCAATGCGATTTCAAGATCGCCGGTGTAACCAGAGTTATTGTTGATCACATAGTACACACCATCATCAGCGTAAAAATTGGATGCTTCACCTTCTGCATCGATAGACAGCGACACTGCACCGGGAATGCGAACCGGCTTTGCAAAAGTCGGCACACCTTCTTCATCATAAGAGGTGATTTTTGCATAGTGAACTTTGTTCAGACCGAATTTTACCTTGTTTTTCTCCATTGCCATATAGATCAAACCTCCATCTCATAGAGTACTTCATACAATTCTTCCGAATCAATGAATGTTTCTGTTTTTGTATAATAAATCTCGTGCTGGGAAAGCACTGACTCCACCTGTTCTTCCAATTCCGGCTGCTTTTTGTCTGTGTACAATTCAATGTCCAGCTGTTTGCAACTGAAATATGCCAAATTATCTGCCGAAAACGTATTCTCTCCAGGAGATAAAAACAGCAAAAAAGGCGGTGCAGGGCTTTCGTCCTCGGCAAAATGATGGTAGGCGAAAGGCAGTCCCATTTCCTCCATCATTTCTGCGATTTGTTCGTAGGTCATGACAAAGCCCCCTCAATTAAATGCTCCAGCAACTGTACACCGTTTTCTTCCGCAGGAGCAATATGCGGTTTGCCGGATACCCGACCACCGCCACGCTTGGCATGGCCTTTCTCCAATAAATGTGCCAGTTGGTAATGATTCTTACTGTGGACAGTCATCTCCAAAGAGTGACTGTTTTCGCCAGTCTTTTTCGTTGCCCAGCTTTTTGCATATTTTCCGGTGTCCTTCGGAGCATTGGCGGAGATCTCGTTTTTCACTTGCGTGGCGGTTTTCCGGACAGCCTTTTTCATGGCAGTATCCGCAAGGTCTGCATATTCCTGCAAGCCCTGCATAATTTCCTCTGCAAGATTGTCAATACTGGTCATTTTGTCCTGCCTTTCTGGCTTCTGCAGTAAGTTTCAGATAGTCCTTGTGCAGATAATCCGGTGTAATACCGGTGATGTCATAAATATTTCCCTGAAACAAGATTCGGTTGCCTGTTACAGACGGCATCCAGTTTCGACTTTGCCGAATGAGAAATTCCAGTGTTTGTGTTTCTTTGGTCACACCAGCGTCCGTATGCTCCGCAGAAGCTTTCAAAGTCACTTTTGCCCAGCAGGAAAAGGCTTCGTCCCACACAGCGGTGTGATTTCCGATTTCATCGGTAACGACACGATTTTCCAGAAAGGTAATTCGCTGATTCAAAGTTCCAATTTCCATTACATCACACCCTCTCGCTGTGCAAACAGCATGGCACGAAGCGTTAACGTCAGCTTGGAAAAGTCTGCGGTATTGCGGTTTTCATAGAGATAAGAAACCGTGTAGAGCATCGCTGTTCGTACCACATCTTCGTTTTCTGAAAAGCGTTCCTCGTCCATTCTTCCCACATCCATTACCAGCTGTTTTGCAGTTGAAATAAGGGAGAGCAACAATGTATCGTCATCTTCAAAATCAATCCGCAGATACTGCTTGACTTCCTGTAAAGTTACCACCCACTCCAACCCCTTTCTCTGATTACGCTTTCATGCCAAGCGTCTTTACAGCTTCGGTCAGAATCAGTCTGCCATCGACACGCTGAGAGGCGAGGAATCCAACCTGACCATTCATTGCAAATACTTCATTCAGTCGCTTAAAGGAGCGTCCCTGACGGTCGCCAATCCAGTAATAGCTGAAATCGCCGAAAGCGAGACACTTTGCACCTGCCTTGATTTCCGGCACATAACTGGAAGTGTAGTACGGACGATTGAGAATGGTATCCGGAACGCCAGCTTGTACAGACGGATTCCAGATGTAATTGCCTGTGTTATCTTTCAACTTGCGAAGTGCCTTTACTGTGGAATCATTCAGTACCCATACAGCTTTCTTGCGGTACGGACTTCTGAGGGAGTAGAAAAGTTCCATCACATCATCAAATGTAATGCTTGTACCTGTGGTAGAAGTGCCGTCTTCCGCACCACCTGTAGCATTGAAAATACCGGTCGGTTTTCCCTTACCGTCACCAACGAAGAATGCCTCTTCTTCCTTTGCACCAATACGGCGTGCAAACTCTTTTGCAATGTAGGACGGCAAATCAAATACAGAATCGTTAAGGAGTTCTTCGGAGATCTTGATCGCTGTTCCAAGCTTATATGCGGAAAGCGATGCCTGTCCGAACGTATCATCAGAAAGAGAATACTGCTGTTCCTCGTCCATCCAGACAGCCTCGCCCTTGGAAGTCACAATCGGAATCTTGCGGTCGCCGTTGGAAGTTTTGATGACCGTTGCCATCTGGCGGAAAATGCTCTCTTCCTCCAACGCTTCCACCAGTTTTCGTTCGTGAGGTAGCAGTGTGCCGCCTTATCATCTTTCGA
>NZ_JAJFCK010000032.1 GCF_020709055.1 Ruminococcus callidus
TCTGCAAAAAAATTTGCTCGAAAATCCGCATATATTTCCTACGAACACAAGCTCTAAGAAACGGGATTCCGATTCCCGCATTACAAAAATAAAAAAGGAGTTTGATAATCATGGGTATTTTTAGTTCTGTTTGCGGTGCACTTAGCGGTGCGTTTCATAGCGTTTGCAGCTGTGTCAGCAGTATTTGCAGGGGAATCGGCGGTGCACTTGGCGGAACATTTCTCGGCGGAGCGATCTCTTCATTTATCGGCAAGATCGGGCTTGCACTTCCCGGCCCGAATATTGCGGCTGCGATCCTGCTGGTCGTCGGGGTCGTGTGCAAGATTGCCGAATCGCTCGGAATGAAGGAAAAAGAAAGGGATGAGCCGGAGGAGCTTGCATTCAAGGCGGAAAAGGATAAGGAATCCAAACCGGAGGACTTTGATTCCACCGAGGAATATATCAAGCACTTGCAGCAGGACATCAAGATTTCCAACGAGGACAAAGAAAAGCTTGACAAGATGTCGCCGGATGAAAAATCCGCCTATCGTGCAACGGGCGCTTATCTCTATGCGAAAGCCTGCAATGAAAAGCTTGGTTTTGACACAGACGGATTGAAAAGTCCGGAACTTGTTGGGATCACTGCGGAAATTCTCTCCGATCTTGCCAAGATCAAGGACATTCTCTCTCCGTCTGACTTTGTGGTGTACAACAAGTACTTGCAGGCAAACGGCATGGGAATGAAAGAATTTTCGGACTATCTCCACGGGTGCTCCGTCAATCTCGAAACATTTAAGAATGTGAAAGACGCTCTGTCGAATGCGATGCGGGAGATTACTCCGGGCATCAGCGACAGCGACATCGGCAAGAACCTCTATCAAATGAATGAAAAAGTCAATGAAACTTTCAGTATTGGGGAATAAAGAATGAAAATATGTCATTGTCTCTTCTGGATCGAAAAAAACAAAATTGCCGCCGTGCTCAGCAAAGACAACCGGTTTGAAGTCATGAAATTCGGCGGGAACTGCTTTACCGGCTATACGGAGGACTTTTGGGAAAAGTGGCAGGATTACGCCGGTTTCCTAAAGACCAGCCAAACCGATTTTTGTCTGGTATACGACGACGCTCCAACGATTTCGGAGGAGCTGCTGCATCGGGAATGTGCGGACGAATCTGGCGTATGGAACAGATACACGATACAGGATGCCGTGCATCTGCTGCCCATTACAAATCCCACACAGATTTCCAATGAAAACGGTGTGTGCATTGCCAAAGCAGGCGCATTCCGAAAGGCGGAAACAACTGGAATTGTGAATCTCACGGCGAAATACCGGCATGCGGAAACCGCACCCGCCGAAGCGGAACGAAAAATTTTGGAGACGACGCCGTTTATTGACGAAATGTGCGAAAGACTGAAAATTTACGACAAGGGGGAATAGAACCGTGGCAGAAGTAGAAACCACCAGACAGGTGGACAAGGTCGTTTTGCGGGACAATGTCTTGGGAAATGTGTTTCATACGGAGCTTTACAAAACACTGCGGGAGATGCTGAGTAAGAGATATGCTGAAATGGAAAAAAGCTATTTCGAAAAGCTGTGGATTAAATTTAAAGTCAACAATGAAATTGGCTATTGGAATGGAAAAGCGCAAATTGCAATACCTGTTCAAAACAAATATGCAAGCATCAACAATTCCTATTTTGGTTTGCTCACTATGGCGTTGTCTGAAAAACAAACTAAATTCCTGTTCGAAAAAGATATTCCAGAGGAAATCAGAAAAGGCATTAATGCTTCGGTTTGTTATGATAATCGTCATTTTATAGGTTTTCAAGGCGGTTCTTATTGTATTGAATCTCATGGAGTTGTTAATTGGAATGATGCAGATTCTGTAAAGATTGGTGCTGTTAGTATTAGTTCCAAGAAATTTCGAGAAGCAGTTCTCTCTCAGGAATATCAGATCCTCGATGATGAGATCTTTCAAAAAGCTATCACATTTCTGAAAAATCGGAAAGATCGGAGCATTCTGGAAACCGAAGACAAATCCAAGTGCCTCTCAGAGAAAGAGATAGACCGGCTTCAGACCATCCTCGGATTGAACCGGACACAGATCGAAATAGAAGTTTCCAAAAGACTTGCAAGCAATTTCACACTGTCGCCGGAACTCATCGATACGTACACGGCGGGGCTTCTTGCATGCGACAAAGTGCGTGCAGATCTGGAGGTCTACGATAAAAAGTGCCTGGAGGATGTCAACTCCGGCCATTGGGAACTCTGGTCGGACGAAGCGCCGAAAGCGGAAGACGGACAGGTGCTTGTTTCTCTGAAAAAGCCGCTGATCGCACGGAATCCGGCTGCCGACATCCACGAAGACGGGCTTATCGGCATTGACTTTGGTACCAAAAGCACCATTGTTTCCAAACGGGACGGCCGTGCGAAGACGACGCTTCTCCGTGTGGGCACCGGTCAGCTGAGCAAAAAGGCAGAGGCGCAGCACTATGAGAATCCGACGATCATGGAGTTCATTGATCTCGAAAAGTTTCTCAAGAGCTACGGCACCAGAAACGGCAGACCGGAGACCTCCATCGATGATCTCCGTGTTTCCCACACCGCAAACTACGACCTGAAATCCTGCACGATCAGCGACAATTTCTATTCGTTCTTTTATGACATCAAGCAGTGGTGCGGAAACAAAAACCGCAGTGTAAAGATCATCGACCAAAAAGGCGTGGAGCGTGTGCTGTCGCCGTTCACTTCTTTGAAAGAAAGCGCATTCAATCCTTTGGAATTATATGCGTACTACCTCGGTCTGTACATCAACAATATGCGGAACGGCATTTATCTGGATTATGTTCTCTCGTTCCCGACCACCTATGAAAAGACCGTAAAGGAAAAAATCCAGAAGAGCTTCGAGATCGGTTTGAAAAAATCGCTGCCGGATTCTATTCTGAAAAATGCAGAGATCATGGCAAAATTCAGAGTAAGACAGGGCGTGAGCGAACCGGCTGCGTATGCCATTACAGCATTGCAGGGATACGGATTTGAGCCGGATGAGGGCGAAAATGTTTTTTACGCCATCTTCGATTTTGGCGGCGGCACAACGGACTTTGATTTCGGCTTGTGGAGATGCGCAGACGACAGCAAACGTGAAGAACGGCGCTATGACTACGTCATCAATCACTTTGGCTCTGAGGGCGACAGATATCTCGGCGGCGAAAATCTGCTGGAACTGCTTGCGTTTGAAGTATTTCGTGCAAACGCCGATCTTCTCGGCAGCGACAAGAAAGGCAGCAGCGGGGATGCGGTGGGATTTTCATTCTCAAAACCGCAGGAATGCGACGCTTTTCCGGGCAGCGAGATGCTGATCTCCGATTCCCAGGAGGCAAAGCGGAACACCAAGCAGCTGATGGAAGTGCTTCGCCCTTTCTGGGAGGGGATTATCGGAATTGACAGCAAGACTGCTGCGCCCGCAAACGCCCCCGCTGCTCCGAAATCAAATGCAGCAAAGGATGCGGAAACCGTTTCCTATAATGGCTATATCTTCAGAAACGACGAGATCTGCACATTCCCCATCAATGACGGCACGATCACAGTAGATCTCTTTGACAAGGAGGGAAAGCGGAAATCCAACTTCAAGCTCTATGTCGAAAACAAGGACAGAAATATTCAGCTGAACCTGGCGGAAGTGCTGGAAAAACGCATCGAACGTGGCGTGTCGAACTTTTTCACCTCTATCTGCAAGGCGTTCCGCAACGAATCGCTGCAGCAAAGCGGCGTCAATGAGATTCAGATCTTTCTGGCGGGAAACTCCAGCAAATCGCCGATTCTCCGAAAGCTGTTTGACAAGTACATCAAGGAGAACAACGACAGCTTTCGGGAGGTATCCGGCGGAAGCCACTTCTACCTGTTCCCACCCCTCGGCACAAAGGAAGCCATTGCCATTCAGCGGGAAAAAGGCATCAGAGTCGATGAAAACGACATCACTGCGCCCACCGGAAAAACCGGCGTTGCCTATGGCCTGATTACCGGACGTGAGGGCGGTAAGATCAAGGTGATCTCGGAGATCAAAGCGGACGAACAGACCAAGTTCCGCTTTAACATCGGCATCGAGAAGCGTGGAAAATTCAAGATGGTGCTGGACAGAACACTGGTTGCCTATGGACAGTGGGTGTGCCTGACCGATGCGAGCGTAGAGGATTTCGAAATTTACTATACCTCTCTGCCGAACGCAGCCAAGATGTCTATCGACGAAACCGGCATTTACAACAAGCGCTGCCGGCTGCCATATACCAGCGATAACGCAGATGTTTTCATTCGCTGTGTGGAGGATGCGCCGGAGGACATTGAATATTGTATTTCCGAGGGAGAACCCTCCGCAGATCCTGCGGGTGTGGTTCGTGTGCATCTGGGAGAGTAAGAAAGGAGTCGATTATGTCAAAACGTATTGTTACGCTCGGTACCTGGGACGGAAAGCCCATCCAGTGGATCGTCCTGAAAGAGAGCAAGCTTGGCTCGGTTGTCATCAGCAAAGACGGCCTTTTCCAAAGGCAATTTGATTATAATAATCGTGACTGGCCTGACAGTGACATCAGAGCATATCTGAACGGGGAATTTTTTCAGCAGGCGTTTCGTGCAGAAGAGAGAAAGCGCATCATCAACACCATCATAGACGGGAAGAAAACGGATATTTTTCTCTTGAGCAAAGAGGAAGCTGAAAATTGGATGACGTCAAATGAAAGAAATTGTTCTAGAAATTGGTCTCTTCGTTCTCAATATGATAGCAACTGTATTGATGTAGTATATGCTGGAGGTATATGGGGAGACAGATTCGGTTATATAGGAAGGAGAGCAGAGTATTATATTCGCCCCGCTTTCATTTTGGACCTTTGATATTTCTTCAGCACACAAACAGTGAGCTTCATATCCCGCAATCCCAGCACGAGGAGCAGGCGTTAACCGCCTGTTCCTCGTTTTTTGCTGTCCATCTACAAAACCAGCTTGAGGTTCTGACAATTGTGATTTGTTTTGAATATTAGGTTTTCTTCTCGGAACTTTCATGATTAGCTGTATTGCTTTTTTCTCGGTTGCAATGTCTGTGTAATAGTTGAGCGTTTTCAATTGTTGTTTTGCCACCTTTTGAGAATGCAGTAATATGGTCAACTTCTGCATCATCAATGCTCAGGATTTCGTTATTGCACCATGGGCAAATATAGCCAGGATAAAAGAGTTCTTTTTTTATGCTTTCAGAAAATGTGCGCTTACTGTCATCGTTGCCATAGCTGCCTGTAATGTTTATAAGGAGATTGTAGACAGCTAAAATTCTTCCAAGCACTCTTTTTCTAGTTTGTGAAGCAACATATGTGTCATCGAGATACTGTGTATTATGCAATCGCAAATTCTCAATGGCTTCTCGTATTTCATCAGCATGAGCCATAAGATCGTGACTGCTAAAAAAAGAAAATGGAATGATGATAGAGTCATAGACCGAGCCACTGAATTTTGTCATAAATTTCTCGTTATCTCTATTCACTGCTGAAAAAGCAGTGTTTCCGAGAATTTGCTTTATAATATCAATTGTTCTATTAAATAGGTTCTTGCAATAAGTGATTTCTGTATCATCAGCATTTTGGTGGGCGTACATATGGTTATTCATTGTTTGCATGAAATTTGTTTTATACTCAGAAAAGTTACGAAGTGCAAAAAAACGCAGGATTCTTTCTTGATATTGTTTTCTTTTGTTTTCATCATGAAATAGAGTCGGGAGATGCTTATTAGCTGCCAATTCTTCAATCATATCATTATAGCTGCCACGATAAATACAATTGCGGAGTTCTTGTGGCTTTAAAGATACCGAGCCTTGATTTAAACGAGCAAAAATCTCGTATTTTAATTCTTGGGACTCTTTTAAGATACAGATGGCACTTAACGATGAAGACTTCAGCTTTTTTTGAATGCTCTTCTCCATATCTTTAAAATATAGCCCGTTCAGTTCTTTCAATTCGCTAAGACCTGAAAGCGGAAATTTGTTCTCTAAATAATGTACAAATGAGGTGATTCGTTGTTGTCCATCAATTACACTCCATGTTTCATCATTTTCCTGACAAAGATAAATGGTTGGTATAGGGATACCAATTAGAATTGATTCGATGAGTTTTGAGGACTGTTTGGGTGAATACACGAAATCTCTTTGATAGTCTGGATTTGTAATAATGTCTCCATCATCAAACATTTCTCGAATTGTTGATAGCGGAAAATCCTTTTGTGTAGTATAGACAATTTTTTCAGCTGATATCATAAACAAGTTCCCTCCAGATTTAAAATGTTGCAGTGAAAATAAAAAAGTCATTCTCTTTTTATTTGCTACTATTTACATTATATTCAAAAAAATGATTTTGTCAAGAATTTCATTCGATTTTAAAGGTGAAATTATGACAAAAATCGAGAAACTTACAGTTACTTAGAATATTGGAATCAAGACATAATTTTAAAATTGTTTAAGCAATCGCTAATATGTAGGATGGGTCGAATACGCTAGAATCTTAGGATGGTTTTTTACTCCCGCAAATCAAAGGAATAGCGCATTCATCGATAGCACTGAAATGTTATGATTTGTTGTATAATTTCTGCTGAATGTTTGATTTTTTCTTGACACCAAACGAACGGGTGTGATATAATAGAGATATCGCAGGTGTGTGACACACCTCAAACAAAAAGGAGGCATATTGTGAAGAAACAGTGGAAACGGCTGGCTGCCCTTTTGTCGGCAGCGGTCATGGCAGCGGGAACGCTGCTGTATTTCCCGAGCGGAACGCTGCAAAATATCCGGTGGGAGATTGCTGCGAATGCGGAGAATGCGGATGCAGGGAATACGGGCGCAGTGACGTGGACAAAAACAGAAGATGACGGTCTGGTTTGGACACTGTATGACAACGGAGCACTGACCATCAGCGGTACAGGCGCAATGAGAGATTACGCTTATAATGATAAAAGTCCTGTATACGGGAATGCCAATATTACAAGTCTGGTGATCGAAGACGGCGTTACCAGAATCGGAAAGAATATGTGTTGGGGATGCAGCGGATTAGTCGATGTCATGATCCCTGATAGCGTCACTGAAATCGGCAGTTTTTCATTTGCCTGCTGCAGCAGTTTGCCCGGCGTTACAATTCCGGAAAGTGTCGATACCATAGGAACTTCTGCCTTTCAAAGCTGCACGAATTTGGAGCGTGTGACAATCCCAAACAGTGTAAAAAGTATCGGAACTTCCGCATTTCAGATGTGTACGGCCTTAACAAGCATCACAATTCCGGAGAGTGTTACGGATATCGGGGAAGATGCATTTATATGGTGCAGCAGTTTAGCCAGCGTTGAAATTCCGGAAGGTATTACAGATATCAGAAATGGAACATTTCGGGAGTGCAGCAGTTTAGAGAGTATTACGATTCCGAGCAGTGTTACAAATATCGATAGCTATTCTTTTTATCAATGTACTGGCTTGAAACATGTGACAATTCCAGATCGTGTTACCAGAATCGGACATGGTGTGTTTGCCGGCTGCACGAGCTTAGAGCGTATGACGATTCCGAACAGCGTGACCAGCATCGGAGGCGGTGTGTTTGAGGACTGCTCTGATTCACTGGCGATTACTGTTGTCTGCGGTACGGCACTGACAAAGAATGATTTTGAAGACCGGGCGGATTCGGTGACGATTATGCAGCACGACTTTGATGCCAACGGTTTCTGCCAGAACGACACCACCCACTATCAGCCGGCAGAGGATCGCGATGGCGACGGCACATACGAGATCTCCAACGCCGGTCAGCTGTACTGGTTCGCAGACAAGGTGAACAACGGTGAATACAGTCTGAACGCTGTCCTCACAGCGGATATCTCCGTCAATGAGGGCGATGTCTCCGGCTGTGACGGCAACAAGGCAGAAGGCTGGAGAGATTGGACACCCATTGGAAATGTTAGCAACATAGGAAATGCTAGCAACATATATTCTGGCACGTTCGACGGACAAGATCACACAGTCAGCGGATTGTACTTTAATGATGAAGACGCTGAGTATGTTGGTTTGTTTGGACGTTCATGTGGCAACATAAAAAATGTTGGCGTTGTTGATTCCTATTTCAAAGGAAATAATTTTGTGGGCGGTGTGTGTGGAAGCAATGACCGCACAATCACAAACTGTTATAATGCAGGGAATCTTACCGCTATTGAGTCATCTGCTGCTATAGGCGGTATATGTGGACAAAATAGTGGCACAATCGCAAACTGTTATAACACAGGAACTGTTACCGCTACCGGCTCAAGAGCTTCTGTGGGTGGTGTGTGTGGTTCCTGTATTGCATCAATTTCAAATTGCTATAACACAGGAACTGTTACTGCTAGCTCAGGTGCTGATATAAGCGGTATATGTGGATACAATATTGGCCCAATCACAAATTGCTACTACCTCGCAGACACAGAAGATGAAAATGGCGGCAAAACCGCAGAACAGTTCAAGAGCGGTGAAGTCTGCTATCTGCTGAATGGCGACCAGTCCAATATCGCTTTCTACCAGAATCTTTCTACCGAAAAATACCCCACGCTGAATGCCGATTCCAAGCAGGTTTGCCGTCTGGAACTGACCTATGACGAGAGCTTCGGCGAGGATGCGAAAACGAAGACTTCCTACCACAATTCCGGCGACAAGCTGGAGGGATCTCCGGATCAGGCGTATGTCTACCAGTATTTCAAGGGTGGGGAACAGCTTGCCGAAAGCGATACGCTGACTGGTGACACTGCGATCACCGTCAAGAAAGTGCCGGTGGAGATCGTGCTCTCTGAGGGTGTGAGCGACACCATGAAACTGACTTATCAGCAGGAAATCGCACCGCTGGATCTGACTCTGTTTGTGGAAAACCTTGATGTTCTAGGCAGCATTCAGTTTGCATTGGACGAGGACGGCACTCTGCCGGAGGGCTTGACGCTGACAGAGGATGGCGTGCTTTCCGGCACACCGGAAAAGGCTGCCGAAAAGGTACAGACGAAGCTGCTGCTGACAGCGAAAAACGGCGCAACCAAGGGAATGGAACTGACCTTCTACATTGCCAAGGCGAACCCGACGGTAGAAGTTACCGTGGACGGCGATACCCACACCGAGGGCGACCTTGTGAGTGAACTGAAGCTGATTCTCAGCGGAAACAGTACCAAGGGTCTGGCAAAAATTATTAGCGAGATCAAAGCACTGGCTGCCGGTGAAAACAACCTGATGTGGGAGTTTACCCCGGAGGACAGCGACAATTACAACGTTGTGACCGGTACGGTTGTCGTAAATGCACAGACCACAACTACCACAACAACTACTACCACCACGACAACAACGACGACTACTGCAAACGAAACAACTGCAACGACCAAGGCAACGACGACCACCAGCGGAACGACCTCTGCAACCAAGGCAACGACGACAACCAGCGGAACGACTTCTGCAACCAAGGCAACAACAGCCACCAGCGGAACGACTTCCACAACCAAGGCAACAACAGCCACCAGCGGAACGACTTCCACGACCAAGGCAACGACTGCCACCAGCGGAACGACTTCCACGACCAAGGCAACGACTGCCACCAGCGGAACAACTTCCACGACCAAAGCAATGACTACCACCAGCGGAACAACCTCCGCAACCAAGGCAACGACTACCACCAGCGGAACAACCTCCGCAACCAAGGCAACAACAACTACCAGCGGAACGACTTCCACAACCAAGACAACAACAGCCACCAGCGGAACAACTTCCACAACCAAGGCAACGACGACAACCAGCGGAACAACTTCCACAACCAAGGCAACGACGACAACCTGCGGAACAACTTCCACAACCAAGACAACGACGACAACCAGCGGAACAACTTCTGCGACCAAGGCAAGCACTACTACCAGCGGAACGACTTTCACGACCAAGGCAAGCACTACTACCAGCGGAACAACTTCTGCAACCAAGGCAACGACTGCCACCAGTGAAACATTTTCCGCAACTACAAATCCCACTTCTTCCATAACAGAATCCAGCACAGAAACCTCCACAACACCGACGACACACACCGCCGAATCCGAAACCGCAGAAACCACGCTGACCACAACATCGGATACCACGAGCGTGACCAACATTGCAGACGAAGATCTTTGCAGCTGGGCGATCAGCGACTATCAGAAAAAGGCGGGCATCACACCTGCGAATGCAGAAATCACTGCACGTTCGGAGAATACTTGCAAGATCACGCTGACCGACGAAAACGGAAATGTGCTGGATATTTACACCGTTGACCCGAAGACCGGTACCGGCACGGACTCCTCCAACACGGAAGTCAACCTGCCCCAGACCGGAAACAACTCCGTGACAAACTGGTTTCTGTGCGTGGGCGCAGTACTGTTCATGGGATTCGGATTCGGTGCAGTAAAGGCGTCGGGTGTCCTCAAGCGTAAAGAAGATGCGTAAGACCAAAAAGCAGTGGGCGATGTTTCTCTCAGGACTCATTGCAGTTCTGATTGGTGTCGGCATCCTTGGATTTTTCGGTGTCCGAAAGTGTTATCGACTTTACCAAAAGAAGATATTGCTCGATAATAATCCTGTTGTGGAAATTGCAGATCTAGACATCAAAGCCCCTATTTTAGAGGGCACTGATAACGAAACGCTTTCCAAAGCGACAGGGCATTTCAAGGACAGCGGGGACTTCGGCGAGGGCAATTATTGCATTGCCGGACACAGCAGCACACTGTACAAAGAATATTTCAACAACCTGAAAAACGTCGAGATCGGCATGGAGATCACGCTGTATGACAAGCAAAAGCAGGCGTATCATTACACTGTGACTGAAAGCAAAATCGTTGATCCGGATGACGTCTGGGTGCTTGACGATTTCGGCGATGACAGAATCACCATCATCACCTGCACCGATGACGGAACGCAGCGGCAGGTCGTGGTGGGACTGCTGAACGATTAGAGTTTTTTCACGGTATCTCAAAGAAAACAGCTCGGAATTCCGCAATAGGATTCCGGGCTGTTTGTTTTGCAGCGGGGGACACGTGAATTTCTTGTTGAAAATGGTTGTAATTGCAGTGGTAATATGGTATAATAGAAGTAATTGAAATTCACAACTCTATGAACCGCTGCTTTCGTGCGGCTTTTTCAATGGGTTGTGGTTAGCATTCTCTAACTATAGAGATGGAAAGGGAGCGTTGCATTGATATGGCTGAAACGATAACACTTTCCGGCGTGCCGGAAACCATGCTGCAAACGGTATATGCCCGTGCCAAGGAGAGCGCAGGGCGTGGCGTGATTCAAGACAAAAAAGCGGAGGAGATCATTGGCAAACTCCACTATGATTTTTCCCTTGCGGACAAGGATTCCGCCATGCACAGCGGTGTCATCGCCCGCACACTGGTGCTCGACCAGCTGGTGGGGGCATGGCTCGCCAAAAATGCCGGTGCAGTAGTCGTCAACATCGCCTGCGGACTGGATACCCGATGCTATCGCATGCAGGGGTATTCGCACTGGTACAACTTGGATTTGCCGCAGACGATTGCTGTGCGGGAACAGCTGCTGCCGGAGAACGGCACGATTTCGCAGATTGCCATGTCTGCCATGGATGACTGGGGCAGCAAAATCACAGAGCAGGATATGCCGGCACTGGTAATCATCGAGGGTCTGACCATGTACCTGTCCGATGCAGATGTGAAGCAGATTTTTGCGGTGATCTCAAAGCGGTTTGAAAAAGCTGCTGTAGCGGTTGAGATCATGAATCCGGCTGTTGCAAAACGATTCAAGGAGAAGTCCATTGAGGGCAGCCGTGCAAAATTCACATGGGGCATAAAGAGCGGAAAGGCATTGGCAGCGCTTTTGCCGGACTTTCGGTTTGCTGAGGAACACTCCCTGACCGAGGGTATGGCAGCATTTCTGCCGATTTACAAGCTGCTGGAGAAGATCCCATTTGTGCGGAATATTTCCAACAAGATCGTGGCTCTTGAAAAATGGGGGAATGCAGAATGAAATACATGGGGATGCCATTGGGAATGTGGGCGCTGTTTGCCGGATCGTTTCAGAAACAGCTGACAGCCACATTCGGTTACGATGTGCAAACGGCAAAAGCCATCACCAAACACGCAAAGCCAAAATATCAGGAGATTATCCGTGAGCTGCCGGAGTTTGAAAAGGCGGATCGTTTCAAGATGAATGTTGTCAATACTGCAATGCTGGGCGCATTCGTTCTGTCCATGCCGGAACGGCCGGATGTGGAGAAACTGACGGAATACTACGCAGACGCCATGATGACAAAGCTGATGCGGTGGTTCTGCCGCAAGAGCGGGAGAAAGAAGTTCACCGAAAAGGATATCGCCGGAATGAAATCCACAGCTGCACTGAAAGCCGCCGACCGCAATCCGTACTCTTGGAATATGGAGTTTTATGAGTACCCCGACGGCAGCGGTTATGAGGGGCGCTTTACCAAATGCGGTATCTGCGTTTTGATGAAAAAGCTGGGATTGTATGATCTCACTCCGGCACTATGTCATCTCGACTATACCATGAGTGAGGCGGGTGGCGTGACGAATTTCGTGCGGAAATACACGCTTGCCTCCGGAGGTCCGTACTGCGACTGCGGATATCACAAGAAGAATTTCGGGGACGGATTCCAGTGATTTTAGACAATAAGAACCTGTCTTCACAAGCGTATACACGTGCCTTTTCGGCAAATTTTGTTGCATACTGCGTGAAAAATACTTGCCGGGCGACAGCCCGCCTGCGTATTTTTGCCTTGTCTGCAACAAAATTATGCTCGAAAATCCACATATATTTCTTGTGAAGACAGGTCCTAAATTTTAGCATAGGAGGTTCTCATGGCATTTTCTTTGAAGAAACTGACTCCGAAACAACAGGAACAGTTTGTGCGAAAACAAATCGAAAACCCGCTTTCTCCTGCCCTCGGGGTGCTCCATCCCAGTGCGTGCATTGCAGACACCGAGAAAGATGTGATTTTTGTGGCAATCGGAACCCATCGGGATTATCCGGATGAGGAACTGTTCTTTTTGCATTGGAGGGCGTGGGAGATGATCCTGCCGCTGAGAAAAGAGAACAGATTGCCCAACACCAGAGTTTGGAGTCTGAACACATCGTGGGAGAATCCCATCCAATCCGTGCCGGATGAAATACGGCCGCAGATCATGGCGGATCTGAAAGAGATATTAGACGTCTATCGGGTGGATGGAACAAGGAATCCGGATAATTTGTCTGTGGAGATTTTGTATGACTTTTGAGAACCCCCCTTCTGCAATGAAATGAAAATCATCCGTCAATGCTGCCATAGGCTTTAGTTCCGCTTTTTACAATTTTTTCTGTTCCGGCTGTGGTATGATAATACTCGAACAAAGGAGTTCAGATGAGATCAAACATCTGAACTCCTTTTTTATTTTGCTTTATTTTTCAGGAAGCGCAGCACACACTGGCGTGTGCCGGACGTTTCGTAGGAGGTATTTCAGATGAGCTATCCAGAAGTTGATTTTTTGTATCTGAACGAAGAGGATATGGTGGCAGCCGGTGTCAAGGATATGGCAGGCTGCATCGATGCCATGGAGGAAATGTTCAAGCTAATGAAAGTTGGCGATTATCGGATGGGTGGCGCAAACGGCAACTCCCACGGATGTATGGTCATGTTCCCGCCGTCCTCTTCGTTTCCGGAAATGCCGGTAGACGGTCCGGACAGACGTTTTATGGCAATGCCGGCGTATCTGGGCGGTGTGTTCGACATGGCAGGCATGAAGTGGTACGGCTCCAACTGTGCCAATAAGGAAAAGGGTCTGCCCCGTTCCATCCTGATGCTGACGCTGAATGACAAGGACACCGGCGCACCGGTGGCATATATGTCCGCCAACATCCTCTCCGCTTACCGCACCGGCGCAGTTCCGGGTGTGGGATACAAGCACTTGTCCAAGCCGGATTCCAAGGTGGCTGCCATCATTGGTCCGGGCGTGATGAGCAAGACGGCGCTGGCAGCGATCATGGCGGTTCGTCCCGGCATTGAGACCATTAAGGTCAAGGGACGCGGCAAAGCTTCACTGGAAAAGTTCATCGCCCACGTGAAAAAAGAATATCCGCAGGTGAATGTGTATGCGGTGGATACCATGGAAGAGGCGGTACGGGATGCCGATATTGTTTCGGCAAGCACTTCCACGCCCACCGGCGATCCCAGCCTGTATCCGTACATCAAAGAGGAATGGATCAAGCCGGGGGCACTGATCAGTTCCACGGCGGCGCTCCGGTTCGATGATGACTTCATAATTCACCGTGCGAGAACCGTGACGGACAACATCAAGCTGTACGAGGCATGGGAAGAGGAGATGAAGCCCAACGCTTACAATACCGTTCCGATTCCGGCAGTGCACGTCATGGATCTGATTGCAGAGGGCAAGATGAAGCCGGAGCAGGTGGACGATCTGGGCGACATCCTGATGGGCAACATTCCGCTGCACCGGAAAGACGATGAGATCATCGTGTACTCCATCGGCGGTATGCCGGTAGAGGATGTGGCCTGGGGCACAATGGTTTACCGCAATGCGCTGAAAAAGGGCATCGGCACAAAGCTGAAGCTTTGGGATACCCCGCAGATGGTATAAAGAGACAGGAGGAGCAGACATGAGAATACAGGAACATCCGATTCTGGGAACATATGAAAAGGGACAGCTGGTTTCCTTTACTTTTGATGGAAAAACACTACAGGGATATGCCGGAGAGCCAATCGCCATGGCACTGAAAAATGCCGGCGTGATGGTGCACCGCTACACCAGAAAAGAGCATAAGCCAAGAGGAATCTTCTGCGCCATCGGGCGCTGTACCGACTGTGTCATGGTCGTCAACGGACAGCCGAATGTGCGGACGTGTATCACGCCGCTGGAAGAGGGCATGGAGATCCGGACACAGTATGGTGTGACTGCAGAACAGCCGGGAGGTGCAGCAAAATGATGAAGCGTTATGATATGATTGTGGTCGGCGCAGGGCCGGCAGGCTTGTCCGCAGCCATTGAGGCGGCAAAAAAGGGAATGCACGTTGTGGTATACGATGAAAACGCAAAGCCCGGCGGACAGCTGTTCAAGCAGATTCACAAGTTCTTTGGCTCGAAAGAACACAAGGCAAAGATTCGAGGCTTCCATATCGGTGAAGAGCTTCTGGCAGAGGCAGCATCTCTGGGGGTTGAGGTTGTTCTGAATGCCATCGTGATCGGCATTTTTCCGGAAAAGGAAATGACTGTCAAGGTCGAAGACCATGTCATCCACGTCAAGGGGGACACGATTCTGATTGCCACCGGCGCAAGCGAGAACATGGTCACGTTTCCGGGCTGGACGCTGCCGGGTGTCATCGGCGCAGGTGCAGCGCAGACCATGATGAACCTCCACGGCACACTGCCGGGCAAGCGTGTGCTGATGCTGGGTTCCGGTAACGTGGGACTGGTGGTCAGCTTCCAGCTGATGCAGGCTGGCTGTGAAGTGGTTGCCGTGGCAGACGCAGCGCCTCGTGTGGGCGGTTATGGCGTTCACGCAGCCAAGGTAGCAAGATGCGGCGTGCCGTTCTATCTGTCCCATACAATTATTTCCGCAGACGGCGAGGACTGTGTCACTGGCGTGACCATCGGAGAGGTGGACAAGAACTGGCAGATCATTCCGGGCACGGAAAAACATTTCGATGTGGATACCATTTGTCTGGCAGTCGGTCTTTCGCCCATGTCCAAGCTGTGCGATATGGCAGGATGCGCCATGGAGGACAATCCGGCAAAGGCCGGATTTGTTCCGGTTGTGGATGAATACGGCGAAACATCGATTCCCGGCATCTATGCTGCCGGAGATGTTTCCGGTATCGAAGAGGCTTCCAGTGCCATGATCGAGGGAAGAATCGCCGGGATTGCAGCAGCTGCACGGCTGGGCTTTATCTCAGAGGAAACCTGTAAGGAAGAGGCAGTCAAGCAGGAGGCTGCGCTGGCTGGTCTGCGGCAGGGTATGTTTGCACCGGGAATGCGTGGCAAACAGATTACCGAGACCGAAGAGGGTGTGGAAATTTCGCAAAACCTGTTGAAACACGGGTTCGTTGCCGAGGCGGAGATCGAGCGCTTTCCCGGTGTGACCCACGGCAGCGGTGTGCATCCGGTCATCGAGTGTACCCAGAACATCCCTTGCAACCCGTGTCAGGATGCATGTCCGAAGCACTGCATCCGCATCGGCAGCAACATCACCGCACTGCCGTCCATCGATCCGGAGAAAAAGTGCACCGGCTGCGGGATGTGTGTAGCTTCCTGTTCCGGTCAGGCAATCTTCCTCGTGAACGAGGATTGCGGAGACGGTACCGCAGAAATCACACTGCCGTATGAGTTCCTGCCCCTGCCGCAGAAAGGCGACAAGGGCGTTGCCCTGAACCGAAAGGGCGATAAGGTCTGTGAGGCAGAGGTGGTCAATGTGCGCAGCGCAAAGGCATTCGACCATACGAATCTGCTTACCATGAAAGTGCCGAAAGAATATGCCATGAAAGCAAGATTCTTTCGGGAGGAGGAGACAGCATGAATGACAGAAACCGTGAACTGAAACCGTTTGTTCCCCAGCCGGACGACGACATGATCGTCTGCCGCTGCGAAGAGATTACGAAAGGGGAGATTCGCCGTGCGGTGCATGACGGCATGTTCACCCTCACCGAAATTCGCCGGTATCTGCGAACCGGTATGGGACTCTGTCAGGGGCAGACCTGTACGAAACTGGTAAAGGGCATCGTTGCACGGGAACTGGGCGTGCGTCCCAATGAACTCGGTCCTGCCACCGGCAGAGCGCCCATGCGCCCCATTGAAATGAAAGTGCTGGCAAGAGATAAGGAGGAGACAAAATGAATGCAGAAGTCATTATCGTTGGCGGCGGCATCATCGGATGCGCTGCGGCATATAATCTTGCAAAAAATGGTGTCTCCGTTCTGGTACTGGAGGGCAGCGAGAACATCGGCAACGGCGGCTCTACCCGCAACGGCGGCGGTGTCCGCCAGTCCGGCCGTGATCCCAGAGAACTGCCGCTGGTGATGTATGCCATCCAGCATATCTGGCCGCACCTGTCGGAGATGCTGGACACCAATGTGGAATATTATCAGGAGGGCAACCTCCGTCTTGGCAGCACGCCGAAGCATCAGAAGATCCTGGAGGGACTGGCAGACCGTGCCGTGGCCTGCGGCGTGGATGTGCGCATGATCTCCGGCGACGAGGCAAGACGCATCAATCCGTATTTGTCTGATGCTGTGACCTGTGCCAGCTGGTGTCCCACCGACGGACACGCCAATCCGCTGATGGCGACCATGGGCTACTATAAAATGGCACGCCGTCTTGGGGCACACTTCATCTCCGGCGAAAAAGTCGTGGAGCTGCGGAAAATCAAGGGCGCTGCACGTCAGGTTGTGACCGAGTCCGGCAATGTGTACGAGGGCGACAAAATCATTCTGGCAGCGGGCTATGAGAGCCGTTTCATTGCATCAACTGTGGGCATTGATGTTCCCATGCAGCCGGTGCTGCTGGAAACACTGGTCACCGAGGCAGTCGCTCCCATGTTCTGGCAGATGCTTGGCACTGCGGATGCGGATTTCTACGGGCATCAGACGGAACACGGTTCGTTTGTCTTTGGTCTGAACTCCGGCTTGGAACCGTATGCAAAGCCAGGCAAGCCTCTTTCCTCCAGCATCGCTGCTTCGGCAGCCTGCCGCGGCATCATGCACTATTTTCCGAATCTGGCAAACATCAAGGTCGTCCGCAGCTGGGCGGGCTGGATGGATTCCTGTGCCGACCATGTGCCGGTTATCAGTACTGTGGAGGAGGTTCCGGGACTGATTCTGGCGTGCGGATTTAGCGGACACGGCTTCGGCATCTCGCCGGCAGTCGGGCTGGTGCTGTCGCAGCTGGCAATGGAGCAGGAAACAGCAGTGGATCTTTCCGCACTGCGGTACGACCGTTTTCAGTGAGTTCGGATTTATACAATTTTTTGAGACGTATGTCTGCTATAATAGAAACAGAAAGACAAAGATGTCGAGTTTCTCTGAGAAATTCGGCATCTTTTTTCTTTTTTAGAATTGTTGCAAATGACAGGAGGAATTTTTATGAAGTTATCCAGAGTTGAGATTATCACCGGTATTTCTAAGATCGAGCCGCTGAAAAAGGCATTGGGAAAATTTCACATTACCGGAATGACGGTGTATCAGGTGTTGGGCTGCGGTGTGCAGCACGGCACGCAGGAATTCGAGGTGGAGGAAAAGAACAAGGAGATCAGCCTGCTGCCGAAAGAGGTTGTCATGATCGTCCTGCCCACCGAGGAACTGGACGGGCTGCTGGAGTTTGTCAAAAAAGAACTGTACACCGGACACATCGGCGACGGTAAAATTTTTGTTTCCGATGTGACCAATGTCATTCGTGTCCGTACTGGTGAGGAGGGCATTGATGCCCTGCTGTACGGCGAGAAATAAGGATTTGTTCCAGAAAGAAAAGAGTTGAGAATGATGCAAGAGAAAAAGTTGGGCTTACCCAGTATTGTGGCGACTGGTGTCGGCTTGATAATTGCCACAAGCTGTCTGCTCTCCATCGGGCAGGGGGCATCGGCCATTGGTCTGCCGTTTATCATTACCATGGCGATTGCCTGCGCCTTTAACATTCTGACGGCGTTTTCCATCTGTGAGCTGAATGCTCTGATGCCGAACCTGACAGGCGGTATGGCGCAGTACACGCTGGCGTGCTTCGGACCGTTTGTGTCCATCGTCATCACTGTGGGCGGTTATCTGACATGTCAGACCATCATGGGCAGCTCGGAAGCTGCCATGTTCGGCAACACTCTGAGCAGTGTCCTTCCCAATGTTCCTATTCCGGGTTCGGTTTATTCTATTGTGCTGATTCTGCTTTTGCTGGGCTTGAACCTGTTCGGTGTAGACATGTTCGCCAAGGTGCAGAATATTGTGGCATACGGGCTGATCGGTTCGCTGCTGTTTCTGGGCATCATGGGAACGATCAAGCTGGGCACCGGTCAGGTCGTGGAACAGCCGGAGGTGCTCTCCTCGAAGCCCGGTGATGTGTTCTCCCTGCTGGGACTGGCATTCTTTCTGTTCATTGGCGTAGAGTTCATTGTCCCCATTTCCACACAAGTCAAAAATCCCCGGAAGAAAGTGCCGCTGGGCATGGTCATCAGTCTGCTGGCAATTCTGCTGATGCAGATTTTCATGGTCGTTGGCTTTAGCCACTATACGCCGTGGGAGGAACTGAGCGTCAGCACTGTCCCTCATATTCTGTACGGTACCCTGCTGTATGGCAAAGTCGGTACGATCTGGATGACCATCATCTCTCTTCTGGCAGTGGTCAGCACCCTGAACACCGCTATGTTCTCTATCGCTCAGATCTGTTCCGGTATGGCAAAGCTGAAGCTGCTGCCCGCTGTGTTCATGCGCAAGAATCGGCATGGCACACCTTATGTAGGGCTGCTGCTGGTGGCAATCGCAATGATTCTCATCAACATTACCGGACTTTCCACCAGCGATCAGCTGACATTCCTGATTCTGACAGGCTGCACATTCTGGATCTCCTCCTACATCATTCTGCACTGCGATGTGCTGATTCTGCGGAAGCGCCTGCCGAAAGCCCCCAGAACATTTAAGCTTCCCTTTGGCCCGCTGATTCCCATTATCGGTGTTCTGGGCAACGCTTTTATGATCTACAACATCGACTCCAGCTGGGAGGTCAAGAAACGGATCTATCTGATTTTTCTCATTACCGTTGCGATTTTGTCGGTCTATGCGGTCATCTGGATCAAGTGTGTGATGAAACGTCCCATGTTCAAGCCGTACCAGATCAAGGAAGTCATGGCAATGGAGTCTGATCTGTATCAGATCAATCACAATCCGGAAGTGGCAAAGAAATTGCATCTGGATGCTGTTCCGGAGATTCAGAGCGTACCGGCGGACGTTAACACCGGAACTCGTCCGGAGTAAGAGACTGTTTTCAGATTTTGCTGAAAAATCCATATGCATTCGTGTGAAAACAGCTTCTAAATCACTGCGCTATTCTTTGCAGAAAAAAGTAAAATAAACTCTGAAAATATTCTGTTGAAAAGGCAGTCTTACAGAAAGTTTTTCTGTAAGGCTACTTTTTTTATCAGATGCTACTTGAAATCTCTAAGGGGCTGTATTATAATAGGATAGAAATTATTTTAACGGGAAATCGCATGAGAGGAGGAGCGATACATGGAAAAACAGATTTATATGACACCGAAGCAGCCGTTTTTCGTAACATCCTCCCGTTCCTATGAAAAGTTCATTCTGAACCGGTTTGGCATCGTGCATTTTTATCATTGCTTTACTGGGATAGAGCCTCGCTATGCGATTCCGGACGGGTGTGTGGACATGGTGTTCTGCTGTAATCCGAAGCATCCCTACGCAGAAATCTGCGGTACGGTCCTGTCGCCACAAATCGTGCTTTCGGAGAGCAACACCTCCTATTTCGGCGTGCGGTTTCTGCCGGGCTATAATCCGGTTTTGGGCAGCGCCGATATTATGTCACATCTGGTCAACCACCGCATTCCGCTGGACGACCTGATTCAGGACAGGCGGATGCTGGAGGGGATTTGCAGCGCCACAGATTTTCGGCAGCAGATTCGTGTGTTTATGCGCTCTTATATGAGCATCTATCGCCGGGTCTGTCCGCAGGAGCATCAAAACCTGCTGGTGCTCCATTCCTCTAATTTGATGATTCGCTTTGCCGGCAGCATTTCCATAGAACAGCTGGCGGAGGATACCGGCTACACGACCAGATACATTGACAAATGTTTCCGGAATGAAACCGGACTCAGCCCCAAACAGCTGGCAAAGATCGTGCGATTTCAAAGTGCAATATCTGCTCTAAACCAGAATCAGCACATCGGGCGCTCTCTGACGGAGATTGCTGCCGATCTGGGATATTTCGACCAGTCCCACTTTGTGCACGATTTCAAGGCGTATACCGGACTGACACCCAAAAAGTATCAAATCATGCTGCGGAATGACGATTTTGACGAAAAGCTGCGGATTGTGCAATGAGAGAATATTTTCAGGTGCGGGAGTCTGTTTCGTATTTTTCCTCCAATATAATAAAAACCCGTCTTCACAAGCGGATACACGTGTCTTTTTAGCAAATTTTGCTGCATCCTGCGTGAAAAATACTTGCCGGGCGACAGCACGCCTGCGTATTTTTGCCTTGTCCGCAACAAAATTGTGCTCGAAAATCCACATATATTTCTTGTGAAGACAGGTCTTCAAATCTCAAGTGCTTATAGAATCTCACTGCCTGCCGATGCCTTTTTCCCGTCCGGATGGCGTGAGAAACAGAATTTCCAGACGATGCGCCTCAGCACCTCAAAAGGCAACAGGCGTGCCAGACGCATCTTCTGCTGGAACCAGATGCGCCACGGTGCGAATGATCTGACGGAAGATGGCGTAAAATATCAAAATATAAACACCTTTGGTGTTCAAGCCGCTTCTGTCAATTGAAAACAACTCCGAAATATTTAAAAAATTCGGGAACTATTATGGAATCCCCTTTCCCTCCGATTGTGATAAAATAAGTTTGGGAGGTGAGAGAAAATGCTTATGAATGGTGAGATATTGACCGGTTTGAGCGATCTGAAGCGCTGCTTTTCCATTGACGAGCTTCTGTACAGCTATGGCAACGGTGAACTGGAGATCTTTCTGGAAAAAATCGGGGAACATCAAAAAGCAGCGCAGATTCGGGAGATTCCCGAAAATAATGCGCTGCTTCTAGTTCGGCTTTATGATATTTTTGACTTGCCCTATGAAGACTCGGAGGAAAAGATCAGGAGGGATTTTGCATCAGAGCAGTGATCTCCTCCACGATGTGTGCAATCTGGTTCATTTGCGCTTTGGAAAGTCCGTTCATTGCGGAGCAAATTCGATAAAGCGCATCAGATTCAGAGGGCTCTGTGTCTGCGCTGATATCGATCAGCTTGCTGAGCGGAATTTTAAGTCCGCTTGCGATTTTTCCCAGCGTTTCAATGGTCGGACATTTTTCCCCGCGTTCAACTTTTCCGATATAAGCGGGATGGATTTCGGAGGCAAATGCCAGCTCCTCTTGGCTGAGGTCCTGTTTGGTGCGGAATTGACGGATTCGTTCTCCCACGACGACGGAGAGATTGGTTCTGTTTTTCACGATGACTACCTCTCTTTCTGCGCTGAGAGCCTGCTTTGGATTTTGGGTAACACAAATTGTCAAGACACGAAAGGAATGATACTTTTTATTTTATCGGTATTTTTTTGTCGAATCAAGTCTATATAGGGATAAAATAATATTCCTTATAACCATTATCATCAGAAAGAAATGGCGGGAAACCCTGAATTTTCCGCTTAATCTTTGCAATCAAGCGTTTGAATAAAAGCAGATTAAGCGGAAGATCTGACAGATAAAGTCCATATAGAGATTGAAAATATAATCTCTATAGCTATTGACATTAGAAAGAAATGGTGATAAAATAAAAGAAAGGTCTGATTTTTGGAATTTCTATAAAAAAGGAGAAGAATCATCATGTTTTGTAAGAACTGCGGAAAAGAATTGAAGGAAAATGCAAAGTTTTGTGCGGGGTGTGGCACAGTGGTTGGCAGCGGGACGAATCCCACGGCGCAGGCACCGGCTGCACCGGAAGCGCAGCCGGTATCCGCTCCCGCCGCAAGTACAGACGGCACAGACACAGCTGCGGACGGAATTGTGGGGAAGTCCTATGTGTTTGACTACTACTTCCTGTTCAATTTTGGACGAGCCAGATTGAGCCGTGTGGGCGTTGGGTTTGATACGGACAACCTGCTGTATGCCAAGGGACTGAAAAAATTGCAGATCCCGTACTCCATTGTGCGGGAGATCAGGGATGAGAGTAAGACCAGCAAGTACATGATCTTTTCGCTGATCGTTGCGGTGGTTCTTGGCATCCTCTGTGCTCTTGGCGGACTGATCCCCGTGACAGTAGTATGTGCAGTTTTTGCGGTACTTGTTTTCTTGAAGCGGAAAATGCGTGTGGTGACGATTGTCACCTCCGACGAAAACAAGGAGTTTAAGATTCCTGTGCTCCCGAAAAATGCGGAGATCGACCAGTTTATCGGGGAACTGAAGCGCAAATCCGGATGCAATGGATGAAAATGAAATAGAGGAGGATGTTATTATGTTTTGCACCAATTGCGGGAATGAGATGTCAGAGGAAGAGCAGTTCTGTCCGAATTGCGGCGCACCGCAAGAGACAGCAGCATCGCAGCCGCCGCAGCCGCCAGTACCGCCGGTACAGGGGATAGGAATGCCGCAGGGGAATGTGCCGTATCAGAACGGTGCAGCAGTCGCTGTAAAGAAGAAAAACAAGATGCTGCCGCTGATTATCATAGGCTCGGTAGTTGGCGGAATTATCATTCTTGTGGTGATTATTTGCATTGTCACAGCATTGCGCTCCGACGACTTTTCCATTGATACAGTGAAAGATGGAACACTGCTGGATTTTGATGAGGACGCAACGATTGGAGAAGCGTTTGACGATGCATTCCACGACGGCTCGTGGTATTATGATGAAGACAATGACACAGACGAGAAATACGTGGTTTTCGACGGATATTTCTACTCGGAGGATGACGATGAGATCGAGGTTAGGATTGGATTTCGGCACGATCCGGATGTGCATGATAGCAACGAGTTCGAAGTCTTTGCTGTTGAGCTGGAAGATGATTACGGAGATGAGGCAGACGTTTCGGACGATATGGAGGGATTTTTCAATTACATTTTCGATGGTGATTCATTTGAATGGTATTGGGATTGATGGCGTTTGAGGAGAAAGGTGTTTTATGTTTTGCCCAAAGTGTGGAGGAAAGATTGAAGTTGGTGAGAAGTTTTGTCGAAAATGCGGCACACCGCAAAATATAAGTGCGCAGAATATCGCACCGCCGCCGGTACAAGGTGCATCGCAAGTCGTTGCTCCATCTTCGAATCCAACCGGAGCAGTTGCGAAAAAGAAAGTGAGAATCCTGCCATTTGTCATTATCGGAATTCTTGTGATTTTTCTGATCATCCGATTGGTTTCGTGTGCATCTAAAAACACCACCTATGATATGGGGGATACTGCGAAACTGAATGGTCTGGAAATCAGCGTTACTTCGTTTAATATCCAGGATACATTGGCGAATGGATCCTATGTTGCGGATGACGGAATGACCTATGCAGTAGTCGGTTTGACCGTTTACAACGATGATAAAAGCGGACAAAATTTTATGGATGGATTTTGTTCTTATGCGCAGTTGATCTATGACGACAAGGAGTTCTCAATGACCTCGTTTCTGGTTCCGCCGAGAAATGTGCTTGCTGATGAAAAAATCTCTCCGATGGAATCCATGGATGGTTATATTGTTTTTCAAATTCCAAAGAAAGTTGCTAAGAATCCGGATGAAATCGGTATCAAGTTTCTCGTGGACAATGGCAAATTCAACGAGAAAAAGATGAAGTGGCAGGAAGACATTGATTCGGTGATATTTGATGTGGAATCGTGAGTGTGAAGGAGAATAAATATGTTTTGTAGAAACTGCGGAAATCAGATCAAAGAGGGTGCCAGCTTTTGCTCTGCCTGTGGATGCCGGTGTAGTGCTCCGGTAACGGTAGAACTCCCCGCCAGCACTGCACCGGAAGTGGCGCCGGCAGAAACCCAGAGCGCTAATTGCAGTGCTCTGGGAAACCGGTATCGCTTTTATTATTGTGGCGGACGGCACGGGAAAATCCAGATCATTGCACTGCCGCTTTTCTATACCATTTTGTATTTTACCGGCGACAGCGTAGACTTTACATTTCAGGAAAACTCGCTGAAAATCCTGAGCAGTGAAATAGAAACGGAAGAACCATATGCCAACATCAAATCTATTTCTTTTCAGAAAAATGTACCCGTTCGACGGAATTTCCCGCTGCTGGTTTCCCTCATTCTTTCGTTTCTCATTATTGTGCTGGTGTCAAATCTGACGCAATCTTTGGAGGATCCTGTCATAGGAGGCATCAGTACGATTTTGAGTCTTGTAGTGACAATCGGAGCGTCTTTTTTCTTGAAATTTGGCAAGAAAAAGAGAACGGCTTTGATTATGGAATGCAAGAACGGACATTCCCTCTGCTTGCCGATGAAACGGTTCAATGAGAAGCGGCAGCAGAGCAAAGAAGCATTTCTGCGGGATGTTCAGTCTGTGATAGAATCATGAGGGGTGACTTCAAATGCAATGTAAAAACTGCGGAAAAGAACTCAAAGACGATGCGAAATTTTGCGATCAGTGCGGTACAAAGGTAACAGAGGCTGATTCTCCGGAGCAAATGCCGGAGAACAGTGAGAGCACAGCGCCTGCCGAAGCAGCGGTAACAGCAGAAGAAACCGCTGCAGCGCCGACCGGTGCCAAAGCCAAAAACAAAAAGGCTCTGCTGATCGTGGTGATCGCTGCTGTGCTGGTGGCAGCTGGAATATTCACCGGCTTGTACATGACCCATGTGATCTGTTTTCACAAGTGGCAGGATGCCACCTGTACCGAACCAAAGACGTGCACGGTCTGCGGAAAAATTGAGGGCGAAGCACTGGGGCACGATGCGTCAGAGGTGACCTGCACCGAAGATTCCGTGTGCCGGAGATGCGGCGAAGTTCTGGAAAAGGCGGCTGGACACCAGTGGGTCGAGGCGACGTGCCAGAAGCCTAAGACCTGTTCCGTTTGCGGTGCAACAGAGGGCGAAGTGGCAGAGCACCAGTGGAAGGATGCCACCTGCACGGAATCCAAGACCTGTTCCGTCTGCGGTGCAACGGAGGGAAAACCCGCAGGGCACCAGTGGAAAGATGCCACCTGTACGGAACCGAAAACCTGCACCGTTTGCGGTGTTACTGATGGAAAGGCACTGGGACATGACTGGAAGGAAGCCACGCTGTCCGCACCGAAGACCTGTGCAAGATGCGGGGAGACTTCCGGCGAAAAGCTGAAGCTGACTTCGCTGGATACACCGTCGATTTATACAGTAGTCAAGGAAGTTCCGGTTTCTCTGAGCGGAATGGGAAAAGAAATGTATTCCGGAACGCACAGCTGCGACGTGGTCTGCTGGGATGCAATTCCCAACGCCGATGGCTATGAGGTGTCCTATGTCAAACATTATGGATATGAGTCACTGGGAACAGCGACAGTATCGAACGAAATGCAGAGGGTCGGAACGAATACCTTTGTCTTTGGCAATTTGACGGCACACAGTGAGAACGAGTACAGTTCAACACAGCTGGAACATCTGGCAGTCAGAGCATATGCCAATACCGACGACGGCGTGATCTACAGCGAGTGGAGCAATGAGATCACAGCGATATGGGAGTAAGAGTCCGCTTTCAAAAGCGTGAGAATCGAAAAGGAGCGTTGCAATGTTTTGCACAAATTGCGGAAGACAGATAGACGACACGGCGAAGTTCTGTGACTACTGCGGAACGCCCGTCAGTGACACAGACGATGCCGCACCGGCGCAGGATCGCATCAGCACCAGCCCGGCTGCACCACAGATCACTGTACCAGCCAGTAAACCGGCTGGCAGCGGAAAGGTGGTCACGAAGCGCTATCACAAGCCGGCAATCATTGTCATTGTGATAATTGCTGTGGTGGCAGCTGCTGTGATTGCGATTGTTGCAGGGCTGGAAAGCCACTGGAACAAAAAGGGTGACCGTGCCATTGAAACAGTTCAGAATTCTTATTTTGAATTTCTGCCGGACATCACAGTGGGCAACCTGATTACAGCATATTACGGCGAAGATTACTGGACTTACAATTCCGACGATGTGGTGGAATTTTTCGGAACGAACCAGAAGGACAATACCGGTCTGTCCATCCAGTTCCAGCAGAAAGACGACCACACGGTTTCCGTGCCTTATCGGATGTTCCGTAAGGCGGATGAGGCCTCCCAAAAAATCAGCGAGGAGGAGTTCGAGTCGTACATGATCGGTCTGTACGACCAGCTGGACGGCAGCACTGCCAAGGCAGATACCACAGAGGCAGTGACGAAAACCACTGCTGCAAAGGAAACCGCCGCCCAGCAAACAACCACCAAGGCGACCACCACGGAAGTGGCGAAGTCCAAGAACTATATGGCGTATATGGATACGATTGAGTTGTATGGCGGACTTGCAGATATCGCAAAAAACGACTATCAGGAGAGTGTCGCACATCGGGAATACTATCTCTATGACATCGATCAGGATGGAACGCAGGAGCTGCTGATTCGGTTTGGCGGAAGCGAAGCGGATACAGAAACGATGGTGTTCACTTTGGACGAAGATGGAACCATTCTTGATTTGGGCAGCTTCGCCAGCGGAAACACCACGCTGTATCAAAAGGACGGCAAACTCTATAGCAGCTATGCCCAGATGGGACAGCAAGTTGTGTCGGAAATTCAGATTGTCGGCGGTTCTGTTACACAGGAAAAAGTGATGGAACAGTCTTATAGTGGTGAGGAACGGAGGTATGGCGCAAAATTCAAGGGTTGTGATCTCTCCGACACCATCAAGGTGGATCTGCTGCTGCCCTATGATATAGAGATGCCGTGTATCGTTGAAGCAAATGTGAATACCTATCTGCTGTCCGGTCAGGACGGCGTGGAAACACGGCTGTATGTGGATGGGGATTTCGCAAATGTGATGGTCACGAAATTCTCTCTGGAGGACGACAGCGTCACGAATGTGATTGGAACTTACAGCAAGGCAGAGTGTCAGGATTCTGTCAATCTGAAATTTGACCCTTACCAAAATCCGAAGAGCTATCTGTTTCTGATTCCCGTAGCAGCCGATGGAACAGTTGGCCACGGTGTTATCCGTGAGATTCAGCAGGAGACCAGCGGAACCGTCCAGAGCGGCGGCTATGCTGTCAGCATCCCCGACCAGAAAGGACAGATCAATTGCCATGGCGGGGGTGTTCCGGGCTACACCACTGATTACATCGTCAATGGCGGTGTATGCGAAACGGTGAGAAAGAGTCTCGGCGACACATGGCACGTCACGGCGAAAAACAAGTGCACCAATTATGGAACCACATGGTATGAACTGTGGGATACGGATGACAACGATTACTATGGCTGGGTGGATTCCAATAACATCGATTTCTATTGATGGGATTTCCTCATGACCCGTGAAAAAAGAGCACACCAGTGATGGTGTGCTCTTTTGCGTCAGATATGGGGATATGTCTGTGAAGATGCTTCTCATGCGCCGTTCAGAGCTTGTGTTCATAGGAAATATATGCGGATTTTCGAGCAAATTTTTTTGCAGA
>NZ_JAJFCK010000033.1 GCF_020709055.1 Ruminococcus callidus
GAGGGCACGTGCCCTCTAAGTCGCTGTCCGCAGACAGCGAAATTCCCTGCGCCATACTTCTGGCGCACGGAGAAGGTGGGTGAGAAAAGCGACAGCTTTTCGAGGGCGGAGCGAACAAGACCGCTCCGCCCTGTGTCCCGCTTGCAGTACTATGATTTTGCAAACGTTCCGGCGGAATGTTTGCAACGGTATACGATGATATTTCGTTCTGCGGAAAAGGGGTTCTCCGCAGCAGACGCAAAAAGCGAGGAATCGCAATCAGGGGCGGGCGAACGTGCCGCCACGTTTGAAACCTGCCTCTCACGGCGCATTTGCCGAGGGGGCAGGTTTTTCATTGGAGCCGGCAGGCTCGCAGAAAGGAATGAAAAAACAGTATGAAATGTGAACATTGTGGGGCAGAAGCACCGGAGCGTGCGGTGATCTGTCCGGAGTGCGGCGAGATCCTGAAGCGTGCGCCGCAGGAAACCGCAGAGAAAAAGACGGCAGCCGTGCCTATGCCCGATGGCTTTGCCATGCCGTTCCTCGCTGCCACAGGGACGGACGGGGACAGCAGCACCACTACGGAAGACCCCAGAGTCGTGCTGGCACGGGCGCAGGAAAAGCGCTCCCGCCGGCTGCGCATCGGCATCTTCTCCGGCATTGCCGTGGTGCTGATTGCGCTTGTCACCCTGTACAGCGTCTTTCTGGGGGGCTATAAGCTGGCGGTGTACCGCTATGTCAAGGGCGTGGACCGGTGCAGCGGTGCGATGTATACGGCGCTGGTGCCGGATGCCTACATGGACTATCTGGAATCCACCTATGACACCACACGGCGGGAGGTCAAAGAGAAAATGCACGACTATTTCGTCAGCTGGAACAAGAACTACGGCAACGAGGGCGGCATGTCCTACGAGATCGTGCAGCACGAGGACATTTCCGACAGCGACATTGCCGATCTGGAATCCCAGCTCAAGACCAGCTATGGCATCACTGCGGACATCCAGAAGGCAGTGAACGTCCGCATCACCATCAATGACGGCGGACAAAAGGGGACGGAGAGCACAACTTTTGTGAAGATCAAAAACCGCTGGTGCAGCATGGATGCCATGGAGGATATGGATTACGTGTGCAAGTACGACGGATATAACGAATGGTAAAGGGGAACAGAAACTATGGCAGGCAAGAAGAAACAGAAAAACAGCCGGACGGTCCGGCTGATCGTGGGATTGATCCTGATCGCTGCGGCGATTGCTGCGGCAGTGGGCGGGGTGTTTTACTACCGGAGCCAGAAAGCAGCGGAGGAGGCTGTGCCGGATGCGTCCGGCTATGAAGAACTGATGAAGTCCTATTACAGCGCCATTGTATCCGGGGACGGCAAGAAGATGGCGCAGCTCATGGCACCGCCGGAGTACTGGAACTACTACATGGAAACCTATGACAAGTCCGAAACCGACGTGGAGGATGCGCTGAAAGAGGGCTGCGCCGCCACCTACTCCGGCTGGCAGAATACCTACGGCACGGACGTAAAGGTGTCCTACCAGATCGCCGGCATGTCCGAGCAGGGGCAGGACGGTCTGAATGAGTGGAACGCCAACATGGAAGAAATGCTGGGCAACGACGGCGCAGACATGACCGAGTCGGTGCTGCTGGAGGTGAAGGTGACCTATTCCGGCAGCACGTCCGAGGGGACGGAGATCATCCATCCGACCTTGGGAAAAATCGGGGATCAGTGGTATCTGATCTCCGAGGATACCCAGCTGGATTCGTCCTCTGCGGCACAGTGACCGAGAAATAAAAATATCCAAACAAAATCGCACGTCAGGGAAACCGGCGTGCGATTTTTTGATTTTGTTGGGATATTTTCGCAAATCCGGAAAAGCCGGAATCGCCGGCGAAATGCGGGATATCCTAAGACGGGAAACTGCGTGGAAATGGCGGAAAATGTTTCACGTGAAACATTGGGATGGGCATGCCGTGTCCGCCGATTTCACATAACAAAAGGATGAAGAATATATAGGCTCCCCTGAAGGGGGAGCTGGCAGTGCGCAGCACTGACTGAGGGGTTTTCGCTTATACTGAAAGCACAATAAAAAGATTTCACAAAGAGACCTCTCCACCGCCTGTCGGCGGTCCCCCTCCCCTTTCAGGGGAGGCTTATTTTCCTCAAACGCTTTGTGATATGAAATCATCGGTGGACACGGCACGCCGTGTCCCTACAAAGCGCACGGAGCACCTCGCCAGCTGCGCTCAGCTGGAGCAGCCTGACGGGGTAACGGTTCTGAAATCAGTTTGTTCCGGCACGAAGATTTTACGTTTCAGAGTTTGAATATTTTTCGTTGGCTGAAATTTATATGCTTTTCTTTCTGATTTCGTTTGCTTCTCAACAATCACTCCGAAAACGACACAATTTCCGTTTCGGGATAATAGTGCATCAGGATCTCCCGCCAGTCTGCGCCGTCTTTCGCCATGGCGTTTGCGCCGTACTGACTCATCCCCACGCCGTGCCCGAAGCCCCTTGTGGTAAAGGTGAACTTCCCGTCAGCGTAGGCGACCGTGAAAGCGGCGGAGCGCAGTGCCAGCGCATCCCGCACCTCCTGCCCCGTGCAGGTCTGTCCGCAGATGGTGAGCGTCTGCACCGTTCCGGCGTCGGTGGTGCTGACGATGTGAAACCAGTCCGCCGGCGCTGTGTCCCAGTCCGCATCCGGCAGCAGCTGGGCGAGCTGCGTCTGCAATTCCTGCGCTGTAAAGTCCGCCGTTTCCAGATAGCGTGGAGCGGTGGTATCGGCGCTGCTGTCCACGGAGACCAGATAGGGGACGCTTGCGCCCCACACGTTTTCGGCGCTCTCTGTCTTGCCGGCGGACATGGAGCAGAATGCGGCGACAATGGGCGAGCCGCCGGATTCCAGCACATAGGGCAGCACCTCGTCCACGGCATCGCAGATTTTGGCGTAGCTTGTCTGGAAGCTGTCGCCGTAGTACTGCCGGGCCTGATTCTCCGTGAAGCACGCCTGATACTGGCTGCTGTCGTTGGAGAAGTCCGCCCCGCAAAGCTCCGGCGTGGGCTGTTCCTGTTCCAGAAGATGCTGCCGTTCGGCGTAGGTGTGGGCGGCGACCGCCTGCGCCTTGAGCGCCTCCGGCTCAAAGGTGGCGGGCATCTCGGCGCACACCGCCCCGATCACGTAGTCCCGCACAGAAATTTCCGCCACCTTGCCGCTGGTGATGTCCAGCATCCGGTAGCTCCGGCACAGGGACGCTGCCGGTTTGTCAGTGGCAGTCACGGGCGTTGCGGTCTGTGTCACTGCCGTTGCCGCAGGCGGGGAATCCGGCACGGGAGCAAGTCCCAGACACCTCGCCGGAACAACGGTGATGAGAAACAGAATGCCGGTAAATACGCCCAGAATCATCAGATATTTTTTCATTGTCGCCACGCTCTTTCTGTTGGAGGTCAAAGCCGGTTTCGTATTCGGAGATCAGAATGAAAAAATGCGAAAGGCTCTCAGAGAAATGATTGACAGATGCGCCGGTTTCGTGTATAATATAAGTTACGGATGGCGCAGACTGCATGATTTGGGCAACATCATGCAAAGCCCTCAGGCGGGCTTTGTGCGGTGTCGCCCTTGCAATGTGACTTCTGGAGTCTGGCTGCACACTGCATGTCGAACCAGACGGGCTTCGCTTCGGCGGAGCGCTGCGGTGTGCGGACTGACGGAACGCATTCGGTCTGTTCGGCTTTTCCCGGACAGATCTTCACAACCCAAATAAGGAGGCAATCGCTATGACACCGCAACTGATCTATAACCAAAGCATTGAGGAATCGGATATCCATAACTTATGCAGAGATTTGGAACAGTATTCTGCAATTGAACCGAAATACTACGAGAGATTTGATGTCAAGCGTGGCCTGCGCAATGCGGACGGCTCCGGTGTGATCGCCGGAATTACGCGGATTTGTAACGTGCACGGCTATGTAATGAACGAAGGAGAACGCCAGCCCATTCCGGGACAGCTGATTTACCGGGGTTATGATATCAATGACCTGATCGAGAACGCCGAACGGGAAGACCGCTATGTCTTTGAGGAAGTGGTCTACCTGCTGCTGTTCGGCATGCTGCCGGATGCCAAGGAGCTGGAGATCATGACCCGCTCTCTCAGTGCACGCCGGGAGCTGCCGCCGGGATTTCTGGTGGATTCCATCATGCAGTCGCCCTCGAACAACATTATGAACAAACTGGCTCGGAGCATCCTCTCCCTGTATTCCTATTCGGACATCACCGAGAATACCACCATCGAGGATGAAATGCGCATCGCACTGGATCTCATCGCCAAAATGCCCATCCTCATGGACGGCGCATATCAGGCAAAGCGCCACAAGTACGACAACGCCAGCATGATCATGCACCCCCTCCGGCCGGACGAAAATACGGCGCAGTCGATCCTCTCTCTCATCCGGAACGACCGTGTCTACACCAAGGAGGAGGCACAGCTGCTGGACGTGCTCCTTGCCATTCACGCAGACCACGGCGGCGGAAACAACTCCACCTTTGCCTGCCGTGTGGCGACCTCTTCGGGCACAGATCCCTTTGCAGCGTACACCTCTGCCATCAACTCCCTCAAGGGCCCCCGCCACGGCGGCGCCAACATCAAGGTCATCCAGATGCTGGACGACATCAAGGCGCACGTCAAACACTGGGAGGACGAGGGCGAGGTGGCAGACTACCTCACCAAGATTCTCAGGAAGGAAGCAAACGACGGCTCCGGTCTGATCTACGGCATGGGACACGCTGTCTATACCCTGTCTGACCCCCGTGCCGTCATCCTCAAGCGGAAGGCAATGGCGCTGGCAGAGGGCAAGGAGATCGAACGGGAGTTCCGCCTGCTGGATCTCATCGAGAAGCTGACACCGGAGCTGATGCGCACCGTGCGCGGCAGCGACAAGGTGGTCTGCGCCAATGTGGATATGTATTCCGGTCTGGTTTACCGGATGCTAGGCATTCCGGACGAGCTGTTCACCCCCCTGTTCGCCACAGCACGGATGGTGGGCTGGTCTGCGCACCGGATGGAGGAGATCCTCACCGGCAAGCGGATCATCCGGCCGGCTTACAAGGCAATCGCAAAGCCCAAGGAGTATGTGCCGCTATGCGATCGGGACTGATAAACGCCGGAGTGCGGCGGCGGCTGCGGCTGTCCGCCGCATTTTGCCTATCTCTGTGCCTGCTGTGCAGCCTGCTCACCGGCTGTACGCTGGGGGCATCGGTGGACTCCATGCTGAAGCCGCCCAGCCTGAGCAAGGAGCAGCAGCAGATCTACCGGGCACTGCAGGACGCTGCCGGCACCGGCATCACCTTGCAGTATCCCCGTTCCGGCGCTTACCTGTCCGCCTTTACTGTCGTGGATCTGGACGCTGACGGGGAGGACGAGGCGCTGGTGTTCTACAAAAAGACCAACTTCACCGCCACGGAAAACAGTCTGCGCCTGAACGTCCTAGATCAGGTGAACGGCAAGTGGATGTCCGTCTGCGACTATCCGGCGGACGGCGCAGAGATCGAACGTGTGGTCATCCAGCCGCTGGGGGCAAGCCCCAAGAACCGCATTCTCATCGGCTACAGCAGTGTAGACCAGTCGGACAAATCCCTCAGCGTCTACACCTACGGGGACAGCGGACTGACCGCCCTGTTCCAGACTCCCTACACCATGTTCGACGTGGCGGATCTGGATGCGGACAGTTTGCAGGAGCTGCTGGTGCTCAGCCGTGCCACAGACAGCGCCGCGGCATCTGCCGCCCTGTACCGCATGGATCAGGAGGCGGTGTCGGATGCGGGAAAGCTGGAGCTGCGCTGCGGCTTTTCGGATTATAGCCAGGTGCTCTACGGCAGGCTCGCCGGCGGGAGCATCGGCATTTACATTGACGGGCAGAGCGGCCCGACGGCAGTGCAGACGGAGATCCTCTGCACCGACAGCGACAGCGGTGCCCTGTGCTACGCCCTGCCGGACAGCGCCACCGTGGCGGCAACTGCCCGCAGCGCCGGCTACCTCTCCATGGATGTGGACGGGGACGGTTCGGTGGAGATTCCGGTACAGCAGCCCTTCCCCGGCTATGATGACAGCTCTTCGGAGCAGGTGCGCCTGACACGCTGGCTGAGTGTATCGGGCAGCGCCCTCACGGAGCGGATGCGCAGCTATTACAGCCTCAGCGACGGCTGTCTGTTCATTCTGCCGGAGAGCTGGTACGGCACGGTGACGGCGGTGACCGATGCCCTCACGGGGGACATTGTGTTCTGCCGCTATGACGGGGCGATCTCCGACCATATGGCGGAGCTTCTGCGGTACGGCGCTGTCCACGATCAGGAGGAGCAGGACGACCGGACGGCGAACGGCTACCAGCTGCTGCGCTCCCGGGGCAAGACGGCGTATTATATGCGGGCCGCCCAGCCGGAGAGCGACGAACTGGCGCTGCCGCAGGAGGAGCTGCTGGTGCGGTTTTTCTTCGTGAATGCCGGATAAAACGATACGCCGACAGGCGCTTATGATACATGACGGGAAATAAGAGCTTGTGTTCATCGGAAATATATGCGGATTTTCGAGCAAATTTTTTTGCAGACAAGGCAAAAATTTGCAGGCATACTTTCGTATGGCAAGAATTTTTCACGCAGTATGCAACAAAATTTGCCGAAAAGACGCAGATAGACGCCGATGAACACGAGCCCTAAGAAAGCTTTTCAGAAAGGAGCAGGCATCCCATGAAACGGATTCTGGTTTGCGAGGACGAAGATGTCATTCGTGATTTTGTCGTGATCAATTTGAAACGTGCAGGCTACGAGGTGATCGATGTGAACTGCGGTGAGGAGGCGCTCCGTGTCTTTGACGAGGAGCACGGCGACTTCGACATCGTGCTGCTGGACATCATGATGCCCGGCATCGACGGCTTCACTGTCTGCAAGAAGCTGCGGGAGAAGAGCTCCACGCTGGGCATCATCATGCTTACCGCACGCACACAGGAAATGGATAAGGTCAGCGGTCTGATGTTCGGGGCGGACGACTACATCACCAAGCCTTTCTCGCCCTCGGAGCTGACCGCCCGTGTGGATGCCATCTACCGGCGGGTCTGCATGAGCTTCATCAAGGACGAGAAGTCCAGCGTCATCGAGAGCGGACCCTTTACCCTCAATCTCAAGAGCCGCACCGTCACCAAGAACGGCAAGCTCATCGACCTGACACAGGTGGAGTACCAGATCATGGAGTATTTCCTGAACAATCAGAACACGGCGCTGGACCGTGCCAGCATCCTGAATCACATCTGGGGTGACGGGTATTTCGGGGACGACAAGATCGTGGATGTCAACATCCGCCGCATCCGCATGAAGATCGAGGAAGAGCCGAGCAAACCCCATTACATTACGACCATCTGGGGCTATGGATATAAGTGGAATGACAAGTAAAAGAAAACGCAAAAAGGACGGCGCAGTGCGGGGGACGATCACACGCCGCTGGATCCTGAACAATCTGGTGCTGGTCTTTCTGGTGCTGCTGGTGCTGGACTTTGCCTTTATGTACGCCATTCAGAACTACTACTACGGCGCTTCCCGCCAGTACCTCACCACCAAGGTGACCTCGGTCTCCGGTGTCCTCAACCGCTATGCGCAGGATGCCGACACCAATTTCTCCTCCGAGATGCGCAGCACCATTGAGAACTTCTCCGACAAGGACAAGATGGAGCTCATGGCGATCAACGCCCGGGGGCGTGTCATCCTCACTTCCTCCGGCTTCTCCCAGGAGGAGGACACCGCCATGCCGGACTATGAGCAGGCGATGGAGAACGGCAGCGGCTACTGGGTGGGCAAGGTGAACGGCGAGACCATGATGGCAGTTTCCGTGGACATCTCCGATGTCAGCACGGATTACAGCGCCATTCGTGTGGTGGCATCGCTGGAACAGATTCAGGGTGCCGTCCATACCTACGCTGTTGCTGTGGGGGCGGTGTGCTGCGGCGTGCTGCTGCTGCTGGTGGTGACGGGCGTGTACTTCATCCGCTCCATCATCCGTCCCATCAAGCAGATCAGCGCCACCACCAGGAAGTTTGCCAAGGGCGACTTCTCCGTCCGCATCGACAGCCAGAGCCACGACGAGATCGGCGACCTCTGCGCCTCCATCAACCAGATGGCGGACGAGCTGTCCAATACGGAGAACATGAAGAACGAGTTCATCTCCTCCGTGTCCCACGAGCTGCGCACGCCGCTGACGGCGATCAAGGGCTGGGCGGAGACCATGTGCATGGACACCGACCCCGACACCATCCAGCGTGGCGTGCATGTCATCGTCAACGAGACGGAGCGCCTTTCGGAGATGGTGGAGGAGCTGCTGGACTTCTCCCGCATGCAGAGCGGCAGATTCTCCCTCCAGTGCGCCACCATGGACATTCTGGCAGAGCTGGGGGATGCCGTCCTCATCTATGAGGAGAAGGCACGGAAGGAGAACATCCGCATCATCTATCAGGAGCCGGAGATGCTGCCCTTTGTCTACGGGGACAAGAACCGCATCCGGCAGGTGTTCATCAATGTCATCGACAACGCCATCAAGTACTCCAACCCCGGCTCCACCATTACCGTGAGCGCCGAAGAGGTGGGGAACATGATCCAGGTCACCGTGACGGACAACGGCGTGGGCATCAGCGAGGCAGACCTGCCCCACGTCAAGACCAAATTCTTTAAGGCAAACCACACCCGCCGTGGCTCCGGCATCGGGCTGGCTGTGGCGGACGAGATCATCTCTATGCACGGCGGCAGACTGGACATCACCAGCGAGCTGAACGTGGGAACCAACGTCACCATCACGCTGCCTGTCGAGTCCCAGCGCCGCAGCAGCGCCACCACATAATACGGGAGGAATCAGAGATGCAGAAGTTACCGAGAATCGTGATCCTGCGCACCGGCAATATGAAGTTTTATAAGGGCATCAAGCCGGATGCGGAAAGGCAGTTCCGGGATGAGCTGCGCTTCGGCGGCGATTACGTCGCACAGCACCACACCGGCGGCGAGGCGTATAACTTTGCGCCGTGGTACGGAAGCGAGGAGGAACG
The DNA here is from genome assembly GCF_020709055.1 of Ruminococcus callidus. Lineage (GTDB taxonomy): Bacteria > Bacillota > Clostridia > Oscillospirales > Ruminococcaceae > Ruminococcus_C. The sequence goes on from NZ_JAJFCK010000033.1 coordinate 9,053, forward strand.
GCTCTGTCTGGGCTTTGTGGAAACCATGTCCAGCGGCAGCAAACGCAGAAGGATTCTGGTGGAAAACATTCTCGGCTGCGATGATCTCCGACCGTCTGATCCGGCGGCAGAGGATGTGCTGGCAGTCTGGTGCGCCCGCATCGAGGAGGCAAGCGAGTCGGTTCGTGTCATGGGCTGGTATCATCACGCCACCGTCTATCGGGAATATCAGGAGTACCCCTTCACGGACGAAAACGGCGAAATACAGACCTTCGAATATAATGTCAGCGCACCGGCAAAGGGCTGTGTGCTGCTGCCGGCGGGAGAGCGCTATTCCTACCGCTGGCATGTGCCAAGGGGAAAGCACAATCTGGGGCGTTCCAACATCTGGTACGCACGGGAGAATCCGGCGTTTCTGGAACAGCTGGTGCAGAAGATCGAAGAATATGAGAAATATGGCGGGGAAAACTGGCTGGAGGTAGACGCAGATTGGGATGCTGTGAAAAATACCGTCACGATCGACTAAAAGAGCCGGTCTTCACAAGAAAGGAAACAGATACATATGGCAAAACAACCCAGAGAGAACCCGAAGCACATGACCAAGATCGGCGGTCAGGCGCTCATCGAGGGCGTGATGATGAAAGGGGCAGATACCGGCGCCATGGCGTGCCGGCTGCCAAACGGCGAGATCGAGGTGGAAACATGGCCGGAGAACAACGGCAAGCATATGCCGTGGTACCGGAAGTGCCCGCTGGTGCGGGGCTGCTTCAACTTCGTGCAGTCCATGAAGGACGGCTACCGCTGCCTCACAAAGTCCGCCGAAAAGCAGATGCCGGAGGACGGCGAAGAGGAAGAAGAGGAGGAGATGAACCGCTTCGAGAAATGGCTGGATGACAAGCTGGGGGACAAGATCTTCGGCATCATCATGACCATCGGCATGATCGTGGGCATTGCGGTCGCCGTGGGACTCTTCATCTTTCTGCCCAAGTTCCTCATCGGACAGCTCATCGCCCACACTGCCATTCCGGAGAACAGCCGGTTCGTGCGGTCGCTGCTGGAGGGCATCCTGAAGATCGCCATCTTCCTCGGCTATATGGCGTGCACCGGCATGATGAAGGACATCCGCCGCACCTATGAATACCACGGCGCAGAGCATAAGACCATCGCCTGCTATGAGGCAGGGGAGGAGCTGACTGTGGAGAACGTGAAGAAGCACACCCGCTTCCACCCCCGCTGCGGTACCAGCTTTATTTTCATCACCCTCATTGTGAGCATTCTGGTCATGTGCATCGTGCCGGTGTATCAGGTGCTGCCCCGTATTATCGTGAGCATCCTGCTGCTGCCGCTGGTGGTGGGCATCTCCTATGAGTTCATCCGCATCGCCGGACGCAGCAGCAGCTGGCTGACCCGTGCCCTCTCGTGGCCGGGACTCCAGATCCAGCGCATCACCACGCGGGAACCTGACGCCTCGCAGATCGAGTGCGCCATCGCAGCCCTGAAGCCGTGCATTCCGGCGGACATGGAGGACGACAAGTGGTGATGACCTCCTACGAAGCCGTCCGCCGGACACGTGCGGTTCTGACAGAACACGGTCTGCCGGATGCCGCCTTTGAGGGCGATATTCTGGTGCAGGAGGTGATGGGCGTGCGCCAGCCGGTGCGCACCCTGCCGGAGCGGACGCTCACCGAGGCGCAGCAGGAAACGCTGGCGGACATGACCCGCCGCCGCTGCTGCCACGAACCTCTCCAGTACCTCTGCGGTGCGTGGGAGTTCTACGGGCTGCCTTTTTCCGTGGGGGAGGGCGTGCTCATCCCACGACAGGATACGGAGGTGCTGGTGGAGGAGGTGCTCCGCCTGCGCCGCGGCACAGCTGCTACCCGCCTGCTGGATCTGTGCAGCGGAAGCGGCTGCATTCCGGCGGCGATTGCTGTCCACCTGTCCGGCGTGACAGGGGACGTGGTGGAGCTGTCCGCCCGTGCGCTGCCCTATCTGCGGCGCAATCTGAACCGGCATGCGCCGGCGCTGCACATCTGGGAGGGCGATGCCCTCGCACCGCCGGCGGAGCTCCGCCAAAACACATACGACATCATCACCTGCAATCCGCCCTATCTGACGGCGGAGGACATGGCGCAGCTCCAGCCGGAGGTGGCATTCGAACCCGCATCCGCCCTGTACGGCGGAACCGACGGGCTGGACTTCTACCGCCGGCTGACACCTCTGTGGAGCAGGCGGCTTGCCCGGGGCGGCTGGCTGCTCTACGAGGTGGGACAGGGACAGGCACACGCCGTCCAGCAGCTGCTGGAGCAGGCGGGACTGACCGGCTGCCGGATTCTGCCGGATTTGGCAGGCATCGGCAGGGTCGTCCTGGGACAACGAAAAGAAAGGATTTCTGACGATGGCAAAAGTGGATAACAAGAAAAAACCGGTCATCAGTATGCCGGAAACAGACGAAGAGAAGAAGAAGGCGCTGCAAAGCGCCATTGCACATATCACAAAGACCTACGGCACCGGCGCGATCATGCGGCTGGGGGACAACAGAACCAACCTCAACATCGAGGCAATTCCCACCGGCTCCATGATGCTGGATCTGGCGCTGGGCATCGGCGGTGTGCCACGGGGACGTATCGTGGAGCTGTACGGGCCGGAGAGCTCCGGTAAGACCACCGTCGCCCTGCACATCATCGCCGAGGCGCAGAAGATGGGCGGCGAAGTGGCGTTCATCGACGTGGAACACGCCCTCGACCCCCTTTATGCACAGGCGCTGGGTGTCAACATTGACGAGCTGCTGGTGTCCCAGCCGGACAGCGGCGAGCAGGCGCTGGAGATCGCCGAGGCGCTGGTGCGCTCCGGTGCGATTGATGTTCTGGTCGTGGACTCTGTGGCAGCCCTCACCACCAAGGCGGAGATCGACGGCGACATGGGCGACAGCCACGTGGGACAGCTGGCACGTCTGATGTCCCAGGCAATGCGGAAGCTGACCGCCGTTATCTCCAAGTCCAAGTGCGTGGCAATCTTCATCAACCAGGTGCGGGAGAAGATCGGCGTGCTCTACGGCAATCCGGAGACCACACCGGGCGGACGTGCCCTGAAGTTCTACGCCTCTGTCCGCATGGAAGTGCGCCGTGGCGAGGCGATCAAGGAAAACGGCACCCAGATCGGCAACCGCACCAAGGTCAAGATCAGCAAGAACAAGGTGGCACCGCCGTTCCGGGAGTGCGAGTTCGACATCATGTACGGCACGGGAATCTCCCGCACCGGCGAGGTGGTGGACGTTGCCACAGATCTGGGCATCATCCAGAAGAGCGGCTCGTGGTTCAGCTACGGCAAACAGCGTCTGGGACAGGGCAGAGATAACGTGAAGAAGCTGCTGGAGGAGAATCCGGAGCTGATGAAGGAGATCGAGGGCAAGATCCTGGAGCACAAGGACGAGCTGCTGGGCAAGCCCAAGAAGGACAAGAAGAAGTCCAAGCTGGAGGAGGCTGCGGCAAAGGCAGCCGGCGGCGCACCTGCGGCAGACGATGCTGCCGGCGATGTGCCGGCATCCGGCGTGAATGCGGACGAGGATCTGGAGATCAGCGCCGAGGACGATTTCGAAGAGTTCACACCGGTATAATCCATGGAGATCACAGAACTGCACGCCTACAAGGGAAATACGTGGCTGCTGCGCATGGACGGCAGCGAATCCCCGTACTTTCTCCATGTGTCCGTGGTGCAGAAATTCCACTTGCAGGAGGGCATGCGCCTGCCGGAGAGCGCCTGGGAACAGGTGCAGACGGCGGAGCTGTCCCGCAAGGCGTTTCAGCACGCCTGCTACCTGCTGGACCGGCGGGACTACAGCTATCAGGAGATGTACCGGAAGCTGGAACCGAAGTATCCGGCAGCGGTCTGCTACGCTGTGACCGACCGTCTGGCAGCCAAGGGACTGATTAATGACCGGCGGTATGCGGAACAGCTGGCACGGCACTATGTGGCGGGAAAGCACTTCGGGCTGCGCCGTGCCCGGCAGGAGATGTACCGGCACGGGCTGCTGGAGGCGCAGATTCAGGAGGCGCTGGAACCGTATACGGAACAGATGGCGGAGCAGCTTCAGGCGCTGATCTGCCGGAAGTACGCCGGCTATTTCGCCGACCCGCAGGACCGCCGGACGGTGGAGCGTGGCAAGGCGGCGCTGGTGCGGCAGGGATACGATTTCTCAGAGATCAATGCTGCCGTGGCGTGGTTTCTGGCACAGGAGGAAGAAGCTGATGAGTAGCGTTTGCGCATTTTTTTCGTATGCGAATGCAGACCGGAAACTGGCAGATCAATTCCGGGGAGAGTTTGAGAAGAAGCACGTGATCTGCGAGACCGGAAAATCCGGGAGACCAATCAGGTTTGTCTGCCGATACAGCTGCGGGGGTGCGAATGTATGCTGATCTCCTCTTATCGGGAGAGCATTCTTTCGTATCTCTCTTAAAGGCGCACGTTGCAAAGGGTATCAATCAAAGGCAATACCGCACAATCTTTGTGCGGTATTGCCCAAAATAAAAGGAGTAGAGAAACATATGCCAATTCGTGTTGGGATGGTTTCTCTCGGATGTTCCAAGAATCTGGTGGATTCGGAGCGCATGCTGTCCAAGCTGCGTACCCATGGTTACCAGCTTGTGACCGAGCCGGGAGAAGCTGACATTGCAATCGTAAACACCTGCGGATTTATCCAGTCCGCCAAAGAGGAGGCCATCGAGACCATTCTGGAGCTGGCTGCCCTGAAAAAAGAGGGGACGCTGAAGAAGATCGTCCTCACCGGATGTCTGACGGAGCGCTACCAGCAGGAGGCTGCCGACCTGTTTACCGAGGCGGACGCAGTCATCGGCATCGGAAACAACCGGGATATCGTAGATGTGCTGGATCACGTGCTCGCCGGCGAGCGTGTGGTGCGCTTCGGCAAGAAGGAGGATGCCGAGACCACCGGTGCCCGCATTATCACCACGCTGCCGTTTTTCGCCTACCTGAAGATCGCCGAGGGATGCAGCAACCGGTGCAGCTACTGTGCCATCCCTGCCATCCGTGGTCCGTACCGCAGCGTTCCCATGGAGCAGGTGCTGGAGGAAGCGCACTGGCTGGCGGAACACCACGTCACCGAACTGGTGGTCATCGCACAGGACACCACACGCTACGGCTGCGACCTGTACGGCAAGTGCCGTCTGCCGGAGCTACTGCGGGAGCTTTGCCACATCGACGGCATCCGCTGGGTGCGGGTGCTCTACAGCTATCCGGAGCGCATCACCGAGGAGCTGCTGGACGTTATGGCGGAAGAGCCGCACATGGTTCCCTATCTGGATATGCCCATCCAGCACTGCGATGAGGCAATTCTCCGCCGGATGAACCGTCCGGGAAATGAAGCGTACCTCCGGAATCTCATCGCCCACATTCGGGAGCGTGTGCCCGATGTCACCCTGCGCACCACCATCATCACCGGCTTCCCTGGCGAGACCAAGGAACAGTTCAACCGTCTGGGCGACTTCCTTCACGACATGGAGTTCGACCGCATGGGCTGCTTCGCCTACTCCGAGGAGGAGGGCACGGCTGCTGCAGAGTTCGAGGATCAGATCGACGAGGAGGTGCGTGCCCACCGTGCGGACATCCTCATGGAACAGCAGGCAGAGGTGAGCGCCGCCAAGAATGCCGCCAAGATCGGCAGGCGCATGACCGCCGTCATCGAGGGCTACGACAAGTACGCCGGCTGCTATTTCGGCAGAACCGCTGCGGATGCGCCGGACATCGACGGCAAGATCTTCATTAAGAGCGACAGCCGGCTGCGTCTGGGACAGTACATCACGGTGGAAGTATTCGATACCATGGACTACGACCTGCTGGCGGAGGAGGTAACCGATGAATCTGCCGAATAAGCTGACACTGCTGCGTGTCATTCTCATCCCTGTTTTTTTGGTCTGCATTTATGTGGATGCCATTCCGGCGCACTTCCTGCTGGCGCTGATCGTCTTTGCCGTGGCATCCTTTACGGATATGCTGGACGGCAAGATCGCCCGTGCCAGAGGGCTGGTGACGAACTTCGGCAAGTTTCTGGATCCGCTGGCGGACAAGGTGCTGGTCATTACGGCGCTGACGGTGCTGGTGGAGCTGGACGAGTTCCGGATGTCCGCCATTCCGCTGGTCATCATCATTGCACGGGAATTTATGGTATCCGGTCTGCGGCTGCTGGCTGCGGAGGAGGGCGTGGTCATCGCCGCCGGCATCTGGGGCAAGCTCAAGACCGCCTTCACCATGGTGACCATTGTTGCCGTGCTGCTGTACCTGTCCCTGACAGGGGACTTTCATGTGGCAATGCCGGACGCTGTCCGCACATGGGTGCTGAACGGGCTGATCTGGATCTCCACCGTGCTGACCATTATCTCCGGTCTGGTCTATCTCAAGGGCTGCTGGAAGTATATCGACAGCGATAAGTAAGACAAGTTCAAAACACAAGAGCGATAAAAACAGCCGCACCGGAATGGAAAATCCTCCGGTGCGGCTGTTGTGTTTTTGCGGGATATTTACGGGCTGCTGCCGTTATTTCGACGACGGCATTACCCGTGCCATAGCGCCCGCCATGTTGGAGATGGGCATGGTCTGGAGCCAGATGCGTCCGGGGCCGGTGACCCTGGTGTTGAACAGCCCCTCGCCGCCCAGCAGGACGTTGCCGATGCCCTTGACCGTCTGCACGTCAATGGAGCAGGTCGCCTCCATGGCAGCCAGATTGCCGGTGTCCACCAGCAGGGACTGTCCGGCAGCCAGATCGTATGCCATGGTGCTGCCGTCGATCTCCAGAAACAGCATGCCGTTTCCGCTGAACTTCTGCATGATGAAGCCTTCGCCGCCGAAGAAGCCGCCGGCGATCTTTTTCTGGAAGTACAGCTCAAAGGAAACGCCTGTCTCCGAGGCGAGGAACGCCGATTTCTGCGCCACGATGGGACGCTCCGGTGTGATGGCAACGGGCATGATCTCCCCCGGCAGGGCGGAGGAAAAGGCGATCATGCCGGTGCCGCCTTTGGCGGTGTACTGGTTCTGGAACATGGCTTCGCCGGTGAGGGCACGGCTGAACATTTTGCCCAGTCCGCCGCCCTTGGTGGCCATCTCCATGTTGGGTGTCATCCATGACATGGCGCCTTTCTGACAGAGGACGCTCTCCTCCGGCTGGAGGGTGAGGACGGCAACGGGGTACGGTTGACCTTGAATTTGATATTGCATGGGTATTGCTCCTTTCGGTGTGGGTTTGATTATGAGATGCTCTCTCGCAGCGCTTCGGGGAGTCCATGTCCGTCATGGAGTCATTGTGGGCGGCGGGTTTGCCGCAGCCGCAGCCGCCGTCACCGCTGACCGTCCTCCCGGAGAATGCCGGATTTGCGGGCGGTGCTGTCGGCTTCGGTGATGGTGCGGATGACACGGCAGGGGTTGCCGGCTGCCAGCGAGTGGGGCGGGATGTCCCGTGTGACCACGCTGCCTGCGCCGATGACGCAGCCTGCTCCGATGGTGACACCGCCGCACACGGTGACGTTGCCCGCCAGCCAGCAGTTATCGCCAATGGTGATGGGCTTGCCGTATTCCAGATCGTACAGCGAGCCGTCTGCACGCCGGCGGAGGTTGCGTTCCTCCGGCAGGTAGGAGTGCATGGGCGTGAGAAGGGAGCAGTTCGGACCGAAGAACACGTCGTTGCCGATGGTGACGGGGCAGGTGTCCAGTACCACGAAATTGAAGTTGGTGTAGCACCGCTCTCCAAAGGTGGTGTAGATGCGCCGTAGTCAAACTGGATGGGGCCCTGCAAAAACGTGTCTGCGCCCCGGTTGGGGAGCAGCTGTCTGAGAATTGCCTCCCACTTTTCGCCGTCCGCTTCCGGAGTGGCGTTGTACTCCTGTGAGAGCCGGTGCGCCGTCTGGCGCTGGCGGTCCAGCAGGGGGTCGCCGGGGTCGTAGAGCTTGCCTGAGAGCATATATTCCTGTTCGGTCATGATGAAAAACCTCCTTGATACTGGTCGGGATTGATGTGCAGGGTGTTGAGCTGCACCAGCTTTTGCAGAAGCTGGAATTTCCGGTAGTTGCTGTCGATGTAGGGCTTCATCCCCTGATAATAGTGCTCGTCAAAGGGAATGAAAAGGTACGCCTCATCCTGAAAATATTCGCTGTGGTACTCCTCTTCGCCGAACAGATGGAGCGCATAGTCGTCCACGTCGGCGGGGTAGCAGGGCAGGCTGCCGCTGTGGCGGTGGTCGTAGTAGTAGGCGGCAAACGCCTCGCCCTCTTCGTTGAAGATGGTGCGGCGCAGTTCTCCGCCCAGCTCGTCCCGAATGACCGTCCGCAGGTCGAAATAGTCGTCCTCGTTTTCCAGCACCTTCTGAATTTCCTTGGGAAAGTCCTGCTGAAACGCCTCGGACATCAGGTTGTGTTCTATGCACCAGCGCAGATAGACCGCCATGTGGCTGAATCCCTCGATCTCCATGCGGGGCAGGTCTTTCCGGCGGATGGTGCCGGCGTGGATCGCCTCCCAGTCCATGAGATAGCCGCTGTCTGCGATGTTTCGGCGGGAGAGATCGGTTACGGAGGTGACCGAGCCGGCGAGCAGTTCCAGCAGGGCATCTGTGCCACATGCCGCCTGATAGTCCAGTTCCTGCTGGGTCAGAAGCATGATCTGGTAATAGCGGACACAGAGTCCGGGGCGGACGTTGCAGATGGATGCAGCGCTGGGCAGGATGCCGCAGTTCAGCAGCACGCCGCCGCAAAGCCTGCTGTCCGGCACAAAGGGCTCGCCGTTTTCGAAGCGGCTGCCCCAGCAGAGAAAGTCCTCCTGCTGCATGACCTGCCGGGCGAGCTTGGTCACCAGCTTCACATACCAGGATTCCCGCACGTTTTCCAGCGGCAGGGTCGGCGGCAGGAGCAGCATCAGTTCGATGCGCTCCAGTCCTTTTCCGGCAAGCTCCGGCGGTGCCGGCATGGCGTGCAGGCTCAGCCCCTCGGTCAGCAGGATGTAAAAGTTTTTGTCCCTGGTCGCCGGCGAAACCAGGTGGATGCGGAACGGCTGGTCAGCAGCCCGAAGCCCCTCCAGCACACGCCGGCTTCTCCCCATCCAGACGTGCCGGTGGGCACGAATCTCTTCGACGAGAAGTTTTGTATCAGAATAGTCCAGATCGGACGGTGGTTGTACTGTCATGGAATGCCTCCCCAAAAAGATGCAGATCACCGGGTGATCGTGTTTTTATTATATCGGATTTGCGGAGATGTGTCAAGAAAATCAGCGGATCCGGTGAATTTTTGTGTGGGATGATGGGAGGGCTTTTCGGAGGAGATTTTTTCGGGAGATTTTTTCATGGTGTTGAATGTACTTGTAGGGACACGGCGTGCCGTGTCCGCCAATTTGTGTCAGGAGAAATTCCGTTGAAAATGTTCCACCCTCGAAAAGCTGTTTTCCCATTTTGTTTCAGGCAAACGAATCGGACACGGCACGCCGTGTCCCTACAAGTTTGCTCCTCGCCAGCTGCGCTCAGCTGGAGCAGCCTTTTCGGGGACAGTTTTTCAGAATCTTTTCGCTTCTGCACGATGCTTTTTCCACCCGCCGAAAACCGCAATTTCCCCCGAACCCTGTCCCTTTCTCCCGATTTCCTTGACACATCCCCGCAAATCCGGTATAATAGAGGCAACGCAACAGCATATCCTGCTGTGAACCAAAAATGGGAAAGGAATGTAGCCAGATGATACGAAAGAACATTGCGCTCTGCTGCGCCGGCATCATGCTCGCTTTGACGGCAGCCATGCCGTTTGGGGCATCTGCGGAGGAAACCGCCGGCGGAACCTCCGTGGTGCAGGTGGAGAAGAGCCAGATTCTTGTGAAAAAATCCATACCGGCCAGCCAGATCACGGGACAGATCGCTGTCACCGTGCACGACCATCCGGTACAGGTGACCATCATCAACAAGACCAGAGAGGGCAACGAAACCTACTACGATATGGAGATCGCCCCCGTGCAGGACTCGGATAGCACGACTTACGTCTTTCCGGTGAACCAGTCGGAGTGCAGAAAGTCGGAGGATCAAGGGGAAAATCCGCTGCCGGTATACCAGCGGGATTTTCTGCAAAATACGTACAATTCGGCATATACGGTTTCCCTGAGCGCCTCGGATGATGTGACCTATGCGGACACAAACGTGGTCATTGCGGACAACAGCTATGAAACCGGTGTTTCCGGAAAGACCACCTATTCCTACGACGTGGCCTACAGCGAGGAGACCGAGGATGCCGTGACGGTGCTGGACAGCAAAACCACTCTCATCGGCGGTGCAGCGTCCTGCGCCACCATGCTGCAGCTGCGCTGGGCACCCTATACGCTGGGGGATGTGAACAGCGACGGCAACATTGATCTGGACGACTCCTTCGCCATCCTCGCCTATTATTCCAAGGTGGCAGCCGGCAGCCAGCCGCCGGCAGACGTGGAGGCAAAGGCAGCCGATGTGGACGGCGACGGCGCTGTGTCGCTGGACGACGCATTTCTGGTGCTGCAATACTACTCCAAGACCGCAGCCGGCGGACAGGAGAGCTTTCCGGAATTTTTGAAGCGGGTGCTGGCATAAGCGCCTGTTTCGCATCTTTTTCCGCACGTCTTTTCGGTAGATTTTGCCGGTGACTGCGTCAAAAACCATAAGCGCCTGTAACAGTGCACGAAAAAAGAGGAGGGGATTCCTACCGCTGGAATCTCCTCCTCATATTTTTGCCGCTGCAAAATACGCCTCGCACGCCTGAAACGGGCACTCCGCCGTGATGCGCTCGCCGCTCTCCGGATCGGGAAAGGCGACACGGCAGCAGTGGAGCATGTGGCGAGAGAAGTGGGCGGTGCTTCCGCCGTACAGGGTATCGCCCGCCAGCGGATAGCCCAGCGATGCCATATGGACCCGGATCTGGTGAGTGCGTCCGGTCTCCAGCGTCAGTTCCGCAAGGGTGTACGTCCCGTCCTGCCGCAGGGGACGGTAGTGGGTCACGGCGGACTTGCCGTCCTGCCGGACACAGCGCCGGATCACCGAGCCGTCGGCTCTGCCAATGGGGGCGGAGATGGTGCCGGATTCCTGCAATGTGCCGCACACCAGTGCGAGGTAGGTCTTTTCCACCCTGCCCTGCAAAAACGCCGCACTGTAGGCGGATTTCGCCGCCAGACAGATGCCGCTGGTGTCCCGGTCCAGCCGGTAGACCGGACGAAAGGGCAGCTCCGGATGCGCCGCTGCAAAGACGTTCCCCAGCGTGTCCGTGCGGTGCCCATGGGAGGGGTGCACTGGCATGCCGTCGGGCTTGTCGTAGAGAATCCACGACGCCGTTTCCTGTAGAATGGGCACGGTGCACGTGGTCAGGGGCGGGAGGGTGTGTTCGGCAGCAGGCTCGGTCAGGGTGATGCAGTCGCCGGCAGAAACGGGGTCAACGGTGCGGGCGGGAACGCCGTTGCAGCAGATGCCGCCGGGAATCCGCTTGAGCCGCACCAGCGTCCGGCGGGACACGTTTCGGAATCGGCGGAGATACTGCTCCAGCGTCATGCTGCGGTCGATCCCCTCCACGGGGAAGACAAGGGGCTGCGGCACGGGAAATCACCTCCATTTCTTGAAAAAACAGCCGGACACGGATGTTGAAAAAGCAGACCAGCGCCGTTCCGGCACGGGGCAGCATATGGGGGATGGTCACCACGGGCAGCATCGCTGTGGCGTACCACGCCGCCGTCCCCAGCAGCGCCTTTCGGTTGCCGTGCATGATGCGGAGCGCCGTGGAGAGCACCCTGCGGCAGGGCATGTCCGGCGCTGCAAACCAGACATACGGCACGCAGGGCAGTCCCAGACAGAGATAGCCCCACAGCAGCAGACACACCACCGCCGCCACGACACACTGCATGCTCCCGAAGAGCCACGGCGCACTCTCGGCGTGTGCCGTCCCCATGCGTGCCAGATGGTACGCACCGGACAGGAACAGAGCTGCGGGCAGCAGCGCCGCTGTCCGCAGCAGGGTGCACAGGAGGGACAGGAAAACGGCTCGCCCGCCCACATGCAGCCCGTTGCCGCCCATGCCGGAGCACTGGGTCACACGCAGCCACACCGTCCAGCGGCACCACACGGACAGGGGCAGGGAAACGGCGTACCACACTCCCTGCACCAGCCGCCAGACCAGCACGGATTCCGTGAGCAGTGCGCCGGCAGGGCGTTCCAGCAGACGCAGCAGGAGCACCGCTGCCGTGCCCTCCGTCAGCCAGAACAGCAGTTGCAACAGCACCAGCCCCCAGAAATCTCGCCGCAGCCGGCGGTGCCGGCGCAGCAGCTGCCTTGCATAGCGGTCGCCTTGGAAAAGTTCCATGTTCCCATCCTCCCTTCTCCGGTAGTATGGGAACGTTTCCGGAATTTATGCCTGATAGGGAGTCATGCCCAGAATCTCAAACGCCTGCGACCGCTGCCACAGGTCGGCGGTGACGTGGATGTCGTAGCCCTCGCCGAAATCGCACTGCAGCTGCTGCACCGGAATCTTGGGCAGCCCGAAGCCGGCAAGCATGGTGGAGATGATGCCGCCGTGGGTGATGACGGCGCAGTGGAGCAGATCCTCCTGCATCATGTCCCGGATGATCTCCCGCAGCGCCTTGAAGATGCGCAGCTGCACCTCCTGCAAACTCTCGCCCTTGGGCGGACGGGCATCGGGGCCGCCTTTCAGCCACGTGCGGAACTCCTCTTTCTGTACCAGCTCGTCCGCCGACTTTCCCTCGAAATCGCCGAAGTCCATCTCAATGAGGTTGTCCACGGTCTGGAGGGTGGTGTCGGGAAATAGGATCTCCGCCGTTTCCCGGCAGCGCAGCAGAGGACTGGAATACACCCGTGCCACATTGGGATAGACAAATTCGTCCATCTTGTTGCACAGCTCGGCGCTGCCCCGGTCGGAGAGGGGATAGTCCGTCCGTCCGATGTAAATGCCCTTTTCGTTTGCCGCCGTTCTGCCATGGCGGATGACGCTGATGCGATAGCCTTTCATGGAATAACTCCTCCTAGTTCTATAAAATGATCGGATAGTCAACACATTATTGTGTGAAATGCCGAAAAAGAAATAAATTGGTTTCAAAAAAAACAATTGTTTTCTGTTTACAAAAAAGCGCAGATGGATTATAATGAAAAGAGGTTTTTGCGGTCTTGCGCTGTGCCGTTTCCGGCGGGAAATACTGCCGGTTTTCCGCAGCGCCGGCACCGGAAAAACACAGGTCTTATTATATCACATTTTCTCCAAAAAGAAAAGTGATTTTTGCGGCAGCGCCGGAAATTTTTTCGGTGCGCCGCCGGACTCTATGGGACACGGAGCCGGTTTTTGCGGCTCTATGGCTGAGGAAACAGAAGCATCCTCAGAGAAAGGAGAGATCTTATGAAGAAACTACATGGTGTCCGTCTGGATCACCATAAGAACACGGAGGACTGCGCATCCCAAAAGCTTCCGCTGCCGGAACTGGTGCGGATTCCTATGAGCATGCACATCGGTGCGCCGTGTACGCCGGTGGTGAAGCCACGGGATACGGTGCAGGTGGGACAGAAGATCGGAGATACCGACGCCTTTATGGCAGTGCCTATCCACTCCGGCGTATCCGGCACGGTAAAGGCAATCACCACCTACCGGATGTCCAACGGCAGAACCTGCCCCATGGTGGAGATCGCCACGGACGGCCAGCAGACGGTCTGTCCCGACGTGAAGCCGCCGGAGGTCACCGACAAGGCAAGCTTCCTCAAGGCCATTCGGGAGAGCGGTCTGGTGGGCATGGGCGGCGCAAGCTTCCCCACCCACGTGAAGCTTGCCCCGAAGCAGAAGGTGGACACGCTGGCGATCAACGCCGCCGAGTGTGAACCGTACATCACCTCCGACTACCGCCAGATGGTGGAAGCGCCGGACGAGGTGCTGGACGGCGTATTGCAGGTGATGCGCTGGCTGGAGATCCCTAAGGCAGTCATCGGCATCGAGGCAAACAAGCCCGAGGCCATCCGCATCCTCACCGAAAAGGCTGCCTCCCATCCGGAGATTCGGGTGGAGACACTGCCCACCACCTACCCCCAGGGCGCAGAAAAGGTACTCATCTATAATACGCTGGGCAGAATCGTCGGCGAGGGACAGCTCCCCGCCGATCAGGGTGTGATCGTCATGAACGTCTCCTCTGTTGCGTTCGTCAGCCGCTACCTGAAGACTGGCATGCCGCTGGTGGAGCGGATGCTCACCGTGGACGGCGATGTCATCGGCAACCCCTGCAACGTGGTCGTTCCCATGGGAACACCGGTCAGGGATGTGCTGGCATTTGCCCAGTGCGATCTGGGGCGTGCGAAGAAGCTGCTGTACGGCGGCCCGATGATGGGCATCTGCATTCCGGATGTGGCAGACCCCATTCTCAAGGCAAACAACGCCATTCTCGCATTTGAGAAGATTCTGGACACCAAGCCCTCCGCCTGTATCCACTGCGGACGCTGTCTGGAGGCATGTCCCCTGCGGCTCATGCCCACGGAGATCGCCAAGGCATTCCGCCAGAAGGATTCGGAGGCGCTGGGCGCACACAAGGTCACGCTCTGCATGAACTGCGGCTGCTGCACCTATGCCTGTCCGGCAAAGCGTCCGGTGGCAGAGACCAACCAGCTCGCCAAGAGCTTTTATATGAACAGCATCAAAAAATAAGGAGGATGAGAAACGATGTCATCATTATTTACGGTTTCTCCGTCACCCCATGTGCGCAGCGCCATGACCACCCGGAAGATCATGTTTCTGGTCGTCATTGCGCTGGTGCCGGCAATCGTGGCGGCAACCATTGTCTTTGGCCCCCGTGCTCTGCTTCTGGTGGTATTCTGTGCCGTGTTCAGCGCACTCACCGAACTGGTCTGTCAGAAGCTGATGAAAAAGGAAGTCACCATCTCGGACGGCAGCGCCATTCTGACGGGCGTTCTGCTGGCGCTGAATCTGCCGGCAACGCTGCCCCTGTGGGAGGCTGCCATCGGCTGTATTTTCGCCATCGCCGTGGTGAAGCAGCTGTTCGGCGGACTGGGCTGTAATTTCGCCAACCCCGCCATCACCGGCCGTGTGTTCCTGCTGCTGTCCTTCGCCAGCGACATGACCACATGGGTCAAGCCGTTCTACTACCGGGACAGCACCGTGCTGGAGATGTTCTCCTCCAACCGTGGCATAGATGCCATTGATGCCGTCACCGGCGCAACGCCCCTCGTGACACGGGATGCCAGCCTGCTGGATCTGTTTCTGGGCAACGTGGGCGGTTCGCTGGGCGAGACCTCTGCGCTGGCGCTGCTCATCGGTGCGGCATTCCTGCTGGTGCTGGGTCTGATCTCGTGGCACACTCCTGTGGCATATCTGGGCGGTCTGGCTGTGCTGGAACTGATCTATACGCTGGCGACCGGCGGCGAAATGACCGATGTGCTGTATGCGCTGCTCAGCGGCGGTGTCATTCTGGGCGCATTCTTCATGGCGACCGACTATGTGACAACGCCCATGACCAAAAAGGGCAAGCTCGTCTTTGGTCTGGGATGTGCGGTGCTCACCTTTGTCATCCGGGAATTTGCCAACATGCCGGAGGGCTGCTCGTTCTCCATCCTGCTGATGAACCTGCTCACGCCGTACATCGACCGTTTCACGGTGTCGAAACCGCTTGGCGCAAAGCCGGCAGAAAGGAAGGCAAAGGACAATGGCTGATACCGCAAAAACTTCTGCAAAAACCATGGTCATCCCGCCGCTGGTGCTGGCGCTGATCTGCGCCGTCTGCTGCGGACTGCTGGTGCTCGCCAACAGCGTGACCAGGGACAAGATCGCAGCCGCTGAGGCTGCCTCCATTCAGGACAGCCTTCAGGAGCTGCCAGATGCCGGAACCTTTACGGAGATTCCGGACTTCACGCCGGAGGACAACGACCGTGCTGCGGCAACGGCGCTGTACATGGATGAAAAGGGACAGGCTGCTGTCCTCATCACCGCAGACGGCTATAACAAGGGCGGTTTACAGGTGGTCGTAGGCGTGAACAGGGACGGTGCCGTCACCGGCATCTCGTTTGTCACCGTCTCGGAAACCCCCGGACTGGGCACAAAAGTACAGTCCAATCCGGAGCTGCTGGTGGACAATCTGGTGGGGCTGTCGGACACTGCCGCAGTGGACGGCGTGGACGGCATCACCGGTGCCACCTATTCTTCCAAGGGAATGAAAGCTGCCGTGGACTGTGCCCTTGACACAGTCGGCGCAAATCAGGAGGTGCTCGGCGCATGAACTATGGAAAAGAATTTACCAAGGGTATTCTGAAAGAAAACCCCACGCTGGTGGGCCTGCTGGGTATGTGTCCCACGCTGGCAGTTACCACCGGCGCATTTAACGGCATCGGCATGGGACTCTCCACCATGTTCGTTCTCATCTGCTCCAATCTGGTGATCTCCCTGCTGCGGAAGTTCATTCCCCAGCAGGTCAAGCTCCCGTGCTATATCGTCATCATCGCATCGTTCGTGACGCTGATCCAGTTTCTGGTGCACGGCTTTGTGCCGGCGCTGTATACCAGTCTGGGTGCGTTTCTGGAACTGATCACGGTAAACTGTATCATTCTGGGACGTGCGGAGATGTTTGCCTGCAAGAACAACCCCCTCGCCTCCATTCTGGACGGCGCCGGAATGGGTCTGGGTTTCACGCTGGCGCTGTTCCTCATGGGCAGTGTCCGTGAGATCCTGGGCAGCGGCACATGGTTCGGGCTGGCAATTCCGGGCATGGCAAACCACACCATCACCCTGTTTGTCATGCCGGCAGGCGGTTTCTTCGTGCTTGGCGTCATCATCGCTGTGGTATGCTGCCTGACCAAGAAAAAGCCGCCGAAGAAGATCGGCTGCGCATCCTGCCCCAATGCGGCGGTGTGTGGCGCAAAGCATGAGGAGGCAGAAGCATGAGTACGTATGTTGCAATTATCATCGCCGCCGTCCTGACCAACAACTTCGTGTTGTCCAAGTTCTACGGCTGCTGTCCGTTTCTGGGCGTTTCGAAGAAGCTGGATTCCAGCATCGGCATGGGTGCTGCTGTGGTATTCGTCATGGTCTGCGCCTCGCTGGTCACCTATCCCATCTACCACCTGATCCTGAAGCCGCTGGAGCTGACGTATCTGCGTACCGTGGCGTTTATTCTGGTCATCGCCGTATTCGTACAGCTGCTGGAAATGGTCATCAAGAAGCTGATGCCGCCGCTGTATAAGACGCTGGGCGTGTACCTGCCGCTGATCACCACCAACTGCGCCGTGCTGGGTGTTACCCTCATGAACATCGACGACGGCTACAGCTTCGGACAGTCGCTGGTAAATGCGGCGTTCTCCGGACTGGGCTTTGCGCTGGCAATGGTGATCTTCTCTGGCGTGCGCTCCCGTGTGGACGATGCCGAGGAGGAGACACCCTCCACGTTCCGTGGTGTGCCGGCAACGCTGATCGCTGCGGCAATCGTATCGATGAGTTTTCTGGGCTTTGGCGGTCTGGGACAGTAAGGAGCGTGTGTCATGGAATATATTTATCCGATTTTGATTTTCATCGCCATGGGCATTCTGTTCGGCGTGCTTCTGGTGATCGTATCCAAGGTGTTTGCCGTCAAGGTGGACGAGCGTGCTGCTGAGATCACGGAGAAGCTGCCGGGCGCCAACTGCGGTGCCTGCGGCTATGCCGGATGTGCGGACTATGCAGACGCCATTGTCAACAAGGGCGCACCCATGAACGCCTGCGTGCCGGGCGGTGCCGGCGCAGCCTCTGCCATCGGCGAGATCATGGGCGTTTCCGTCACGGCGGCAGAGCGTGTCGTTCCCGTGCTGCACTGCAACGGCACCTGTGATGCCACCGCCCGCAAGTTCCGCTTCGACGGCGTGCAGACCTGTACGGCTGCCAAGCGGTTCTACGGCGGCACCGGCGTCTGCACCTACGGATGTCTGGGCATGGGAGACTGCGTTTCCGTCTGTGAAAACGATGTCATCTCCATCCAGAACGGCATCGCAACCTTCTGCACCGAGAAGTGCGTGGGCTGTAACAAGTGCGCCAAGGTCTGTCCCAACGGGCTGATCGAGCTGCGGCCGGAGAAGAAAAAGGTGGACGTGCGCTGTTCCTCCCGCAATATGGGCAAGGTGGCAATGCAGTCCTGCAAGAACTCCTGTATCGGCTGTAAGAAGTGCGAGAAGGTCTGCAAGTTCGACGCCATCATCGTGGAGAACGCCTATCCGGTCATCGACTACGACAAGTGCAAATCCTGCGGTCTGTGCGCCAAGGAGTGCCCCAGAGGGTGCATCGAGAACCTGCGCAAGCCCAGGGTCGTTGCCCCGAAGCCGGAGGCAAAGCCCGCTGCAAAACCGGCAGCCAAGCCTGCGGAAGCTCCCGCAAAGCCCGTGGAGCAGCCCGCAGAAAAGCCCGCTGCACCGGCAGAAAAACCGGCGGAATAACCCGATGCGCATGGAAATGCGCTGAGAGCTCGTGTTCATAGGCGTCTATCTACGTCTTTTCGGCAAATTTTGTTGCA
>NZ_JAJFCK010000034.1 GCF_020709055.1 Ruminococcus callidus
GCACGTACGGTTCTGTCGAGGGGCGGCGGCAGTAATGTCGTCCGTCTACTCTACGGAATGGAATCTCGATTACAAAACTGCCCCTTGAGGGCGTTAAAATAAATGATGCAGACTTGCTTTTTGGCAGGTCTTTTTTGTTGGGGGTGAGAACAATGGCAAGATTTAAACCGACACGCTTTATGGCGGAAGATTCCAAGTACAATAAAAAGGCGGCAGATTATGCCGTCTCTTTTATTGAGTGCCTCAGCCATACCAAAGGCACATGGGCTGGAAAGAAATTTGAACTGCTGGACTGGCAGGAACAAATTATCCGTGATTTGTTCGGGGTTCTGAAACCGAACGGCTATCGGCAATTTAACACAGCATATATTGAAATTCCGAAGAAAAATGGTAAGTCAGAACTTGCCGCCGCTGTTGCACTTTTGCTTACCTGCGGTGACGGTGAGGAAAGAGCCGAAGTTTACGGTTGTGCTGCCGACCGTCAACAGGCTGCCATTGTATTTGATGTAGCGGCAGATATGGTGCGAATGTGTCCGGCACTCTCCAAGCGAGTGAAAATTTTGGCATCACAAAAACGCATCGTATACCTTCCTACAAACAGCTTTTATCAGGTACTTTCCGCTGAAGCATACAGCAAACACGGCTTCAACATCCACGGAGTTGTGTTTGATGAACTGCATACGCAGCCGAACAGAAAGCTGTTCGATGTTATGACCAAAGGCTCTGGCGATGCCAGAATGCAGCCTTTGTATTTTCTCATCACCACAGCCGGCACTGACACAAATTCAATCTGCTATGAAGTACATCAAAAGGCGAAAGACATTCTGGAAGGCAGAAAGCATGATCCGACTTTCTATCCGGTCATTTATGGTGCTGATGAATCCGAGGACTGGACTGATCCGAAGGTTTGGAAAAAAGCAAATCCAAGTCTGGATAAGACCATCGGCATGGATAAGGTGGTGGCTGCGTGTAACTCTGCAAAAGAAACGCCGGGCGAGGAAAATGCGTTTCGGCAACTGCGTTTGAATCAGTGGGTAAAACAAGCGGTGCGTTGGATGCCGATGGAAAAGTGGGATAAATGCAAGGTTTCTTTTGATGAAGAGATGCTTGCTGGGCGTATTTGTTATGGTGGACTTGACCTTTCCAGCACAACAGATATAACGGCATTTGTGCTTGTCTTTCCTCCAACAGATGATGACGAGCATTATTATGTTCTTCCCTACTTTTGGCTACCGGAGGAAACACTGCCCCTCAGAGTAAGACGTGACCACGTTCCTTATGATGTATGGGAACGGCAGGGCTACCTGAAAACCACTGAGGGAAATGTGGTTCACTACGGTTTTATCGAAAACTTCATCGATGAACTGGGGCAGAAATTCCATATCAAAGAAATTGCTTTTGACCGTTGGGGTGCAGTGCAGATGTCACAGAATCTGGAGGGACTTGGCTTCACGATGGTGCAGTTCGGACAGGGTTACAAAGATATGTCACCGCCGACCAAGGAATTGATGAAACTGACCTTGGAACAGACGCTTGCCCACAATGGACACCCTGTTTTAAGGTGGATGATGGATAACATTTTCATCAGGCGTGACCCTGCAGGAAACATCAAGCCGGACAAAGAAAAATCCACAGAGAAGATTGACGGTGCAGTTGCCATGATTATGGCTCTTGACCGTGCAATTCGCTGTGGATGTGTTTCTGATGAGTCGGTTTATGATTTGAGGGAGATGTTGATTTTGTAGTTGTGATTACCCCTACAAATGGGAATCTGTCAAATATAGTTTTTTTCAAGCCAATGAGCAACAGCATCTTCATCATTTGAAGAAATAATAGCTGTAGCATATTTCTTTAGTTCTTCATGAGCATTTTGAACCGCATAACTTTCATCAGCTAATTCAAACATATCAATATCATTCTTACCATCTCCAAAAACGACTAATTTATCACACTTTAACAATTTTTGTAATTGTTTTATAGCATTTGATTTGGAAGCCGCTAAAGGCATAATTTCAAGCCATTGCTCATTGGTGTAAATATCTTTCTGATAAACACAATGAAATATGTTTTTATATTTATCATAAATTGGTTTAAGCTTACCTGAGCTGTCAATACAAGTGATATAAAAAACATCTCCATATTTTAAATCATCCACAGACTTTACAGCATTCGTTCTAATATCTCCTCGTCTGCTATTTAGAAACCTATTCATACCTATTGTGCATAACTTTGGTACAAATGAAAATTTTTCTTTTCCATCTATATAGGCATATACAATAGGATATATTTGATTTGTAAATAGATCATCAAGTACATCTTTTACTGATTCATCAAAATAATTTGCAACCAAAATATCATCTGTCACATTATCAATTATAAATGCACCATTATATACAATTAATGGAATTTTTGCTTTTATACCATTTGTAACTTTCTTAGCTGTAATTAGTGAACGTGCTGTGGCATATGAAAATATCATTCCTCTATCTGCCAGTCCATTAATAATACTATTAGTATATTCTGAAGTGGTTTCGTTGCTTCGAAGCAAAGTACCATCCAAATCAGATACATATAAAGTAGTCACATTATTACCTCCACAGTCGAGTAGACCTACACCTTACAATATAAGCCCCTCACAGAACCGTACGTGCAGTTTTCCCGCATACGGCTCTTCATAATAAAATTCGCATCAACAGAACAAGCTGTAATAGATTTTAGGGTTGACAAGTTTGTAGTATTTCATCATTTCTATGAAACCTTCCCTTGTATAGCTTTTCTTTTCACTTCTCCTGTTTAATACTTTGTACAGCAATTCTCTGACCTGCTGTTTGTAATTACTTATCATTCTGCTGTTAAAGCTGATACCATAGTATCTGTAATGTCCTACAAGCTTGACATTCAGCATATACATAAGTTTTCCAAGCTTTTGCTCCTTGTTGTTATACAGCCATATTTTGATTTCTTTGACTTTCTGACGGAATTTCTTACTGCTGGTCTTGGGCATTATCCATGGGTTACCTTTGGTTGTTCTGCCACAGTAAAATGTAAAACCAAGAAAATCGAACGTCCCAAGTCGTGTGGATTCTCCCCGTTTTGCTTTTAAACTTGCAAGATAGCGTCCGCTTTCAACTATTCGACTTTTGTTTTCTTCCAGTTCAAGCCCAAACTTTACCATTCGGCTTCTGAGCTGCTCATAAAACCTTTCGGCTTCCCACGGGTATTGAAATCCTGCTATGAAGTCATCAGCATATACTACAAGGAAACATTCACCTTTACACTCTTTGGCAATAATATATTGAAACCATAACGTCAAAACATTGTGCATATAGATATTTGCAAGCACTGGACTGATAATATTTCCCTGTGCTGTTCCTTCATCACTTTTAACGAGTTGTCCGTTATCTATGATACCTGCTTTCAGGTATTTCTTCACCAGACGTAGAATATTCTTGTCTTTGATGTAGTAATTCAGGAATTTCAATATCCATTCATGTTTCATATGGTCGAAAAATCCCTTGATGTCGGCATCTACTACCCTTGTTATTTTTCCAATATTGATACGGTCATATAACTCTTTCACTGCCGTATGACATCTTCTGTTTGCTCTAAAACCGTGCATACAGTTCAGAAACTTCGGTTCATATATCCGCTTCAAGTATCTTTTTCAGCGCTAACTGCACAATTTTATCTTCATAGCACGCTATTCCAAGCGGTCGCATTTTGCCGTTACTCTTTGGAATATATACTCTCAGCGATGGCATTGGTTTGTAGGATTTACGTTTTAGTCTGTCTACAAGGTTCTCAATATTACCTTCAAGATTTTCACTGTACTCTCTTTTCGTTATTTCATCTATGCCTACTGCTTTATTGCCGTCAACTTCTTTGTGGCATTGCATCAGCAATTCATTGTTGATTAGATGATACAGCGATGTAAATTCAGGTCTTTTGGTGTTTGCTGATTTCGATGCTATTCTTTCTAATTTTGTTTCCATTAGTTCCTCCGTCCCTGAGTACGGCTAATGTGTCCTCAGAAAGACCTTTATTATGCAGCTCCCTTCCCTCTGTCGGCATTACACGACTTCCCTGGTACTATGAAGCTGTCCGACTGCCTGTAATCCGTTTGCCCTTCTCCCTTTTATAGTTGTCGGACATACCACTTATACATTACTTCCTTTCGGCTGATATGGAGACCACAGGCTCTCCCCAGTTGACTGGATAATCTCTATGTGAAGCGTGATTGGCTCTTTGACCCCGCAGAGGTGTACATAATCTCACCATAACGATTTGTACATATTGCTTTCCGCCGAAATTAAAGCGTCAGCCCTCCGAATAGCAAAATTTCGAGGCTCTATCACCTTGTAACCCCACTTCCTCGCTGTCTACGCTTTACTGTATCCATTACTGCATACAGCACAAGACTCGCTAACGGTGGTTGGTTAGTCCTTTCCGTACAGGCTTCTCACCTGTTAGACTACCCGCCCTTCGTCTGGGCGCACAATTCCGATTTGTAAGGCTGATGCCCCACAATTATTTTCATATATTATACCATACTCACATACGCAAAGTCAATGAAAGGCAGGTGAAATTTTGTTCTACAAACTCATTTTCGAAAACGAAACAGGTCAGCAGATCGACCTTTCCAGAACTGCAAACCGATATATGTTCTCCAAAATCAAGGGACTAAATCCACCCACCGGAACAGTCAGCACCTCAAGCTACGCTGGAATGAACGGCAGCTATCTCAACAATGCCTTTATCGAAAAGCGAAATGTGGTCATTCCTTTTGAGATGCGTGGATTTCACATTGAAGAAAAACGACATGAACTATATCGTGTGGTCAAGCCGTCACGATATATCAAGATATACTACTCCACGAAAAATATTTCTGTGTATGCTGAAGGTATCGTGGAAACCTGCGAAGTGGAGAATTTTGAAAAGCTGACCAGCGGACAGATCTCTATTCTCTGCCCCGATATTTACTGGTATTCTACCGAAACGCAAGTTGCGGAGTATTCCCGTGTCAAGGGTGCATTTCACTTTGTCTGTCCTGATAATGACAATCCATTTCCTATCGGCATATACAACACGCAGGATATTATGACCATCAACAACAGCGGTGATGAGGTCGGTTTTACTCTTGAAATCAGCGGTGGACCTGCCAAAAATCCAACCATTTACAATGCTCTGACAAACGAATATATGCAAATTTCAGGCGATATTCAAAAGGGCGATGTTATCACGATCACCACGAAAACAGGCAACAAAACCGTTACTCTGGAACGTGAGGGCGTTGTAACAAACATCATCAACCGCCTTGTTTCAGGTTCAACCTGGCTGAATCTGAAAGCTGGCGAAAACAAGTTCTATGTGACAGCATCAGAGGGGCTGAACCGCATCAAAGTCCGCCTGATTCATCGTAATGCTTATCTGGGGGTGTGATTTATGCAGATAGAAATTTACAATATGACTGTCTTGAATGATAAGCTGAATATTTCTCTGGAGGCTGTCTGTGACAGCTTTTCTTCGCTTTTGTGGGATATTGAATACTACAAATGCGGTGAGTTTGAGGTGTATATTGCTGCAAGTTCCCGAAATATCGAGATTTTCCAGACAGGCAGAATTGTTGGGCGTGATGACGATAAGGATCATTTTGGACTCATCGAATCCATAGAACTGGAAACCGATTCAGAAGACGGCGACTATCTCATTATCAAAGGTAGATTTTTAATGTGTCTGCTTGAAAGAAGAATTATCTATCCCACATTGAATTTTACATCACAAACTTCCTACAGTGCAATCGTTCAGAAAGCTGTAGAAAGCAACGCTTTAACAAGCGGAAACAGACTGATTCCGGGCTTGAAACTTGGAGAAATTCAAGGTGCTTGCTGGTCGCAGACCACAAAGTTACAGGTCAGCTATGAAAATCTGATGGAGTGGGTTTACACCATTTGCGAAAAAATCGGTGGAACTGCAAATATTCGTCTTTCAAAAATAGCTGATGAGCAGTATGAAATGATTTTTGAACTTTTACAAGGTACTGATAGGAGCATATTACAGAAAATCAATCCGCACATCATTTTCTCTGACAGATACAATAATCTGCTGTCTTTCACCTACTTTACAGACACTTCCGTCAAGAGAAATTTTGCCTATGTTCTTGGAAAGGGCGAGAGTGAACAGCGTAAAAGAACCACTTGTTTTACAAATTCTGAACCTGCCCTGCTTGATAGATATGAAGTGTATGTTGATGCAAAGGACATTTCAGATGAAGAACAGATTGCCAACGAAACAAAACCAATTTCTGAAATCGAATATGAGGAACTTCTGAAAGAGAAAGGAAAACAGAATCTTGTTCCCACAAAGACAAAATCAGAATCACAGATTGCAGTGCAGTCCACACAGTTTCAATACGGTGTGGACTATTTTGTTGGCGATTTTGTTACCGTAGAACATCACAGGTTTGAAATCAGACAGAATAAAATACAGCTTATTGGAATGATTGAGAGTTTTGACCGCAACGGCAGAAATTTAACACCGACATTTAAGGAGGCTTAACATGGCATTTTCATTCGGATTTTTCAATTCTAAAAATCTTGACAGAACATATACTGCTGAGAACTTCAACGACTATCTCGGCAGCATTATCTGTGACGGGATTCAGGATAATTTCGGGCAGTGTTTCAAGCTGTCAAGTTCTAAACTAAAGCTGACAATTGGCAGCGGTAAGGCATGGATTCAGGGGCATTACTTCATCTCAGATACGGCTTACACTTACGACCTATCCCGTTATGTGGACGAATCCCTGCCGAGATATATGGCAGTCGGAATTTGTTGTAATACTTCTGAAAATGTAAGAAATGTTGCATTTGAAATCCTTGCAGGAACACCTGCAACAAATCCTTCTGTTCCAAAACTTCTGAACACCGATTATAAGAAATATCTCACCCTTTGTATTATCAGACTTGATGCAGGCACATCTGAATTGAAAATCACAGACTACCGGGAAAACGGCAATTTCTGCGGATATGTTCGCTGTATCCTTGGCAAATGTAAAGTGACGGATATGCTTGCCCAGCTCTCTGAAATTCAGGAACAGATGAAGAATTACAATACAACAGTCAATCAACTCACCACAAAAATCAACGAATTAACGCTGAAAATTGATGAAATGACAGGCGATGTGGTTTCTATCGGGAAATGCGGGCAGAACGTGGATTTTGTGCTTTATTCAGACGGCAGACTGCTCCTCAAAGGCACCGAGGCAACATTCGATTATTCTACTGACAGTAATCCGTCACCATTGCAAAACAATGCAAATATCAAGTCGGTTATTGTTTCAGAGGGTGTGACAGGCATTGGAGAACGACTTTTTCAGTATTGCGACAATCTGAAAACAGTATCTCTTCCGACAACGCTTACGGCAATCAAAAAGGCTGCATTTCTGCCGCATATTGACGGTTATATTTATCATCAGACTCTAAATGGTTTAACAGAACTGAAGATTCCGGAACGTGTTACTGAACTTGGCGTGAATGCATTTGCAGGAACGGCAATCAAGTCCGTAACCGTTCCGTCCTCTGTGGTAACCGTAGGTGCAATGGCATTCAGCGAGTGTCAGTATCTTGAAACGGTACGATACGGCGGCAAAGTCATTAGTGACAGAATGTTTGTACGATGCACAAAACTGAAAAACCTCACGCTTGCTCGAAATGTCAAGGAAATTGTGGGCGGCTGTTTCAATTACTGTGAATCTTTGACCACAATCACTTATGAAGGCTCTCTTGCTGACTGGAACGCTGTGAAGAAAAATACAAACTGGGACAGTCATGCAGTTGATATTGAATCTCCGCTTAAAAAAATCCAGTGTTTTGACGGATATATGGAATATGTTGCAAACACAAAAACTTGGAAAGAGGTAAAAGCATGATAAAATTTCTTGTAAAAGGACAGAACATCGAAACGCTGGAGCATGAAGTCATTGCTGCTGACCAGATTGCTTTTGTGAAGATACATTTTGTGTTCGATAATAACTGGAAAGCTCTGCATAAGGTGGTGCAGTTCACACAGGACGAAATAACCTATAGCAGAGTTCTCGGAACAGAAAATACAAGTTGTTTTCTGCCTGCTGAATTGACTCCCGGCACTGTAAAGATGTCCTTGTTTGGCTATGATGCAGAAGCAACTGAAACAGTCAGGGCAACAACGATTGTAAAAACTTTGCACATCAGGCCGTCGGGATTTGAGGGCGAAAACAGTAATGTTCCGCCTACTCCTGATTTGTATCAACAGCTTTTGCAGAAGATTTCTGAAAAAGGCAAAGACGGCAAGTCAGCCTATGAAATTGCTGTAGAATATGGCTTTGTTGGCACAGAGACTGAATGGCTTGAAAGTTTGAAAGGTGTTGACGGCAAGGACGGAGTAAACGGCAAAGATGGATGTGACGGTAGAAATGGTGCTGACGGACTTCCGGGGCGTGATGGAATTGACGGAAAATCCGCCTATATTATTGCCGTAGAACATGGTTTCACAGGTACAGAAAATGAATGGCTGCAAAGCCTGAAAGGTGCTGACGGCAGGGACGGCATTACTCCTGATATGTCAGACTATGCAACAAAAACTGATATTGCAGAATTACAGGAGCAAATCAGGCAAATATCCGGCATCAGCTATATCTCTGTATTTGAAAGTGGTTCTGATGCCTTGCAGAAATATAGTGACAGCATCTACACTTATTATAATGACGGTTATCGTTCTCTTGCAGGATTTGCAGAGAGCTATCCGCATTTCTGCTGTTCTGAAAATGAATATGCTCTGTATTTCAATCAGAACGATTTCAGTTGGGCAGGAAGTGTGTTTGTGATGTTTTTGACTCCTGTTGCAATTACTTCAAAAATGAAGCTGCTTTTAAGCTATATGGTCGGTGCATCGCAGGATGCTGAATTTTATCTTATTCCGAAGACAGATAAAATGGGTTCTGAACTTGCTCAGTATATTTACGAGGAAATCAAAGCCGAAAATGCTTTGAAATTATCATTTAAATGGCTCTACTCCGATACTTTCATTTCTGTGATACAGTCACTTGAAAACACATCGGATGGAGAATACTACCTTGCTTTCAAAGGCACATCGGACAATTCACATCCGATGGTCAAGTCTATCAAATTTATGAAGGGGTGATTTTATGAAAGATACCATTTGCCTGATCGCAGGCGTGATCGGCGGATTTATCGCAACGCTGCTTGGCGGCTGGGATTCTGCTCTTGCAACGCTTGTCGTGTTCATGGGTATTGACTTCGTGACAGGAATTGTAACTGCGGCGATGGGTAAGTCCAAGCACAGCGAAAGCGGCACGCTCAACAGTACAGCCGGCTGGGTCGGACTTGCAAAGAAATTCTGCATTCTGCTTATGGTAGTAGTTGGTGTGAGAATCGATATTCTCATCGGCACAAACTACATCAGAGATGCCGTTTGTATCAGCTTTTGTCTGAATGAACTGCTTTCCATCATTGAGAATACGACTTTAATGGGGATTCCTTTCCCGCCGGCATTCAAAAAAGCAATTGATGTTCTGCAAAATAAGGTGGGTAGAACGGATGAAACAAAGGAGGAAAATGACAATGGCAATTCTGAAACCTGATAACAAAACAACATTTGGCGGTGTAACCGTCAACGAATATTTACTCACAAAACATAATCCAAACCATATCGCTATGCCCTCTGTTTCTATGGAGGGCAAAATTATTGGTGTGACGGTGCATAATACAGCGTGGATCACGACCGTTGCAGGAACGACACCTGCAGAGCAGTATACAAGAGCAACCGCCAATGGCAATATGAACGATGTCAGAGTACATTATTATGTAGACAACACCTGTGCATGGCAGAATCTGCCCCACAGTCTGAGCGGATGGCACGCTGCTGATGGCTCCGGCAATGGTAACAGAAGAACTATTGCGATCGAGTGTATTATGTCATCTGCGTATAATGCGACAGATAAGAAGTCTGAGGACAATTGTGCAAGACTTGCCGCAGCCTTGTTGAAGAAATACAATCTCGGAATCGACCATCTTTACACACATACCCACTGGCTCAATGTCAGAGATGGAAAGTCGGGCAGTGTAGATTATCTCAATACAGCGAGAAACTCTTACAAGATGTGTCCACTCTACATTTTGCCGCACTGGGCAGAGTTCAAGAAAAAGGTACAGGGATATATGAACGCCGGTTCTGCAACGGCACCAACGCCCTCTGCACCTGCGGCAAAGCAACTCTACAGGGTAAGAAAGTCCTGGTTTGATGCCAAATCGCAGATCGGGGCTTTTTCTTCTCTTGAAAATGCCAGGAGAGCCTGCAAGGTGGGATATGCTGTTTTTGACAGTTCCGGCAAGCAGGTGTATCCAGTGAAGAAGTCCATTGACGAAATTGCCCATGAGGTCATTCAGGGTAAGTGGGGCAATGGTGCAGAACGTAAGAAACGACTGACGAATGCTGGATATGGCTACAATGAAGTACAGAAGCGTGTTAACGCTCTTATGAAATAAAATAATTGACTCAAAGAAAGCCATTGTATCCTTGATAAATCGTCCTGGATGCAATGGCTTTTTATATTTATTTGACTTAAAGGATCTGACTAAACTCAATTACTTCGTGATTTGGTCCTGTGATCTTAAAGAACTTTACACCATTCTTCCAGAACGGGAGAAAGTGAATCGTATCTTTTTGATTGTTCAGACCCAGCGAACAGACTTCCTGATAAGCGGCTTCAATATCCTTGACATCGATTGCCAAATGATCCCATGCTCCTGCCTGCATTGGTGCCTGATGATTTTCGTAGATTTCCAGCATCAGATTCCCTATCTGCAAAAATGCAACTTCTTCGCCTGCTTCTTCATTGTAGGTACGAAGTGCCACGTGGAATCCAAGTTTTTCATAAAAAGCAACGGTTTCCGCTAAATCATTGGTCGGAAATCCCATGTGCTGAAATCCGGTCACATTGTCATGCAATTTCATACTCATAACCTCTCTTCTTTCAACTGTTCCATTACCTGTGCCATATTCGGCATTGCCGGAATTGCTCCATGTTTCTGAACACAGACACTTGCAACAGCATTGCCAAAGTCTGCGAACTCTGCCGCCTCTTCTGTCGTGATGTCCTCCGGTGTTTTTCCGCAGCGGCTGAACTGAAACAGAAATCCACCCCAAAAGGCATCGCCTGCACCCGTTGCATCTACTGCCTGATTTCGGAATCCTTTTACCAGTTGTCCGCCTTGTCTGGTTCGCACATAAGCTCCCAGTTTTCCCAGCGTTACAACTACGATTTTTACACCGCTCTGAATCAGAACTTCCGCAGCTTTCTGATAGTCGCTTTCACCGGTAAGCAACAGCGTTTCTTCTTCCGAAATCTTCATCAGATCTGCATATGAAATCATGCTTCGCATTTGTTTCTTTGCAAGTTCCTCTGATTTCCAGAGTGAAGCACGATAATTCGGATCATAAGAGATCACACAACCGGCTTCTTTTGCTTTCTGTACCGCAAACAAAGTGGTACTGCGCGCCGGCTCGTCTGTCAGCGAAATTGAACCAATATGCAGGATTCCACTGCTGCGAATCAGTTCCAATGGGACATCGCTCTTTTCCAACATCTTATCCGCTCCATGATTTCGGGCAAAGGAGAACTCCCGTTCCCCATCCGGCTTCACATCAACAAATGCCAGTGTTGTAAAATAATCATCACTGAGTGTGAAACCAGTGCTGTTGATTCCACATTGCTCTAATGTTTCTTTGAGAAATCTGCCGTGCATATCATTCCCGGCTTTGCCGATAAAAGCGGTTCTTGCTCCCAGTTTTGCCATGGCAGCCATGACATTTGCCGGAGCACCGCCAGCATTCTGTGCAAAAATTCGCTGCCCTTGCTCATTTCTGCCCTGCATGGTAAAGTCGATCAACATTTCTCCCAATGCACACGCCAGAAATGTGGTTTTTTGAATCATCGGTCCTTCTGAACACAGGATTCCCAAACGTTCCAACTCTTCTAAAAACGGAGTGCAGATTTTCGGGTCATCGGAGTGTACCTGCAAAATCCCCGTATCTTTTTTCGGCAATCCCAGAACGCCTAAAATTGATTTTGCATCTACTACAAAACTGCCGGACTGCAAATCCACATCACACGGCAGATGTTCTGCTGCAAGCACCAAATTTTTCATCGCAACTGTATCGCACAATTTTACTTTCAAACGCATCTACGATTCCTCCTTTATGCAAAAATTGAAATAACCAGAGCACAGACAAGACCAACGAAACCAATGATCGTTTCCATGATTGTCCATGATTTCAGGGTACTCTTTTCGTCGATCTCCAGAAGAGAACCGACCAGCCAGAATCCGGAATCGTTTACATGGCTGAATGCCGTTGCACCACCATTGATGGCACAAACCATTGCTGCCAGTTCTACCGGAGAAAGTGCCTGCACGGCTGGCATGGAAGCCATAATTCCGGCAGCCATCGTCATGGCAACTACTGCTGCCCCAACAGATGAACGAATCAAAGCGGCAATTAAAAAGGCAACCAAAATCAACGGCAATCCGCTCTTTTCCAGTGCTGGTCCGATGATGTCACCCATACCTGCATTTTGCAGAACCCAGCGAATGATTCCGCCACCAGTGATAACCAACAAAATCATACCAGTTGGTTTCAATGCACGGTCTAAAATCTTTTTCAGATCATCGCCACTGTATCCCTGCTTTTTTCCCAGAAAGAACATAGCAAACAGCGTTGCAATGATCAGGGCGACAAACGGCGTTCCAAGAAATTCAAATACGGATTTTACCACCGCCGGCAAAGATAAATAGTCGGTGATCGTGTTCAGCAGGATCAACACCAGCGGGATCAAAATGATTCCCAGTACTGTTCCAAACGGCGGCAGTTTCTTTTCTTCTTCTGTATCTGCAATTTCTCGTAAATTGGATGGCAGTTCTGCATAAATACGCTTTCCGCAGAATTTGCCCCAGAGTACACCGGCACAGATCACAGCAATAATTCCAACCGGCACACCTACTGCAATCATTACACCAAGATTTACGCCAAGCATATTTGCAACCAATACTGAACCGGCAGAAGGCGGAATGAAAGCGAATCCGGTCGCCAATCCTGCCAACAACGGCAGCACATAGGTCAATGTCGATTTTTTCGTCTTTTTTGCCAGACCAAATGCCAATGGAATCAAAATGACGACACCAGCTTCAAAAAATACAGTTGTTCCGACAACCAAACCGGTGATTCCCAATGCCCAGCCGGCTTTCTTCTCGCCAAATTTTCCGATCATCGTTTGTGCAACTTGCTGTGCACCACCGGATACTTCCAAGATTCCGCCAAACATAGATCCAAGCCCGATCAGCAGAACAATTCCCTGCAGCGTGTTCCCTGCCCCGTATTCTACTGTATCCATCAGTGTTGTGACTGGCATACCAGAACCTAAACCGATCGCCAACGCTGATATCAACAAGCTTAAAACCGGATGCAGTTTACATTTTAAAATCAGGATCAAAAGAATGGCAATTCCGGCAATGGCGGAGATGATCAGTCGAACCGGCTCTGCGGCAAAAACTGCTTCTGTCATACGCTCACCCCACTTTTATTTTTCCGGAGAAATGATATACTTTCC
Organism: Ruminococcus callidus; assembly: GCF_020709055.1. GTDB lineage: Bacteria > Bacillota > Clostridia > Oscillospirales > Ruminococcaceae > Ruminococcus_C. The sequence continues at coordinate 13,661 of NZ_JAJFCK010000034.1, forward strand.
GTTTGCACGCAATTCCGGCTTTGCCAGAATATCTGCAAGATTGTCCAGACTTTCGACCGCATAAACCATGCTGGAAACGTCCAGTCTGCCGGAATCGATCAGTTCCAATGCTCGCTTCTGGGTATACGGATTGATGTAAGATGCCTTCAATTCGATCTCTTTCTTGAAGACTTCAAACGGCTTCAGAGAAATGGTATCGTCCGGCTTGGTCAATCCAAACATCATAACCGTTCCCTTATTGCCCACAATGTCAATTGCCTGTTCGATGGTGGATGTTCTGCCAACACATTCGATAACAGTGTTTACCCATGTCATGCCAGCAGCGGCAAGGGCAGCCTTGACATCTTCATGAATCGGGTCAATACAAACATCAGCACCCAATTTTTTGGCAACTTCTCGCTTGCTTGCAACGGGTTCTAATAAAGCGGTTCTTGCTGCACCGGCAAGTCGTGCCAGCTGGAGCATCAGCAGACCAATCATACCGCCTCCGATGATGACCACACTGCTGCCCGGATGAATGTTGCACATATCCATACCATGCAGACAACAAGCAACCGGTTCAGTCATCGCACCCTGTTCAAAAGTGGTGTGGTCACCCAGCTTGTAAACCTGACGCTGATTCACACTGCAATATTCTGCAAAACCACCGTTGACCGTTGTACCATAGCCGATCATGTCTGTGCAATAGTGTGCAATGCCATTTCGGCAGAAATCACACTTGCCGCAGTAGCAGTTCGGATCGATACAAACACGGTCGCCCACTTTCACGTTGGTAACGGCAGAACCAACTTCTGCAACCACACCGGAAAATTCGTGTCCTAAAATGGTCGGCGGTGTAACTTCCGCAGCCCCCTTGTCACCCTCGTAAATGTGTACATCTGTACCACAGATACCACAAGCCTTTACCTGAATCAGAACATCTTCTGCTTCAACCTTCGGCATCGGGGATTCTTCGACTCTCATGTCATGTTTACCATAAAATACTGCACTTTTCATTTGAAATTCCTCCATTTTTGTTAGTTTTGATTGATACTTATACGTAACAGCTGATTACAAGTATATTCTAACAGATACAAAAGCAAAATACAAGTGGTAAAACCACCAACTTTTTTGGGATTTGATTGTATAATCTGCACAAATTCAGAGATTTTCTTGAAAAAAGCAAGAAAATATGCTATACTATCTCCTAGAATTCCTTTTCATCAAGACAAATCGAAAAGAGGTATCTGATATATGTCCAATTCCGGAATGACCACCATTGAAGTAAAGCGAATCAACCGCAGCAAAGTCTATCAAATGATTTATGAAAAGCGTTCCATCTCTAAACAGGAGCTGGCACAGGAACTGCACATGGGACTCACGACCGTCACACAAAACTTGAAAGCATTGGAAGAAGATGGTTGGATTCACCGTACTGGTTATTATGAATCCACTGGCGGACGAAAGGCACAGGCAATTGAAATTGTTTCAAATGCACGCACTGCAATTGGTGCTTTTATTCTGAGACGATCGATTTTATTGGTCGCTTTGAATCTATACGGAGATGTCATTGCAAAAAAAACGGTAGCAGAACCATTTTCCGCTACCGAGGCTTACTTTCAATTTTTAGGAAAAGAAATCATGCGGTTTGCCAATCATGTCGAATCTAATCCCGATCGCATCTCCGGAGTTGGAATTGCGATTCAGGGAATTCTCTCTCCAGACCGCAGCAAGATTCAATACGGAAAACTCTTACAGCATACCGGATTGAATACAGCTGATTTAACTCGTTATATTCCGTATCCTTGTTTTACAGAACATGATTCCAAAGCAGCTGCTTTTGCAGAAATCTGGAATCAGTCGCAACTTTCTGATGCGGTAGTCTTTCTGCTCAACAAAAATCTGGGCAGTGCATTGGTTATTCACGGAGAAGTGCATCAGGGAAAATCCATGCATAGCGGAACGATCGAGCATATGTGTATTGTTCCGGACGGAAAGCCCTGTTACTGTGGTGGAAAAGGTTGCTTGGAAACCTATTGCTCCGCAGAAAGTTTGCAAAATCAAATTCAGGGCAATTCTTTTGAGGCGTTTTTTCAATCAGTACGAGAACATGATCCGAGCAGCAATGCTATCTGGGAAGCTTATCTCTCCAAGATGGCAGCTGCTATCCGAAATGTCAACACGGTCATGGACAGTGATGTGATTCTAAGCGGATTTCTTGTGCCATATTTGACAACGGAAGATCTGGAGTTTCTGAAACAAAAAATTACATCGCTACCTTTCTTTGCCGAGCGAGATATTCATATCCAACTTGGCAAACATGGTGAGTTTGCACCGGCAATCGGTGCTGCTTTGCCGTTTGTAAGAAGAACAATCGATGAGATCTGAGATCACAGAACAAGATTTCCCCACGAAGTATGATTTTTTCATATTTCGTGGTTTTTTTGTACTCAAAATCACGATTACTGTCCTATGTATGGTGAAAGCATTCATCAGACAGGAGGACAATACATGGAACAACAAAAAGTAATTGATGAAATTGAGTACTTCAAAGCACAGAAACTGACCGATCAGCTTTATGAAAACGGACTTCTTTCCTTTGTCGAGTATGACAAATTAACCGAACTAAACCGACGATCTTTCTCCCCTCTTTTTGCCGACTTATTGCCGAAAGTACTTGATAAATCTTCGAAAAAGCGGTAAGATGTCATACTGAAATGAGGTGATATACTTGAAAATTTCAAAAATCGAATCAAAATCAACTGAAAAGAAAAAGCTTCGTGTTGCTGCCTATTGCAGAGTTTCCACTGAAAGCGATGAACAACTGGACAGTTTTGAGGCTCAGAAAGCACACTATGATGCCTGGATCAAGATTCATGACAACTGGGAATTTGCAGGACTTTTCTATGATTTCGGCGTTACGGGAACAAAGACTGAACATCGAGACGGACTACAGAATCTTCTGCTGGAATGTAAGGCTGGGAGAATTGATTACATTCTCACAAAGTCGATCAGTCGTTTTTCCAGAAATACTACAGACTGCATTTCTCTTGTCCGTGAACTGCTTGATATGAATATCCCGATCTATTTCGAGAAGGAAAATATTGATACAGGTTCTATGGAAAGTGAACTTGTCCTCTCCATTCTCAGTGGTATGGCACAGGATGAATCAAGATCTATTTCTGAAAACAATAAATGGGCAGTTCATCAGCGTTTTGAAAAAGGCACATATAAATTCAGCTATGTATCCTTTGGATATATGCGTGATAAGGAAGGCTTTATGGTAATTGATCCGAAGGAAGCCGATACAGTACGTTTTATCTTTCAATCTGCGTTAAATGGTTTTGGCTGTAATAAGATCGCAAAAATTCTTGAGGAAAGACAAATTCCTACCCGAAAAGGCGGCAAATGGACAAGTTCTACTGTCCGAGATATTCTCACCAATGAAAAATACTATGGTGCAGCTATTTTTCAAAAGACCTATACAGACGAAAACTTTCATAGAAAAAAGAACTACGGAGAAGTGGACAGCTATTTCATAGAAGAGCATCATGAACCGATCATCAGCAAGGCAGTATTTGAACGGGTGAAAGAACTCATGAAACAAAGGGCTTTGGAAAAAAGAATTCAGTCTGGCTCTGACAAATATCAACAGCGTTATGCTTTCTCAGGATTGATCTTCTGCGGAGAATGCGGAGATAAATTCAGACGCAAAACACACGATTCCGGAAAAGAAATTGCATGGTCATGCCGGACACATATTATGGATAAGGAAAAATGCTCTATGAAATATATCCGGGATGATATGCTGAAAGCTGCATTTGTAACCACGATGAATAAGCTGATATATTCCAGAAAACAGCTTCTTCTGCCTTTATATGAAAACATCAGCATACAGGGCAGTAATGAAAGCAGCAGCAGAATTCACTTTATTCAAAACGAGTTGCAAAAATTATCTGAGAAGAAAGATACTCTCAGAAAACTCAGAGCACAGGACATTATCGACAGCGTTGTTTTTAATCAGGAAATCAACTTTATTGACGCACAGGCATCTGAATACAGAGCAGAACTATCTGACCTCTCCGGAAAAACAAAAGATTTTTCTGAACTGAATAAGCTCATTCATTTCACAGACAGAGAAATGATGACTGCATTCAATGAAGAAGTGTTTTGTATGTTTGTCAGCAAAATTGTAATTGTAAATCGAAATTGTGCAGAATTTCATCTCAAATGTGGTTTGAAGGTCAAGGAGGCATTATGACATACGGATATGAAATGAGAAATGGCATAGTCCTGATCAATCAATCAGAGGCGTCTGTTATCAGACAAATTTACAAAAATTATATTTCGGGAATGAGTTTTTCTATGTCAGCAAAAAAAGCCGGTCTCAATATTGCACACAGTTCTGTGAAAAGACTGCTTTTGAAAAAATGCTATCTTGGTGATGACTTCTATCCTGCCATTATCGATAAAGAAACTTATCTCAAAGCTTATGATCGAATAATGGCGAATCGTTTTACAGGACATAAAAGAAGAAAAGATGCAGTTATTCATACTGTATTTGAAATGGGAATTCCGACACATTCTTTTGAAAATCCGTTTGAACAGGCTGAGTACATTTATAGTTTGATAGGAGTAAAGTAATGGGAAATGTTATGAAAATACCTGCCAAACCACAGGTAGGAAATCGTGCGGCAAAGAAAGAAATCAAGAAGCTGAGAGTTGCGGCATACTGCCGTGTGTCAACAGATACAGAGGAACAGGCAACCAGTTATGAGGCACAGATCCAACATTATCGGGAATACATTATCAGCAAACCGGAATGGGAATTTGTCGACATCTATGCCGATGAGGGCATCAGTGCGACCAATACCAAAAAGCGTGATGAATTCAATCGGATGATCGATGACTGTAAGTTGGGACTGATTGACCTTGTTATCACAAAATCCATCAGCCGTTTTGCCAGAAATACTGTGGACTGTCTGAACTACATCCGGGAACTGAAAGAAATGAACATCCCTGTTTTCTTCGAGAAGGAATCCATCAACACTATGGATGCAAAAGGTGAAGTTCTCATTACTATTATGGCATCATTGGCACAACAGGAATCAGAATCCCTCAGCAAAAATGTCAAGCTTGGTATGCAGTATCGTTTTCAGCAAGGAAAGATCATGGTTAACACCACCTGTTTTTTGGGATACGACAAAGATGATAACGGCAGCCTTATCATCAATCCTGAACAAGCAGAGATTGTCAAACGTATTTTCAGAGAGTATCTGGAGGGCAAAAGTATTCTGGCTATTTGCAAAGGACTGGAACGGGATGGAATCCTTACTGCACGAGGTAATCCAAGATGGCATGACAGCAGTGTACGCAAAATATTGGAAAACGAAAAGTATATGGGCGATGCACTTTTGCAAAAGACCTATACTATAGATTTTCTGACCAAAAAGAGAGTAAAAAACACCGGAATTATGCCAAAATACTATGTGGAAGACAGTCACCCTGCAATCATAAGCAAAGAAATATTTATGCAGGTGCAGGAAGAAATTGCAAGACGTGGAATGCTGAAAGACTCTCTTGGAAGAAGAAAATGTTTCAGTGCAGCTCATGCTTTTTCACAGATTACCTTTTGTGCTGACTGTGGTGCTGAATTCAGTCGTTTGCATTGGAATAGTCATGGTAAAAAATCAATCGTCTGGAGATGCAGCAAAAGGATCAAAGATCATACAAAATGCAGTGCCAGAACAATGAAGGAAGAAGACTTGCAGAAAGCTTTTGTCAACGCCCTTCAAATGATGATCGGTGACAGTGATCATTACCTCAAAAAACTAAAAAACAATATTGATCAAATCATTGTTGACCCCCGTGCCTTGCAAAACATTGATGATAAACTAAATCGGTTACAGCATGAACTGATAGACCGTACAGAACGTCATGAGGATTATTCCGATATTGCTGAAGAAATATTTGCTTTACGAGAACAGCGTGAACAGATTCAAGTATCGAAAAGTTCTCAGGCTGAGTACAAGAAACGCATTCAGGAATTGCAGTTCTTCATCAAATCACAGCCGAAGCAAATGGAATTTGATGAAACCCTTGCAAAACATCTGCTCTCAAAGATCACAGTTTTTGATGACCATATTATTTTTGAGTTTAAATCAGGTGTTACGGTGAGTGTGGAGAAGTGAATAGTAGCATTGAACCCCTACTGAGATAATGCACATAAGTCCAATAAAAACGGACAATAGACAAAAGAACCCTCCTATGGTATAATAAGAAATACCATAGGAGGAATTTTTAGCTAAACATATGGGACATACTTTTCTATCTGATTATATTATTGTGGTAATTAGACGTTTGCAATCCAATATCCTTTATAGTTTCCCCAGCTTCCACTTTTAGCATCAACAGAAACGATATGGTACCATGTATAGCCATTTGCTGTTTCTACTTTATCATAATACACAACAGAGCCCTTTGCAAGGCCACCTTTTTGCTCATAAGAACTACCTGGGTTAGAACGAACTTTCGCCCCTTTAGAACTACATACCGTATAAGTACAATATTCTTCTTTAGATGTAGATATAGAGAAAGCAGTAGCTTTTTTACAATTTGCAAAAGACATATCTATAACATATCCATTTTCAAAGTCCTCATATTTATAAGTTTCATCTTTTCTCCACTTAGAATGAGCACAATAAACTGGTTTGCCATTACTATATCCTGTACAAATAGTTGCATGTTTTCCTTGTCCTGTAAAAACAATATCTCCAATATGAATATTACTTAAATCGCTCTTTACTTTTTGCGTTTGATAACCTAAAGACACTAAGTATGAATATAGCTCATTTACAGCAACCCAAGTTGTTTTTGCTTTATTGCCATCATAGTTTTCGCCTCTATACACAGGTTCCCATTGTTCTGTTGCAATGAATCCAGCATTAAAAAGACATTGTGATGCAAAATTAGCACAATCAAATCCCAAATAATCTACGGGGTTGGGATTTTTATAAATATTATAAGTTTTATTATATGTGCCATAATATTTTCCAGAAGAATCAGTATATTTTTCTGCATATGCTACAGCACTCTCAGTATCATAGTTTTTTACGAGTTTAAAACGCTGAAAATCAGGATTTGATTTATTTTTCTCATAAATCTGAAGATTTGTACCGTTTGCCGTCTTTCCATCTGTTACATCTAAGTAATAACCAGTCTTAGACTTTATGTAGTAGCAACCAGAATCTGATGCTTCAAAAGTCCAAAGCTGAGCATCTGTTCCATTATACTTGTAAAGTTGAACATTACAACCGTTATATCCTTTACCTCCTGATATATCTAAAACCATCTGATCAGTCATTGCAAGCTGAATAATATAGTACTTTTCATCAACAGGAATAACACGATATACCTGTGCAGACGAATTATTACGATCATAAATCTGACAATTAGTACCGTTGGATGTTTCACGGTCCGCAATATCAAGCACTTTAGATGAGTTAAGCGAACTTTGGATAACATACAATCCTTCATCAACGCTTGTAGCAAAAGCAACTAAATTTAAACTGCCAAGCCCAAACGAAGCCATTGCGATAAATACTGCCATGACTAACGATACAATCGTACTTGCTATTCTTTTCATAACAGTTCCTTTCTGGCTAATGCCTTTTTGAATTCAATTCGTAACCACACCACTATAGTTGCCTTGACAAAGATATATTTTGCCATTTTTTGCGATACTACTTTTACTGGTATCTTGAGTTGATAAACAGCACTTATCTAACCATTGGAATCACCCATCCTTTATTATTCAAAAAACATGGCTGCCCATCGAGAAATGTAACACTTAGAAGTTTAAATTATACGAATTATTGCTACTTGCATTTCTCGCCTAAATTATAGCACATTTTTTCAAGTAAAACAAGAGGTAGGCTAAAAAAGTCAACCTCAGCTTAACAGTGTTAAGCTGAGGTTGACACAATTATCGGGTTTCTAAACCATGACCACAATATTTTAAAAGAATAATATTCACTTTAGCAATGTCATATATACCTTTGTTGATACATTCCATGATTATCAAATCCTCTTTTATGCTGTTGGACAATACATACCCCGCCGTCGAAAGAAGTTTTTGTGTTTCTTCAATATTTAATTCCAAAGCTAAAGAATATGAAATCGCAACATCTTTTTTAGGATGATAATCACCTCTAACCTTAGAAAAACTTGACCTTGATATATTTGCTTTCTTGTAGACATGTGATGGTTTAATGCCTTTTGTCCTAATAAAAGTGAATAATAAATCTGAAAAACTGATTTCAGTTTTATTTACACATATTAGTTGTTGTGTTGTATTAATACTTTCAATTTCAGAAATTATAGTTTTGAAGTTTTCTATTTTTTTTTGCAGTGAATCTTGACACATTTTTTCTATGCTATATAAATTATCAAGGAATCGTTTAGAATCTACATTAGTTCCTAAATCTCTGTAGATACTGTTCAACATAAACAGTCTCATTGAAGTGGAATATATCTTTTCATATAATTCCTCTATTTTTATTTTACAATCAGAAATTGTTTCCGAATATGTCTTTTCCTCATTTTCAAAATTTTCTGGTTTTATGGAGGTGATATCAATTATCGTTTTCTCATCAATCAAATGCTCAACATCCAAAAAACTTTTGCTTATTTCAAGTGCTTGTGTATCATATATTACAAGATATATTATAGTTTCATCATTGGAGAGTTTATTTAAAGCCTCACAAGCCACTTCTAAAGCAATATCTTTTGGAAATGCAAAATTACCTGATGAAATCAATGGGAAAGCAATAGATGAAATATCATGTTGTTTTGCACAAATTATAGAGTTCTTGTAACAATCAAACAGTTTCTCTCTCTCTTGATGTTTACCATCTCTCCATACAGGACCAACAGTATGAATAATATACTTGCATAGTAAATTATATGCATTTGTAATTTTTGCTTCGCCTACTTTACACCCATTTAATGCACGACATTCCTCTTCAAGTTTTTCACCACCTGCTCTGTGAATTATACCATCAATGCTATCCGAGCCTTTTAAATAACGATTTGTCGGATTTACAATAGCATCGACCTTCATTTTTATTATATCATTCCTTACTACTTTGAATGGCATATCTATACTCCTTTCATAGAAATAATTAAAATTTGCCATCAAATTCACCCACTCAGTCAAACAGCCTAAAATCAACGCAAAATAGGCACTTTCAAGGCTGTTTGACAGTAAATCTGCCGTTTTCATCAAATCTGCACACAAATTTTGACTTTCAGGTTGATTGTGTATATCTGCTATCCGTTTTTAACCCGTTTCGATATGTTCCCACGGACAGATTTTAGGAGAAAAGATGAGTGCCCCAAATTGGCATATAGCTGAAAAGTACGCAAAATAGGGACTTTTTAGCCTACTTTCTTGAAAGCAGAACTACGCACTCAACGTGCCTCGATACCCTTGAATTGATAACATACGCTGACTTGTTTCCACGGAGATACGTCTTTGGGAACAAATCAGCGATTTTCCCGTTCTTGGGAAGAAGTCGAGTGTGAATGTATATTCTACGCCAATTTGTTTCAATGATTTGATTTGTGATTGAATCTCAGGAATTATCATTTCACGCATTTCTCTTTGACACCATAATTCTCGTGCGAATCCCCGAACAAACGCACTTTCGCTGACAAAATCAGAATGACTAACAAACTGAAAATCCATGCTGATGACAAAATAATCCTCGCTTAAATAGGAAGCTAACGCACGAATTATCGTCGTCTTCCCATACTATCTTCCTCGATTGATTGTAAAATAATCCCCACGGTCGATCATTTTTTTGATCTCCGCAAGTCTAGAATCCAGATTGACCATATAATGCTGCTGCGGATTGCAGGAACCCGTAATATTAAAAATTCTCTCCATAGTCATCACCCTTTCGCATCGTGATTTACTTGTTATTGAAATTATACCACAAAAAAACTGAAATTGCAAGCAGTGTGAAAGAAAAAGCTTGAAAACTCAAATATAAGTTTTCAAGCTTTTATGGTTTAAATCCGGTCGTCGCAACTGCCTAAGGGCTCTCATTTTGATACAAAATAATCCCAAAAATCCCGCAATTCTGCGAGGTTTTTTGTTTTTCGGCTGAAAATCAAGGAGATTGCTATCGCCTAGAAAAGCGAAAATTGAGAGCCAAATCGCAAACGATAAGCAAAGGTATCGTTTGGTTTTTAGAGGCTGTTTTCAGACATTGTTTGTACATGGATTGAGCTATCGTTTGCGAGGCACTCGATTTTGGGTTATCGTTTGCTATTTGAAAATCGGTTTCAAAAATTAAGTTTAACTGTTTGGCTGATGCTTGAATTAGCATCCTATACTTTAATTTCTAAAGCAGTATTTCAAGCAACCTTGCCACTTGCAACCTCATCCACGAGTTCTAGTGATACATTCAAGTTTTCTGCAATTTCCTCATGCGAGTATTTCTGCTTGTCTAACATCCGTCTGATATCCGCAACCTTCTCTTTTTGCAATGCATCTGCTGCATATTCCTTCGCCCGTTCTTCTACAACTTTACACATTTCGCCCATACCTCCTTCGGTTTCCTTGAAATATCGAAAACGTTCTGATAATTCTTCAGCGTACATATCCTTCGCATTCACACACTGGAAGTCGTGCATCAGTCTGCCAATGCTGTCGTTCGGATTCTGATAAGCTCCGTTTACGTATATGATATGCGAATCGTCTTCCAAATACGCACCGGTTTCACGACAAATTCTATCATAATGATATAGTGGCAAGCCGTGCTTCATAATGTCATGTTCCGTCAGCATAATCACAAAAGTTTCCGCCAAATTGCGGAACGGTTCTTTCTTTTGGAGCAGTTTGGTATCCAACATACTGCTGTGGAATCTAGCACGCTTTGGTGTTGCTCCGGAATCCGCTCTTTGAATTTCTATGTTGTATCTTTTTCCATTGGTATCTTCCGCATAAATATCCAGTGAAATGGAGCGTCCAGACAAGCTGCGATATTCACATTGTGTTTCACTGTGCAGCACCTTCAAGTCTTGCCGCTCCAGCAAAATGTTCAAGATATACTCCACGCCTTCCGGATTATCGTTGAAATAGAGCCGTAAGAAGTCATCATCAATTAGCCGCAATTGCTCCGCCACTCGCCGGTTCTTTTCCTGTTCAGTTGCCATTGGAATCACGTCCTTTCTATCACTTTTAGTATACCATACTTCCACGTGAAATGCAAGGGCGAATTTGTGCAAATCACCGGATTATCTTTGCCTGATATAAAAATACGGAGCAACCGAAGCTGCTCCGCAATTTAGGGGAAGTGCTAGAATCTATTGATAAAATAGTGGCTATTTCATCTTAGTTCTTTTTAAGCCTATATCTGCTAAAATAAAACTGAGCCAGCTGAGGGAAAAACGATAATAAAAAAGTGAACCACAAATAATGAAAATCCTGTATCATAAGAGAAAGAACTTGTATACAGGAGGGATAAGGAGTGGCAATAGCAATGGAGATCTATGAAAAGATCAGATATTATCGAGAGCATACAGACTTCAGCTAGCGTAATGTAGCAAAGATACTGGGGATCTCACGAAACACAGTAAAGAAATACTAGGAAGGACGAACAGTTCCATGGGAACGCAAACCTGGCAGCGGCAGAAAAAATGACATCATCACCGATGAAGTCAAAGCATTTATCATGAAGTGCCTGGATTCTGATCAGAAAGCGCCGCGGAAGCAGCAGCATACAGCACATAAGATATACACACGCCTGATTGCCGAATGTGGTTTTGATGGCTGTGAAGCTTCTGTAAGACGGACGGTGGCAGAACTCAAAGGCAAGGTGAGCAATATGTTTGTACCATTGTCCTATGACCCAGCCGAAGCCGTTCAGGTGGATTGGGGTGAGGCAACTGTAATACTTGGCGGGATCAAGCAGAAAATCCAAATATGGTGTATGCGTGAATGCCACAGCGGGGATATCTTTGTTTCCGCTTTTTACCGGCAGAATGAAGAAAGCTTTCTGGAAGGGATCATAAAAGGACTTGAACATTTTGGCGGAACGCCGCAGAAAATCATTTTTGATAATGCTCGTGTTGCTGTAAAAGAAGGATTTGGATGTCATGCAAAAGCAACAGACAAATATCTTTCCCTGTCGGCACATTATTCCTTCAAACCAGTATTCTGCAATCCGGCACAGGGTCATGAAAAGGGGCTTGTAGAAGGTCTGGTAGGACTTGTCAGAAGAAATTTCTTCGTGCCTGTCCCTAACATATCGACCATAGATGAACTGAATGAAAAGCTTTTGGAATATTGTGCTGTGTACAGAAATCATAAGATACCCGGAAAAGATCTGACGGTAGGTGAAATGGCTGAAAACTGTAAGGATCACTGGATCCATTTACCGCCGTACCGCTATGATACATCAAATACACTTCAGATCAAAGCGGATGATTTCTCACTTGTGAGATTTGATCACAACAAATACTCAGTGCCGTATCAGTACAGTTCCAAAATGATAACGGTCAAAGGAAGCGGCAATCAGGTCATAATGCTGTTCCGCGGTAAGATCATTGCAAAATATGATCGTGATTACCGTCATAACCAGACCCATTATCGTTTAGAGCATTACATCGGATTGATCGAAAAGCGTCCGAGAAGTGTTTACAATGCTGCACCGATCAAGAAAACTGTTCCGACTGAACTTTATCAGTTTTTGATGAAACTGAGCAGCCCCAAAGAAATTGTCAAGGTGCTGCGGCTGTACCTGGATACCGGAAATGCGGTATTGAAACACTTGCCTTATGCAGATTCCTACAACACGCTGTATGCAGGAGTGATCGGAAGTCCGGTAAGAGAAATGCCGATAGAATCCTCCATCGGGATCGTACCGCCGGATCTCAAACGATATGATTCGCTTCTGAAAGGCGGTGATGCGGTATGAACAGCGTACAGAAAGAAATGATCAGGCTCTATGCAAAACAACTCAGACTGCCGACTTTCAATAACTATGAAAAAGTCATACGACAACTTTCTGTTGACGATGGTTATGCACAATTTCTGATAGAGCTGATGAAACAGGAGCTTGCAGAACGTTCAGCAGCGGGTCAGAAACGCAGGATAAAAACTGCAAAATTCCCAACACTGAAAACGCTGGATGCGTTTGATATGGCAAGACTTGAAAACGTCAGTAAAAGCACCATACAGCAGCTCGCTTCCTGTGATTTCATAAAGCAGCGTCAAAACATTGTCATGATCGGAAATCCCGGGAGTGGAAAGACACATCTTTCGATTGCACTTGGCATGAACGCCTGTGAGGCGGGGTATCGGGTAAAATTCTATACGGCTGTCAATCTTGCTGCTGAG
>NZ_JAJFCK010000035.1 GCF_020709055.1 Ruminococcus callidus
TTTGCAGCAGCGGCGAAATTTCTGCTTGCATTTCTCATCACTGTTTTACTGAAACGATCGAAAATCTCAAGTTTCAGCTGATCATCATCATGTGAGGGAGCAGACATTATTTTCCCTCCCTCCATATTCAGTTTTGAGAAGCCCTTTTTTGCCCTCCTGAAATTACTAAGACAATTGAGAGAAGCAAAATAGGAAGGTTTTAGATGTAAATTTTATATGAACAAGCGGGAGAAAGAAAAAAGCAGCATACAAAACCGTTCGTTTCGCCGGATTGTATGCTGCTTGAAAAAATAGAAAGGGCAGTCCTGCCCAGCTGTTTGCCGGACAGAACTGCCCTTTTTTAGGTGGTTGAATTTTAAAGGAAGTACACTTCTTACTGATCAATCGTATTTTCTTGACAATTTCAGCGGCATCTCAGAATTGGAAGGGCACCCGAAAGACAGAGGAAAAAAGTGATTCAATTTGTTTTTGTCATAGGTGATTTCAATTGGATATCGTATGTTTGCCCTATACTGGTAACACTTTTTCTTCTCTGAGAATATTTTATTCTTTGATATTTAGAAATAAATATTACCGGCCATATCAAAATTTAAACAAGTTATAATTTCAAATCGGTGATAGATGATTAGTGCATTTGAACAAATGAACAAAATCAAAAAGTAAGCTAATCATTTCTTATGATTTCTTCAAACGATAAATAAAAGCATTGAAATTGTACATTAGTATTTTTAACTTGTCAATCCACAATTTTTCCGTCTTCGATACGAATTACCCTTTTGCATTGCTGTGCAATTTTCATATCATGTGTGACAATAATCACAGTTCTCCCGGCAGCATTCAGAGATTTGAAAAGTTCCATGATTTCCACAGAAGTCTTGCTGTCAAGTGCTCCTGTCGGCTCGTCCGCAAGAATGATCGACGGTTCATTGACAATGGCTCTGGCAATCGCAACACGCTGTTTCTGTCCGCCCGAAAGCTTATTCGACTGGTGATGTGCAAATTTCTCCATCCCCACTGCTTGGAGGGCTTTCAGACATTTTTCCTTTTTCTCACTTACTTTGGACTTGGAAAAATCAAGAGGTAGCATGACGTTTTGAAGTGCAGAAAAATCATCCACCAATGCAAAATCCTGCATAACCATTCCAATTTTTTTGTTTCGGATTTGAGCAAGCTTTTTCTCTGAGCAGTTTTTTACAAGTGTATCGTCAATATAATACTCGCCGCTTTCATAGCTGTCAATGCAAGCTAAAATATGCAGTAATGTGGATTTTCCTGCACCGGATGTGCCGATGATCGCAACTAGTTCACCATCTGCAATTTCGATATTGATGTCTGTTAAAGCCTGAAATGCGTTTGATTTTCCCTTATTGTATATTTTGGAAATCTTATTGAGTCGGATCATATTTCACTCACTCCTTACTTGGTCAGAATTTGTTTTGGGGTGTTTTTTCCGATAATGATAAGTGGCATGATCATGGAAATTAGCAATTGCAGAATGATCATAGCTGCAAAAGCCTCGAAGATATATGGACTCCAAATGATATTTACCATATAAGCAAATTTTGTATGCGGTATGATAAGCAGAGCTACAACCCCTACGATAGTAGCTATGGCAAGGGAAATGATAGAATGCAACAGATTGACAAAGGAACAATGTCCCCACTGTAATCCGCTGATATAGTATAGGGCATAATTTTTTAGATTTTTTCTTACAATCAGTGCAGAACTGCTGATGCTACTTACTGAGGCAAGAATGAAAAGAATAATGATAATTGGCAGAAAGATCTCTGCTTTTTCCAACAAATAAGCGATGCTGTTTTGGTTTAATTCGTCCAATGAAATGGCATTTGCCCACCCATACTGTAATAGTTTTTCTTTGTCTGCCTCAATTTGTTCTTTGCTAACATTGTCCGGATATGTAAGAATCACACTGGAAATGATCGGCTGAACTACATAATCCGTATCAAACAGAAGCACAAAGTGATTTGTAATATTCTGAATGGCAGAATATGAGGCAAGCACAAAGATTTGATTTTCGATCGTATGATTAAATGGGTAGTATATGCTGTTGAAATTCATATCAGAATTTCCGTAATCGTAAAGTCCTCCGCCAATAATTTTGGAATCATCCTGGAATATGCCGACTACTTTTCCGGTAAAGGATGTTGAATTCGGATAGTTGATTCCTGTCAGTGACAATACATCGCCGACTTTTACGCCATAATCATTTTCAGAAACGACAATCTCAATCTGATTGGATTCTATGTCTGAAGTAAGCCATCTGCCATCTGTCAATTCCGGTTGATATCGTTTTATAAATTCATCATCATAACTTTGAAGTGTAAAACTTTCACCATTGTGAAAGCTGTCAATCGAACCAAACATACTGTGGCAAGCATATATATGGTCCGCGTCGGGACATTCTTGTAGGATATCATCATTGTCTAAATAATCATAGATATTCATTTGTGAGGAATCATAGTTCGGAGAAGATGAGAACTTAATAAATATACCATTTGATGTGAGAATGTCCCGAAACGGCGTATAGTATTGAGAACGGACACTGATTGCAGAGATCATGACTGCCGTTATGATAAGAGAAACGGCCACCTGTAAAATGATAAATATATTTACAATACTGTTTTTTCGGAAGTCATTCCATGCAGTTTTCAAAAGTATCATATTTTCTTCTCCTTTAACTGGCTGACGATAGACTGATTGATATGCGACAATACCATGATACCTACTGCAAGCATAAGTATGACGATATAAAGTGCAAATATCAATGCGTACACTTTTAGAGAATATACATCTGAAATATACGGATAATTCTTTTTCAGAACAGCATGCAACAGGAAAATATAGATTCCTGTGCCGAGAACATAGAATGGCATACTGATGAGCAGGCATTCTCCAATGCAATTCCCAAATACTTTGAGTTTACTACATCCGCATACTCTCATGACAGCCAGATCATGATTTCGCTTGTTCAGGATAAAATGATACAGCAGCACAAAATTGAAAGCTGAAAAAACAGAGATCAATATAGAAATTGCGATGATATTATCGAATATTGAAATCGTATCATGATCGGGAAGCTTAAGATCGGGAAAAATCAAAGCATCAGGCATATACTTTGTAGATGCAGCAATAATCTCTTGATATATCGTTCTGTTCAGTGGTTGCTTGAAGTCCAGAATAATCACATCATCATATACAAAATCATCTGGAACAGATAAGAAAGGGACGATTATATTTGCAATTACGCCACTGCCGCCAACGATGTGATATTCCTGATTCATAAAAACAAGTGTTTCATCATCTGTCATAATACTTTGCACTGACTCCTGCACATTTTTGCTACTTAAGCTTGTTTCCACACAAGCAACTAAAGCACTACTTTGTTCTTCTTCATCAGTAATCATTCTTCCAAACATTAATTTATCCTCAGCATTTTTCCGAAATTCTGTGGGAATTGTATATTCTTTGTTCTGATATACAAATCTAGATTCCAAATAAGGAAAATTATAGTCTGCTAAGGTATCAATTGTGCCGGAAATAAAAAAAGTTGTTTCATTCAGCGTTTCTTCTGATAAGGATTCTATAAACTGACGAACCTGTTTACATGTTGGTGCATGGTCCTTCTGAATTTCCAGGGCCAATTCATTCAAACTTTCCACTTCTACTGTTTTTGCAGTTTGGAAATTCCGGTATAACCCATATGAAAAATTCAGTATAAATGCCGAGGATAAAATACAGACAATCATTACAATGAATATTAGTCTTTCATGTCGTATAAAGCAGCGTAAATTATGCAGTATGTGTTTCATTTTAGGTACCTCTTTCAAAGTTTTATAAAACAATGCTATTCTTCATTCGGATATTATGCTTTCAAAGCAACATAAAAATCTCCTTTTGTTAGTTACAATTTGGATGCTTTACACTGCTTTATCTAACAAAAGGAGATTATTAAAAATATCAGGTCACCTCTAAAAACCCGCTCACCCGCCATCTGCAGCGCATCTTTGTGCCATCTTCACTTGCGCAAAAACTTGAAATACACCAAGTATTCCTGCATTTTTCCGCAAGTGAATCTATCGCAAATCTGCACCACATCTGACGGATTCGGGGTATTTAGAGGTGCCCATCAGAGTTTATTTTGTGATTCCCTTATTGCTTTGCTGAGCTGTTTAGTATGTCTTTGAATCGTTCCATAATACTCCTGAATACTGACTGGTGCCTTTGTACAATGTGCCATTTCCCTTAAAACGATATGTAACAGCAGAATATCCTCCTTTAGTTGCTGTAATCGAGGAATAATTTACCACATTTCCACTGCTTCCTGCACTTGTAACTTGAGAACCTGTCGCTCTGTTAATAACTGTAAAATTAACATTTCCATAGCGTGTAGCACCGGATTCATTATACAGTGTCGCACTTGATGAATCTACTGTAAGTTTTCCATTAGCTGCACTTACACTCATACCAGCAGTACACACAACAAGTGAAGCTACTGTCATAACGGAAGCAACGATTTTCTTAAGCTTGTTTGACATAACTATAACCTCGTATAATAGATTTTAGGGTGGTTTCAAGAGTACCCTAATGAACCTCTTTAATTAATTTTAACCTATAGCTTATATCATGTATATAAAATCATAAAATACTATAATATGAAAAAAGCTAAGATTTTTTGTCTACCTATTGGAAATTACTTTTTCTTAGCAGACTTTTTCAGCATAACCGGTTCCTTCGGCTGGTGGTAGCCAAAAGCAGATGCTGAATTGCAACCAATTTTAGCAGATTTCATGCCAATGGCAGCAATCACTTTAAGAATAGATTTTTTATTCATTTTCTCTTTCCCCTCCTTTCCTAGACTTTGTTACAAACATAGAAAATGCAACTGCAAAAAGAGTCGTGTCAATTAGTATGCTGTAACTAGAGCCAAACTTTATTTTCAGTACGCATGATATTACAACCAGCACAATTATCATTGTCGTACCAAGAATATGCAATGTTTTTTTCTGATTCGCAGATAGAGGCTTATTTTCACTTTCAACAGGAGCATAATGAGCAGTCACTAAAATTGAAAATATGGTACTACAAATGTGCAATTCTTCAAATTGCTCTAATGGCATAAAGCGAAAAATCAATAAAACAATGGTTGTTACAATTGCAAATGTAAGATTACACTGCCAGTATGTCTTTGCGTGATATCCGCCACATACGGACCGAAGCAACACAAATAAAATAAAGTATACCATTGCTGCTGTCAAACAGTGAAATAAAATTCCAGATGTGATTGTAATTAAAATAGTAAGAACTGATGAAATAAAAATTTCAAATCCATACTGATATACTGAAGTGCTTTGAATATCTATCACTTTATTTCGGATTAAAGCATCAACAATGCAAGATGCCATGTTAGAAATCACTCATGTTTCGCCTCCGTTTGATTTCTTGCACTTAGTATAGCATTTTTGCACATACCCGTCAATAGAAACGGCATAAGTGGTCAAGAAACGGCACAAGTGGTTTTTATATGACAAAAATCAGCATCATAATTTGTATACTTTGTCGAAATCGTATTTCAAACTTGAAAAAAAGCTTTTCATTTGCTATAATAAGCAAGGGTGAAAATGATGCGATTTGCGATAGTAGATGATGAGCCAAATGTTCCGGAACAAATTGCGGAAATGCTAAAAACTTACGTGCCAGATGTTCAAATAGAAACAAACTGTTTTCATCAGCCATCTGATTTTTTGGAGATGTATTACAGTTGTAATTATGATGCTGTGTTTTTGGATATTGATATGCCGGCAATCAATGGATTTGATTTATCCCAGAAGATCTATGAGAAAAACAATAGCGTTCCTATTGTGTATATCACCAGCCGAGATGACTTGATTATACATGCTTTTCGGTACAAACCTTTAGGGTTTGTCCGAAAGCAGTTTATTGCGTCGGAACTGCCGTATGCACTGACAACGATCTTAAAAGAAATCAACCGAAAAAGTCCTTCTATCACTATCACAGAAACGAGATTTGCAGGTGGCAGAACGTATTGCATACAGATTGAAAAAATTACATTTCTGGAATCGGAAAAACACAATGTGAAGATACAACTTCTGACTGGAGAAAGCTATACAGTACGAGAAGCTTTGTCCTATTATCTCAACTTACCGGAATTCAAAGACTTTGTTCTAATCAATTCTGGAACCATGGTCAATCTTGCACATATCAAATTGGTCAGCGAAACGATTTCTTTGAAAAATGGTACCATTTTGTATGTCAGCAGAAGAAAATTGCAATCTGTTTTAGATGCCTATTTGAAGTACATAGGGAGAGTTTTGATATGATATACACAATCTCAGAATACACGGCAACGGCAATTGACAGCATTGTTCTCATATGCTTTTTAGCATATACACTTTCTTTCAAGAAACCAAAACAGAAATTAAACATTGTAACTTCCATTGCCTTTATGTTGCTTTTCTTTTCCTGTGTAACAATATTCAACAATATTACTATTGCAGAGGGTATATACGCAGCATTCTATTTTTTGATATTTTTTATGTATTGCAGGATTTCCTTAAAAGGAAAATGGTGGCAGCAACTTCTGCTGGTTACAATAGAACTGGCAGTATTATTTTTAGTAAACGCTGTGATTACAATTATATCTGCATCCATCTTGAAAAGTGATTATTCCAGTGTACTTCTTATGAGGAATCCGGTAAGAGTCTTTCTGCTGTTTTTATCGAAAATTTCTTTGATTGGATTACTTTTCCCTATCATAAACGGTATTCGAAAACAAAAAATTATACTCCACTTGTTACAAGCATCGGTTTTCATTATTTTCATGATACTTACTGTAATTATCGGGATCATCATTGAAAAAATTATCCTCGACAACTTGATTCCGATGCAGTATGTATTCGTAATTATGGGCTGTATTTCCGTGATTGCAGTTCTTTTGTTATTTATACTTATTCAATTTTCCATACAGAACCAGAATAAATTAAAACAAATCGTATTGCAAACTCGATTGCATGACAATGAAGTAAAAATGCAGGAGGCAGTTCAATGGAACCAATCCATGAAAGCTTTGCAGCATGATCTGAACAATCATATTGCTGTCATTGCCAGCTATATCGAAAAGGGCAATTCAGACAAGGCATTGGCATACATGAAAAAAATATCCGGGAAATTAGAAGAATGTCCGAATTATACAGATACAAACAGCCAAATTCTTAATGCAATACTAGATCTCAAGCGGGTCGTATGTAAAAATGAAAATATTTCTTTAAAATGCTATATTCAGAATGATTTGCCGAAATTTGATGATGTGACATTCAGTACAATTTTCGGAAATCTCATGGACAATGCAATTGAAGCGGAAAGAAAAGAAAATCAGAAGGAAATCCGGCTTGCGATTGAAAGCCTTGGAACATATTTGCATATTACAATTCAAAATAGAATCCAGAATTCTGTCCTCATAAATGGCAGTCTGCCGAAAACTACAAAAAGCGATAAAACGAATCACGGGCTTGGAATTTACAGTATTCACGAGGCAATTGCCCAAAGCAATGGAGTCATTCATTTTTATGAAAAAGAGGGCTGGTTTCTTGCTGATGTTTTAATACCCGTGTGAATGCCATTTCAAAAACTATTTTGTCTGAAATTTCTTCAAATAAATGCGTGGATTTTATGAAGAAATCTACATTTTATAGAAACAAAATGCCATGCTGAGAAGATGTGCTTTCCCGGCATGGCATTTTTTATGGTTCTAATTTTGATTTTACAACAAAAAAACGATAGCCCCGACCTACCGTTTTATTTTACCCTATCGTTTTTTTATTGTTTCAAAAATGCAAACAGCCTGCCAGGAAAACGCTCCACAGCAGGCTGTTTTTACTTGATAAAGCCGAAAAAAGCACGTATTTTCGGCATTTTTCCAAAAAGAAAGCACTGCACAATTGTATCATTTGTGCAGTGCAGTTATGGTTGCGGGAGCCAGATTTGAACTGACGACCTTCGGGTTATGAGGGATTTATTTCACATTTTCGATACATTTCAGACATACGCAAATCGTACGATAATGGCGATATTGCGTTATTTTTTTATTTTGACGTTCGTCAGCTTACGCACTGCGTACAGTATATTGGGGTCAGTTTTGGGGTCAAAATTAATCCATCTATTTGATTTGCCAACATTCAATTTCACTTTACAGAGAGCCGTGTAAGTTCTTCGATAGAGTATGCCACATAATCAAATTACAATCTATGTCGCATGTATAAAACGTTTTCCTTCTTTTTATTTAAGTGATCAAGTATTATAAAAGCTTCTAAATAAAAGATCTTCATCAGTATGGAAATAAATAGAACCCGATTGTATTGTATTCGACTTTAAATAACTGTAGCATTGAGTGCAAACTTTTTCTAATTATTTTTTCTCTGAATGATCACTCATCATATATGCTTGAAAATTTTCTTGGCTATCAATTTGAGTGGGTAATTCTGTTTTCAGCCTTGTACAGATATCTGTAGTTAATTCATGTATTGCATTATAGATTCGTTCATCATCTTTATTCAATTGAGAGGGATTATTGAACTCAATTTCTGAATAATCTTTTCCATTAGCAAAAAATGCCTCATAAAAAGATTTTACATCTAATTGCCTAGTTAATTTGTTAATTTCAAATATATTGGTATTGTTTTCCTTGAAAATGTATTTTTCATCAAGTACTTGAAATTCTATTATTCTTTTCATATCGTTTCCACCTTCTTTGTAATGTTTCTAATCCACCTTCAATATGTGTAGAGATAATATCTAACATACTGTAATTATCATCGTAATATTCTAATGCACCCGATTGAACAACAAAAGTCCCATCGCTATCCCGACCCAAATACACAACATTATCTACATCAAGGTTAACAATAAACTGTGGATTATGAGTTACAATAATAACTTGCCGGCGTTCTCCCATAGTTTTAAAGCGGTCGAGCAAGTATTCTCGAATAGACTTTTGGGATATATTGTCTTCTGGTTGATCAATAATATAAATGCCATTCTTATCACTTGCATAAGAAAGAATATCAAAGTATATTTTTGCATTTAAACCAGCTGATAATTCATCCGTTTTATCGTGACCAGATTCTGTAATAGTAAATTTAGGCTTAAAATCCTCATCAAGCATTTCAGAAATTTTTTTCTTAAGCTCATCTAACGCTCCAACTTCAGGTCCGTCGTATCTTAACAAAGCATCTGTCAATTCTTCTTGAGTCATGTCAAGGATAGGTATTTTAGTATCTTTTTTTAGTGCATTTTCAAAAAGTGACCAAATATATTCTGGCGTAATTTGAAGAATGTTTAGTCTACTATGGAATTCGTAATTGTAAATATTATAGGTCTGCAATTGAATATTAATTGGTTCAAATTCAATGACTGGACGAGTATTGTTCTGTAGTCTGATAATAATATCAATAATATTATCTTCAGCCTTTTTTATTGCTTCTTTGTAGGAAGAAAGTTTTTTGTGTGCATCTGATGTAGCTCTATTATATTTTGCTTTGAATTCCGATAAGACTGTTTGAAAAATTCCAATGACTTGGTTCTCGTTGTCAACACTTGATTTTCTCAAAATAAAGCGTCTAACTACAATGGACAACTTCTTCTCAATAGCCTTTAATTCTTCTTTATCCTCAGGTGTTACAGTTGGATTTTCAGAAATTGTGTGCAATTCTTCAATTATTCTTTTTATAGACGAAATAACATTTCCTAAATTTTGTGTTTTCTTGCTATCTTTACTAATTTGACCAACAAAAACTAGGCTTTCAACATTTTTATCATCAAGTTTTTCCAATTCCACTCTGCCAAGATTACATATTAACGAGTCAATCTCATATTTTTCTTGCAAATACCGATACACTTTGTCTAATTGACGTTGAACTTGCTCACGATAAGGCGAAGGATCAATGGCAGGAGGATAAAAATCTTTAAGAAACTCATCCGATTTTATAGGATCATCTTCAAACTTTTTTCTTACTTCTCCTTGCATATCAAATCCAAATATCATATCTTGGGTAATTTCAGATTGAACAACAATATTATTTGCTTTGAGATACTTATCATAGCTACTAACTAAGCTTGCTTTTATTCCACCTTTTTGTCTTTTGCAATAACGTGTTAATTTGTGTAACAATAATGATTTCCCAATGGAATTATCACCTATTATTACATTTATTCCTCTCGAAAGTGGTATTGTATATTGTTTGTTTGATATAGTAAGATTTATTTCTGAAAGATACGATTCAGCTACATTAAAAAAGCTATTCACTCTTTTTATCCTTCTATGATCCGTAATTGCCATAACTAGCCCTTTAAAAGTAGGCAAGCACTTTACAAATGAATACACAAATTCAGAAGAATCAGATGACGTTTCCTTGGGATATACTCTCCAATCGTGACAATCAGAACCTGTGATAAAACGAATGTTTTCTTCTAGATTTTCCTTAAAAAGAAACGCCTTATTAAACACCTCATTTCGTCTGTTTTTAAACTCAAAAGCTTCAAAATAGTCAGTTTCTATAAATTCTTCAAATCGCAATTGCCCTACACTGTTAGCATCGCTTTTCTTAGTTTTTTGACTAGTGATTGTATTCTTTTGATGTGCAATTAATACTGTGTCAATCTTAATATCTCGCAAAATTGATAGAAAAGTTTCTTCCGAGTATGCCATGCCTCTATCATACTTTGGATTTCCAGATGAATCATTAAGAATATTGCTAATGTTTTTTATTTTTTCATCATCGGAATCATCAAAAATAGCGATAACATGAACAACAACTGATTTAAGGTCTCCTTCAAATTCAACTGAGAATTCAATTCCAGGAAACACCTTGACAATAGAGCATCCCTCTATTTGTTCGTAAGATTTTAACGAGCGATATATATCATAATTAAATGCATCATGATCTGTTATCGCACATATCTGAACTCCATTCTCATTTAGTTTCTGAATAAGTATATTTAAATTATCTATGGTGTTAAATGCGACTTTTCTCCCATCTTTACTACAAGAATAGCATGAATGGATATGCAAATCGAGTTTATATCCTGAATCAACTATTTTCATATTTTTCCTCCGTTTACTCTCTATCAAATTTCTTGCATAAAGTATCACATATTCTTATTATTGCATTTATCGTTAATTCGTATATAAACATTTTTACAATCAGACTGCACTAGCAGTCATTGAAGATGTGAAAATCTATAATAATTATATCACATCTAAAAATAATTTTCAAGAGTTTTCACAAAATAAAATATAATTATCATCAAGAAAGCCAAATGTATATATAAAATGAGGAGCAGGATATATCCTGCTCCTCAAGTCATTTTCTGATTATTCCCCATGGATTCCTCAGTTATCCCAATTTGTTCTCAAATTTCTCGCAACGCATACCAGCGCCCTTTTGCAGGTTCCATTTCAAGCAAAGACATTTTGCAGTAGTTTCAAACTTCCAAATTCCGTGCTTTGCGTCTTGTGGTCTGATATACTGATTTGTTAAGTCGTACCAATATTTACAGAATGCACAGCGTTGATTTTTATTTCCATCCAACTTAAAGGCTGCCATCATAATTTACCATCCCCTAAAAAAGCTTTTCACTTTATTGAAAACATTCCTTGCTCCATTTGCTACTCTAGATACAACAGATTTTGCAGCTGAACCAACTCTTTTAGCAGTCTCGATGATTTTAGAGCCGACTTTTGTGCCTGCCATTTTTCCAACGACACCGCCTGCAAAATGCCCCACTGCAGCACCAATTGGACCAAATACTGCACCAATTGTTGTTCCTATTTTTTTGCCGATCTTAGAGCCGATATTAATTGCCTTAGACTTTATAATTGCAGCAACTGTAGCAACACTTATATTCTGCATTTCCTTTAAACCATCGGCAATTCCAATTTCTCCGCTTGCAACTCTTCCAAGTGTTTTTACATTTTCAATGGCTACACCAGCAATAAGTGCACGGCTCTCAGTATCGGATCCATCCACAGGAAAAACATTATTTCCGTTCGCTATTTCCATTGCACCAGCTGTTGCAATCTTCAAGCCAGAACTTGCTCCGTTTATGATCGACTCACTGATAAGAGCCTTATCCGTCAAAACAGTCTTCAATCCATATTCCATGGTTTTCTCATATAAATCACTTGCTGTAGTTCTTAATGCCGTATCTCCAGCCTGACGAACGGTCTCAGTAACAAGATCTTTCATCTTGTACTTATTCCACATTTCGTCATTCCACTCTTCTGAATCTATGACTTCGACATCTACTATTTCCTGCTGTTCGTCCGAATCGACATATTGATTTGAAACAGACGTTAAGGCAGAATGTGCTTCTGTCAGTTCATAAGCCTGTTGCCCAACAGACTGCTGCGAGGATATTTCCTCCTGAAACCACGCCTCAACAGATTTTCCAGAGTTCATAGCATTGTGCATAGAATCCATAGTCTTATCATGAATTTGGATTGTGCTGATGATTTCATTTGAAATTGTCGATATTTCCTCTGGGCTTTTATCAGGCAGACATTCCATAAGGTAGCTGTTCAGCCATTCTTCAACTGTACAGTTATCTTTCTTTCCAATATAATCACTTATCGAATCCTTCAGAATATCTGCAAACTGCTGTGCTTTATCTTGAGGAAAATTTTCACTTATAAATTTCTCTGTATTCATTGTTTTCTTCCTATGCAGACGCATTCTTGAATTTGCGAGTTTCGTACTCTTTTGATAGTTTGTTCAGTGACTCCTTCATGATTTCCGAAAGAGAATGTGTGTTGTTAATTGATGAAATAATGTAATCGGTCGAAAGACTTGTTTTGTCATCAGCAAAAGTATTTTCAACTGCATCTTTCACAACACCTTCAATATCGGCACCACTGTAACCCTCGGTTTTACTAACAAGCATATCAAGATCAATGTTACTCAAATCTGACTTACGTCGTTTGGCAATATGTATTTCAAAGATCTTTTTCCGTTCTTTTCTATTCGGAAGTCCTACATAAAAGATCTCATCAAATCTTCCTTTTCGCATCAATTCAGGCGGCAGTTTTGTAATATCATTTGCAGTTGCAATTACAAAGGCTGGGCTTGTCTTCTCTTGCATCCAAGTTAAAAAAGTTCCAAATAATCGAACTGTAACTTCACTCCCAGAGCCATCAATTCCTGCAAATGCTTTTTCAAGCTCATCAATCCAAAGTACACACGGTGAAATGGCCTCTGCAAGCGATATCGCCTTACGCATATTTTCTTCAGACTCACCAACATATTTCCCCATGATTTTACCCATATCGAGTCTCAATAACGGTACTTCAAAAAGTTGTGCAGTTACTTTTGCGGCAAGAGATTTTCCACAACCTGGTACACCAGCAATGAGTACACCTTTAGGCATATCCACGCCAAAATCCATTGCTTTATTTATCGACTTATAAACCTTGGCCTTTCTTCTAAGCCATGTTTTCAAGCTTTCAAGTCCGCCGATATCGTCGGGACGTTCTTTCAACGGAATCATTTCCAGTATGCCGGATTTCATAATCATTTGCTGCTTCTGTTCAAAAATCAAATTTAAGTCCTGTCTTGTAAACATACCATTTTGAGCAAGTGCCGTAGCTAGCAGACTTTCTATTTCAAACTCTGTAAGTCCTTTGAAGGAAATAGACATTTCCTCCAGCAAACTATCTGAAATTGGTGAATCCTGTTCTTCTGAAAAACGACCTATCTGCTTTTTAATTTCATCCTGTGTTGGATATTCCAGTTCCACAATTGTAATGAATTTTTCAAGTTCTTTCGGAATTTTTACGATCGAAGAGACAATTACTATAACAGTATCCAGACCTTGAGAAATCTGCAACGCAACGTCTTTCAGCAATGCTGTTACTTCTTGTTCTTCCAAAAAACCGATTGCATCTTTCAATACAAGAAACTTTCTGTCAAGTTCATTATCGCTGTCAAGCAGACGAAGTGTCTCTACAAGGTTCTTGCCCTTTATCAAAGGCTGCTTTGTACGGAAATCAACAAAGCCCTTTGCTCCGTTCCATTCGAGTCCTTCTCGACCGCCCATGACTTCTTTAATTATTGCATCAGTTTTTATTTCTTCAAAAGAATTGATAAAAATAATCGGGTAGCCCGCATCTACATATTTTATTAACTGTTCTTTTAACTTCATGCTATACCTTTCTGATTTTCATTAGCACATATGCTTTCTTACGTTTTTTTCTATTTCTTCTAGACATAAGATATAGAAGGCATTGAGATATTTTACGCATTTACTTGCATATTCTCTTATTTCTTGCTCCAAAGCCTCGCCGTTCTGTTTGTATACTGTTTCTATGTCATTGACCATTTCACTTATGATTTCAAAATCCGGATGACCACAATAATAAGTTGTAACATTCTTATTCATACCGCCAAATAACCCTTGAACATATTCCAAGCTGGTGTGGGATTGTATGTCGGCGTAATTTTCAATATAATCGTAAATAGAGTATCCGTCTCCATATCTAACTACATTATAACTTAATCTATCAATAAGTCCTTGATAGTCTATTAGCACATCATCAGGTACATCTTCATCCACTTTATCCACTACCTTATCTAAAGCATCTTCGATATCATCGTCTAAGCACACTCCTATTTTTTCCAATTCTTCAGCTAAAATTCCCAAATTTTCTTGTATACTTAAAAGAGAATCATTGTAATAATTCCCTTCGGAATCTCCAAAAGCACTATATTTTATTAAAATATTCGCATTTTCCTCAGATGCCTCTTGAACCACCTTGCTCCGATTATCATATTTTTCTTGTATATGCTGTCTTATAGTTTCTACCAATTCATTTCTTGAGGTAATATGCGTTCCATAAGAAGAATAGCTACCGGTTCCAAGTGAAAGTGATGATATAGAATAATACAAACTAATTGAAGGTACCTTTATTAATTTTTTCTTATATTCAGCTATTAAATTTAGAGCACTCTCATAGTCGATTTTTTCTTCTTTTTCTGATTCATCCTCACATATTTTTTCTGCCAGTTCAGGACTAAGTTCATCTGAAAAAAGCACATTTTTAAATCTAACATTCAATGTATCCAAATTTACCGATTCAATCTGACGCAATTTCACTTTAGGATTTTCAAGACCGATATAGATTTTATTTTGTACAGAAAGAGGGACTTCGAATTCAGATTGACAAAGATATATTGTTTCTTTTCCATCGTCAAGTATATCGTATAATTCATCTTGATTGAATGCAACACAATCCACATTATCAATTATCTCTTCGTCATCCGTAATTTGACGAAGCAGCATAAGCTTTTCATTGCGTCTTTGGATCTCTTCTAAATCAATTTCCTCAGTTTTCACATCGTCTGAAACGCCAAGAATTGACATCAGTTTTTGATTCAAATCTGTTTCATCAGTGGATAAAGCCCTGACAGCCATAGCCTCATTGTCATAATAACGATCCTCTAACCAAGTCACAAGCTTACCATTCGTAAGGTACCCAAGGACACTACTAAGATCAAAATTTTCTCTCAGTTCTTCAATTGTCCTTACATCTGTTCCGTTCATCTGTAACGGAAATCTTATCTTTTTTGCCATGCTATATTTCACCTCGAATAATTATAAACTTTCTCCAAGTCTTTCAAGTGATGCTTTTGCATCTTCATTTCCCAGTTTTGCAGCTTCTCTATACCATTTTATTGCCTCTTGTATGTTTACTGCCACGCCATATCCATTTTCATAGAATTCGCCTAATTTATTTTTTGCCCAATCATCACCATTATCAGATGCCTTTTTGTAGTATTCAAAAGCCTTTCCATAATCCTGAGTTACACCTTTTCCATATTGATAGTGCCACCCTAAATTTGAAATACAAGTATTATTGCCGTTATCAGCCCCTTTTCGACGCCATTCTATCGACTTTTGATAATTCTGTTCAACCCCATTACCAGAGTCATAACATTCTGCGATAGACTCTTGAGCATCAGAATTTCCGCCTTCAGCTGCTTTCAAGCACCACTTTGCAGCCTCATGATAATCCACATCTACTCCGTACCCGTAATAATAGAAAATAGCCATATTCATTTGTGCGGTTGTATCTCCAAGTTCAGACGCTTTTTTATACCATTTTAATGCTGTTTGATAATTTTGATCTACACCATTTCCATGTTCGTAGTGCCAACCTAAGCCAACAATAGACAACGTACTTCCAAGTTCAGCACCTTTTTGACGCCATTCAAATGATTTTTGGTAATCTTGCTTTACGCCATACCCAGAGGCATAGCATTCTGCTAATACATCACAAGATTCGGCTATACCAGATTCAGCGGCTTTTTTACACCAATAAACAGCCTTTTCATTGTTTTCTTCCACACCCTCTCCAAAATAATAGCATTTGCCGATACTGTTTTGTGCAGATTTATGTCCTCTTTCAGCAGCTTTTTCAAACCACTTCGCTGCAAGCGTCAAATCTTGTTCTACCCCATCACCATTATAATAACAATCTCCCAGATTAAATTCAGAAAGAAAATAACCTTGCTCAATTGCTTTTTTATAATATTGTATTTTTTTCCCTTCTCCTTTTCTCGAATAAACACATCCAATTGTATTTGTTGCTATTGCATCCCCTTTTTCAGATAATCTTTCTAATGTCCTTAAATTTATTTTTGCAATTTGTGAAGCACTTATATAGTTATTGCACGCAATTATATCTCCCAGATCAAATGTTTTCTTGCCTAAATTATATGCTCTATCACTTTCATTTTTTACAAAGTACAATATAACACGCAATAACCAACACGCTCTTGGATTATCTGTTCGAACAAGATTTTCAAGCATTTTTATCGACTCGTCGTACTTCCCCAAATTGAATAGGTTTTCTGCTTGATATAAATTGTCTGCACTTGAAACGCTTGAAGTATCCCAACCGTAATAAATATCGACAAATTTTAAATTCAAAGAAGAAAAGTCCACGTTATCATATGCACGTAAAAGAACAGACGGATTGTCAATACCAACATAGGTAATGTTTTTAATGGTCAACGGTACTTCAAAATCACCCTGGCATAAGTAAATCATTTTTTCTGTACCTGTATCAAGAATGTCTAATAAATCATCTTGATTAAAAGCCACTGCATCAACCTTTGCAATAAGCTGTTCACTCTCATCTAATTGCTTTAGTAAAGCAATCTTTTCATTTCTTCTCTTTACCGATTCAATGTCAATATCACTTACTTCTTCAGAGTATTCTACTTTTAGAATACTGCAGATCTTTTTAGACAATTTTTCATCCGCAGATGACAGATTCTCTATTGCATCAGCTTCCCCATTGTAATAACGGTCTCTAAGCCATATCACAAGCTTGCCATTTGCAAAATATCCGAGGACACCCTCAAGGTCAAAATTTTCTCTCAGTTCCTCAATCGTTCTTACATCTGCTCCATTGATCTTTAGTGGAAATCTTATCTTTTTTG
The DNA here is from genome assembly GCF_020709055.1 of Ruminococcus callidus. Taxonomy (GTDB): domain Bacteria; phylum Bacillota; class Clostridia; order Oscillospirales; family Ruminococcaceae; genus Ruminococcus_C. The sequence continues at coordinate 17,535 of NZ_JAJFCK010000035.1, forward strand.
CCATGTTCATTCTCCTTAAAATGTTAGAGGATAAAGCGTCTATTTCTCAATCAACCTACTACTGACACGAAATGTTTGACATCAAACTTTTCTAAAGTTGACATCAATATATTCAATAGTATCTTCAGGATATATTCCGACAGTGCCTTCAAGAATAATCTCATTATTACAAACTGGACAATTCATAGACTCACTTTCTATTATCCATTGGGTATCTATTCCCATACTTTTTTCACTGCTTGTTGAACCCACAACCCATTCACTGCAGTTCATTTCAATATCACTTTCACAGCAGGGACATTTTACTTTTACCAATACATCGATCATGTCATCATTTCCATTCTTCAAAAATTTTTATGGAGTTTCTTTTTAATATATAGTGTATCACATTTTTATCCTTCTGTCAACACTTTTAGACACATAATTTATGCTCTAATAGTCATTGAAACTTGCTTTTAAAGCTGTTAAAGTATTACTTAATTGTACATTTAGCACAAAGGAGGACGAAATGGACATCGATCGTGAACGAATTTCATATATTATCGGACAGCGAATCTACACCTTTCGCACACAGAAAAAACTTAGCCAAGAAGCACTTGCCTTTGAGTCAGAAATATCTCCTGCCTATTTGGGACGAGTAGAACGAGGAGAAAAATGCCCTACTATCGAAACTCTCTATAAAATCTCCAAGGGTCTAAAAATCCCGCTCCATGAACTTCTGGATGTTTCCATAGAAGTAAAGCCAACCAATATAGAGGCTTTCCACAGAATCCAAACAGCAATGCAATGCCTTTCAGAAGAAGAATCGGTGGAAATCGCCGAAATTGTAGAAAAGATGATCGCTTTCAAATATCATCAATCATAAAAAATTCGGTATGCCCACAAAAAGGACATACCGTTTTTTCATGTTCTCATTTTCATCTCTATATACTGTTCCACCGACTCAACCGGCACCTTGTACCGGTTACCCTCTTTGAAACCTTTCAGTTCACCCGTTTGCAAAAGCTTATAAAACGTACTTCTGCCAATTTTCAGAATCTCCATGACCTCTTCTCTTGTGAGAATCTCCTTTGTTGTAAGCATATGCGACCTCCTATTTCCATTAATGCTTGCTGACATATCGCTCAATTTCTGCCGCAGGGATCAGCGTTTTTCTGACGCTTAATCTCTTACACTGCAATTCACCCTGTTCGATCAGTCTGTAAACTGTATGCACACTCAATCCCAGCATATTTGCTGCTTCACTAACTTTCAGCAAGTATTTTGTTTCTGTGTACTGTAGAGCTACCATAATTCTCACCTCCTGTCTTTTACTAATATGTTCGTATTTTTTTAGAGCATTTGGTGCTTTTTTATACAGCTTACTTGAATACACTGACTTTTTCATGGAGTGTTATGTGCAGTTTCAAGTTTTATCGGATTTCCACAAGTTATCCCAGTTTTCCACGAAAAGAAAAAATGACTGGATCGCTCGGAATTTGAAAATCAAAATAATCCGATGCAATCCAGTCATTTAAACGTCCTATAACCCACTCCACACCTACACTGAGAACAAGCCATTTCGCCACAATGCAGCCAAAACCAAAACAGGCTCAATCACACTGCCATAACATCAGAAACGCCTTGACACCCATTTCCTTTCTCAGAGCCATATTGCGTCACCCAGGACTTATCTCCTGTGACTTGCTTGATGTAGTCCAGAAAAGCATATAGCTCTGATCTGTTCCCTGAAAACATTGTCCCGTCTATATAACTGACCGAGTTCATAACAAAATGAGCGTGATATACCGACGAACAACCGCCATATATCTTAGAGCAGGGCTTTCGATGTATTGCGTAAACGATCTGATACTTGTCCGAAAAATAAGAGGCAATGCTCCGGCTCATAGATTCCGCCCGCTCATAATTATCACCCCAAGTCGATCTCGCACTGTATACGACAATAAAATGAAATGCCGGATTTCCACTGGTCTTACCGAAATATTTCTTTACCGATAAAAATTGATCATAAGCGTTATAGATGTCTACGTTTGGGCTGTAGCGTTTATCGTAATCTGTATGTATGCCCATCGTATAATTCAGAACGTTATATAAGTAGTCCAGCTCGTCATTGGTGTTTCTGATTACTTTAAAGATTCCCATAAATCTAATCCTCCCTCTACAAACAAGCCCATCTTTTGCTCCAAGTTTTCATACTTTTCTTGCGGCGATACAGAAGTAAATAAGCCATCCAGATCATGTGCTTTCTGCCGCAGTTCTTCTTTTCGAATATATTCCGTGCTGTCAATACTGCCCGCAATTTCCAGCACCATATTCACAAGTTCCTGCATCCGAACTACCACTTGTGGTGTAATGCTATTATTCCCATGTACGGCACAGTCTACCATGTAACTGCTAAATGTTAGGTTCTTCTCTTTCGCTTTCTCTTCAATTTGTTGTACTTGTGACGGGGAGAGCTTAATGCTCTTCGTAATGGACTTCTTCTCTCTTTCACTTCTCATAATAATTCCTCCTTCTGGTTATATATAATACAATCATGTAATAGTGACATATACTGATATACTGTATACTCTATTATGTTATATATCATAACAATATATGTATACTACTATATATCTACTATGATTACTAAGCTAAATACTATTATTGATTGATGATTACTGTTTGTTATTTAGTAAATTCTGCAAGACAGAGGTAATGGTAATACCTCTGTCTCCCTGCATCTGATTTGGCTATATTTGTATCGATATGACTGCATAATAACTGATCTGTCTCGATTCAGCTTTACTTTTATGTTCGATCATTTGTAGAAAAAAGTAATACTTTCTTTCGTGAATTATATATTATTATGGTGAATCTGTGCCAGGTACTGATGATACGATCATGTCGACCGCATAGAAAAGCCGCCTTCAGGCGGAGCATAGGGACATAACAAACCAGCGAAAGGAGGGAAAAAGATGTTCCAGAACAAGCGTTTTTTGACCAGAGGCGTACAGGCAGAACTACCAGTGGAGTTACAACTATTTCTATGGAACTGCATTGACCAGTTGCCAGAAGAACGGGACTATTTCCAGGTATTCAAGCTTGATGTATTCAATGGAAAACAGCACATCCACCACTTTTCCGAACAGCCGGAGTACAACAAGGAATATATGATTGACCTTGCCAATCCAGTCAATCAAAAGGTCTATGTCATTGACGACATCGACCATTCCACTATGCTCCTGGCAGAAGAATATTGACCAAAACACAAAGCCCTACCGAAGAAAATCGGTAGGGCTATTTTCATTTTACGGAGGAATTTCAAATGAGCGAAGAAGTAAAAACCAAACAGAACGAACAGGAAGAAACCTTGTATTGTGAGTGCTGTGGCTGTGTCATTGACGATGACGATTACACCGAGTGGAACGGACAGATCATTTGTTCTGACTGTCTGGAGAATCACACCACCACCTGCGAATGCTGTGGGGAACGCATCTGGGACGAAAATGTCTATGGCGACAACGACATTACGCTGTGCAGCCATTGCTATCATCACAGCTACACTAGATGCAGTTGTTGTGATGCGTTACTACATGAGGACGATGCCTACTATCTGGATGGCGAGACATACTGCCGTGATTGCTATGAGGATGAACGTGAAGAAAGCAACCTGATTCACGAATACGGCTACAAGCCAAATCCAATTTTCTACGGCGAAGGCAATCGTTACTTTGGCATCGAACTGGAAATTGACGGAGCGGGCAGAGATGATGACTTTGCGGAAGAACTGCTGGACATTGCCAATGCCCACGCCGACCTGCTTTACATCAAGACAGACGGCTCGCTGGATGATGGTATGGAGCTGGTTTCCCACCCCTGCACTATGGACTATCACATTAACGAATTCCCATGGGAAGATATTATGCACCGTGCAGTCCATCAAGGCTACCGTTCGCATCAGACTTCAACCTGCGGTCTGCATCTCCATGTGAACCGCAACGCATTCTCCGACAGTCAGGAAGAACAGGACGAGGTGATCTCCAGAATTTTGTACTTTGTAGAGCATCATTGGAACGAGCTTTTGAAATTTTCTCGTCGTTCCGAATACGCTATGAACCGCTGGGCGGCAAGATACGGCTATGAACATACCCCGAAAGCGATCATGGACAAGGCAAAAAAGGGCGGCAACGGTCGGTATGCTGCTGTGAACCTCTGCAATTATCATACCGTGGAATTCAGACTTTTCAGAGGCACTTTGAAGTACAACACTTTCATTGCAACCATTCAGCTAGTCAATCGAATCTGTGATGCTGCCATGTATAACACCGATGACAGCATTGCAAAATTGTCATGGTCGGACTTTGTGGCTGACGTAACAGAACCAGAGTTGATTCAATATCTGAAAGAGCGTCAGCTATATGTAAATGAAGAAGTTTGTGCAGAGGAGGAGATGTAAAATGTGTGCATTATTTGGTTGGCTGGACTACAAAGTTATCGTGTCGGACAAGCTGTTGAAAAAACTGACACAGGCATTGGCAAATGCGGCGGAAGAACGAGGAACAGATGCATCTGGGATTGCCTATGTGAAAGACGGCAAAGTCACTATCTATAAAAGACCCAAGCCAGCTCACAAGATTCGCTTTAATGCCCCCAACGGCACAAGAGCAATCATGGGACATACTCGCATGACTACCCAGGGCAACGAAAAGTTCAATTACAACAATCATCCTTTTTATGGTCATGCCGATGTGGACTTCGCCTTTGCCCACAATGGCGTGCTGTATAATGATAAGGAACTCAGAACCGAAAAGCACCTGCCGCAAACGCAAATTGAAACTGACAGTTATGTTGCAGTACAGCTGTTGGAACAGCAGTGCAAGTTGGACTTCGACTCGCTCAAAAACATGGCAGAGTTGGTTCAGGGCAGTTTCTGCTTTACCGCTCTGGACGAGGACAACACGCTCTACATCATCAAGGGCAGCAATCCCATGTGCCTGCTCCATTTTGCACAGCTAGGGCTTTACATCTATGCCTCAACCGAAAGCATTCTGAAAAAGGCGTTGCAAAAGACTGGTTTCCACAAGTATCCGTTTGAAGTGTTGAATGTAGATGAGGGCACGATTCTGAAGATTGACCGCTATGGTTTTTTGAGTGGCTCTACCTTTGAGGTGAAGGAAAGTTTCCGGTTCGGCAAGTGGTACAACTGGTACGACGAGTTGGAGGAAGAGTATTACTCGCAGCAGGAAGAATTGCTGTTGGAGATGTGTAGTTGCTACGGTGTGACAGAAGAAGATGTTCTCCTGCTGTTGGACTATGGCTACTCTGCCGATGAGATCGAGGAAATGCTGTGCGATGCGACTTTTCTTCATGATACGATTTGTGCAATTCAGTGTCAAGAAAGCAATACGGCAATCTTTTAAATGTTTTGGCTGTCTCAGAAAGTACACTTTTTGAGGCAGTCATTTTTTTCTCAAAAACCTGTGCCAAAAGGTCCGTTTTTGACTTTTGGGACGTTCCAAAAGTGGCAGGACTTTTTGAGACAATTGGAGGTGTTTTTATGGACAACAGAACATTCGGCTATGCCCGTGTTTCCAGCAGGGAACAGCATGAGGACAGGCAGATCGAGGCTCTTACGAATTATGGGGTCAGCAGGGACAATATCATTGTGGACAAATGTTCCGGCAAAGATACCGAGCGTGAGGGCTATCAGTATCTGAAAAAGCAGATTCTCAGGAGCGGCGATACGCTGGTCATCAAGGAACTGGACAGACTCAGCAGAAGTAAGTCTGACATCAAGCAGGAGCTGGAGTTTTTCAAGTGCAACGGCATTCATGTCAAAATCCTCGACATTCCCACTACATTGACCGATTTTCCGCCGGAGCAGATGTGGGTCATGGATATGATCAATGCGATTCTGATTGAAGTGCTTGGGAGCATTGCGGAAAATGAACGTCTGAAAATCAGACGCAGACAGCGTGAGGGAATTGATGCGGCCTTGAAGAAAAATGTCAGATTTGGTCGTCCAGCAATTGCAAAACCGGAGAACTGGGACACTGTAGTCAAACAAATTGATGCAAAAGAAATCTCGGTTTCACAGGCATTGCAGGCACTCAATATCTCCCGTTCCTCCTACTATCGGCTCAGACAGAATAATCCATTTTAATCGGATATGCAACAAATCCATAAAATAATCTATGGAGGTATCCGATATGGAACGAAAAAAGAGAAACCACAACGAAGGCAGCATTCGGGAACGGGCAGACGGCAGATTTGAGATTCGTGTCACAGCAGGCTACGACTTTGAGATCGGAAAGCCAAAACGCATCTCCTACTATGCCAAAACCAAGGCAGAGGCAATTCAAAAACTGCACGAAGAGGAGTACAAGATTCACTTTCAGAAACACGTTGACCCGACTTCCACCACCTTTCTCGACTGGCTGCGGCTTTGGCTGGAAACCTACATGAAAAACAAGGTCAAGCAGTCCACCTATGTCAGCTATCGTGGCTACATCGAAAATCATCTTGCACCAGCATTTCCAACCCTCAAACTGAAAGATCTCACGACAAAGCTCCTGCAGGACTTCTACAACTACAAGCAGAATACACAGGGGCTTTCGCCCAAAACCATTCTGAATCTTCACCGCTGCCTGCACAAGGCGATGAATCAGGCAGTGCTGGAACATTACATCGATTTCAACCCCTGTGATGCAGTCAGTTTGCCACGCAATGAAAAACCACAGGTCGAGATTCTCACCCGTGAGGAGCAGCAAAAACTTATCTACACCAGTTATAAGTACCGGTACGGCATTTTCATTCGTTTGACGCTTGCCACAGGGATTCGTCTGGGCGAACTGCTGGGACTCCGCTGGGAAGATATCGACTTCGGCAAGAGAATGCTCTCTATCCGCCGTACAATAAACCGTCTGCCCAAAGTGGATTACAACGGCATGGGCAATTCCACGGAGATTGTTATCCAAGAGCCAAAAACGAAAAACTCTATCCGCTCTATCCCCTTGATTCCCAATATCGCAAGCGAGTTACAACAGTGGAAAAATGTACAGCAGAACGATGCCATGACAGCTGGTGCAGCCTATCAGGATTCCGGCTTTCTGGTGACCAACCCATTTGGCGGATACCTGGAACCCAGAACATTCAAGGATGCCTACGATGAGATTCTGAAAGCCTCTGGTCTTGGACACTACACCTTTCACGCCCTCAGACACACTTTTGCCACCCGTGCCATGGAACAAGGCATGGACGCAAAAACCACTTCAATTCTGTTAGGGCATTCCTCGGTTTCGTTTACGCTGGATACTTATACGCACGTTCTGGACAGTCAGAAACAAGAGGAAATGAAGGTTATGGAGGAATTCTTCACCCTGCCCAGTATGCCGCAAGTACAGTCCTATGCAATCGCTGTAACACCAATGCCAAGTGGCTTTCTGCTGAATCCTGTGGACTTTGAGGATATGAGCATTGAGGCAAACAATCTGCAATACGGCATTCAGTGTCTGCAAACCGCCATTGCCCAGAAATTAGCCACAATGTACCCGCCTACGCCGACACCTGTGAACGAGATCATTTTGCAACATGGTGAATTTGTGGTGATTATCAATCTATAAAGGAAATGGAGCAGGATGTGTTGTCCTGCTCCACTTTTCTTTTTTGATGTTTTGGGGTCAAATTGGGGTCAAAATCAATTTTTCTGTAAAAAAGCAAAAAAATATAGTGCCGAAAACGACGTGTTTTCGGCACTTTTCTTGGTTGCGGGAGCCAGATTTGAACTGACGACCTTCGGGTTATGAGCAACTCTAACGCAAGTGAAAAATCCCATGCAACACAATCATTTTCAGACTTCATATAC
>NZ_JAJFCK010000036.1 GCF_020709055.1 Ruminococcus callidus
GCAACAAAATTATGCTCGAAAATCCACATATATTTCTTGTGAAGACAGGTTCTTAAACTAGATTTAACATAAGCAAGGTGATGGATTTTACAGGCAGCTGGTATAATGAGATTGTTCATTGGAACAGAGGAAATAAATTGTGTGAGAGCGTGAAAAAACGCTCAGGATTTCCCGCATCGGGAAAGAAATGGAGTTTTGTAAAATGAAAAAGAGGATTCAGATGATCGCAGGTATCGCAGCACTGGGCATGCTGGCAAGTGCTATGACTGGTTGTGGCGCAGGCGGCGCAAATGGTGCGATCAGCGTCATCACCCGTGAAGACGGTTCCGGTACCAGAGGCGCATTCACTGAGCTGTGCGGTATCGTCGCAGACGACAAGGACAACACTGTTTCCAGCGCAGAGGTTACCAACAGCACTGCCGTTATGCTGACCACCGTTGCCGGCAACTCCGCAGCCATCGGCTATGTTTCCATGGGTTCGCTGGATGACTCCGTAAAGGCAGTCAAAGTGGACGGCGTAGAGGCAACACCGGAGAACGTCTCCAACAGCAGCTATTCCATTTCCCGTCCGTTTAACATCGTCACCAAGACCGACGGTATCAGCGATGCTGCACAGGACTTCATCAACTTTATCATGAGTGATGACGGTCAGGCAGTGGTCGAAGATGCGGATTACATTCCAGTTAGCTCCGGCACGTATGAGGCAGCCGATGTCAGCGGTAAGGTAACTGTTGCAGGTTCTTCCTCTGTAACACCGGTCATGACCAAGCTGAAAGAAGCATACGAAAAGATCAACACCAATGTGACTGTAGACGTACAGCAGAGCGACTCTACCACCGGCGTTACCTCTGCCGTACAGGGCATCTGTGACATCGGTATGGCATCCAGAGAGCTGAAGGACAGCGAAACTTCGCAGGGCGTGGAGGCAACTGTCATTGCAATGGACGGCATTGCAGTCATCGTCAACAAGGAAAACACCATTGAAGACCTGACACTGGACCAGATTCGCCAGATCTATGTGGGTGAAGTTACAAGCTGGGATGAACTGAACAAATAAATGAAACGCTTGTCGAGAGGACGACGTACATGAAAAAATATCGTGAAAAAATCATGCAGGTTGTGTTCCTGATTGCTGCATGTATCTCCATCGTTGCCGTTGCGCTGATTTGCATCTTTCTGTTCGCAAACGGGTTTCCGGCAATCGTTGAGATCGGGCCGCTGAAATTTCTGGGCGGTATGACATGGAAACCGACGGAAGGACAATACGGGATCTTTCCCATGATCATTGGCAGCATCTATGTCACAGGAATCGCCATTCTGGTCGGCGTGCCGATCGGATTGTTCTGCGCCGTATTTATGGCAAAGTTCTGTCCGAGAAAACTCTATAAGATTCTGAAGCCGGCGATCTCTCTGCTGGCAGGCATTCCCTCCATTGTCTATGGCTTTTTCGGGCTGGTCGTGATCGTACCGATCATGCAGCAGCTGGTGGGAACAGGAAAAAACGTACTGACCGCCGGCATCCTGCTGGGCATTATGATTCTCCCCACCATCATCGAGATCTCGGAATCCTCCCTCCGTGCCGTGCCCCAGAGCTATTATGAGGGCTCGCTGGCACTGGGAGCAACCCATGAGAGAAGCGTCTATTTTGCCACGCTTCCGGCAGCAAAGTCGGGCATTATGGCAGGCATCATTCTGGGCATCGGCAGAGCCATTGGCGAGACCATGGCAGTTGTCATGATTGCCGGAAACCAGCCGGTATTGCCCAAGAGCCTGTTCGCCGGCGTGCGGACGATGACGGCAAATATTGTCATGGAAATGGGCTATGCAGAGGGTCTGCACCGTGATGCATTGATTGCAACGGGTGTGGTTCTGTTCGTCTTTATCCTGCTGATCAATGTTTGCTTCTCGCTGGTAAAACGGAAGGAGCAGTCATGACAAAGACAAAAGAAATGGGCATCAATCACCGCACCATGAAACAAAAGCTGGCGGAGTACCGGCATCAGCCTCTCTCCCTGCTGCTGTTGGCGCTGACACTTCTGGCAGCAGTCATTACTGTGGGTGTACTGCTGTGTCTGATTGTATACATCCTGTACAAAGGCATCCCGAACATGCATCTCTCCCTCTTTGCGTGGAAATATACCACGGAGAACAGCTCCATGATGCCTGCCATCATCAACACGCTGCTGATGACAGTGGTAACCCTGATGATCGCCGTGCCCATCGGTGTGTTCTCCGCCATCTATCTGGTGGAGTACGCCAAGCGCGGCAACAAGCTGGTCAAGGTCATCCGCATGACAACGGAAACATTGCAGGGCATTCCTTCCATTGTCTTCGGTTTGTTCGGCTTCCTGATGTTCGTGGTGGCATGCAACTTCGGCTTCTCGCTGCTGGGCGGTGCCATCACACTGGCACTGATGGTGCTGCCGCTGATTATGCGTACCACGGAAGAGGCACTGCTCAGCGTGCCGGACTCTTTCCGGGAGGGCAGCTTCGGACTTGGCGCAGGACGTCTGCGGACGATCTTCCGCATCATTCTGCCCAGCGCAATGCCGGGAATCCTCGCCGGAATCATTTTGGCAGTGGGACGTATTGTGGGCGAAACTGCCGCACTGATGTACACCGCCGGCACTGCTACCACAGTATGTACAGGGCCGTTCCGCTCCTGCCGTACCCTTGCTGTGCATATGTACCAGCTGCTCTGTGAGGGACAGTATATGGGACCGGCATACGCCACAGCGGTTGTCCTGCTGGTGATGGTCATTGTCATCAATGCGCTGTCCGGCTGGATCGCAAAGAAACTGACCAAATAACAGGAAGGAGTGCGGTGCAGCGGCAGACGGCTGCGCACCCAGTGAAACCATGGAGAAATTTGAAATCCACAACATGGATCTGTACTATGGCAGTTTCCATGCGCTGAAAAATATCAATCTGGATCTTCCCGCCAATCAGGTGAGTGCCTTTATCGGGCCGTCCGGATGCGGAAAATCCACGTTGCTGAAATCCCTCAACCGCATGAATGATCTGGTAGAGGGCTGCCGCATCACCGGCGATATCCGGCTGGATGGGCAGGACATCTACGGGGACATCGACATCAACCTGCTGCGGAAACGGGTGGGCATGGTGTTCCAGAAGGCAAATCCGTTCCCCATGAGCATCTATGACAACATTGCCTATGGCCCCCGTACCCACGGTATCCGCTCCAAGGTGAAGCTGGATGAGATCGTGGAAAAGTCCCTGCGGGATGCCGCCATCTGGGATGAGGTAAAGGATCGCCTGAACAAGAGTGCGCTGGGAATGTCCGGCGGACAGCAGCAGCGTCTTTGCATCGCACGTGCTCTTGCCGTACATCCGGAGGTGCTTCTGATGGATGAGCCGACCAGCGCACTGGATCCAATCTCAACTTCTAAGGTAGAAGACCTTGTCATTTCCCTCAAAAAGGAGTATACTATAATTATCGTGACGCACAACATGCAACAGGCAACTCGTGTCTCCGATCGTACAGCGTTCTTTTTGCTGGGCGAGGTCGTAGAATATTCCGAAACAGAAAAGCTGTTTTCTAATCCGCAGGATAAACGTACCGAGGACTATATTTCGGGGAGGTTCGGATAATGAGAGAGTACTACACCGCACAGCTGGAAACCCTCAATACCAACATGATTCAGATGGGCGCACTTTGCGAGGATGCAATTTCCGCTGCCATTCAGAGTCTGCTGGAGGATGACAGGACAATTGCCAAGAAGGTGGCAGACACCGAACTGGAGATCGACCAGATGGAACGGGATATCGAGCGCCAGTGCATGCGTCTTCTGCTCATGCAGCAGCCGGTTGCCACCGATCTTCGGGTGGTGTCCTCGGCGCTGCGTATGATTGCCGATCTGGAGCGCATCGGAGATCAGGCGTTTGATATCGCCGATATCACCAAGTCCGGCTCGTTTCAGGGCTTTTCCGGCAAGGTGCACATCAAGGAGATGGCGAAAGCAGCCATTCACATGGTGACGGACAGCGTGGATTCCTACGTGAAGCAGGATGTACAGCTGGCAAAGCGTGTGACAGAGGAAGATGACGTGGTAGACGAACTCTTCCTGAAAGTGCGTCGGGAGCTGGCAAAACTGATCCATACCGATCAGAACGCCAGCGAACAGGCGTTGGATCTGCTGATGATCGCAAAGTATCTGGAGCGCATCGGGGATCATGCCGTAAACGTTTCAGAATGGGTGATTTATTCTGTCACCGGAAAGCATATGTAAAGCGCGTAAATCATTGGAACAGGCTCTGACATTCCGGAACAGGTTCTGAATACCGCCATTGAAAAGGAACTCTCTCATCGGTGTTCCTTTTCTGTGTTTCAAAAGAAAGGCAACACAATATGATTTATTTGGTAGAAGACGACGACAGCATTCGGGAACTGGTGATCTATACCCTGCACAGCACCGGAATGGAGGCACAGGGGTTTGCAGTGCCCTCTGCGTTCTGGACGGCGATGGCAGAGCAGGAGCCGGATCTGGTTTTGCTGGACATCATGCTGCCGGAGGAGGACGGTCTGGAAGTCCTGAAAAAGATTCGGAGCAACACGGCAACAAAACATCTGCCGGTGATTATGCTCACCGCAAAGGGTACGGAGTACGATCAGGTCATCGGACTGGACTGCGGTGCAGACGACTATGTGACAAAGCCCTTTGGCATGATGGCGCTGATGGCACGCATCAAGGCGGTGCTGCGCCGTTCGGAGAAGGCAGATGGGGAGAAGATTCTCCAGTTCGGCGACCTTCAGGTCAACCCGAAGCGGCATCTCATCTCCGCCGGCGGAACACAGATCAGCCTGACACTCAAGGAGTTCGAGCTGCTCTGTCTGCTGCTGGAAAATCAGGGCGTCGTCTTTACCCGTGACCAGCTCCTGAACCGCATCTGGGGCTATTCCTTTGACGGAGAAAGCCGTACTGTGGATGTTCACGTGCGCCATCTGCGTCAGAAGCTGGGGGATTGCGGCGCATACATCGAAACCGTGCGGGGTATCGGCTATCGGCTGGGAGATGGCAGCGTATGACCAAGAAGATCTTCCAATCGACCATTACCGTGGTTATCACTATGCTGCTGCTCAGCTTTCTGCTGATTACTGGTGTGCTGTACCAGCACTTCGAACAGATGCAGCTGAATCAGATGCAGTCCATGGCGACCTTTGTCATGCAGGGCGCAGAAGAGGACGGCATGGACTATTTCAAGGACTTGAAAAAAACTGAGGTTCGTGTGACATGGATCGCAGCGGATGGCACGGTGCTGTATGACAACTGTTATGACGCTACCAAGATGGAAAATCACCGCAACCGGCAGGAAGTACAGGAGGCGCTGACGGCGGAGTCCGGCATAAGCATTCGCCGTTCCTCCACGCTGTCGGAGCACACCATCTATTATGCCAAGAAGATGCCGGACGGCTCTGTGATGCGTCTTGCCACGGCGCAGAGTTCTGTGTGGTTTCTCATCGGCGGACTGCTGTCGCCGGTGCTCTTTATCTTTCTGGCAGCATGCGCTCTCGCAGGCGTTCTTTCCTATCGTGTTTCCAAGAAAATCGTGCGTCCGCTGAGCGAGATCGACCTAAAGCATCCGGAGCAGGTGGACACCTATGAGGAGCTTTCGCCGTTCCTGCAGCGCATCGCCATGCAGAATCAGGAGATCGACGCACAAATGGCGGAGATTCGCAAGCAGCAGCAGGAGTTCTCTATGATTACCGAGAACATGAGCGAAGGACTTCTGGTGGTTGACCGCAACTATCAGCTGCTCTCCTATAACAAGAGTGCCGTGCGGATTTTTGGCATCTCCAATCCGGCAGCCGTGAAAAACGTGCTTGCTGTGAATCGGAGCCAGGAATTTCGGGAGGCGGTGGAAAACGCATGGAAGGGCAGACACACCCAGCAGCGGCTTCAGATGGGCGAGCGTATCTATCAGGTCATTGCCAACGCTGTCTCTGATCCGGAGGACACCGAGGATCTTTTGGGCGCAGTGATTCTGGTACTGGATGTGACAGAGCGTGAGGAGCAGGAAAAGTACCGGCGGGAGTTTACTGCCAATGTTTCCCACGAGCTGAAAACGCCGCTGACCTCCATTTCCGGCATTGCGGAGATCATGAAAAACGGCATTGTCCGGCAGGAAGATATTCCCCACTTTGCCGGAAAGGTCTACGACGAATCCCAGCGGCTGATTACGCTGATCGGAGACATCATCCGTCTTTCTCAGCTGGACGAGAACGAAGTGCCGCTGGAGCGGGAACAGGTGGATATGCTGGAGCTGGCACAGGACGTGGTGGACAGCTTGCAGTCTGTGGCACAGCAAAACAGCATTTTGCTGGCGGTGCACGGGAAACATGGCGTGGTGTACGGCGTGCGCCGTGTGCTTCATGAGATGGTGTATAACCTGTGCGACAATGCGGTGAAGTATAACCGTGCCGGCGGCCGTGCGTGGGTCTCTGTGACAGCGGAAAAACAAACTGTTTCGGTTTCTGTGCGGGATACAGGCATCGGGATTCCGGATGCTCAGCAGTCCCGTGTCTTTGAACGGTTCTATCGGGTGGATAAGAGTCATTCCAAGGCGGTCGGGGGAACTGGTCTGGGGCTGTCCATTGTAAAGCACGGCGCTGTGCTGCACCATGCGGAGATCACGCTGCACAGCGAGCTGGAAAAGGGAACGGAGATCATCCTGAAGTTTCCGCAGAGCAGCATGTTCGATACGCAAAATGAAAAAAATTGAATTGGCGGAAAAAATACTTGACAATTTCGGCAGATTATGATATAATATTAGCACTGTCGAAATTGGGGTATAGCCAAGTGGTAAGGCAACGGACTTTGACTCCGTCATTCCGCTGGTTCAAATCCAGCTACTCCAACCATACGTAAAAAAGCACGCAGCTTCCGGTCTAATTCCGGAGGCTGCGTGCTTTTTGTTTGATTCTGTGATGGCGTTATCCCATCACCGGAGCAGGCGCTGTCTCCGGACAGTCCTGAAAATACGGCGGATAGCAGTGCAGGATTGCCTTGCCCTCCGTCTGGTAGTCCGCCGCACGCTTGGGAAAGTCGTGGGGACAGACTGCTGCCATTTTGGCAGCGAGGAGGTGAAGCACGCCGGTTTCCACAGGATTTTGCAGCTTCTGACATGCCTCCTGCGCCAGTGCCCAATCCTTCAGATAGGCGGAGTCCTGTCTTTGACAGCGGAAATAGGCGAGGAACGCTTTGACCATGGGCTTTCCCATGAGGGTCAGTGTGTTTCCGTAGGCAGTGTCTGCCATGCGAAAATATTGCTCTGCTGTTTTTGAGTCGCCGGCGGAAAAATAGGTTAGCGCCAGATCGGTGTAAAACGTGGGCGCAATGCTGCATCCCTGTTCCCGACAGAGCGCAATCGCCTTGTTATAGTAGAGCACCGCCTCAGTGAGTGCGCCGGTGCGCCGTTTGATTTCCCCCAGATAGTTGTAGACGGCGGCGATGTTCAGAGTGTACGGCTTAGTGCGCATCTCCGTCTTGGAAAAATAGTCCACGGACTGCATCAGAGAGGTAAAGGCGTGTTCCCAATCACCGGTGTAGATGTAGTATGCTCCGCGCAGCCGGTGATAGAACGCATGTTCCAGCCGGTTCTGGGTGCGCTGGGAGATCATCAGACCGTCTTTGGTGCAGCGATCCAGCAGCTCGGTGTCGTGGAGCTGGAGGGCATAGTAGGCGGACTGCCGCATAAAGCGCAGCAGGAATGCAGCGTTCTGCTTGGTGTACGGATCAGACAGTCCGGAGTCCAGACACTTTTTTCCCTCAGTGTAATTTCCGGTCAGAATGCAATAGCGGCTCTTGGCGTGCATCAGACGGGCAAAGAACTCGTGAAACTGCGCAAAATCCGGATTCAGTCGGTGGTATTCCAGCAGGTCGTTTTCGATGTGCTCAAAGTAGTGCAGCACATTGCTGGACGGTGTGGCAGTTTCTCCGCCGGTGGCGTCCAGCACCGGATACAGTTCATAGTTCAGACCGGAGTATGCCTCGATGTTCCAGATCTCGTAACACAGGCATTTCTCCCGATTTCTGGCGTGCTGGTAGTGGAAGAGAATCGCCTTGAGAGAGGGCATATCCATGTCTGTTTTCAGGCGCAGTTCCAGCGCTTCGGCGACTTTGTTGTGGAGAATGCGCCGGCGGGAGGGGGAGAGTTTCTCATAGATGTAGAGCCGCATCTTGCTGTGCACAAAGGTGATGTGCGGTTTTCCTTTCTCGCTCTTCTCCTGAATCAGGGCGTGTTCCTTCAGCTCTTCCAGATCGCTCAGCAGTTCCACGGAGTCCTGTTCATGGATCATGGTAAGGGTATTGAACGTGGCGAAATCGTGAAAGACGGAAATCGTGTCCAGCAGCGCACGTGCGGAGGGGGACAGTCCATTTAAGCGGTCATCCAGAATGCCCCGTGCAGAGAGAGATAGAAAACTGATGTTCTTTTGTTCCCGCAGATTGGCGACCATCTCAGACAGGAAAAAGAAGTTGCCCTGTGTTTCCGCATAGATCTTTTCCAGCATTTCCGGCGTAAAATCGGCGTGGGGGACGTGCGCCTGTAAATAGCGTGCGGACTCCTCCAGCGTCAGCCGTTCCATGCTAAGCGGCAGCAGCAGTCCCTCTTTGGAGAGGGAACTGAAAAAGGTGATGGTGTCGTAGTCGGCGGTGGGCAGACTGGTGAGGACAAAAAAGATGTTGGGATTCCGCAGGCGGATGATGCTGGATACCAGTTCCTGTCCCATGGCATCCATGGCGTTGATGTTATCGAAATAGAACACCAGCCGTTTGGTGGCTGCCAGCTGTGTGATGATGCGCAGGATGCTGTTCTTGCAGGAGCGATAGCGAAAGCTTTTGGAAAGGTCATCTGTCAGCGGGATGTCCTCCGCCATAACACCGCCGAAGGTGGGAAAGAACTGCGCCACACTGTTGATGAAAGACTGCTGCAGCGAGATCTGCTGCATCTGAATGGCGCTGTCTATTTGAAAGATGATGTCGTTCCACGATTGGAGCGGCATATTTTTTTCGGCGAGAAAACAGGTTGCTGCAAGCACCAGCGTAGTATCCTGTGGGATCTCCGTCAAAAATTGCCGTACCAAATAGCTCTTTCCTGCGCCGTGTTCGCCGGTGATGAGAATGTTCTGCATAGCAGCATAGGCAGTGCGCAGTTGGTTCAGCAGATCGCTGCGGAGCATTTCCGGTGCAGCATTCGGTACAGCTGGCTCTGCGGGCGGCTGCGGTACAGTTTCCGGTTCTGCCGAGGCATCCAGCCAGTGGTTCAGCAGAACGTGATACAGATCGCTGGCTGCTTTGGAGGGCGCAATGCCGAACTCCTCCTCCAACAGCTGCTGAAGCTTCTGGTAGAGCTGTACGCCCTTGTGGAACAGCTCCTTTTTCTGATAGATGCCCATGAGTGCCATGTAAATGCGCTCGTCGAAAGCGTCCAGTGCGGTGTATCGCTCAAAGAGTTCCTCCGCCTGTTCAGTTTCCAGCGCATCGGACTGCATGTGCTGATAAATGGCGTTGAGGTAGCGCCCGCTGTAGAGGGCGCGCTTCTCCTCCAGCCACTGGGTGTAGTTCTCCGCATTTTTGACGGAGAAGTCCTTGAGAAATTCGTCGTATGCGGGAAGCGAGCCGTCTGCGCTGCCGTCCAGGCTTTCGAGATCGGTGGATACCGCTGCCGATGGATTTAGCTGAAGCATGGACTTCTGCGGCGAGATGACCACCTCGTCATGAAACATTTTGCGGATGATATAAATGGCGTGGCGCAGGTTCTTTTTTGCAGTCAGCTCGTCCTCGTCCTCCCAGAGCAGGAGGGCAGCCTTATCACGGGAAATGGATTTTTCTACGGCAAGATAATAAAAGAGTGCCTCTGCCTTTTTATAAGGAAAGCGAATCAGCACGCCGTCTTCTTCGATTTTCGGAAATGAAAGCAGTTGTATCTGAATCATCATTGTCACCTGGTCTTTTTTTAGTTTCACCCATTATAACATATTTCGATTTTGAATGCAACTAAAACTTTATTTTTTTTAGAAATGGATGCGGAATTTGTGCAAAAGCAAAAAGCGACTCGGAAAACGTCTAAAATTCAACGCTCCGGATTCGGCAAACTCGATTTTCGTCGAATGGTACCGTTTGGAATCAACGTTCTTTTGACAGGCGAGGAGTATAATGGGAACCAGAAAGCAGGACAGCCGACCGAAACGAGCGGGCGCAGTGCTTTTCCAGAAACCGAGGAGGGAATCACAATGAACTATAATCAGGCAGCAGAACAGGCAATGACAATTCGACTGGATATGGAGTTGCCGGAGTATCCGGAATTTGTGGAGGGCATTCGCCGTGCACCGAAACGGGAGTCCAAGCTGAGCGAATCCGATATCCGTCTTGCCGTAAAGAATGCGCTTCGCTACATTCCGGAGCGGTATCACGAGCAGATGGCAAAGGAGTTCTACGATGAGCTGATGGAACACGGCAGAATTTACGGCTACCGCTTCCGCCCGTTCGGCAGAATCTACGGCAAGCCAATCTCCGAGTACAAGGGAAAATGCATCGAGGGCAAGGCGTTTCAGGTGATGATTGACAACAATCTGGATTTTGAAATTGCCCTGTATCCTTACGAACTGGTCACCTATGGCGAGACCGGTCAGGTGTGCCAGAACTGGATGCAGTACCGGCTGATCAAAAAGTATCTGGAGGAACTCACCGATACCCAGACGCTGGTGCTGGAATCCGGTCATCCGGTGGGACTGTTCCGTTCCTCCAAGACCTCGCCGAGAGTCATCATCACCAACGGTCTGATGACCGGCTTGTTCGACGATCTGGAGAATTTCAACCGTGCCGCAGCTATTGGCGTGGCAAATTACGGGCAGATGACCGCTGGCGGCTGGATGTACATCGGGCCGCAGGGTATCGTCCACGGCACATTCAACACCCTGCTGAATGCCGGAAGATTGAAGCTTGGTATTTCCAAGGATGAAGATCTGAAGGGCAAGCTATTCATCTCCTCCGGTCTTGGCGGAATGAGCGGCGCACAGGGAAAGGCTGCTGTGATTGCCGGTGCGGTTAGTGTGATCGCAGAGGTGGACATCTCCCGCATCCAGACCCGATACGAACAGGGCTGGGTCAGCTGCATCATGGACAATCTGGACGAGATCGCAGCCACGGTGCAGGAAAAGCAGGAGAAAGGCGAGGCATACGCCATTGCCTACCACGGCAATGTCATCGACCTGTTGGAATATTGTCTGGCAAAGAACATCCACATTGATCTGCTGTCCGACCAGACTTCCTGCCACGTTCCGTATGACGGCGGATATTGTCCCCAGGGCATCTCGTTTGAAGAGCGCACCCGCATGCTGGCAGAAGAGCCGGAGGCATTTGTGGAACTGGTCAACCAGTCCCTCCGCCACCACTACGAACTGATCTGCCAGCTCTCCAAGCGTGGCACCTACTTCTTCGACTATGGCAACAGCTTCCTGAAAGCAGTGTACGATGCTGGAGAGAAGAGCATCTGCAAGAACGGCGTGGACGAAAAGGACGGATTTATCTTCCCATCCTACGTGGAGGACATCCTCGGACCGCAGCTGTTCGACTATGGATATGGTCCGTTTCGCTGGGTATGCCTCAGCGGGAAGCCGGAAGATCTGGCAGCCACCGACCATGCAGCTATGGAATGTATCGACCCTAACCGCCGGTATCAGGACAGAGATAATTACGTCTGGGTGCAGGATGCCGAGAAGAACCATCTGGTGGTCGGCACACAGGCACGTATCCTGTATCAGGATGCGCTGGGCAGAATGAAGATTGCCCTGAAGTTCAACGAGATGGTGCGAAACGGCGAGATCGGGCCGGTCATGCTAGGAAGAGATCACCACGACACTGGCGGAACGGATTCTCCGTTCCGTGAGACCTCCAACATCAAAGACGGCTCCAACATCATGGCAGATATGGCAGTGCAGTGCTTCGCCGGCAACTGTGCACGTGGCATGAGTCTGGTTGCCCTGCACAACGGCGGCGGTGTCGGCATCGGCAAGTCGGTAAACGGCGGATTTGGCATGGTGCTGGACGGCAGCGAGCGTGTGGACACCATCCTCTCCATGGCGATGCCGTGGGATACCATGGTGGGCGTTTCCAGAAGAAGCTGGGCACGCAACGAAAATTCCATCACAACGTGTCTGGAATATAATAAGCTGTATCAGGGCACAGATCACATCACCATTCCGTATTGTGCTGATGATACAGTGATCGAAAAGGCGATTTCCGAATAAAGAAGGGAGCGGTTGACCATGAAACTAACAAAAGAAGAACAGGCAATGC
Source organism: Ruminococcus callidus (assembly GCF_020709055.1). Taxonomy (GTDB): domain Bacteria; phylum Bacillota; class Clostridia; order Oscillospirales; family Ruminococcaceae; genus Ruminococcus_C. The sequence continues at coordinate 12,315 of NZ_JAJFCK010000036.1, forward strand.
TGGACGGCGAATTTGGTGCCGGTGTACAGCTTGCAATGAAAATACAGGTGGCAATCGGGGAGGCATACGATGCGCCGTATATGGTGCCCGTATCCAGAACCCATGTGGCGCTGAGCAATCAGGAGGCAGACCTCTGGTTTGCGGAAAAGCTGGTGGCTGGCGGTGCGACGTGCCGGGTTCTCCCCACCGTCAATCCCTCTTTCAACTGGGAGCAGCTCAGCTGCGTCACCAAACTGGAGCCGGAGGATGAGGCAATCGTCAAGCGAACCCATGCGGCATACAATGCGCTGGGTGCGATCATGACTTATGACTGCACGCCGTATCTGGAGAAGAATGTGCCTCGGTTCGGCGAGATCTGCTCTTTCTCGGAGTCCAGCTGCACCCCGTTTATGAATTCCGTATACGGTGCAAGAACCAACCGTGAGGCAGCACAGAGTGCCCTTTGCGCAGCGGTGACCGGCGTAGTTCCGTATTACGGCTACCTGCTGGACGAGAACCGCAAGGGTGAGATTCTGGTTCATGTGGAAGCCGACATGGAGAACGATTTCGACTATCAGCTGTTGGGTTACTTTGCGCCGCAGAAGATCGGGTTCAAGCTGCCGGTGTTTACCGGACTGAAAAATCCCACCAAGGAATCCCTCATGAATCTGGGTGCGCAGCTGAACACCGGCGGCAATGTGGCAATGTATCACATCGTCGGATTCACACCGGAGGCACCCACCATTGAGGCAGCGTTCCACGGCGAGGAAGTGCGGGAGGAGGTCACCATTACCAACGACGATCTGCGCTCCATGCAGTCCATGCTGACCGATCCGTACGGCAAGATCGATTTCGCCCTGTTCGGATGTCCTCACCTCACCATCGACCAGATCGGTGTCATTGCTGAGATGGTCAGGGGACAGAAGCTGGCAGTGCCGCTGTTTGTGATGACCTCCGGACTGTCGCTGGATCTGGCGAAGAAGATGGGCTACGAAGAGACGATTCGTCAGGCAGGCGGTCATATTTTCTCGGATACCTGTATGGATCAGCCATGCTGGAAGTTCCTGTACGGCAAGAAGGGCGTCACCGATTCGCCCAAGTGTGCATATTATACACGCCGCCGGCAGATGGAATTTGTGGTTGTCCCGCTGGAGCAGGCAGTAGAAGCTGCGCTGCGCGGCGAGATTCAGGGTTACCGAAAGTAAGCGAAGGGGGAACGAAGCACCATGAAAACTTATTCGTGTCATAAAATCTCAGAGGGATGTGCAGAGGGCGAGATTCTGCTCTCCAAGGACGACTTCTGTTTTTATCTGGTCGATCCGAAAACAGGCGTTGTGATTGAAAAGAACCACTGCCTGTTCGGCAAGAGCATCGCCGGAAAGATTCTGGTTTTCCCCAACGGCAAGGGCAGCTCTGTGGTACAGGCGGACGGCATGTACCAGCTGAAAATGACGGGGATGGAACCCAAGGCAATGATCATTCAGAATCCGGACACCACGCTGGTGGCAAGCGCCATCATCATGGAAGAACCGCTGGTGGATCGGGTGGATCCGGAGTTCTATGCAAATATCAAGGACGGCGACAAGGTCGCAGTGGATGCGACCAATGGCGTGATCACCGTAAAGGAGGAAGCGTAAGATGAAAAAGACAGTCAGCGGAAACGAAGCCATTGCCTATGGCGCTCTGCGTGCCGGCGTGAAGGTGGTCAGCGGTTATCCGGGCACCCCCTCCACAGAAGTGATTTCCAGTCTGTTGAAGATGGATCTGCCGGGAACCTACGTGGAATGGAGTACCAACGAAAAGACAGCGTTTGAAGTGGCAGCCGGTGCTGCACTGGCGGGAAGCCGTGCGCTGTGCACCATGAAGATGTCCGGTCTGAACGTGTGCTATGACTCTCTGATCGGTATCGCTTATTCGGGATGTAAGGGCGGTCTGGTCGTCTATGTAGCAGACGATCCGGGTGTGACCGCCGGTATGTGCGAGCAGGACACCAGAGGCTTTGCCCTTATGTCGGATATGCCCATGCTGGAACCGTGCTCTGTGGCAGAGACCTACGAGCTGACCAAGTTTGCGTTCGAGCTTTCCGAGCAGATCGGCGGGCCGGTGTTTGTGCGGCTGGTGACGAACAACTCCCAGTCTCACGCCTGCATCGAGATCGAAGAACGCATCCTGCCGCCGGAATCCCAGCCGCTGCCGGTACGGGATACCGCAAAGTTCACCAAGGCCGGCGCTGCCATCTGTATGACGCAGCACCGTGACCTGATCGCACGTCTGGCAAAGGCGGAGGAGATCATCGCACAGCAGGATCGGAACCGCATGCGTCTGGGCAAGAAGGACGGCGTCGGCATCATCTCCGTGGGCATCACCAACGGCTACCAGAATGAGGCGCTGGAGAGTCTGTCGGAGGCTGGTGTGGATGTATCTGAGATCTCCTCGCTGGAGCTGATCGCTTCTATTCCCTTTGCCAAGGAGAAGATCGAAACCATGATCTCCCACTGCTCCACCCTGCTGATCGCCGAGGAGTTGGAGGGACACATTGAGAAGTACGTTTACATGCAGGCGTATAAAATGGGCAAGCAGGTGAAGATTCTCGGTAAGGAGGACGGCACCTATGAGCGCATCGGCGAATACGATGCGCAGATTCTCCGCAAGGGTATCTGCAAGGCACTGGATGTTGCGCTGCCGGAATGCTTCGCCGATTTCAAGGCTGCACCGGAGGACAACTGCACCAAGCGGCCCATCGGCTTCTGCGCAGGCTGTCCGCACCGCGGCACGTACATGGGCATTGAAGCCGGACTGAAGAAAGCCGGACTGAAGAAAAAGGACGTGCTCATCACCGGCGACATCGGATGTACCATTCTGGGCATCAGCCCGCCTTTCGAAATCCTGTGGACAGAACTTGCCATGGGCGCTTCGATTCCGCTGGCACAGGGCTTTGCCTACAGCAATATCCCGTCCCCGATCATCGCCACCATTGGTGACTCCACGTTCTTCCACGCCGGTATGACCGGTCTGGTCAACGCCGTACAGCACCACATCAACATGACAGTAGTCATTCTGGACAACGGCTGGACTGCAATGACCGGCATGCAGGTCAATCCGGGTACCGTTCAGTCCTGTCAGATGGGCGAGTGGCAGCAGCTAGATCTGATTCAGGTAGTCAAGGGTCTGGGCATCTCCGAGGAGAACCTCTATGTGGTTGACCCGTACGATCATCTGTCTGTGGCAGATGCCGTAAAGGAATGTCTGGAAAAGGATGGCGTCAAGCTCATCCTCTCCAGAAGAGAGTGTGCAATTCAGGCAGCGAGAAGAAAGGTCAAGTATTCGCCGGTCAAGGTCATTCCGGAAAAATGCATCATGTGCAGAAAGTGCATCCATGTTTCCGGCTGTCCGGCAATCACACTGGGCGAGAATTCCATTGCGCTGGATCCGTCCACCTGCAACAACTGCGGACTTTGCGCACAGGTTTGTCCGGTCGGTGCCATTGAAAAGCAAGCGGAATAAGAAAGGTGTGGTACGAAAATGAAGAACTATTTTGATATTTATATCGTCGGTGTCGGCGGTCAGGGCGTGCTGACCATTGCAGATATTATCACACTCACTGCCACACGGGAGAATGTGGACATCAACTATTATCCCACCAAGGGCATGGCACAGCGTGGCGGATTCGTCAAAGCGCAGCTGCGTATCGGCAGAGCGCCGGATACCTTTAGCCCCAGCATCAGCCAGAGAAGCGCCGATCTGGTGGTTTCCATGGAACTGTGCGAAACCCTCCGTGCCATCCGTTACGCCAAGCCCGATGCAGAATATGTGGTGCTGGGCGAAAAGTGGCTGCCCACGGATGTCATGCTGGGACACGGCGCATATCCGGAAAAGGAGACCGTGTGCAGCGAGATTCAGAAGGCAGGCGGTTCCTACAGCTACATTCGTTCGGAGGACGTTCCTTCTTATGCACGCCCGAACCTGTTCGTGCTCGGCGTGATCTTCGCCAACACAGCGCTGCGGAATCTGTTTTCCGTAGCGGACATTGAAGAAACCATCGCCAATCGCTGGCCGAAGGTGGCGGAGAGCAATCTCAAGACGTTTCGTGCCGGACTGGCATATGCAGCGGAAAAGGCTTAACTCATAGAACAATCAGAAAGGCAGGCTGAGGACAATGAATCTGGATGTAATGTTTTCCCCGAAGAGCACGGCGGTGTTTGGTTCCGCTTCCCCCGGAAAGCTGGCAAACGTGCTGGTGCATCGCCTGATGGAGGGCGGTATGGAGACGATCTATGCGGTCAATCCCAAGGGCTTGGGTGTGGAAGCCGTGCCGGGATATACCTCGATTCTGGAAATCGAAGGGCCGGTTGATCTGGCTGTCATTGCAGCACCTGCCAAGACGGTGGCGGGCATCATGGAGGAGTGCGGACAGAAAGGCGTAAAGGCCGCCATTATCATCAGCTCCGGCTTCTCAGAAGCTGGAAACGCAGCAGGAGAAAAGGAGGTCATGGCGATCGCCGGAAAGTATGGCATTCGCTGTGTCGGCCCGAACTGTGCCGGACTGATCAACACCCACGGCAATCTGGTGGCAACGCTGGAAACTATGCCGCCCAAGGGAAGCATCTCCATGATCTCCCAGAGCGGTGCTGTGGGCGGTGAATTTATGGCACTGTCCGGCAACGATGGCGTGGGAATTGCCAAGTTCCTGAGCTACGGCAACGGCGCCGACCTGACCGTCATTGACCTGCTGGAATACCTGAAAACCGATGCGGAAACCAAGGTCATCGCTCTGTATCTGGAATCTGTCAAGGACGGCAGAGCCTTTATGGAGGCGGTCAAGCAGGCTGCACTGGTAAAGCCGGTGGTTGTCGTCAAGTCCGGCCGTTCCAGCATGGGACAGCGTGCGGCAATGTCCCACACCGGCGCTATGGCTGGCTCGGATGCAGTGTTCGATGCAGCGCTAAAGCAGTGCGGTGCCATTCGTGTGGATACGCTGAAAGAACTGTTTGAGGTCTGCAAGGGCTTCTCCCTGATGCCGCCCATGGAGGGACGGAAAATCGCCATCGTCACCAACTCCGGCGGTCCCGGTGTCATGACCACCGACCGTGCGGATAAGCTGAATATGCAGGTGCCGGAGACCTCGCCGGAGATCCGGACAGCACTGGCAGAATTCCTGCCCGCCTATGCCGGCATGAAGAATCCGGTGGATATCACCGTGGAGGGAACCGGCGAACAGTACGGCAGGGCAGCGCAAACCATGCTGCAGGAGATGGACGGTTCCGTGGTGATTTACGTGGGCACGCCTTACCTTCAGTCCATGCCGGTGGCAGAACAGATCGTGGCATCTTCGAAATCCGTTGGAAAGCCGGTGTGTGCAGTGATGCAGGTGGGTACCGATGTGACAGAGAGCATCGCCTATTTGCAGGCAAACGGCATTCCGTGCTATGAGATCGGCGAGGATGCAGCCTTTGTGCTGGAAAAGATGGCTGCCTACAGCGAGTGGAAACAGAGCGCAGGCGATGCCTCCTGTTTCGCTGCCGCAGAACCGGAGGGCAAGCTGTTCGAAACCTCGAATCGTTTGCTGGAACCGGAGGCAATGGCACTGCTGCAAAAGAATGGCATTCCCGTTCCGGACTATGCATTTGTCCGCACCAGAGAGGAAGCCATGGCAGCTGCTGCGGCACGGGATACCGAGCTGGTCATGAAAGTGGTTTCGCCGCAGATCATTCACAAGTCGGATGTGGGCGGTGTCATTCTGCACATCTCTACGCCGGAGCAGGCAGGAGAGGCGTTTGACCGTTTGGAGAAGATCGGCGAGGGAAAAGATTTCCGTGGCGCAATTCTCTGCCCCATGCTCAAGAGCGGTAGGGAAGTCATTCTGGGGCTGACCAGAGATTCCCAGTTCGGGCCGGTGGTTGCATTTGGCATGGGCGGTATCTACACCGAAGTGCTCAAGGATGTGACATTCCGTGTTGCGCCGGTTTCCGAGGAAACTGCCCGTGAAATGATTGGCGAGATCAAGATGTATCCGCTGCTGAAAGGCGTTCGTGGCGAGTCTGGCTGCGATCTGGATGCGCTGGCAAAGGCAATTGCCGCATTTTCAGAGCTGCCGTTCCGGTATCCGGATCTGGAAGAAGCCGACCTGAACCCCATCTTCCTGTATGAGGATGGACTGTGTGCCGTAGATGCGAGAATTTTGGGAAAGCGATGAGAGAGGAGATGTGTTCTCATGGAAAAACCGTTGATTTGGATCATTGATGAGGAGTGGCCGGATTATGAGCTGGAGAAGCAGCTCCTGAAGACACAGTATCCGGACTGTGACATCCGCTTTTCCACCTACGACTATGCCGCAGATCTGGACGCATTCGGGGAAAACGCCGATGCCGTCATCTGTCAGGTATATGCTCCCATGCCGGCAGCCACCATTCAGCGCTTGAAAAAGTGCAAGATCATCGCTGTGTACGGCGGCGGTTATGATCGGGTGGATATTGCAGCAGCCAAGGAAAAGGGTATCTATGTCACCAACGTGTCCGGCTACTGCGCCGAGGACCTCTCCGATTATGTGATGGCTGCGATTTTTGCGGCAAACAAACATTTTCTGGTGGCAGAGGAAGCGCTTGCCGCTGGCAAGTGGGGTGCCAATGCGGTGGAGGACAAGGGCATTCGCCTGCGGGAATCCACACTGCTGATTGTCGGATGCGGCACCATCGGCAGCCTTGTGGCAAAGAAAGCACAGGTGCATCAGATGCATGTGATCGCCTATGACCCGTATGTCAGCAGGGAAGCGCTGGCGGAAAAAGGCGTGGAAAAGGTGGATACGCTGGAGGAGGGCTTCTCCCGTGCAGATTATGTCAGCGTCAACGCCATCCTCACGCCGGAAACTACCGGACTCATCACCTATGCGCAGCTGCGGCTGTTGAAGCCATCAGCATTTCTGGTCAATACCGCACGCGGCAAAGTCTTTGTGGAGGATGACCTCATTCGTGCCAAGCGGGAGGGGCTGTTCCGAGGAGCGATGCTGGATGTCATTTCCGCAGAGCCGCCCACGTATCAGGAGGAGATTTTCGACTGCGACGAGCTTTATGTCACACCGCATATCTCGTACATTTCCGTGGATTCCTTCGAGGAACTGAAGCGCCGTGCCTGCGGCAATGCCATTACCGCACTGGAGGGCGGCGTGCCGAGAGATTGGGTCAATCCGTAATGAGGGAGGAGAGAACATATGAAACCGTTGATCTGGATCATTGATGACGAATGGGAGAGCTACGCAATTGAAACCAAGGTCATTCAGGAAGCCTTCCCGAATGCGGAGATCGTGGTTTCCGGCCGCAGCTATCGGGAGGACGCAGAAAAATATGCGGAAAGCGCTGATGCCATTCTGGTACAGGTGAGCATGCAGCTGGATGCGCCGTTGATTGCACAGCTGGAAAAGTGCAAGATCATCTCGGTGTACGGCGTAGGATACGATAACGTGGACGTGGATGCTGCTACTGCAAAGGGCATCGCCGTTGCCAACATTCCCGGCTATTGCACCGAGGATGTGTCGGACTACGTGATCGCTGCCATCTATCACTGTAATAAGACACTGCTGGCATATGCCAAGAGCTGCCGTGGCGGCGCATGGGGCGCAATGGCTGCCAAGCATCTGATTCACCGCATTGCCGGTTCGAAGCTGCTCATCATCGGGCTTGGCAGAATCGGCGGAGCCGTTGCCGCTAAGGCAAAGGCAATGCGCATGGAGGTGCTCTGCTACGACCCCTATGTTTCGCCGGAGCAGGCGCAGGCAATGGGTGTGAAAGCAGTTTCGCTGGAGGATGGTCTGGCGCAGGCGGATTATGTCAGCCTGAACATGCGTCTGACCGAGGAAACCAAGGGCTTTCTGAGTACCGAGGCATTCCGGCAGATGAAGCCGACTGCCTATCTCATCAACGCCTCCCGTGGCGGAACAGTGGATGAGGCTGCGCTGATCGAGGCAGTGCAGTCCGGGGAGATTGCCGGTGCTTGTCTGGATGTTCTCTGTGAAGAACCGCCGAAGCCGGACAATCCCATGCTCCATACAGACGGGATTTTTGTTACACCCCATATCTCCTATTTAACACAGTCCTCTCTGGACGAATTGCAGCGCACTGCTGCAGCAAATGCAGTTGCTTTCCTGCGGGGAGAGCCGGTTGCGTCAGTGGTCAATCCGGAGGCGGGCGAAAAAAAGGACTGATGGTTTATGATGAAGAAGGATTCACCGACTATGACCGCAGCAGAACTGCTGGTGCGGTGTCTGGAAAATGAAGGCGTGAAATATATCTTCGGGATTCCCGGAGAGGAGAATCTGGACGTCATGCAGGCGCTCCGGAATTCCTCCATTCAGTTTATCACCACACGGCACGAACAGGGCGCAGCATTTATGGCGGATGTCTATGGCAGACTGACGGGAAAGGCAGGTGTCTGTCTTTCCACGCTGGGGCCGGGCGCAACCAATCTGGTCACCGGCGTGGCAGATGCCAACAGCGATGGCGCACCGCTGGTTGCAATCACCGGTCAGGTGGACACCAACCGGATGCACATCACCTCCCACCAGTTCCTGGATCTGGTGCAGATGTTTACGCCCATCACCAAGCGCAGCAAGCAGATCGTCCGTCCGGACTCCATCAACGAGATCGTGCGGATCGCATTCAAGTATGCCGAGAGCGAGAAACCTGGTGCAGCGCACATCGATCTGCCCAATGACATCGCAAAGCTGCCCGTTCCTGAAGATCCCAACGTCATGCCCATGCGCCACACCGCAGTGCATCAGGAGCTGACAGGCGTGGCAGATGTGGAAAAGGCTGCCGGTCTGATCTTTCAGGCAGAGCATCCGGTGATTCTGGCAGGACACAGTGCTGTTCGTGCCCATGCAGCAGAGGCGCTGACAAAGTTTGCGGAGCAGCTGAAAATTCCGGTCATCAATACCATGATGGCAAAGGGCATCATCCCCATGGACAACCGGTATTCTATGGGAACTATGGGCATTCCCCAGCGGGATTTCCAGAACGTCATGCTGGATAACAGTGATCTGGTCATCGCTGTTGGATACGATATCGTGGAGTTCTCTCCGTCGAAGTGGAACCGCACTCAGAACCACAAGATCATCCATTTGGACGTGCGTCCGGCGCACATCCACAGCCTGTACCAGCCGCAGGTGCAGGTAGTGGGGGATATCTCCGATTCGCTGGAGAAGATTGCTGTCCGCTGTCATCGGGAGAACGAGCCGGAGCTGTTTTTCCGGCTGAAAGAACTGATGCTGGAGGACTACAGCGCCGCAGAATCCGATGACGGATTTCCCATCAAACCCCAGCGTGTCCTGCACGACATTCGGCAGGTACTGGGACAGGAGGATATCCTGATCTCTGATGTGGGAGCGCACAAGATGTGGATCGGCAGACAGTACAACTGTTACCATCCCAACACCTGCATCATCTCCAACGGCTTTGCCTCCATGGGCATCAGCGTGCCGGGCGCAATCGCTGCGAAGCTGATCTATCCGGAGAAAAAGGTGCTGGCAGTGTCCGGCGACGGCGGGTTCATGATGAACTGTCAGGAGATGGAAACCGCACTGCGCATTGGTGTGCCCATTGTGGTGATGATCTTCAACGACAGCGGCTATGGGCTGATTCGCTGGAAGCAGGAGGATCACTTCGGTTCCAGCTGCTTTACGGATTTCACCAATCCGGATTTCGTGAAGTTTGCGGAGAGCATGGGCGCAAAGGGTTACCGCATTCAGAGCGCCGAGGAAATTATTCCGGTGATGGAAGATGCATTTTCCCAGAACGTGCCGTGCATCATCGACTGTCCCATTGACTACAGCGAGAACACACGCCTTTCCGAACGGCTTCAGAAAATGGATGCATGGATTGCGGAGCGTCTGTGATCGTCTTTGAAAGGAGTGTTCCCCATGGCAAAATTATTCGAATTGGAATCTTATGATGGCAGGCAAATTGTACTGCATAAGAACACCAAGGAATTGTGTGTTTCGGTTCGGGTATCGCTGGATTATCTTCCGGATTTGGAAAATCAGACGACCTGCCATTTGGATTTGCTGAAAGGAAATGATCAGCATCACAGCTGGGAATCGGCTTTTCATGCTATGGGTGAGGCGCTGCGGAATACATTGGCAGAGAATCCGTGGAGAGTTGCCTCCCACAATCCGTATTATGGTGAAGAGGGCATTGCAGATGCCTCGCTCATTTAAGAAGGTGAACAGAATGAACATCAACATTGACCGTCTGGAAAAGAATTTGCAGGAGCTGGGGAAGATCGGCAGAAATGCCCGTGGCGGAATTGATCGTGCTCTTGGCTCGCAGGCGGATCGGGAGGCACGGCAGTGGATTCTGTCGTACTGGAAGAATCACCTGAATGTGGACATCCAGATCGACGGCATCGCCAATCTGTGGGCATTTGCAACGGGAACAGAACCCCTTCCGCCCATTGTGTTCGGCTCGCACCACGATGCTGTGCCGGACGGCGGAATGTTTGACGGTGCTCTTGGTGTGCTGATCGCCACGGAGATTTTGGAAACCCTGCAGGAAAACGGTATGAAAACACGCCATCCGTTCGGGCTGGTTAGCTTCACCGGAGAAGAGCCGAATCCGTTTCAGGTGTCCACGCTGGGAAGCAAGGTGCTCAGCGGCCGGCTGACACGGGCGGATCTGGAACGGCTGCGCAACCGTATCGACGGCTCGGATTTACAAAGCTGTATGCAGCAGATCGGCGGAGATATCACTAAGGCGGACGATATCCGGATTCAGCCGGAGCAGATTCGGGCATTTTTGGAGTGCCACATCGAGCAGGGCTGTCGGCTGGAGGAAAAAGGACTGCACACGGCATCGGTCAGCTGCATCACCGGTATCTATCGGGAGGACATTGTGTTTACCGGTGAGGCAAACCACGCCGGCACAACTACGATGAAGCGCCGGAAGGATGCGTTCAATGCAGCAGCGGAGTTCTCCCTTGCCTTTGAGAAGCTGCTGCGGGAGCGTGCATCCGATGATGTTGTGGGAACGGTGAACAACCTCACCATGGAACCAAATGCCGTGGGCATTGTGCCGGGAACGGTAACGCTGACCATGGAGATCCGCACTTGTTCGGAAACCGTGACGCATGAGATCGCTAAGGCAATGGATGCAGTCTGTGAGAAGATTCAGCGGGAGCGTGGCGTGGAGATTCGCCGCCGCCTGAATCTGGATCAGCCGCCCATGCCCATGGATACACAGGTGCAGCATTTTGTGCAGGAGGCAATGCTGGAAACCGGCGAGGGCGATCAGGTGCTGGTGAGCATGGCGGGACACGATGCCGCCAATATGCAGCGTGTCACTAAGGGCGGAATGATCTTCACCCGAAGCGTGGGCGGAAAGAGCCACTGCCCACAGGAATACACCGAACCGGAGTCCATTCGGCGCACGGGCAACGCCATGCTGCTGGCGCTGCTGAAAATGGACGAGGGACTAGACTGAGAAAGGAAGCGGGAAAAATGACGGTACTGTATCAACCTCAATATGTATATCTGGACCATGCATTTCAGAAGGGCATGGGTGTCCTTTGCGAGGACGGGAAAATCAAGGAAACCGGAACGCTCGAATTGCTGGCGCAAAAATATCCGGAGGCGAAGCGAGAGGTTTGGGACAATCTGGTGATGACTGCCGGTACTGTCAATGTACATAACCACTGCTTCCAGAGCCTGCTGCGTGGTCTGTCCTGCGACCGCCCGTTTCTGGAGTGGCGGGATGAGGCGCTCTACCGGTTCTCGCCCCGTCTGACCAGAGAGGACATCTACCGTGGTGCGGTTTTTGCATTCAGCGAGATGATGAAGTGCGGTGTGACCACAGTGAGCGATTTCTTTTATATGCACACTTACGGCAGAGAAAGTGATGAGATGATCGTGAAAGCTGCGCAGGATGTGGGCATTCGTCTGGTGCTGGCACGCACCATGTACGACTGGGACGGCGCACCGGCTGGCTATGTGGAGGACGTTGCCACGGCAACGGAGAACACACGGGAGCTGATGAAGAAATACAACGGCACCGGCGACCAGATGGTTACGGTTCTGCCGGCACCTCACAGCCTTCATGCAGCTTCTACAGAGATGGTACTGGCAGGGCATCAGCTGGCACGGGAGATGGGCTGCTGCTATCACATCCACGTGGCAGAGGAGCCGTTCGAGGTGGAACAGGTGATGCGGGAACACGACGGTATGACGCCCATCGAATATCTGGATCACATCGGCGTGGTGGATGACAGCATGGTCATCGTCCACGGCGTCTGGCTCAAACAGGCGGAGATCGAGCTGCTGGGCAGAAAGGGCGGAAAGCTGGCATATTGCCCGTCCAGCAACATGTTTTTAGCAGACGGCATTACCAATCTGGTGGACATGAAGAAGAGTGGTGTGCTCATCGGACTGGGAACAGACGGCGCTTGTTCCAACAACCGCATCAGTGTCTTTGAGGAGATGCGCATGGCAGCGCTGCTGCAAAAGGCATCTACCCTCAACGCCATGTGCCTGAATTATGAGGATGCGTTCCGCATGGGAACGGAGGACGGCGGAAAGCTGCTGGGACTGCCCGTCGGTGAGATCAAGGCGGGGAATTATGCCGACTTTGTGGGCGTGCGAACGGATGTCATGTCTATGCAGCCCATCTCCGATTCCGGCGAACAGATTTTACCGAATCTGGTGTACTCCATGCAGCCGGATGCCATTGCACGTGTGGTGGTCAACGGTGAAACCACCATGCAGGACGGCAAGCTGCTGCGCATCAGCGAACCGGAGGTTCTGGAAATGGTACAGCAGACCATGCACAGCATTGGCGCATAATCACAGAGCTTGTGTTCATAGGAAATATATGCGGATTTTCGAGCAAATTTTTTTGCAGA